>JBFLYO010000014.1:70963-89100 GCA_040756745.1 Bacteroidota bacterium
AATTCGAGAACGAAAAATCACCGTTGCTGTTTGTCAATGTGCTTTGATTAGTTGGGCCAATAATGCTAACGGTTGCGTTCTCGATGCCCCAACTCGTGCGGCTGTTTGTGACTCGACCTGAAAGTGTACTCCACACTAATGTAAAAGCATTTGTCAGTTCTTTTCTGTCATAATTATCGACCATAAGACCACCCTGCTTCGTTCGCCAAATACCGACAGCTGCATCATAGCTTCCGACTGTGTAGCCTGACTGCGTATCGAAGTACCGTGAGGTGGAGTAGTTGCTTGTGTTGGCTGGTGCACTCACCGAAACATCGTTACTCGGATCGTTCAGATAATTCGATGTCCCGTTCGGCTTTACTGAAGCACCGAGCCAGACTATCTGAGAGGAACCGCTGCTGTTGGAGAGGGAATAAGTAATTGTCAATCTCCCGCCCGGATAGGTCGTAGTTGGACTGACGCTGAAGCTGTTGATGGTGATATATGGGGTCATTGAAACATTCCGTGTGGTGCTGCCGCTGACGGAGACAGAACTCGAATAATTTGGATAGCCGGTCTTTGTTACCGTAATGGTGTAAATGCCGGATGACAAATTCGAGAACGAAAAATCACCGTTGCTGTTTGTCAATGTGCTTTGATTAGTTGGGCCAATAATGCTAACGGTTGCGTTCTCGATGCCCCAACTCGTGCGGCTGTTTGTGACTCGACCTGAAAGTGTGGATGTGAGAACAGTAATGTTGTGCCTCCATACTGGCCAGCCCTGCTGATCTGTATATGAAGATGATGAGGGATTATTGACGTAGTCACAGGGATTTGCTCTGTGCATTGCAGATCGTATGTTGATTGGGAAGGTGCCGGCAGACTGAGGTCGCACTCTAACTTGAAGATAGTTGCTTTCCTGAACTTGCCAGTTACCATCTGCGTACTCAACCAACAGGTAGCTTGCGGTAGTAGGTGAACAAGATCGATTGCTGATTGTTGAGCCAGCAGCTCTTACGATGTAACCGGGTGAATCTCCACTATTGCTTGAAAGCGGGATTACGAATTGGTGATCATTCGAACGGGTAAAGGTTGGAAACGATATACTTATTCCCCCATCGTCACTTACAGATGATCCAGTATTTCTGACCTGAACTGTCACTATCGCATATTCACCGAGATAAATTTGAGACGGCACGTCGCGAGTATCGAAATAGGGCTGCTGAGCAAATAATCTCAAGTGAATTGCGATCGTGAGGACGAAGAGAGACCATCGTGAGCGCTTATGGGCAAAGTTCAAAATGCTGGGCATCGCTCTATCCTTTCAAATTGATTCCGGTGAAGTCCCTATCACTGTGCAAAGAGTAGAAGGTGCTGCTCCGGTTGGTTAAATTGGAACTTCTGAAGAAATACGTTTTCGAGGAGCTTTTTCTCCGATGTAAGCAGTCCAGTTCAAATATTTCATCAACGCGGACGGGTTCATCTGGACTGAACGAATATCGGCGGCTCGCAATGTGGTCATCAGTAGCAGCAATTACATCCTTTTCCATGATTGTTATGGTGACACTTGTCTGAAGCGTTCTATTGAGGGCGTGGTCGTCATACTCAAGGACGACTCTGATAGAGCTGACTCTGCCTACCGACTGTCGGTCCGGCGCGTAGAGAGTTAGTGTCCATTTGCCTTGTTATCTGCGCTCTCACCTGCTGAGCTAGACGATATCGCTAGGCCCGCGACGATAGATGCTCGGAAGAGTTACATCACACCTTCGGCGGAACTCTTCGTTGGGGGGATCACCGTTGACGGGCAATGCCAATAATGTGCCTGCTTTTCTTGGGGCCCTCCCTGCGAAAACGCGATTTTAAGAATTCTCTGTTCTCTTAATCACACCTCAAAGTGAAGATATGCACAGCGGGAGCCGAGGGAAACTCCGCGGAGACTGTGGACTGGTTGGGATTCGGAGAGGTGTATTGCAGGTCGGTGGAGAAGACGGAGCGGCTACGACCCCTTCAGCCCGTATCGCTTGATTTTCTTTGAGAGCGTTGCGCGGTCAATGTCCAATTTCTCTGCCGCGTGGGTTATATTTCCACCGGATTCTTGAAGGGCTTGGAGGATGAGGGATTTCTCGTAGGACTCGGTGGTGCCCTTTAGCGAGACCGGGGAGGTAGTAGGTGAAAGGTGATGGGACGGAGGCGATTGAGAAAGAGATTGAAGCAATGTAAGAACTTGCAGGTGGTCAATCGACTCGTCATCGGAGAAGATTGCAAGATTTTCCACGAAGTGCCTCAACTCCCGAACGTTCCCGGGCCAAACCTGTTCCAGCAGCTTTTGGATCGCAAGGTCCGTGAGCGACTTTTTGGGAAGGTGGCGTTCGGTGCAGTAGCCGGCCAGAAAATACCGGGCGAGCACTGGAACGTCATCCGGCCTGTCACGAAGCGGAGGAACGTGCAATGTTACTCCACGCAGCCGATAGTATAAATCCTGCCGAAAGCGACCACTCTCAATCTCTTCGCTGAGATTCTTGTTGGTGGCGGCAATAAACCGGACATCGATGCTCAACCCAGCCGTTCCCCCGACCATCGTGATGACCCGCGTGTCCAACGCCCGCAGGATCTTGGCCTGCATCTCCAAGCTCATGTCGCCGATCTCGTCGAGGAAGAGCGTGCCGCCATCCGCCGCCTGGAACATGCCGATTTTGTCGGCCACGGCACCGGTGAATGACCCCTTCTTGTGTCCAAAAAGCTCGCTTTCAATCAACTCGCGAGGCACGGCGGCACAGTTCACGCGAACGAGCGTCTTCCGGCCGGACAAATGATGGATCACCTCCGCCAGCAGCTCCTTTCCCGTCCCGTTCTCCCCGGTAATGAGTACCGGCGTGTTCATCGTTGCGACTCGGCTCGCGGCGGCATACAGCTTCTTCATCGCCTCGCTGACGCCAACAACACCGTATCGCGACATCATGTCCTCCACCAAAGCCCGCTGACTACTTTCCAGCCGCACCTTTTCCAATGCGTTCCTGATAGTAACCAGAACCCGCTGGGGCTCAAGCGGCTTTTCCAGAAAATCGTATGCTCCTAATTTTGTTGCGGAGACTGCCTTATCGATTGTCGCGTAGCCGGAGATTATGACGACAGGCACGGCGGGCCTGATGTGATTCAGCCGTCGGAGCAAATCGATGCCATTGATGTCAGGCAGACCTACGTCAAGAAGGATCAGATCGACAGGGCTCGCCTCCACCGTGCGAAGCGCGTCACTGCCGTTGGTTGCGGTAAGCATGCGGAAGCCCTCGTGCTGAAGCACCTCAGCAACGATGGACTTCATCTTGACGTCGTCGTCAACCAGGAGTATTGTCTCGGGCATTGCCGCTTCCGTCCCAATGTGGAGGGGGAACAGGGAGTCGAATGACAAACTCTGTACCCCCCTGACCGTCCGTTCTGGTGCTAAACTCAATCTTCCCTCCATGTTCCTCAACGATCTTCCTCGTGATCATGAGCCCCAACCCCGTTCCATCTTTCGTTCGGGAAAAATACGGGGTGAAGATTCTGGGAATGTCCTCTTCGGCGATGCCGGGTCCCGAGTCGCTGACTGAGATGCATACAGCGCTGCTCTCCAATCCGTGTGCCAGTCGCTCAGCCAGGGACAGAAACGTCGAAACCCTCAAAACCCCACTGCCCCGCATCGCGTTCACGGCATTGTCCAGCAGATTAATAGTTGCGGCCGTGAAAAGGTTCACGTCAAGCTTGATGGAAGGTAGTGAATCGGAAAAATCTCTTACCAGCGTAATCAATGACGGGAGCTTCCGGGAATAGGTTTCCAGGAGGTCTGCCAAAACGGCGCTGACGTCGTTAAGCTGGAGGTTTGGAGGATTGAGATTAGCGATCTTCATGAAGCCTTTAATGTAGGCGTCAAGACGGCGAAGCTCCGCCGAGATCGACGCGGTATGTTCCTCGAGCTCGTCCGGCGTCAACGTTTCGCGTGCCTGTTGTCTCATCCGCTCGAGGGTAAACCAGATCGTGGAAAGCGGGGTCTTCATCTCGTGGGCGAGATTCTGCGCCACAGCTGCCCAGCGGACTACTTCTGTGAGGTTGTCGAAAACAAGAAGCGATCCAAGGCGCAACCTACCGCTAAATATCGGCTGTACCCGTGCAAGCATTGTAATGCGAGGGGGATGGAGCCCGCTCTCCTTTTGCGGCGCAGGGAGATTCAAGAACTCTTCCGATGGCTTGGAGCTGCCCATTGCACTGTCAAGAAACTGCAGGACGGGTTCATGATGTACCTGCAGGAAGCAAGATTGCCACTGTCTGCCTCGAAAGTTGCCCGAAAGGCCAAGGAGATTCATTGCAGCGTCGTTGATATGCAGGATGTGACCCCGCCTTGTCAGTACAATTGTCGCAAGCTGGCTCGTGTTTCTTGAGATTGTCAGGTACAACTGGAGATAAAAGAACGCTCGATAGAATCCATAAATCGTTCCCCCGGTGCCGATAGCGAGGAGTACGAATAACACCCAACGCCATGCAGGCACGGAATCCGGCTCCAGTGTTCCTCGCATTGCCACACCATGGGCATGCAGCGCCAGCGACTTCCTGGCCTGTCCCGAGGTGCCGATGTCTCGCTGGTGTACGACCGAGAAAGCAAGTCCTGAATCGATCAGACTCAATGGTTCAAGCTTGTGGTTGAGGATGACCTTACGGGTCGACCGCAAGCTGACGACGATCTCCTTCGTCTCGTCTGCAACAACGTCCAGTGCCTGGAATCGCTCAACCTCGGCGCCTAACTCTTTGTAATGTAAAGCTTCCAGGTCGCGTCTTAGAAGTCTTATCGTGCCGGACTCTGTACAGGTGATGAGTTGGAATCCGTCCTCTGAAGTCAGTACCCCGCTCCCCGGAACTAGACGTTTATCAATAGACTTTTGAGCTAACGAATTTCCCGACATGGCATCAAAGCGGGCGACATAACTTTCCTGACTTCCTACGTGCGAGCTCTTATACGTGCAAAGGATTTCGCCTCGGCCGGTCTCCGACTCGACGAGGGTTATCGCTGCAACTGAGTGCTGGCCACCGAGGGTCCGTTCCCAGAGGAGGGTTCCATCAATTGAAAAGGCAAAGAGATAGCAATGAAGATCATCCCGGCCATTTGCAGCAACACCATTGGCCGGTGCGTTTGCTGCAAGGAAGATTTCAGGTAATCCATCACCGTTGGCATCTTTTATGATTGGTTCACTCGGCCAGGCGGCGGTGGGGAAGTACCATTCCTGCCTTCCAGTAGCTATGTCGAAGGCAGCGATCCCACGAGGCTCATACTGCATGAGCTTACTCGTTGAGGTGTAAACACAGATTACGAGCCAGCTTGGAATCCTTTCCCGCGAAACTCGAAGAGTCGCGGTGTTGACCAGCCCTGCCATCGTTGCACTGGCGTCACGAGGTAATGCATCCAGATGCCTGGTTTTTGACAGCAGTGGAAATCTGGCCACGACCTTCGAGCTGAATATGTCGATTACGTAGGCGACGACCGTGTCCTTCTCCCTTGCCACAACAAAGAGATCCTTTTTTGCGTCAGCGTTGATGTCATCCGCAAAGCAATACGACACGGCGCTGGTCGGAGGGAGGGTGATCTGATTGATAACGGCTCTTGTTTGCGTTGTCGCAAGTACCAGGCTCTGGTTCGGGCTCTCGCCGGCGGAAACCAGGATTCTCTCGTCGATGCCATCCCCATCGAGGTCGGTGTAAGTAATTTCTCCCGTGCCGACGAATTCAGTTTCCACAGCACGGAACTTAAGCTCGTAAGCGTTCGGGTCCAACGAGATAAACCCATCATCGTTCCTGAGACACGAACACGAAGTGAACGAGAAGATCGCTGTGATGGTTGCCAGGATTGGTGGTGCAGAGGGTCTCAAGGTTGCGTCCGCTTTCAGTCGATAGGCCGCGTTACGCCGCCCCCACCCAAAAATCCGCCATTAGTTCCGCCTGCTTCAAGACCGTATCAATCGCCTTCTTTTGCTTGTCAGGCGGATAGCCGAATTTGTTCAGGGTCCGGCGCACGACCACCATGAGCTTCGCACGCGCGCTTTCGCGGATGGTCCAGTCAATCGTCGCGTTAGCCCGCACCCGGTTTGCGATCTCGCGTGCAATCTCTCGTAATGTGTCGTCACCAAGGATCCTGACGGCGCTGTCGTTGACCTCTAAGGCATCGTAAAACGCCAGCTCTTCTTTCGAAAGGCCCAATTCTTCCCCCCGCTCGTCCGCACGCTTCACTTCGCGGGCAATCTCAATGAGCTCCTGAATAATCTCAGCCGTGGTCAGCAGGTTAATCTGATACTTCTTTATCGCGCTCTCAAGCATCTCCAGGAGCGCCTTGCTCTTCACAAGACTGTACTTAGATCGCACTTTGATCTCGTCATTGAGAATCCTCCTGAGCAGCTCGATGGCGAGATTCTTGTGCTTCATCCCCTGGATTTCTTCCAGAAACTCATCCGAAAGAATGGATATATCCGGTTTCTTGATCCCTGCGGCATCGAATATGTCAATGACCTTGTCTGATGTGAGCGCCTGGTCAATGATCTGCTTGATGGCAGTCTCAAACTCGACGTCGCTTCGAACCCCGTCACCTCCTTCAAATTTCACCAGGCGCGCGCGAACTGCCTGGAAGAATGCTACTTCTTCTTTGATTTCCATCGCCTTGGGATGCGGGATCGAGAGCGCGAATGCCTGACTGAGGAGTGCAACCTCCCGGATGAATCTCACTTTCCCATCTTCCAGGCCAAGAATATGTTCCTCGGCCTGCAGAATGATGGAGAGTTTCTCCCTGGCAGAAGCGGCGAAGAACCTCCGGTAATCGAAACTAGGCTCCGACCCATAATACGCCGTTGGCTCGGCGACTTTGATCGTCTTTTCGGATGCGCTCTTTTCCGAAAACATCTGCCTAACGATCTCCAGCTTCTCGATCATCGCCGCGACGGCCTGTTCCTGCGTCTCTGCAGGTTCACCCCGCCCGCCGGCGTTTGAGTAGAAGGCAAGTGCCTTCTTTAGATCGGTCGCAATTCCCAGGTAGTCGACAACGAGTCCTCCCGGTTTGTCCTTGAAGACCCGATTTACCCGAGCTATCGCCTGCATCAGGGTATGCCCACGCATCGGCTTGTCGACGTACATCGTGTGAAGCGGCGGCACATCGAAGCCGGTAAGCCACATGTCTCTGACGATCACAAGCTTCAGCGGGTCGTCGGGATCCTTGAACCTCTCTGCCAGTGTCTCCCGGTCCGACTTCGTCGTATGGTGCTTCTGCATCGCGGGGCCATCGGAGCTAGAAGCCGTCATGACCACCTTGATGACTCCTTTGTTCAGATCGTCGTTGTGCCAGTCCGGCCGCAGGGCTACGATTTCATTGTACAGATCGACAGCTATTCGCCTGCTCATGGCGACGATCATTCCCTTTCCATCATTCGCCGTTTGCCGCTGCTCAAAATGCGCGATCAGGTCTTTTGCGAGGTTCCTGAGCCGCTTCTCGTTGCCGACAATCGCTTCCAGCCGAGCCCACTTGGCTTTCAATCCGCCGTAGGCGGACTTGTCGGTGATCTGCTCGCCCGCCTGACCTGCATAGTCGGGCAGGTCTTCTTCGAGCTCCCTGTCGAGCTCCGCGATGAGTCTTCTCCCTTCCTCCTCCAGGCTGACTTTTGCCAGCCTGCTTTCATAGTAGATGCGCACGGTTGCGCCGTCTTCCACGGCCTGGGCAACGTCATACACGTCCACGTAATTGCCGAACACGGCGGGAGTGTTGCGGTCTTCTTTCTCGATGGGAGTTCCCGTGAAGCCAATGTATGTAGCGTTCGGAAGCGCGTCTCTGAGATACTTTGCAAACCCGTAAGCGATCCGTTTCCCTGTGACTTCCCTGGTTCCCTCGGCTTTCTCCTCCTTCACTCTGGCCGCAAAGCCATATTGCGTTCGATGCGCCTCGTCAGCAATGACAACGATGTTCTTCCTCTCGGAGAGCAACTCGTACGACTCGCTGTTGTCCTCGGGCCTGCCCGCCGTCTGTTTGGCTGGGAAGAACTTCTGGATGGTAGTAAACACAATCCCGCCCGAGGCGACTTTCAGGAGCTCCTTCAGGTGATTCCGGTTCTCAGCCTGCACCGGTTCCTGCCGCAAGAGCTGCTTGGATGCTGCGAAGGTATCGAACAACTGATCGTCAAGATCGTTGCGGTCGGTGATCACCACGATGGTGGGATTGTCCAGCGCAGAAACAACCTTTCCCGCGAAGAAGGCCATGGAGAGAGACTTGCCGCTCCCCTGCGTATGCCAGACAACTCCTCCCTTGCGGGTGCCTTGTTCTGCCGCAGCTCTCTTCGTACTCTCCACGGCCTTATTGACTGCGAAGTGCTGGTGATAGGCGGCCAGTTTCTTCACGGTCTCCACCTGCATTAGGCCGGTTTTCTTGTCAAACTTTTTTGTTTTCTCGAAGACGATGAAGTTTCGCAGAAGGTCCAGGAGTGTGGTCCAGTTCAGCATCCCTTTGATGAGCGTTTCCAGCTGGGGAGTGAACGGCGAGGCCTCCTTCGACCCGTCGATGCCTGCCCGACCAAGATGTTGGGGCGGGCTCTTCCATGCCATGAAGCGTCCGAAGTCGGACGAGATTGTACCCGCCCGTGCTTCGTGCCCATCTGAAATGACGCAGAACGCGTTGTATGCAAAGAGAGATGGGATTGTGGCCTTGTAAGTCTGAACCTGCTCGTACGCCCGCCGTATTGTCGCCTGCTCGTCTGCGGGATTCTTGAGCTCCATGACGACGAGTGGGATGCCATTTACGAAGAGGACCACATCTGCGCGTTTGTTCTGATTCTTCTCAACGACAGTGAACTGATTGACAACCAGGAAGTCATTGTTATCGGGATTGGCGAAGTCGATGAGCCAAACGGAGTCCCCTCGTTCACTGCTCCCGTCGCGATACTGTACAGGCACGCCGTCTGTGAGGTACCGGTGGAATAGCTCGTTGTTGGAGATCAGTTGCGGGGAGGTGAGGCGTTGGATTGCGTTAAGGCCTTGGTCTCGGGCTTCCTCAGGTATGGCCGGATTCAAACGGGCGATTGCGTGGCGTAGTCTGCCGAGAAGAAGAACCTGTTCGAAGGTTTCTCGCTCGGATTTCGTGGCCTCGGGAGCGATAGCGAGGCCGGGGAGGTAATGCCAGCTAAGCGCTCGAAGTCCTTGGATCGATAGTTCTTCAATTTGGTTTTCGGTTATCTCAGGCATTTGCTTGCAAATAAGCAATCCATTGTAAAACAACGGATTACGGGGTTTTCCACATCGAAAACTGCTCTGTTTTCAAATGAACATCATCTAGAATTTCAGGTTGAGTTCTCTAATCATCTGCAAGAACCCCAACCATCGAACGTTCATCGCCTGGCAAACGTCCGGAATCCGCGGTTTAGTCAGCTTACCGGTCAAAATTTCGCCGGTCACCACAATCGCGTTTCTCTCCATTGCTGTCGCGATGACAAACGGGTCAGCTTTCGAGCGACCTCTCAACGTATCAACGAGCCGTGGATAGGTTGTTAAGATGTCGGCGGCGCGCTGTTGAATATCGGGCTCAAGCGGAATCAACATGCCCTTCCGCGCCTTCATCCATGTGTGCAGATCGTCAGACTTCTGCGCCAGCTCGACATACACTTCTTCGCTGGAAATGATCTCGCCTGCTTCGACTATCTCCTCAATCTTAGTCCAGAGAGTGGGGAACACATCCGGCGGGTAGAACCGTTGCCATCCGTCTAGCCACGCGCTCGTATCTACGCAATATGCCATCGAGGAGGGGGCGTTAGACGGTTGATGGCGCGTGGTGCAGTACGCGGATGACGTTGTCGAAATACTTTAACTGAATGCCGAGGTAGTCGGAGACCTCGGAACTGCTGATTGCATTTCGTTGGTAACCTTCGTGTACCATCGAAACGAACGGGCGTCCAACTGAAGCGATCACTCGGATTTCAATCGGTGGGCCGCCCCTCGACGTCGCCTTGAACCACGTTCGGTCTTGCCACACGGCCCTTTTTCGTTTGTACAATGACGCGTTGATCATTCTGAGCGAAAGCATCCGCCTAAGAAGGGCTTCGGGGCTGACTTTGATTCTGTTTGCAAGGTGCTGCAACGATTCGTCGCTTCCCCTGAGAACGTCCGGTTGGGACCGAACCTCAGCGGTGAATTCAGATCTTGGCATCAGCACCGCAGCCGCAAGCCGGTTACTCGCTCGTTCCAGAACCTGATCTTCCGGCTGCCGCGTTCCTTCGATCGTACTTGTCCTGAAGCCGGCATTCGCAAACAGAATGTGGATGAACTCGTGTACGAGCGTAAAAATCTTTCCGTGCGGCGCGTCCTTGCTGTTCAACAGAATGACCGGCAGCGGTCCTTGAGGTATGCTTGTTCCCCGCATCTCGGTGAGTTCGACCTTAGATGCTTGAAACACAAGCACTCCCTGCGCCTCGATGCTGGTGCGCCACATGTGAAGCGCTATGTGAGGAGTTGACCACTCAAGCTGCTCGTCCCAGGAGATACCCAGGAGCTCCCTGACACGCTGTGAAGCGACTTCCTCACCTTCCTCTGGATGTAACCTGGCGGTCATGACGGGAACCGCCTCCCCGAGCCGTTCGTACAAGTCTCGTGCAACTTCACGACGATACAGAGCCATTCGGAGTACGGTTTGGAATTGCATCGACTCCCGCTTGGGGAGCAGACCGGGAAGGCGGCGAAATTCTTTCTGAGGGTCAAAGCCCTGAGGAGGCTGTGGGAGAAAAAAGACGGCAAGTGGACGCTTATACACCTCGCCAAGCTTCCGCAATTGAGAAATACTCGGCCGCTCTTTACCGTCCTCCCAGGCACGCAAGACGGCAGGCTCGATTCCCGCTTTGGCAGCCGCGTCCTCGACACCGAGCCGTATGCTTTCCCGTGCCCAAATCAACAGGGAAGGTCTAATGTTTGATTCGATGGATTTTGCCATATGGTAATAACGGAAACATTCAGTCCATCGTCAACCAGCCAGCGCCCTCTCCCTCAACCGCAACTGCCCACTCATCAACTTCGGCAAGAGCGTGTCCTATATTTGCGTCGACGAGCCAATCTGCCGTCTTATGTCAGTTTATCACTGCAACGCATCAATCTTAGTAGCATTCAACTCGCCTAAATCCTCGATGAGGGCAGGGGGGATGAACTCCAAGAAAGATGATTTCTCAAATGGTGCAATCCAGTTGCCGTGATTGTCTTTTGGGGCGTATAACCACTTGTTTGAAACCACGTGGCACTGTTTTCTTGTTCTGGTGAGGGCGACGATGAATTGTCCGATTTCAACATCTCTTACCCTGTCGGGATTCATTGGAATCGAACCGTTGTTTGCCCCGACAATGACGACATGCCCCGCTGATAGGCCTTTGCAGCCTTTGAACGAAGTTAGAAGAATTGAAGGTGCAGTTCGGTCAACCTCGAGTTTTTCCTGAACGGTTGGAAAAAGTCGGTCTATAACTTCGTCAGCATTGCCAGCCAAGATTCTGTCAAGTTTCCGTCTGTTGACTTCTGAAACCACGCCGTCATTGCGACAGGCCTTCAGTATTTTCAGCACTTCCAATTGTCTCAATAGCAAGCCTTTGTCCAACAAACTCTTGAATGGTGTCCCATCAATTGATTTCGTGATCATGGTCTCGAAGGGTTCCTGATCAACGGAGAACTCGGCGACAATCCTCCATCCAAGATTGCTGTCTCTCACCTTCAGAAGCTGTTCGTATCCATCCGCCAGTCTATAACCGACGTCTCCGGATTTCGCATATTTGAGTTGCGGATAGACTTTCTTTAGATCCTTCTCGATCTTCGCGAGGTATTGTTTTGGGCCAACGATGAGTACGGTTGGGTATTCATTACCTTCGATCCAAGACTCGCCAACTTCGGCCGCAGAAACTCCTGAAATTACCTTTCGTACATACTTCGCAACTGCAAGGGCATTCGTGCAGCGCCCGATTACAATCTTAGGGTACTGCCTATTCTCCACTTCCTTGTCGGCCAAATAGCATTCGAAAGGTTTTGAGATACGGTCCTTCAGCGCCCCTTTCCTCTTCGCAGCGCGAATAATCGCATTTGTTGCTCTTACAATTGGATCAGGGCAGCGACTACAAAATGGCAGCTGAAACGTCTCGTACTCCCCGGATCTGAACTTGGTTCTGAGGTAATTGGGTGAAGCGTATCGATCATCATAGATTGCTTGATCATCGTCGCCAACGAGTATGATCGGGCCTCTTTTCTGCAGTTCGTCGATAAATGCAACTTCCAGAATGTTGAAATCCTGGAATTCATCAATCAATATTTGATGGAATTGCGGAAGAATGTCGGCGTTTTCTTTCAATGCTTTATAGAGCCGATACACGGAATCGTTGAACGATACAACCTCATAGTAATCTCCTCTCTCGAGGTAGAATCGGATGTCATCAGTGGCGACCTGAAGGCACTGAAACTGCATGTCGAAGGCTGAAAACCCTTTCCCAAGTATGTTGGAATCCTGTGCGATCACTTCCGACAAATATGGTACCAGTTCGACCCTTCCGTTTTGCTGGTGGAGAATCTTTTTGCAGTATGCATGGAATGTTTTTACTTCAGCAACCTGACCCAATGACTTGTCCATATCTTCCGCGAGCTTTCGGATAAACGTCATTGCGATATTCTCGCCACCCTTCCTTAGTTCAAGAACTTTCTTAAAAGTGAAGGTCTTCCCTGTCCCAGGGCCCGCGACGATTATTTTCCTTTTTGCCCGCGAATTAAGAATAGCTCTAAGACAGCGACTTCTTTCGCGCTCCTGAGTCTTCTTTAGGTCATGTTTCCTCATCATCTTCTGAAGCTAGTACTTCACCCTCACTTCACCACTCATCAGCTTGGGTAGCAGTGTATCCCGCATCTGCGCCAACGTGCGGATCTGATCAAGATTCTCGTCAATCTTGAGCCAGTAGTGGTTTGTCAACTTCGCGAATTCTTCACTCTTGTCGTCAGGGGGCTTTGGAAACGAGAGATCAAAGATGACTTCGGGATCAACTCTTTGATGGCTCCCACTTGTACCGCCTACGGCGTTTTCTAACTCTTGGGTCACTGCTGGTGATTTCAAGAAGCAGTAGATGAAACCGAAATAGTTCTTATTCTTTGGCTTCACAACTTGAAACTCTGTTGAGCATATCGACAAAGTCTCATCGATTTGGCCGAACACGGGCCAAACTCTCGGGAATCTTGGGTTGAGTTTTGAGATCAGGATCGAATCCGAAATGACACGAAACTTGTTACTCAAAATGTTCTTGCCTAATTCTTTCTTAGGTTCGCGGCCGTTGTCATATGCCGGAACACTGTAATGCGAGAATAGAAGCGTTGGTTGTTTCGATGGACTGATGCTTTCCTTCACGTGGTCAGCAATATCTTTGAGCGCAATTTCTTGCAATCGATTGGCTTCCTCCAGAAACCACTGCCTCCACACCGCCTCGGCCAATTGCTCCAGCGTCGTGTTTTCCCGGTGCAACAGGTCAATTTTGTCATCCAGACAGCTGAGCACGGAGGCAATTGCGCGCTGCTCACCCAACGGTGGCGCCGGCAGGCATACCTGCTTGAGCGCCGAGAGATTTAACGTTGGTTGTACAGTATCCATGGTGTGGCTATAAACCTGATACCTCACAGGTTCATGCAGAAAACAATACGAAATGAATCGCGCGTCAAATTCATGAGCGATTCTAGAAACGCTCACGGCCCTCGCCACATTCCATCCCGCCATATCCTCGGGTACGATTGCACATTGGCCAACAATTCCGACGACAGTGATCAGAAGCTCTCCTCCCCTCAATCTCGTGCGCGAATACTTTTCCTCTATCTCCCGTTCCACGAATAGAGCGTCATTCTTGACGATCCGACCCTGCTTGATGTTGTTTACACGTACAATTGGAACACCGCCGATTGGAAAATGGGAACCAGGTTGAACAATACCATACGACAACCCCCCAGGTAGGATCAATTGCTCGTACCGTAAGCACTCCCAGTGCGCCGGCATCTCACCCAGCTCGCTATGCCTCCGCTCACGCATCGCCGTTCACGTTACCAATGATCTTCGAGAGGTTTTGTCGTATTCGTTCGCTCAGCATATTTTCCTCCATCATTTGCGCCTCGAGTTGGGATTTCAGATCAAGGAACCGCTCTACAAAATTGAAGTCATCCTCGTCATCCGGCAGGCCAATATAGCGTCCCGGCGTGAGCACGTGGTTGAGTCTGCTAACATCGTCCAGCGACGCGCTCTTGCAGAACCCCGGGACGTCTTTGTACCCGTCCTCTCCCGTGCGCCAGCTATGGAAGGTCTTTCCGACCGTCCCAATGTCTTCATCCGACAACTCCCGATTCCGACGGTTCACAAGGAACCCCATATTGCGGGCATCAATAAAGAGAATCGCCCCTTTGCGTCTCTTGTCCCGCGTTATGAACCAGAGACATGCCGGGATCTGCGTGTTCAGGAAAAGCTTCGTAGGAAGATTCACAATACACTCCACCACGTCATGCTCAATGAGCGCTTTCCGAATGTCCCCCTCGTTATTCGTCTTGCTTGTGAGGGATCCCTTAGCCAGCACAAACCCTGCTCTTCCATTCGGTGCAAGGTGATACAGGAAATGCAATATCCACGCGTAGTTGGCACTATTCACCGGCGGCACAAGCGACTCGCCCCACGGCTTCCACCGCCCATCATCGCGAAGCAGTTCGCCCGACCAGTCACTGTCGTTAAACGGCGGGTTGGCAAGGATGAAGTCGGCCTTCAAATCCTTGTGCGCATCGTTCAGGAATGAGCCTTCGTTGTTCCACTTCACGTTGGTGCCGTCGATGTGCCGGATGGCAAGGTTCATCTTCGCCAGCTTCCAGGTCGTCTGGTTACTCTCCTGCCCGTAAATCGAAATCCTGTCCTCGGGCTTCAGAGTGAGCCCGTTCTTTTTCTTCTTGTAGTGATCCTGGTGCGCTTTCACAAACTTCTCACTCTGCACGAACATCCCGCCGGAACCGCAGCACGGATCGAATACACGGCCTTCGTACGGTTCCAACATCTCGACGAGAAGCTGTACAACGTGCGTGGGAGTGTAGAACTGTCCCCCCTTTTTCCCTTCCGCAAGTGCGAATTGCCCGAGGAAATACTCATACACTTTGCCGAGCACGTCCCTGCTCTGAGCTTCCTTCGTCCCGATGGTCGCCGTTGAGAAAAGGTCAATAAGCCCGCCAAGCGATTGCTTGTCCAGCTTCTCCTGAGCAAAGACAATCGGCAGAACTCCCCGCAGCGAGGGGTTGTCCTTCTCAATCGCAAGCAGCGCATCGTCAACGTCTTTGCCTATTGTGGGGAGTTTTGCCCGAGCCTGCAGCCATTTCCAGCGTGCGGAGGGGGGAACGTAAAACACCTTCTCAGCGGTGTACTCATTTTTGTCTTCGGGATCCGCTCCCGCGTACTCTCCCTCCCCCTCGACGAGTTTCTCGTGCAGTTCAGAGAATGCATCTGAAATATATTTCAAGAAGATGAGCCCAAGCACAACATGCTTGTACTCCGCCGCATCCATGTTTTTTCGGAGCTTGTCGGCGGCAGCCCAGAGCTTCTTTTCTAAGGGCTGCTGTTGTTCAGGTTTTCTGAATTTCGACATGGTACCTTCTCATTGGAAACCGCTCATCCACTGGTCCGATGAAAGAAACTGCCTGTAGAATGCGCTACGCCCACCTCTTGCCTTTTGAGCTCCAATTGTAACCCGTCGTCTTTCCCTCGAGCGCTGCCGTTACGACCGGAGAGAGAAATGTACGGATTTCCTCAAAAACAGCCTTGAAATCCTCATTGGTCCTCAGCCGTGTTCGTTTCTTAAAAGCTTCCCAATGGCGTTGGAAATTGGCCTGGCCCGCAAGGTCAGACTCAAGCAATTCACGAGCGTCGTTCAAACCTGTCTGCCTTCGTTCAAAAGTGTGCTCAATCGCCGATTGAAGCAAAGTACTTCCGAAATCGAATTCACTTGCCAGAAACTGGATATCGTAGAAGTCTTTCATTCGCGTATTGAAGGTTGTGAGCTTCACAATGGCCTCAAACTTCTCTGCGACAATTGTTTCCTTAGAGTAGGCGAGAACCTTCACCGTTTCTGTGGTCAGCAGGGTTGGGTAATCCATTTGAACTGGATGAGGACTGACGATATCGCCGAACCCAAAATCTATTTGAATTGTATTTCGTGCCGATCCGATCTTCGCGGTTATCCTGATCCGAACGCCTTCGTAATCGGCATCTTCCTTGATAGCCTCGCTCTTCACGGATTCAGGCAGAAATGCCGTGCCGTCGGGAATGTTGATGGAGGCGATTTCCCTGGTAACCTCTTCAAGATTCTTTCGATCGCTTGAAACGTTTACGCCGAGGAAATCTATGTCTCGTGTCGGTCTGGCTTTGTCAATGCTATATCCGAGAAGTAGGAATCCTCCCTTCAAGACGAATTTGTTGACGTAACCTGACAGGGCGAGACGCGAGAGAAATCTCTCTTGGATGTACCGAAGCAAGAGGAAATTGTAATCGACATTCCCTTGGCTCGCAACATTCTTGAGCCGGGCCAGTACTGAGGCTGATATGTTTGCCGGCTTCCTCATCATCCGACAATGGCCTTTACGTATTGTGTAGCTATTCCCTTTACGCGGCAGACCTCGGCAACTTTCATGAGCTTGTTGAGATCGCGCTTGCGACGCTTCAGGTATTCTTTGAGGCCCTCAAGGGCAAGATCCTCACCGAGCTTGTACCGGTACCGAAGAAGATCGCAAACAGTCTTTTCCGGGCCGTAAATCCGGATATGCCCGGCCTTCGATTCGTGATGTTCGATGCCTGTCCTGTATTGGTTCTCGGAGAAGAAGTATGCTTCGCTTGGAGGATAGGCAAGGTCAATCGGCTTGTCCGACGTCGGAATTGCATAAGTAATCACCGTAGGGACAAAGGTTGTAAGGTCATGGTACGCGAGTGCCGACGTGAGACAAATGACCGCCTTTGGCATGGCAAGGCAAATTTCGACTAGGCCAGTCGTTTCTGCTGGGGTGATGTCGGCGAGGCGATAGAGCCCCGCTTTCACTTTCACAAGCTGGCCGTCCTGAACGAGTCTGCGGATATCGCGGGTTTGGAATCCAGCGGCTTTCATATCCTTCATGCGGCCGTATCCCTTACGTTCCCGGATATATTTGATGATCGCGTCCATCGTGGTGAATCGATTTTTCTGGACTTAATGTAGACATACAGAAAAAAAGAGTCAACACCAACCAGCTTAAGAAAAGCCTACAGGATCGAAATCAGCGTTCCCCCTTAGACAATCGATTCTAGATACGGAACCCGCATTATCGGCCTGTCTGTTTAGTAAAGACCTGCTTGTCGAAGGATAGTGAACTCAATCGACCATAAGAGAGCAAAGAAGAGAAACGCGGAGACTAACTCCGGTGAAATCGCCATCTTAGAAGAGGAGGAGAGATCATGCTCATCATCCGCGAAGTCTTCACCGCTAAACCGGGCCAGGCCTCGAAACTCGCCAAATTGTTCAAGAAGGGGTTTGGCAGCGATCCCAAAATCCGCGTCATGACCGACCTGGCCGGACCCTATAACACCGTCGTCGTCGAAACGGAGGTCGAGAGTCTGGCTGACTTTGAGCGCCAGATGGAAGAGTACAAATCGGGCAAGCCGGACCCCAGGATGGATCCAAAGGTTGCCGAGGAAATGTCGAAATACACCGAAATGTATCTGACCGGGCGCAGAGAGATATTCCAGGTCGTGGACTAACCGCAACACATCCCAGAAAGGTGAAGCGCGCCATGCAAAAAATCACCCCGTTCCTTTGGTTCGACAAGGAAGCCACCGAGGCGGCAAAGTTCTATGCCTCGGTACTCAAGGGCTCGAAAATCAAGGAGTCCACAAAGTTCGAGAACACCCCCTCCGGCACCGTGGAGATTGTGTCGGTCGAACTCCTCGGCCAGGAGTTCCAACTGATGAGCGCGGGGCCGCTCTTCAAATTCAACGAGGCTATCTCGTTTGTCGTGAACTGCGATACACAGGAAGAGCTTGACTATTACTGGGAAAAGCTCTCGGCAGACCCGAAATCGGAACAGTGCGGCTGGCTGAAAGACAAGTATGGCGTGTCGTGGCAGATCGTCCC
>JBFLYO010000015.1:0-88764 GCA_040756745.1 Bacteroidota bacterium
CAGGAGCGGCCTCCCAGCTGACGTTCCTTCAGCAGCCCTCGAACACGGTTGCCGGGGCAACGATGTCGCCTGCGGTAACGGTGAGGATCGAGGATGCTCTGGGAAACCTCATTACGACGGACACCCGCAATGTGAGTCTGGCCATCGGCACGAATCCCGGCGGCGGGACACTCACCGGTGGCGGGCCGATAGCGGCGGTAGGAGGAGTGGCGACATTCAGCGGGCTCTCCATCAACCTGACCGGCAACGGCTACACGCTGGTTGCGTCGAGCTCACCGGTACTCACGGGAGAGACTTCGACAGCGTTCAACATCACGGCGGGAGCGGCCTCCCGTTTGACCTTCGGCGTTCAGCCTTCGAATACTGTCGCCGGCGCAACGATCACACCCCCTGTGACGGTGCGTATTGAGGATGCCAACGGTAATCTGGTGACCACCGATACCCGGGGCGTCAACCTGGCAATCGGGTCGAATCCCGGTGGAGGTTCTCTCTCCGGCGGAGGGCCAGTCAGTGCGGTGGGGGGGATCGCGACGTTCAGCAGTCTGTCGATAAACCGGACGGGCAACGGATATACCCTTGTCGCTTCAAGCGCTCCTCCGCTTACCGGTGCGACGTCCGCCGCATTCAACATCGTCCCTGCCGCGGCAGCGCGCCTGGTCATCACGACACAACCCTCGGCCGCTGCCACGGCTGGGGTGGTGTTTGCCACACAGCCGGTGGTGCAGGTCCAGGATAACAACGGCAACCTTGTTTCCACCGACAACGGGAGGACGGTGACCGCGGCAAGATTGACCGGCACCGGGACGTTGCAGGGGATTACCACCGCTTCAACTGTCAATGGTGTAGCGACCTTCACCAATTTGTCATACAATATTGCGGAAACCATCACCATACGGTTCACAGCCACAGGGCTGACGCCCGACACTTCAAACAGCGTCGTCGTCGGCCCCGCCACAGCGGCCCAGCTCACCATCGCAACTCAACCTTCACCATCCGCAACTGCGGGTGTAGCGTTTGCTACGCAGCCGGTGATTCGTGTGGAGGATACGTTTGGAAATTTGATAACGGCGTACTCCACACCAGTGACTGCGGCACGATCGGGCGGAGCCGGAACCCTGCAGGGTACCCTCTCCGTCACCCCCTCGGGCGGCATCGCGACCTTCACGAACCTTTTTCACACGGTCGCCAACACGATCACGATTGGCTTCACAAGTGGAACCCTGACGGGCGCGACATCGAACAACGTCGTCGTGAGTCCGGCCGCAGCGAGTCGACTGACGATTTCAACGCAGCCTCCCGCCACCGCGACTGCCGGAACGCCGTTTTCACCTCAGCCGGCGGTCAGGATCGAGGATGCGTTCGGTAATCTTCGAACAACGGACAACACTACCGTCGTCACCGCCAATCAGCTCGGTGGAACAGGGACCCTGGGAGGGACAACGACCGCCACGGCATCTGCCGGCGTGGCTACCTACACCAACCTCTCCTACAACCTCGCGCAGACAATTACCATCCGGTTCTCAAGCGGTGCTCTGACGCCGGACACGTCAACCGCGGTGGCGGTGAGTGCCGGGGCGCTCAACAACTTCCTTGTGGAATCGTCAGCGGGAGGAGCAATCCCCGCGCAGATTGCCGGGACGTCGTTCAATATTAGAATCACCGCTCGCGACGCGAATCTCAACACGGTGACGACCTTTAACGGACAGGCAGTCATCACATCGACAGGGACTCTCTCTCTCGGCGGGGGGAACACGCTCCCCTTCACCAACGGCGTGCTTGCGTCACATCAAGTTGCGATTTCGAATACCGGGAATTTTACGATCACCGCGACCAGATTCGGCGGGACGGAAGCGGGTACAAGCAATGTCTTCACCGTAAATCCTGGGGCCCTCAACAATTTCCTCGTCGAGGCCGCGGGCGGGGGCGCAATTCCCGCACAGACAGCGGGAACGCCATTCAGTATCAGGATCACCGCACGGGACCTCAATAATAACACGGTGACGAGCTTTACCGGGGCCGGGTCGACAGTGGTACTGACCTCGCCCACAGGGGGACTGCAGGGAGACCCGTTGACAAGCGGACAGTTCACCAACGGCGTGCTTGCATCCCAGGGCGTCACGCTGACTATTGCAGGAGCGAACCGCACAATCGTCGCTACCCGTAGCGGCGGGTCGGAAACGGGTACAAGCAACGCGTTTCTCCTGAACCCTGGCGCAGCGACGCAGGTGCGCGTGGAGACGCAGTTGGACGGCCAGGGTACCCTCCTTGGCAAACAGAACGTCTCGTCAGGCACATCGATCACAGTCTATTCAATTCGGCGTGACGCGCTTGGGAATTTCATTAACAACGCCTCAGCCAGCTGGTCGCTCCAGATCATTTCCGGCGGCGTCTTACAGTCGGATCTCAACCCGGGGCAGGGTGGTCCAAACAGCCCCAGTTCCACATTCACCGGCCGGCTCGTCGGCAAGGCCAAGATCGTTGCTACGATCAGCGGTCTTACGTCTGTCACGTCGGATACACTCACGGTCGTGGTTGCGGGGAATCCTGCCGTCATCCAGGTCGAGACCGCAGCCAACGGAACGGGTGTCGTTCTTCCTGATACGACCATCGCTTCGGGATCAGGAATCACGGTCTATGCGATCTCACGCGACCTGGCCGGCAACTTTGTCCGCAACTCAAATGCCGTCTGGACGATACAGAGCGAGACCGGCGGAGTCATCCGCACAGACCTAACCCCGGGGGAGGGATTTCCGGCAAGGAGCGCCCGGTTTGTCGGCCACCTTGCAGGGACCGCGGTGATCAGGGCCGACTCGGGGGGCCTGGGACCGATTCCGTCTGGTGTGGTCACTGTTGTTCCGGGGACACCGAGGACTGTTACGGCGACTGGCGGGACCCCGCAGAGTGCGCCGGTCAATACTGCCTATGCTTCCCGTCTCGAGGCGACGGTCCGAGACTCATCGGGGAACCCGGTGTCCAATGTCCAGGTCACTTTCCGCGCTCCCACTACCGGTGCCTCCGGCACCTTCGGCGCAGGGGCGAACCCCGCACTGACCGACAGTCTGGGCACTGCCCGTTCGCCGGTGTTCACTGCGAATTCCGTCGCAGGGACCTATCGCGACACCGCCCGGGTGAGCGGCATTGCAGCCCCCGCGCTCTTCGTCCTGACGAACACGGCAGGGGCCCCGTCGAGCATTATTGCGGACACCGGCAGCACGCCGCAGAGCACGCAGGTCACGACGCTGTTCGCGAAGCGACTCATTGCCCGGGTCAGAGATGTGAACGGCAACGCTGTCATCGGTGCGGCGGTGACGTTTAACGCTCCGACATCCGGTCCGACGGCCTCGTTCGAAGGCTTTGAAACCGTTAACACCGACTCGAACGGTATCGCCACATCTCCGCCGGTACGGGCGAACGACCAATCCGGGTCGTACACCGTGACGGCAACGGTTGCTGGCGTGACAACGCCTGCATCCTACAGCCTGCGGAATCTCCCCGGCTCTGTTGCCGGTGTTGTGGCAAACTCGGGAACGCCACAAACCACGCAGGTACTCACGCAGTTCCCGCTTCGGCTCGGTGCGAAAGTCACGGACCTGATCGGCAATGCCGTGCCGAATGTCCTCGTGACATTCAGCGCTCCAACGTCGGGTGCGAGCGCCACTTTCGTGAGGGGGATACTGGACACTGCCAGGGTTGATACGGCCCGTACCGATACGGGAGGCATCGCCTTATCCTCTGTGGTCAAGGCCAACAGAACGGCCGGGGCATACCAGGTCACGGCTACCGTTCCGAGCGGCGGTTCGGCGGCCGCGTTTTACCTCACCAACACCGCAGGCGTGCTCTCCAAGTTCTGGGTGGAGGGCGGGGGAGGAGGGCCGATTGGCCAGCAGGTTGTTGGGGCGACGGTCGCGACGCTCATTTCGGCTCGAGACTCGAATAACAACCTGGTCCCCACGTTTGCAGGGACCGTCAATATCACTTCCACGGGGCCGCTCTCTGAGGGTGGCGGCACGACGGGACAATTCGGCAACGGCGTCTACCTGGCCGGCCTGGTATTCACGAGAGCGGGGAACTACACGGTCACAGCCACAAGAACCGGCGGCGCGGAAACCGGCACCAGCAACCAGTTCGCGATCGTGAACCCCATCCCGACGGTTACGGGGGTGACCCCCCCCGGCGGGAGGAGAGGACAGACGCTTGACGTGGCTGTCAACGGCACGGGATTCCTTGCAGGCGTCACGAGCGTGAGCTTCGGGCTTCGGGTCACGGTGAACTCCGTGACAGTCAATGCGTCGACCCAGCTCTTTGCCAACATACGGATTGACACCAACGCCGTGGAAGGACCGCGGGATGTCACGGTGTTCAACGCTCCCCCCGGAGGCGGCTCTGCGACGGGGACAGGGTTGTTCACCATCGGCAACAACCCGGTCCCGTCCGTCACGGGGTTATCCGACACGACGGGCAATAGGCTTCAGGTCCTGAACCTCCATGTGCGAGGAGCAAACTTCATACAGGGCGTCACGTCGCTGAACATGGGGCCGGGGATCGTGACGAACACAATCGTCGTCGACAGTTCGGGGGGCCTGACGGCAAACATCTCCATTCTCGCGACCGCCCCCACGGGACCTCATGACGTCGTCGTCATCAACGCAGGTCCCGGTGGAGGACGCGACACGCTCCCAGGTGCGTTTAGCGTCAGGAACCCCGCGCCAACCCTCACCACGCTGTCGGTGTCTGGAGGGAACAGGCTGGAACATCTGGCGATCACCTTCGGCGGGTTCGATTATATCGCAGGCGCAACGTCGGTGAGCTTCGGCGACACATCGATCGTGGTGGATTCCCTGAAGATCACCGGGCCCGCGGATCTCATAGCGTACATCACGATCCGTGCGACGGCATTCACGGGTCAGCACACCGTTTCTGCAATCAATGCGCCTCCTGGCGGCGGCACATCTTCACTCGCCAACGCGTTCCTCGTGAGCAATCCGCTCCCGACCATCACGTCGATTGCTCCGGACAGCGGCGGCCGCTTCCAGACGCTGAATATCGTCATGCGGGGGACGGGGTACATCAGCGGGGTCAGCACGGTGCAGATCGGCGGGCTTGCGATCAATTCCACAACGGTTGACAGCGCAACCCGGATTACCGTCAATGTCACTATCGGCGGGGCGGCCCCTCTCGGGCCGGCCAATGCGGTCGTCATCAATCCTGCGCCCGGCGGCGGTTCATCGCCGAGTGCGGTATTCACTGTCACGGCGTCGGCGTATCCGGCGACGTTTACCATACGCGATACGATCGCATTCCCGACACTCCCCTCTCAGAAGGATTACCAGCCGAAAGATTACAGGATCATCGGGCTCCCCGGCGCGAGCACGACACTGATCGGAGCGTACATTCCTGGAAGCTACGGCGAAGACTGGCGCATGTTCTGGGACAACGGCGCACCGACGCCCAACTACTACGAGGAGTACGACGGCGGAGCGAATTTCCAGGCTTCGGCGGGGCGCGGTTTCTGGTTGATCAAGCGGGGCGCGTGGATGTTCAACACCACTGTCCCGTCCATACCGCTCGATACTTCCGGCGCGGTGTCCATCCCGCTGCACGCCAATTGGAACCTGATCACCAATCCGTATCCCATCCCGGTACAGTGGTCGCTGGTGCGTGCCGCAAACGTCGGGTTCAATCAACCGATCCACCAGTGGACGGGAGACACCTCGTTTGTACAGCCGGCGGTCATGGAACCCTACCTTGGTTACTACGTCTTCAACCAGTCGCCTCCTGTCCGCACGTCGCTCAGAATTCCGTTCAGCGCGGCAGTGAGCACGCCGAAAGCCGCTCCCGTCGCAGCTCAACAGGGCTCGTGGCTGGTCGGCGTCGAACTCCGGGCGCAGGGGTACATCGACCGCTCGCTCTCTCTGGGGGTTGCTCCCGGCGCACTGCGAGGGGAAGATGCGCTGGATTACCGGAAGCCGCGCGCGATCGGGAGCATCCCCATGGCCTTCTTTAGCCGGCCGGAATGGGATCCAGTGTTCCACGTCTTTGCCGCCGACTTCCGCCCTGTCATCAATGACGTCGAATCATGGGGGTTCGATGTCGTCATGAAGCATGGTGAACGGGCCACGCTGACGTTTGCGGGGGTTGAGGCCGTGCCGCAGGAGCTCAACGTGTACCTCATCGATGAAGGGCGGGCCAGGTCGTTCGATCTTCGCTCGAATGCGGAATACGTGTTCTCGCCGCCGACGGACACGTCGCGATTCACGGTGGTGATCGGGACTCCGGCTGCTGTGCGCGAGCGGTTGGACGCTGTTCTCCCGAAGGAGTTCGCGCTGGGATACAATTTCCCGAATCCGTTCAACCCATCGACCACGTTACCCGTGTCCGTTCCTCGCCTCGCACAGGTATCGCTTATCATTTATAATGTGCTGGGAGAGGAGGTTGCTACGCTGTATGACGGCGCGCTGGAGGGTGGCAGGTACTGGTTCACGTGGGACGGTCGAGGAACGCACGGCGCACCCGTTGCGACTGGCATGTACCTCGTGCGTCTCAGAACCGACGCAGGCCCGAGCTTCACGCGCAAAATGTTGCTGCTGAAGTAGCGGGCTGTCGAAAAAGCGTGTTCTGGAGCACACCGGCTCAGAGAAATTCGACGTAGTTTTACGTCCATACCGAGTTGCGTGTTCTCCCCCTCAGCGCCCCGCTTCACACCGGGGGCGCATCCAGGTTTTGGTTCAACGCTGTCCATGGAATCTTCACTTCATACACATTCTCGCAGGGAGAAGTATCATGAAGACTGATATGCGAGGTGGCGGTTCATGCCTGCCCGCACGAATAGTTGTTCTCGCACTTGTTCTTCTGACGGCAGAGACATTGCGCGCGGATGTTGTCAACACGACGCATGCTGGCTCGGGGCCCTATACGACCATCCAGGCCGCGGTCAGCGATGCTGCAACAGTCAACGGAGACACACTCATTGTTACCGGCGGGCCTTTCGCAGAAAACGTCACCGTCAATAAGGCCCTCTTTATCTTCGGGAGCGGCAATCCGGCTGTATCGAGTTTCCAGCTCGCCGCTACGCCCATCACAATCCGGGGATGCGACGTTTTCACCGTAGCAACCGTCGACTCCACAGCGAGGATCCAGGATGCCATCGATGCCGTCACTGCCACCGGCAGCGTTGATGTGGGTCCGGGGACCTATTTCGAGCACGTCGTGATCGAGAAGGCGATGAACCTGATCGGCAACACGGGGGTCTTGCCGACCATCAACGGCAGCGGGACTGGAAACTGCATCACCGTGAACTCAGCCTACATCCGAATCAAGAACGTCATCCTGACCAACGCGGTCAACGGACTTGCGGGGACGACGACCAATTCGCAGTTCCGGTACTTCTCCTGCGTCAACAACTCGGGCAGCGGCGTATCACTGACGAATTCCGACAACAACCTGATTCACTCGCTCCATATTTCGGGACACACGGGGCTCAACGGATGCGGCATCGAGCTGGTGAGCTGTCGCTTCAACACCCTCACGGGGAACGAACTTGACAGCAACACGTACAATATCCGGATCAGCGGCACCGTGTACCGTGCCTCCATGAGCAACATCGTGCAGGCGAACACGCTTCTGGATCCGGGTACGTGGAGCCTCCAGATCTCTTCAGGTGCTGCGACGTCGCATGCGAATTTCAACGCCTTCAACACGACGCTCGGGGGAGACAAGTTTATCAGCAACACCACCCCGGCGGAGACGCTCGAAGCGCACTATAACTGGTTCCAGGGTCACGACGGACCTGGCGGGGTGTTGCACCCAACGGATTTCCAGGGGGTTGTGGATTCCACAAACTGGTTTGACAACTCTCCCAACACGAATATTGCGATCTTCCCATACGGCTACAAGATGTCCGTGGGTCAGTACGCATACTTCTCCGTGATGGCATTTGTGCCGCCGAGCAGACAGGTTCGTGAAACACGCGTGACGCTCTCCTGGAACGATACCCTTCTTACCATGCAGGACGGTGAAATCCCGGGGGCGTTCTTCTTCAACAAGATCGGGCCGGGCCAGAATGAGACATTCTCGATCTCTCCGGCGAGTCCCACAAACACCATCACTGTCATCGATTCGCTCAACGGGGGGACGAGCGGAGCAGGACCGACGGGGAGCGTTCCGTACGTGAGCACGCTGTTCATCATGAAGTTCCGAGCCGAGCAGGACGGCTTTGACAGCCTCAAGCTCTCCTCAATCGTTGTGAACGACGAAAACTGGCAGCCGCTCCCTCAGGTGGTCAACCTTTCGCCGGGCGGCGTCCTCATCGGCGGTTCGGTCCCCTCAGACCTGATAGTCAATACGAAGGTCTACCTGCAGGGTGCGTACAACGGCACGGACATGGATTCGACGCTGCGCCAGAACGGCTATGTCCCCACGTCGCAGCCGTACAATGTCGCCCCCTGGAATTACGCCGGGACGGAAAACAACAGTCCCGTGCCGAATGCGGTGGTCGACTGGGTCCTGGTGGAGCTCAGGACCGGGACCGCAGCAAGCACCAAGTTTGCTACCCGGGCGGGGTTCCTCCTTGCCGACGGTTCGATCAAGGAGACCCCCGGTGCGAGCCCGTTACATTTTTCGGGATTTGATCCCGGCAACTATTATATTGTGGTTCGCCATCGCAATCACCTGGCCATCATGAGTGCCGCGGCGGTTCCCATCAGCGATAACAGCGCGCTGTACGATTTCACGACGGGGCAGGCGCAAGCGTATGGGACGAACCCGATGGTTCAAGTGGGATCGGCATTCTGCATGATTGCAGGCAACGGCAATGGCGATGGGTCGATCAATGCAGTAGACAGAAACAGTGTTTGGCGAGTGCAGAACGGTAGTATCAATGGCTATTACACAGGGGATTTCAATCTCAACGGGACAGTCAATGCGATTGACAGAAACACCTATTGGCGCGTCAACAACGGCATTTTGAGCCAAGTCCCATGATCACCGACGGCCCATTTGCAGAGTCCACATCCTTTAATGATTGTTCACGATAGGAGAAGAGCCAATGAAACCGAGGGGAATCGCACTGTTGGCGCTGGTGCTGGCGTGCATGTGTTCGATTTCGGCAATGGCACAACCGAGTTCGTTTGACGCGCAGTTCGTTGTCATGCTGAATGACGGTGTGAACTTCGATGTGAAAGTGCAGATTAAGGGAAACGGTTCAAGCTTCGCAATTGGCACGTCGAACCTCATTTTCTCTTTTGATGCGACGGCGCTGAGCAACCCCACCCTACTCACTGCACACAACTTCAGTGGTGGGAACTATCAGCCGATGAATCTCGGGGGGGCTGGCAACAGCCGCTCGGTCAACATCGAGCTGAACACCACACCTGGCGGGACGGTAGCGACGACATACACCGACGTCGCTACCATCAGATTTACGACAACTAACCCTGCCGGGGCGTCCAACCTGCAATGGAACAGTGGTGCGACGGTCGTGTTCCTGGATGACGAGACGAACACGGTCCCCGCTGGCACGCTGAACAACCTCAATACATCTCCTCTCCCCATCCAGCTTGCGAGTTTTTCTGCGGCGGTAGTGTCGGCGAACTCGGTCAAGTTGACCTGGTCGACACTGAGCGAAACCGAAAACTATGGCTTCGAAGTCCAGCGATCTTCGGAGAAGACGTCGGGGTTTGCCTCGCTGGCGGGGAGCTTCATACCGGGCCACGGCACAACGATCGAACCGCAAAGTTACACGTACACCGATGCGACCGCCGGATCGGGGAGCTACTATTACCGGCTGAAGCAGATCGACAGGGACGGAACAGTCCACTACAGCGAGCCGGTTGCCACGTCGGGGACGACCGACGTGAAGGAGCGGGCGCCGATCGTGTTTGCGCTGATGCAAAACTATCCGAACCCCTTCAACCCGACGACAGAAATCAAGTTCTCGGTCGAGAACACGGGGCGGGCGACCCTCCGCCTCTATAATATCCTCGGCGCAGAGGTCGCAACGCTGTTTGACGGCATGGCCGAGGCGGGACAGTACTATAAGGTGCGCGTTGACGGCTCCCGGCTCGCCAGCGGGGTGTACTTCTTCCGGCTGGAGAGTTTTGCCAAATCCGACCTGAAGAAGATGGTATTGCTCAAGTAGGAACGCACCTTCAGTTCCAGTCACCCAGGACAAGAATACCCCCGTCAACGCGCGCCGTTGAGGGGGTATTCGTTCATACAATCACCATCATTTGCTGCACGACCATGAACCGACGCTCCCCTGTCATCCGATGCCTGATCCTCTCGGCATCGTTCGCCCTTCTCGCTGCGGGCAGCAGCGCGCAAATCCTCGAGAGGGGGGTCTCCACGACACAGCCCGCGACGGCCACGCCCTCGTACTACTCCCTGGCCAAGCCGGGAGAACTGACGATGCAGGTAAATGTCTGGGGGCTGATCACCCACCCCGGACGGTATGAAGTTTCCATCACGACCAACCTGATCGAGCTCATCTCCCTGGCGGGAGGGCCGGCGCCGGATGCGGACATCGACGAGGTCCGCATCACCCGGTTCCTCAAGACGGAATCGGGCATCACGCGGGGGGAGTATACCGTGAACCTCGACGACCTCTACCGCGTGAACGAATCGAGCCTTGTCCTGCAGCCCGGCGATACGATTGTCATCGACAGGTCGTCCTGGGTGACGATCCGGGATATCATCGGCATTCTGACTTCCGTTGCGGTCATTACGGCCACCGTCACAACCGTGCTGGACTATGGTCGAACCCGATAGCAAACACCGCGCACCGAAGTCGAACGGCGCGGTCCCAGTTCTCATTTTCGTGCGAGTGTCCCCATGAACACCAATCTCCCCGACATGCCCTACGACGGATCCGAGAGCGCCGGGACGGGCTTCTCGATCCAGGAATACCTGTCGACGCTCCTGCGCGGCAAGTGGATCATCCTGATCTCGTTCGGCGTTTGCGTCCTGGTGATGCTGATCTATACGCTGATCTCGCGCCCGGTCTACGAATCGAGCTCGCTCGTGCTCGTGAACATGAAGCAGCAGCTCGGCTCGATGTCGATTTCGGAAAGCCCCCGCGACATAAGCGAGAGCAAGATCGCCAACGAGTTGGCGATCCTGAAGTCTCGCCTCCTGGCCGAGGCGGTCGCACAGACCTTGCTGGAAAATCCGTACCTGGATGACCAGAGGAAGGAGACCCTGCCGGTTGTCCGCTCCGCGGGGCAGGACGGCCGGCAAACGCTGGCGTCGGTCGGGGCGGTTGCGGGGCGCGTGCGGCGCGCCATGGACTTCGCCCCGGAACGGGAGTCGGACGTCATCCGCATCATTGCGCGAAGTGCCGACGCGCGCGAATCCGCCATCCTGGCGAACACCTTCGCGGAAGTGTTCCAGGAGCATGAGCTGAGCATCACCCGGATGCGGTCGAAGTCGCTCCGCGAGTTCCTGCAGCAACAGGTGAACGCAAAGAGACAGGCGCTCGAAAAGGCAGAGAGCGAGTTGAAGAACTACATGCAATCCTCGGGCGTCGTGTCGCTCGACGCGCAGGCCAGTCGTGTCACGCAGCAGTTGTCGACATTGGAAGCCAGCCGCGACGGAGTGGACATCGAGATCGAGTCGCTGACCAAGACGCTCGCGACCTACCAGGAGCGCCTCCCCGAACAGGAACGCGAAGCGGCCAAGGTCATCAAGCAGGCCAATGACCCGTACATCAGACGCATCCAGGAGCAGCTTGCAAGTCTGCAGGTCCAGCGCGACGTCCTGATGAATACTGATTTGTCGGCTGTCGGCAAGGAGATTTACAGCCAGAAGCTGAAAGAAATCGAAGGCCAGATCAACAACCTGCAGAAGAAACTCGACGAGCGGACCTCCAGCTTCCTCCAGACCAGTCCGTCCGGAGAGATCGGATCGATGCAGGCGGACCCGGCTGGGTACCTCACGCAAGCCCGACAGAAGATCTTCGAAACGCAGATGCAGATCCAGGCGCTCCAATCGAAGAAGAGCGCGCTGAACAACGTGATCCGTCAGTACGAGTCGGAGTTCGGACAAATCCCGCGGAAGAGCATCGACCTTGCGAACCTCCAGCGTAACCGGTTGAGCGCGGAGAAACTCTACCTGATGGTCGACGAAAAATTCAACGAGGTCTCAATCGTCGAGAAGTCGGAGTTTGCCAATGTCGGCGTTGTGGACAAGGCCGCGGTGCCCGCGGTTCCCGTTTCGCCGGTCCTTTCGATCAACATTATGCTTGGCGCCCTGATCGGCCTCGCTCTTGGCGTCGGCGTGGTGCTGATGCGCGAGTACATCGACGTCCGGATCCACACGCCCGACGATCTGAAGCGCAAAGGGTACAAGGTCCTGTCATACGCTTCCTGCGCGCCGACCGACGGCGACCCATCGGCCCCGCCGCTCGTGTCGATCGCGGAGCCCTTCTCGGCCTATGCGGAGGCCTATCGACGGCTCCGCACCAATCTGAAGATCGATGAGGCGGCCGGCCGCTTCAAGAACATCCTGGTGACCAGCCCGAACCCCGGCGAGGGAAAATCGACGACGGCGTGCAACCTTGCCATCGCGTTCGCGCATGCCGAGCGTAAAGTCCTGCTGGTTGATGCCGACATCAGGAAGCCGACGATCCATCTCAATTTCCGGCTTCAGCCGATGCCGGGATTGACCTCCCTGCTGGGCGGTACCGCATCGCTGAAAGAAGTCGTCCGGCGACAGGTTGTTCCGAATCTCGACATCATCTGTGCGGGCTCGCTCGAACCGCGCGACGTGGAGATTCTCGGACGGAAGAATATCAGGTCATTCATCGAGCAGAGCGACCAGACGTATGACGTGGTCATTCTCGACTCATCGCCGGTGCTCCCCGTGTCGGATCCCCTGACTCTGACATCGCTGGCCGACGGGACGATCCTGGTGATCTCGGCCAATGAAACGCGGCTGGCCACGCTGGAGCGCACGGTTGAACTCCTTGAAGGAGCCGGCGGCAAGATTGCCGGCGTATTCCTGAACAACTTTGATGCGCGGCGGGCGTACGGCGGCTTCTATGGAAGCGACCGGTACGGCTATTATGCGGGAGCGTACGGAGTGAACGGCTCCACCAACGGCCAGCGGCGGTTGAAGGACATCACGGCGAACGTCGCCGCACGAATCTCCACCTATATTTCACAGATCAAATCACACTCAGGATTTCAGAAGCACGTATGAATTCATCACTTCTCACCAGAATCGACTCGAAGGATGCTGTAATCGGTGTCATCGGTCTGGGCTACGTCGGCCTTCCGCTCCTCCTCTGCTTTGTCGAAAGGGGCTTTCATGTCATCGGGCTGGACATCGACGGGCAGAAGACGGAAGCGTTGCTGCAGGGGCGGTCCTACATCAAGCACATCCCCGCCGCCCGGGTGAAGAAGGCAGCCGACTCCGGCCTGATGGCTGCGACCACCGATTTCAGCCGGGTCAAGGAGTGTGATGCGGTCCTGATCGCGGTTCCGACGCCGCTCAACCGAAACCGCGAACCTGATATGTCGTACATCGTGTCGACATGCGAAACCATCGCGCCGCATCTCCGCCGCGGCCAGCTCATCGTTCTCGAGTCGACGACCTACCCCGGGACCACCGAGGAGGTCATGATCCCCATACTCGAGAGGAATGGGCTGAAGGCAGATCGAGATTTCTACGTTGCGTTCTCGCCGGAGCGCGAGGATCCGAGCAGAACCGACTACACCACCGAGACGATACCGAAGGTCGTCGGATCGACGTCCAAAGACGGCCTTGCGGTCGCCGAAAAGGTGTACCAGCAGGTTGTCGTTCGCACTGTTCCCGTCTCATCTGCGCGCGCGGCAGAAGCAACCAAGCTGGTGGAAAATACGTTTCGCGCGGTGAACATCGCGCTCATGAACGAGCTGAAGACGACATTCATGCGGATGGGGATCGATATCTGGGAGGTCATCGAAGCGGCCAAGACCAAGCCGTTCGGTTACATGCCTTTCTATCCGGGTCCGGGACTCGGCGGACACTGCATCCCGATCGATCCGTTCTACCTGACCTGGAAGGCGCGTGAGTACGGCGTGACGACCAAGTTTATCGAGCTGGCGGGCGAGATCAACACCGCCATGCCGGATTTCGTCGTCCAGCGCGTGATGGAGGTGCTGAACGGAATGGGACGGCCGCTGAAGGATGCAAAAATTCTGATGCTTGGCCTGGCGTACAAGGCGAATGTGGACGATGACCGGGAGTCTCCTTCGTACCATCTGATGGAAAAGCTGGAGGAGAAGGGGGCGAAGGTGAGTTATAACGACCCCTACATTCCAGTGATCCGGCCGTCGCGCGAATTCTCCAGGTATGCCGGCAGGAAATCTGTCCCCGTGGAACAGGGGTATGACCTTCTCCTGATTGCGACACCGCACGATGCCTACCGGACGATGGACCTTGTCGGGCTGAAAACGCCCATCGTGGATACCAGAAACGTCGTGACGTGCGAGTCGCCCCTTGTGCACAAGGCCTGATCCCCCGCGGGTGTGCAGACTTGTGATGCTCACGCTCTGGTGATTCATGCAGCCGCGTCCTCCCCTTTCGTTCGCCCAGCAGCGCCTCTGGTTTCTCGAGCGTCTCGAGCCCGGTACCGCGGTGTACAATATCCCGCGTCTCTATCGGCTCCGGGGCCGCCTCGATGTCGATGCCCTGTCGCGCAGCATCGATGGTATCGTGCAGCGCCACGAAGTGCTTCGCACGATCGTGAAGGAGGAGAACGGACGTCCTTCCCAAACGCTGACCGCGACGCCCAACGGCCTGCTGCGTGTCGTCACAGCCCCCGGCCCCAGTGCGGAAGGCCGGGCACAGACCGCCTGGGAGCTCGTTCGTGAGGAATCCGGTCGCCCCTTTGACCTTGCCACCGGCCCGCTGATACGGGGGCTCCTCGTGCGCGTTGCGAACGACGAGCACCTGTTCCTCGTCACGATGCACCACATCGTGTCCGACGGCTGGTCGCTCGGTGTCTTTGTGCGGGAACTCGGCGCTTTCTATGCCGATATGCTCACCGGCGCCACACCCTCCCTGGAACCGCTTCCTCTCCAATACGGCGACTACGCTCACTGGCAGCGCGAGCGACTGCGCGGGGACGTGCTGGAACGACAGATGCACTACTGGCGTAACGAGCTTGGTAGAGAATTGCCGGTGCTGGAACTGGGGACGGACAGGCCACGGCCAGCCGCGCGGCGATCCCGCGGCGGGACCTATCGCTTCCCCTTGTCGCGTGAACTGATGGACGGCGTGAAGGAAATGAGCCGTCGTCATGGGTGTACGCCGTTCATGACGCTCCTCGCAGCGTACGGTGTGCTCCTTCACCGGCACAGCGGACAGGATGATCTGCTGATCGGGACTCCCATTGCAGGGCGTACGCGGCTTGAAACCGAAGGGCTCATCGGACTTTTTGTCAATACGCTCGCCCTGCGCGTGGATTGCAGCGGCGAACCGACGTTCCTCGATCTCCTGAAGCGTGTCCGCAGCAATGCTCTGGGCGCATACGAGCATCAGGAGGTGCCGTTTGAAAAGCTTGTCGAGGAACTGCATCCCGCGCGGACGCTCAGCCGCACCCCGGTCTTCCAGACAATGTTTGTCCTGCAGAACACTCCATCGCCGGCACTGGAGCTGAAAGGGATCGAGGCGGAAAAGCTCGACGTTGATACCGGTACCTCCAAGTTCGATCTGACAATGTCAGTCACGGACAAGGTTGACCGCGCGGACTGCCTGCTTGAATACGACAGCGACCTGTTCGGGACCGCGACGATGGAGCGCATGGCGGACCACTACAGGCGACTTCTGAACGAGACCATCGCCGGGCCCGAACGGAGCATCGGCGCCTTGCCGATGCTGTCGGACGTGGAGCGGCACAGGATCCTCGTTGAATGGAACCCGACGAGACCGTTGTCGTCTCCTTCCTGCATCCATCATCGATTTGAGAACCAGGCCGCGCGGCTGCCGGAGAAGACGGCCCTCTTGCACAATGGTGTCACGCTAAGCTACCGGGAACTGAATGAGCGATCAAACCGCCTGGCGCATGCCCTCCTCAAGCTCGGCGCGGGGCCCGAGATACCGGTCGGCGTCTGTCTCGAGCGCACTGCGGACCTGATCGTGACCCTGCTCGCGGTCCTGAAGTCCGGCAGTGCCTATATCCCTCTGGATCCCTCCTATCCCTCCGGGCGCATTGCCCTCATGCTCGACGATGCCCACGCTCCGCTGGTGGTCACAGAAGAGCGCCTTCGTGCAAGCATTCCTTCGCTTGCCGCGGTCAAGGGGAGACGGAATCTCTGCATCGATGCGGAGCACGAGAATATTGCTTCGGAGCCATCTGAGAATCCGCGGATTCCGGTGAAGCCGGGAAACATGGCATATGTCATCTATACGTCCGGCTCGACGGGAATCCCCAAAGGGGTCGTTATCGAACACCGCAACACAGGAGTGCTGATTGATTGGGCACAGGAGACGTACAGTAAGGAAGAGCTTGACGGCGTTCTTGCGTCCACGTCGATCTGTTTCGACCTCTCCGTGTTCGAGATCTTTGCTCCCCTCTGTCTCGGTGGGACGGTCATTCTGGTCGATACGGTGCTCCAACTTCCCGGCTTGCCGTCGTCGGGAGAAGTCCGTCTGGTCAATACTGTCCCGTCGGCGATGACGGAATTGCTCAGGCTCAAGGGGATCCCCCCGACCGTGCAAACGATCAATCTTGCAGGAGAACCGCTGACGCCTGCCTTGGTACGACAGGTATATGCGCTGGGGACGGTCACCAAGGTATACGATCTTTACGGACCATCCGAGGATACGACCTACTCGACGTGTGCCCTCCGGACCCCCGGCGGTCCGCAGACGATCGGGCGACCCCTCATGGGGAAGCGGCTGTATGTCCTCGACGCTCACTGCGAACCGGTGCCGGTCGGCGTGACCGGAGAGATCTACGTCGGCGGAGGAGGAGTTGCGCGCGGCTATCTCTACCGCCCCGAGCTGACAGCTGAGAATTTCGTGGCCGATCCGTTCTCCCCCGAACCGGATGCCCGCGTATACCGCACAGGCGACCTTGGTCGCTACCGCCCCGATGGAACGATTGAATTTCTCGGCAGAAAGGATCACCAGATCAAACTGCGGGGCTTTCGGATCGAACTCGGCGAGATCGAAGCCGTAATCGCGGCACAGAAGGGTGTTCGCGAAACGGTCGTCGTCCTGCGCGAGGACGCACCGGGTTCCCGTCGCATCGTGGCGTATGTCGTGCTCCACGACGGAACCGCAACGTCGGGGGCAACCATCCGTGACGCGGCACGATCCGTCCTTCCGGAGTACATGGTCCCCTCCGCTGTCGTCGTGCTCAGTGCACTCCCCATGCTTCCCAACGGGAAGGTCGATCGGGTTGCCCTCCCCCCTCCTGAGGCCGTGCTTGACCCGGGACGCGGCGATGGATCGGACGCTCCGCGGACGGCGACGGAACAGGTGATCGCGGAGATCTGGTCGTCGATGCTCGGACTCAACAGCGTAGGGGTGCGCGAGAATTTCTTTGACCTCGGCGGGCATTCGCTGTTGGCGACCCAGGTGATCTCAAGGATGCGGGAGGCGCTCCGTGTCGAAGTCCCGCTGATCGCGTTGTTTGAAACGCCCACCGTGGAGGGGCTGGCGTCGGCGGTGGAAGGGCTGATTGCCGGCAAGCCGGGAACGGATGGTGACGGTCTCAGAAGTCCGGGGGATGGTGTACGTGACGACGATCAGTGAACTCCTTGCGGCCCGGGCGGATCGTACGCCGGATGCAGTTGCCATCGCTGCCAGCCGCTGTGCACCGCTGACATACGGCGGCCTGCACGCACAGGCAGAGAACGTGTCCGCCCTCCTCCGATCGGCCGGCATTCGGAAGTCCGATGTCGTGGCCGTTGCGATCCCGACGGGCGCTCAGCGTCTGGTTCTTCAGCTTTCAGTCGCCGCCACCTGCTCCGCAGTCCCGGTCAATGCACTCTCGCGAGCCACTGAAATCGAGGATTTGCTCGCACGGCTCGGAGCGCGGGCCATAATCGCGCTCTCCGGTCAGGAGACGGCCCCGCGTCAGGCCGCACGGCGTCTCGGGATTTACTGCATCGACTGCACTCCCGGAGCGACCGCCGGAACGTTTTCTTTGTTGGATCCCCGCCTGTCCACCGCAGTATCCCCCGGCACGGAGCCGGGTTCCCCCTCGGGGAGAGACATTGCGCTCCTCATGCAGACGTCAGGATCGACGGGAGATCCGAAAGGAGTCCCGCTCACTCACGCCAATCTGTGTGCCGCAGCCGGGAATATCTCCCGATCGCTGGCACTGGGCCCGGACGACACCTTGCTCAGCGTCCTTCAACAACATCACATCGCCGGGTTCACCCTTCCCCTCGCGGCGCTGTTGGCAGGTGGGAACGTCTTCGTGTCACCCGGCTTTGATCCCGACGGCTTTAATGGTCTTGTGGAAGAGGCAAATCCTACCTGGTTTTGGGCGGCGCCCGCCATGCTACGGGAGATTGTGCGGCGGGCTCCTGATCATGCCGGGGGGATGAAGCGGTCGCGCCTTCGCCTCATCAGGGTCGGATCGGCTCCGCTCCCCGCCGAACTGAAAATGGAGGCCGAACGACTGTTCAACGTTCCGGTGCTTGAGAATTACGGGATGACCGAAGCATCCCCGCAGATTACGACAGTCCCGCTCCCTCCGGCTGCTTGCCCGGAAGGCTCCGTGGGACGCCCGGTGGGGATCGAAGTGGCGATCGCGGGGGAGGATGGATCACTCCTCCCCCCGTTGACCCGAGGCGAGATTGTAATCCGCGGCGAATCGGTGATGACCGGTTACCTTGGGGAGTCCGTCGAGAGTGCGTCGCACTTGCCGGGGGGCTGGCTCAGGACAGGCGATCAGGGATATCTTGACAGCGACGGCTATCTCTTCCTGACCGGGAGACTGAAGGAAATGATCAACCGCGGCGGGGAAAAGGTCGCTCCTCTGGAGGTGGACCGAGTGTTGCTGAGCCACCCCGACGTGGAGCGTGCAGTGACATTTCCCGTGCAACATCCTACACTGGGGGAAGAGATCGCCGCCGCCGTCGTCTTGCGCGAGGGAGCCCGAGCCGACACACAGGACCTTCAACGGTTTGCCCTGAGCCGCCTCTCGATCGCAAAGGTCCCGCGTTACATCCATATCCTCGCGTCGATCCCGTCGGATGAGCGGGGAAAGGTTCGTCGGCATCTGCTGGCGGAGCAACTCGGACTGTCCGTCGGCCAGCGGGATGGGGAGGGGGGCGACCAAAAAAACCGTGAAGCTCCGCGGACGTCTGTCGAGCGGGAACTCGTCACGATGTGGAACGATGTCCTGCGCATCGACGGAGAAGGCGCAGGCATCAATGCGCATTTCCTTGACCTGGGTGGGGATTCCGTTTCAGCGGCGCAGATCATCTCCCGCGTCCGGCGCAAATTCAACGTCGATCTGTCGCCTATCGTGTTCTTTGAGGAGCCGACGATCGCAGGCCTGGCCGGAATCATCGAGACCAAGCTGGGTGCGGTCCAGGAATCTCCCCACGCAGGGGGGAAGGAGCGGTGACCGGTGCGCGATGATAAATTCAGCGGCAGTGCGGCGTTGGCGGATCATACGGTGATGCTGATGGGTGAATGCGACGGATGGGAGCCCGCTCGCCCGGTGCCCGAGTGCTTCGAGAACGAGCTGCATGTCTGGCGCGCAAGCTTGGAGGTCGGGGCCGATCGTTGCAGTGCATTTGAACGATTGCTCGACGGTCCCGAGCGGCGCAGGGCGTCGCGTTTCCGGTTTGCACGCGACCGAGAGGCCTTTGTGGCCTCACATGGAATTCTCCGGAGTATCCTGGGACGCTATGAACACCGTCGTCCGGAAACTCTTCGATTCCACTATACAGTGTCGGGGAAGCCGTTCATCCATTCGTCGGAGCCAGGCGGGGTCTACCAGTTCAATATGTCCCACACACGCAACCTCGTAGCGGTAGTCGTTGCCCGAGGGAGAGATGTAGGAATCGATGTTGAACAGATCAGGGTGGATGTAACTGCGGACGATCTCTCGCCGCTCATTCGGTTTGCCGCCGATCTCTACGTCGGCGACCCTGACACGATCACCGCCGGGGATGCAAGGTTGTTCCGACTCTGGGCGAGAACAGAGGCTATCCTGAAAGCTTCAGGCACGGGATTGTCTGCAGATGGTCTTTCGTTCCGGTCGATCGAGTCCCGCCGCGGAGCCAGGGGAAGCAGCGGTGCGGCCTGCTGGCAACTCTGGGATTTCAGCCCGCGGGCGGGATGCGCAGGCGCCGTTGCTGTGGCGAGCGCCGAGGGAGAACTCAGGGTGAGGCTATTCGACTACGGCGTATTTCAGGCGTATGAGGGCCTTTGATGAACTCGGGGTGTGCCTCCTGTGAGCATTGATCAAATTACAGCTGACGGCGGGCGGACGGCTCTGACCGCCCGCACACCCGCCGCGATCCCGCGCAGGCCCGCGCTGGATCGGATCCCCCTGTCATTCGCTCAACAGCGGCTCTGGTTTCTCGACCAGCTTGAGCCCGGCAATACTGCATACACGATTCCGGTGCTCCTCCGGATCACCGGCGCCATCGATGCCAGGCTGCTGGCCCGAAGCGTTGAAGAGATCATCAGGCGCCACGAGTCGCTGCGCACCATCATACGAACCGAGGGTGGCCAGCCGTTTCAGGAGATCCTCCCCCCGTACACCGTTCAGCTCGAGCCCACCGACCTTACAGCACAGCCGAACGCGTCGAAGCTGGCAGAAGGGATGGGCAGGGCAAGGGTCGAAGTCCGGAAACCCTTTGACCTCTCGCGAGGCCCCCTCTTCCGCGCCAACCTCTGGCGCCTGGGGGATGAGGATCATCTGCTCCTTCTGACCATCCATCACATCATTGCTGACGGCTGGTCGGTCGGCCTTATCCTGCGCGAGCTCCAGGCACTGTATGACGCCTATCGCGCGGGGAGACCCTCTCCGTCTCGCGAGCCGGAGATCCAGTATGCCGATTACGCCGTCTGGCAGCGGGAGTGGTTGCGGGGGCCGGTAATTGAGGGCCAGCTTGCCTACTGGAAGAAGCACCTGGCGGTTGTTCCCCGCGTCCTCGAGCTTCCGACAGATCGTCCGCGTCCTTCCGTGCAGAGCATGAGGGGCCGCGAGGTTCCCGTTGCACTCTCACAAGGCCTGAGTGAAGAGCTGCACCGCCTGAGCCGCAGGGAACATGTAACGCTCTTCATGACGTTGACGGCGGCACTGCAGACGCTCCTGGCGCGATACTCCGGACAGACGGATTTTCTGCTCGGCATTCCGATCGCAGGGAGAGTTCGTGTTGAAACGGAACATGTGGTCGGGCTCTTCGTCAACACCCTTGCGCTCCGTGCCGATCTCTCAGAAGATCCGACGTTCTCTGAACTTCTCAAGCGTGTACTGGACGATGCCCTCGGTGCCTATGCGCACCAGGATCTTCCCTTCGATCGCCTCGTGGAGGAACTCAGGCCCGAGCGCAGTCCGGCCTACAGCCCGCTTGTGCAGGTGATGTTTGCGTTCGAAAACGTCCCCTTGTTTCAGGGGAACGAAAAGACGCTGCAGTGTGAACCACTCCGGGTCGAAAGCGAGACGTCGAAATTCGATCTCAGTCTGACCCTGTACGAAGAGAACGGTCTGAGGGGGTTCTTTGAATACGCAACCGATCTCTTCGATCCCCCGACGATTCAGAGGATGTCGGGGCATTTCCAGACCCTCCTCCGTGCGATCTGCGAACACCCGGACACGCCTCTTTCGCGGCTACCCATACTGACCGACGAAGAGCGGTCGGCGTTACTGTCCAGCGCCATTCGACCCCGGTTCGCACGAACGCCGCAGCCGATTCATGAGCTTTTCGATGCTCAAGTCTCCCGCTTGCCGCGCGCGGTCGCCATCGAACAGGGGAAGCGGTCGGTGAGTTATGCCGAACTGCAGCGTTGGTCACGGCGGATCGCTGCCCGACTGCGCGCCGAAGGGGTACATCCGGAGATGACCGTTGGCGTCTGCATGAACCGATCGCCGGAAATGGTTGCGGTGCTTCTGGGGATTCTCAGAGCGGGCGGGGCCTATGTGCCCGTCGACCCTGATGTTCCCCAGGAGCGGATCCGCTTTGTCCTGGAGGACGCACATGCACGGCTCGTGCTGACACAGGCACGCTACGCACCGGTGCTGAGCGGATTGCATGCAGTGACTCTCATCGTTCAACCTGAGGCGGAAGGCCTTGCTGATCCGCCGGCGGAGTTCCAGGATCCGTCCATCGGAGCCGAAACGCTGGCGTATGTGATGTACACCTCCGGATCAACGGGAGTCCCCAAGGGGGTCGAGGTCACGCACGGAGCCCTTGCTTCGCATTGTGTGGAATGCAGGGATTTCTACGGGCTGCACAACAACGATCGTGTGCTTCAGTTTGCATCATTGAGTGCAGATGTGTCGCTGGAACAGATCCTTCCCCCGCTCGTCAGTGGCGCCGCCGTCGTGCTCAGGGAACAGGAGCTTCTCGCGCCGGAGGAGCTCCGCAGGTATATTCTCAACGCCGGGCTTACGGTTGTCAATCTTCCCACATCATACTGGCATCAGGTGGCAGAGGAGTGGGCGAATGCGGCGACGCCGGTCAGATTCCCCCGGCTTCGTCTCGTGATCGTGGGAGGGGAAGCCATGCTGCCGCAGGCCCTCATGATGTGGCATCGCACGACGCTCAGCAACGTGCGACTTCTCAATGCCTACGGACCGACGGAGACAACAATCACTGCCGCAACGTTTGAAATTCCAGCTCGCACCCAGGGAGCCGGAGAGGGAGTGTTACAGGTAAGGATTCCGATCGGCAAAGCCCGCGGTGAGCGGACCCTTCTGGTTCTCGACGGAAACCTTCAGCCCGTGCCGGTCGGAATTACCGGAGAGCTGTTTATCGGTGGACCGTGTCTCGCGCGTGGCTATCTGGGGCGTCCCGAACAGACGTCGGAGATGTTTATTGCCGATCCTTTCGCCCCCGGCGAGGGGCGCCGGCTATACCGGACTGGAGACCTGGCACGTCTCCTTCCAGGTGGCGATATTGAGTTTATCGGGAGGAGAGACTCCCAGGTTAAGATCCGAGGGTTCCGTGTCGAGCTGGGCGAGGTCGAGGCGGTTCTTGCTCAATGCGCCGGCGTTCGTGAGTGTGCTGTCGCGGCACTGAACGACGTCAGCGAGGGGAATCGCCTCGTGGCATACGTCGTCCCCTCACCCCAAGGATCTGCAACCGCCTCGTCGGTGCGTGAGTATCTGATGGGCAGGGTCCCGTCCTACATGGTCCCCTCGTCCGTCGTCCTGCTCGACGGGCTTCCACTGACCCCCAACGGGAAGGTAGACCGGCGGTCGCTTCCCGTGCCAGCACCCGCCGGTGGCAGCGGAGAGCGGACGATCAAGGCGCCGCGAGACATCCTGGAGAAGCAGCTCGCCAACATCTGGGAGCGGCTGTTCAACACCCGGCCGATCGGCGTCAGGGACAACTTCTTTGAACTCGGAGGACATTCCCTGCTCGCTGTGCGCCTCTTCTCGGAAGTGGAGAAGCTGACAGGGCAGAATCTCCCTCTGGTCACGCTGTTCCAGGCGCCGACAATCGAGGCACTGGCGGGGGTGTTGCGGAACAAGGGATGGCAGGCCCACTGGTCTTCGCTTGTCCCGATCCGTGCCGGAGGGTCGAAACCCCCCTTTTACTGCGTCCATGGCGTTGGGGGAAATATCCTCGAATTTGAGCATTTTTCACGATATTTCGACCCAGACCGGCCGCTGTACGGTCTCCAGGCACAGGGGCTCGATGGCAAGCGTCCCCGTCACACCAGCGTCGAGGAAATGGCAGCACATTATGTAAGGGAGATCAGGGAATTCCAGCCGACGGGGCCATACTACCTCGGCGGATCATCGTTCGGCGGAATGGTGGCGTTTGAAATGGCCCGGCGGCTTACTGCGGATGGGCAGCGGGTCGGCCTCCTCGCGCTGTTCGACACAAACGCGCCGGGGTATCCCCGCTACCTCCCGGCAATCACGGCGTTCCGCAAGCGGCTCGACCATCTGCGATTCCGCGTGGAGCTTCATTGGAGCAACATCCGCGTCGCCGAACCGGCGATCCGGCGGGAATACCTTCGGGCCAAGACAGAACGTTTCATCCGCCAGTACAGGGCGAAGGGGAGGAGGAAACTTTTGACGATGGTGCGGCGCGTACAGGAGATCTTTCTTCCGCGTGCGATCAGGCATGTCAAACAAGGGGGCCATCAGGCGAACCGGATGTATGAGCCGAAGCCGTACGCGGGGAAGATCACGCTGTTCCGTGCGACCGAACAACCGTACGGGATCATTCTCGACCGGACCAACGGATGGGCTCCCTTCGCCGCAGGCGGTATTGACGTGCACGATATCCCGGGTCATCACGGAGCGATCATGAGAGAGCCGCGGGCAAAAATCCTTGTGCAGACCCTGATGACATGTCTTGAGCCCTCGGGGGCGGACGCTGTGACTCTTGGAAAGGAGAACGAACGTGGACAGTAATGCGACATTCGTGGCTGACGAGATTCTGGAGGTTGCGCGGGCGACACTGCGCGCGGAGGCAGAAGCGATTCAGGTAGCCGCGGAGCGGCTCGGCGACAAGCTCCCACGCGCAGTGGAGCTGATTCTCTCATCGCGCGGGAAGGTGGTGATCATCGGGATGGGCAAATCGGGGCACATCGGCCAGAAGATTGCCGCAACGCTGTGCAGTACCGGAACGCCGGCGGTCTTCCTCCACGCTGCCGAGGCGACGCACGGCGACCTCGGGATCTACACGCCCGGCGACCCGACGATCCTTATTTCGAAAAGCGGGGCGACGGCCGAACTCGTGAACCTGATCCCCACCCTGAGGCAGTTCAAGACGCCGCTCATCGGAATACTGGGAAATCTCAGCTCTCCGCTCGCCCGTCAGGTGGACGTCGTGCTGGACGCGCGCGTTGCGCGGGAGGCAGACCCGCTCAATCTCGCCCCCACCTCGAGCAGCACGGTCGCGCTTGCGCTCGGCGACGCTCTTGCCGCTGCGCTCATGCAGGCGAGGAAGTTCAGCGACCTGGACTTCGCCCGGTATCATCCCTCCGGACAGCTGGGTCGCAATCTCCTCTTGCGCGTGGCCGATGTCATGCACGTGGGAGATGAAGTGGCGTGGGTGGCTCCTTCCGACACGCTCCGCGCGGTGGTGATCGCCATGACGAAGCATCCGCTGGGCGCAGCCTGCGTCGTGGACGGTGAAAGGAGGCTCCACGGCATCATTACGGACGGTGACCTCAGGCGCGCCCTGCAGGCGCACGACGATATCCGTCCCCTAACGGCGGCGGATATCATGACCGCCCATCCGATCGCCGTTGCTCCCGACGTGGTATTGCGCGACGCGGCACAGGTCATGGAGGATCGCCCGTCCCAGATATCCGTCCTGCCGGTGATCGATGAGCACCAGCACTGTGCCGGGTTGCTGCGGATCCACGACGTCTATCAGACCGGCCTGGCGTGAGCGCAACGGGACATTCGCGGGCGCGCAATTTCATCGCCGGCGTCTTCAGCGGCTATGTGTTGATGTTTGCCACCGTGGCGGTGGGGTTGTGGCTTACGCCTTTCACACTCCGTTTCCTTAACCGCGAAGAGTACGCGATTTTCGCGCTCATGAGCGATGTGCTCATGTGGCTCGGGCTTCTCGACCTCGGCATCTCTGCCGGTCTTCGCGCACAGGCGGCCCAATTGACGGGGAGGCCGGATCAAGAGCGGCTCAACAGGCTCGCGAGCACGGCATTCTACGCTCAGAACATCGTCGTGCTTGCGGTCATTGTGATCGGCGGGGTTCTCGCACTCGGGTTTCCGCGCTTCTTTGTCGTTCGCCCCGACCTGCACGACCAGTCCATCTACCTGATGGTGTTGATGGTCGGAGCGGTGGCGATGTCGCTGGGCACGCAGACATTCTCGGCGCTGTTGATCGCAAACCAGCAGATCCACGTCGACAACGCTTTCGGCCTGCTCAACATCGTCATCAGAACGGTGCTCACGGTCGTGCTCCTTGAGTCGGGGTGGGGGCTGTATTCGCTCGGGGTTGCCAATCTCGCCGCAAAGGCAACGTCGTCGAGCCTTGCAGTGGTCCGGACATTCCGGCTTCTGCCTGAACTTCAGATTCGCCGTTCGCTTGCGACCTGGGAGGTGTTGAAGAGCATCGGCAATCTGGGGGTGTGGTTCAGCCTTGGCGGGCTGGCCGGCATCATGATCTCCGGCCTGAGCCGGATCGTCACGGCCAAGATGGTATCGATGGAAGTGGTCACAACACTGACCCTCACCGGCCGGCTGTATTCGTTTTCGGGCGGGCTCATACTCCTGATGACCGATACGGCGCGTCCGATGCTGGGGCAGTTGCTGGGCCAGAAAAAGATGGGTGACGTGTTGAGGATCTACCGGCAGCTCTTCGCGCTTTCTGTCGGATGCGCCATTGTGCTGGCGCTGGCGATCTGGGCCGGGAATGGACCGTTTGTCACCGCCTGGGTTGGAGAGATCAACTACGGCGGCGCGGCGATGGATTTTGCCCTCGCAACGAACTTCATTATCAGTTTCTGGGTTCGGCCCAACCGGTCTGTGTTGGCGGCCGCCCTCATTGTTCGACCGCAGGCAGTGAGCCAGATTGTCGAGGGGGCCTTGAACCTCGGGCTGTCGATCATCCTCGCCCGTCCCTTCGGCGTCTTCGGCATCGTGCTCGCAACAACCATTGCGAGTCTTCTGAGTTCGGCGTGGTACCTCCCGTATCGGACCGCAAAAATGTTCAATCTCACATTTATGAAGTTCCTCTGGACCGACGTCTCAAAGCTCCTCATCCTTGCGGCCTGCCTCAGTCCGGTGGCCTACGGCGCACGAGTGATTGCATTTCAAACGTCGGGTTTCGTGGGCGCGGCGGTTGGTGCAGCGCTGGCAGGCGTTGCGGGTCTGACCATGCTCTGGTTCATTGTGTTTGATGCAGGATTGCGAATTTACATCCGGGAGAACCTTGTGAAGGTGCGGCAATCGGTCTTTCAGTTCTGACAGCCATGGTACGAAGATCCATGAACATCCTTCACCCGCGTGACGCAGCGGGGAGGAGCGTGCACGATGCCTGAGATCGTCATCATCTCCGGAGGCGGCTCCGTCCATCATGCCCGCCCGCTCCTGGGTCACTTCGGGGACCGGGCAGTGGTGGAGTCAGATCGTCTGCCGGCCAGCCTGCTGCGGCATGACCCCGATCTCGTGATCACCTTCGACGAACACGACTGCGAGCTCGGACTGTTGACGGGAGAAATGACACGCCAGGGGGTCGCGACGCTGCAGATCATGGACGGCATCCTGGAATGGCGCAGAACCTGGCAGTACCCGACGTCGGCACAGAAGCGTCCACTGAACCAGCCGGTCCTGGCGCACAAGGTGGCATGCCTGGGGCGCGCCGATGCACGGATCATGGAGTCGTGGGGGAACGTCGGCAAATGCGAGGTGATCGGGAGTCCCAGGTTTGATCATCTCGTGAAGGAACGGCGTGAGCCCCGGCTCACTGCGGTTAGCGGGCGCCCCATGCGGCTGCTCGTCATGACTGCAAAGACCCCGGGGTTTACGCCGGAGCAGGTCGAGACGACCTACCGGTCGCTGAAGGATATCCGAGATGCGCTGGCGGGCAGGGGGGACGTGGAGATCCTCTGGCGTGTGACCCAAAACATGCACACAAGGCTCGGAGTTCACGATACTGTACGGGATGTGACCGGCGGTGAGCTCCATGAGGTGCTCCGCAAGGTGGATGCGGTGGTCACCACCTCCTCGACGGCAATGCTCGAAGCAATGCTCTGCGGCAGGCCGACGGCGGTCCTCGATTATCACAACTGTCCGCACTACGTCGCGGCTGCTTGGCGCATTACCGCTGCGTCGCAGATTGGGCCTGTGGTGGAGGAACTTCGCACCCCGCCGCTGGAGCGCATGCTGTATCAGGACTACTGCCTCCACGATGCGCTCTCGTGCTCCACGCCGGCACTGCCGAGAATGGTCAGGCTCATCGAAGGGATGATCGCCATTCGGAAGGAGTGGAAGTCGGGAGGGGAAGCAACCCTCCGGTTCCCTCACCGGATCGTCAACGAACCCGAGGAGCATGTTGCCTGGCCGGCGACGCCGTTTGACATGGAGAAGCTGTACCCCGGGCATCCCGTCTTCGGCCGCTCCGATCTCGCCGCGATGCAGGCCGAGCTCGAATCCGCGCTTGGCACTGTCGAGCGGCTTCATGCACAGGTGGAATTGCTGACGCTACGGCTCCACAGGATACCAGGGTATACACTCGCGGCGCGGATACGTAAAATGCTCAAGCGCTAGGCCGGCGTGAAACGGACCACCACAATCCTGGTCGCACACTCCAGGCCCGACACGGTAAGCGGCGCAGAGCTGGCGATCGCAGACATGATCGACAAGCGGCGGGACGGCCTTCATTACCTTATGCTGACTCCGGGGGAAGGAGTGCTGGCGTCCCACTACCGCGAACGGGGGTATGAAGTCTGGGCGAGTGAACTGCAGACACGACGGCGGCTCTATCCGGGATTGCATACCGTCCAGTCGGTTGTCTTTGCAAGGAAGTTCAAGAACCGCCGTGTGGACGCGGTCCTGTGCAACACGTTTGCAGCTGCAGCGCGGGTGAAAACGGCATGTCGCATGGCCCGCATTCCCTGCGGGATCTATGTCCGGGAGTACATCACGAAGAAGCGCCTTCATCGGGAGATCCTGCAGAACGCCCAGATGGTCTTCGCGGTCTCGAAAGATGTTGCGGAGTACCTCTCTGATATTGTGACGCTCGAGCGCCTTGTCGTTGCCTATGATCACATTAACCCGGAGCCGCTGATGGAGCGGGTTGCGGCCCATCGCGCTCGGAACACGCGTTTGCTCCCGTTTGAACGGCGGCACCCTGTAGTCGGCATCATCGGCCGGATCACCCGGTACAAGCAACAGGACCTGTTCGTCCGCGCAGTGCCGTTGATACTCGCTGCTATCCCTGAGGCGCGCTTTGTGGTTGTCGGCGCGGCGGGGAGCCGTGAGAAAGACTTTGAATCGGAACTTCCTGCGATTGCGCGACAGCTGAAGGTGGAAGACAGAGTCGCGTTCATGGGGCATCGAACGGACGCTCTGGAGGTCACGTCTGAGCTGTCGGTGTGCTGCCTCACTTCCGACCGGGAACCCTTCCCGCGGACGGTGCTGGAGGCACAGCTGGTCGGCGTTCCCGTGGTCGCGGCAAACACCGGCGGTTGCCGCGAGATGGTGGAGGACAACGTCACGGGCGCCGTGTTCCCCCCCGTTGGCGAGGACGCGGCGCAGAGGCTGGCTGAAGCCGTCATCGGTCTGTTGCGTGACCCGGAGCGGGCGAAGGCGCTTGCCTGCCGCGCCCGCGAACGGCTGTTGAACAGCGTTGCAGGGCCAGAACCTGTCAGAGTGTTTGAAGACCATCTCAGCAGGCTGAGTGAACTCCATGTCTGAACAACGCGTGGGCGTGGTAGCACGGTTGACCGAGCCGGGAGGAGTCCAGTCAGTTGCCCTTTCGATGATCAAAGGGCTGAACCGGCGCGGGATCGTTCCCGACGTCCTCTGGGACGTCCCCCCTTCGCACACCTTGCTCGAGAACGCGGGCGTCAAGGCCGACTTCCACCACGTCAAGTTCCCGTTCTCGACGTTCCTCATCGACAAGATGCCGCTCAGTCTCCGGTATCTTGCGTTTCTTATCAACGCCGTCGACGGCAATCGGTTCCGCGGCGTCTATGATTTCGTCTACACCGTGAATCAGCTCTTCGTGTTCCCGCCGGACTTTCCGCATCTCTATTTTCTCTCAGGGCCGCCGCTCCTGCCGCAGCTGGACATCCCTCCCCCGGGGATCAAGGGTGTTCCGCTTGCATTCTTCAAGTGGATCTACCGGACGTTCTACCGCGCGCGGCTGCCGATCTATGATTATCAGCCGGGGCGGAATTTTGTCATCAATTCCTATTATACGGCCCGGCTCTTCAAGGAAGCGCATGGCATTGACCTGCCCGTCGTCCACCCCCCCATCGACGTGTCGTCGCGCAGTTTCGAACCGGATGACCTGCCGCGCCGTGACTCCCTTGTGTTCTTCTCGCGGATCGTCTATTATAAGAGGCCGGAGATGGTCATGGCCCTGGCACGCCGGCACCCGCAGTTCCGGACCGTGATCATGGGGGGCGTGCAGCCGCACCGCCGACCGTATTTCGACGATCTTCGGGAGCGAGCCAGGGCGGAAGGGTTGAATGTCGTCTTTATCGACAATCCCCCGAATGAGCGGGTCCGGGAGGAACTGGCCAGGGCGAGGTTCTACATCTTCCCGGCGATCAACGAGCATTTCGGGATGACGACTCCGGAAGCGATCGCATCGGGGGCGATCCCCTTCGTGCATGATTCGGGGGGGCAGGTGGAGATCGTGAACGACGATCGCTGCCGCTTTGTGGACGCCGAATTCTTCGAGAAATTTCGTTCTCTGGTGGAACTCCCCGACGCGGAGCTCCAGCGCATCCGACAGAAGCTTGTCGCGCACGTCCACGAATACTCAGAGGAGGCATTCATCAGCAAGGTGATTCCGTATCTTGACGGGGTGGTACAACGCCCTTCCATGAACGGCGCGGGGGAGAGCATGTTGCCGGCAGGACACCATGAGCGCTGACGGAACCGCATACGCTGTCCCTGTTGCGCTGAACGGCCGTCCGATCCGGCTCCCCGCTCCGCGGGCCGAGCAGGGGATGAGCCCGGTGGCACACCGTCTCTTCCGCAGGCGGGTGATTGTGCAGGTGTTGCTCTGCGCGCTGCCGGTGACGTTCCTGCTGGCGTTCAGCAGGGCGTCGCTTGCGGGAGCAGCCCTCTGGGCGTTGTTCGGATTGTTGATGGTCCGCCTGATGTTCCTCGGACGCGCTACCGAACTCCTCTGTCTTCTGATCGCGCTCGCGCCGCTGCTGAACCTGTTGCGCGATTTTGCCCCTACGTACCAGATCATTGCGTTCACCTCCCTCCTCGGCATCCTGTATTATGCCTTGAGGTCGCATGCCGATCTCTGGAACGTCATGCGGAAGAATGCGCTTGCATCAGTGCTCCTCATGTTCGTGACGATCTACTACGCGGCCAGTTTCATTTTTACGGGAAAATACGACATCAATCTCCGGCTGTTTGATCTCGCCTTCACGGTGATCATCGTCCTCATCGTCGGGCGGAGCCGCCAACTGCTCGGCGTCGCGCTGCTCGGGCTCGTCATCTCGGGCTGGGCGGTCGGCCTGGCGATGCTCCAGCACCTCGATGTGACGATCGGCTCGCGTCTCGGTTCGATGCTTGTGGAGGGGCACATTCTCGGGAACCCGGTGTCACTCGGGACGCCGCTTGCCCTCTGCTTTCTCGGGCTTGTGCTCGATCGCGGACGGTGGTTTAACCTCGAGCACCGGCCCGTCCTCCGCCTGGCGCTGGCGATTCCGACATTCGCACTGCTTGCGCTCACGACCTCGCGCGCCGCGTGGCTCGTGACGGCGGGAGGCATCCTCGTCGCACTCGTGTTTGACGGGAGGTCGCGGGGTCGGCTGCTGCTGTTGATCGGCCTCGCGGCAATTATTCTGCAGGCGGTTCTCCTGAGCCCGTACGGTGAGGGGCTCCAGGCGGGGCTGGACAGGACGTTCAGCGAAGAGCGCTCCGCTACGAGCCGCACGAGCGGGCGGTCGGACCAGTGGGTGGTGACGTACTATGCGCTCACGACCTCTGCAAGCAGCCTGCTGTACGGCTACGGACCCGGCCTGAGTCCACGGGTCTATGCGAAGTATTCCAAAGAAGCCCGCGGTGTCACATATGCCGTCGGCGGCGAAGCCCAGTTCCATTCGCTGTATATGCAGGTCGCCGTTGAGATGGGACTTCTCGGCCTCACGCTGTTCCTGACATGGTTGATCACCGGTTTGGTGAAGAACTTCCGGTGGATGACCCGGTATAAGCGGATCGTGCCATTCGTCTTCTTTCTCGGGTACATGATCATCATCGTGACGGTCAGCGGCAACGATTCCGTTTCCGGCCTCTTCCTCGGGATCGGGCTGCTCACAACCTTTCGTCCGGACCGCCGGCTCAGGCCTGGATCGCGGCGGGAGGTCAGAGCGCCGGCGCGAGGCGTGACCGTGTGACCGTGGACTGCACCATCATCCCCCTCACCGCCGTGCGCGCGGCCGAGCACGTGGAGGCCCTGCTCGCCATCGATCAGGATGTGATCGGCGAGCGGTGGACGCGCGCGCATGTGCTCACGCCGATGCCTGGAAAATGGGAGCTCTCCCAGCTGGCGCTCGATGCAGGGAAGCGCCCTGCGGGCTTTCTGATCGCCTCGCAGAAGCGAGAGCACATCCACGTGCACCGGCTGGCGGTGGCGGAGTCTCTGCGGGGGAAGGGCATTGGCGTGCTGTTGCTCCGTGCCGCGGCATCGCCGGCGACGGAGAGGGGATTGAGCACGATGACACTGAAGGTGGCAGAGGAAAACGCCTCGGCCATCCGGTTCTACCTCCGGCTGGGGTTTACGGAAACGGGCCGCATGGGGGCAAACCTTGTCATGTCCGTAGGTCTTGAGCAGTTCGTGAAACAGAGCGGCGGCGCGGCGTAACACAGACGTGCGCCCGCACGACGCAGTATCATCCACTATCGAGGGAGCAGGACGTGTTTTCGATCAACGACAAGACTGTTCTGGCCATCGCCCCGCACATCGACGACGTTGAACTTGGCGCGGGAGCGACGATCCATCAGCTCGTCAAGACCAACAGGGTGTATTATGTGGGCATGTCGCTGCCGCCGCTGGTGGGGAGGGAGGAATTCATGTCCGAGTTCCGCCAGAGCATCACGCACCTCGGCATCGACCCGCAGAAGATCATCCTCCGCGACTTCGATCCGCGTAACCTGTTCGACTCGCGCAGCGAGATTCTCCAGCTGCTTTACGATCTGAACAAGGAGCTGAAACCGGACATCGTCCTGATGCCCAACAGCAAAGACATCCACCAGTCCCACGAGGTCGTCCATGCCGAAGCGCGTCGCGCATTCAAATATACGACCCTCCTCGGCTACGAACTTCCCTGGAACAGTTTCGAATTCTCCATGGATGCCTACGTGGTGGTAAGCCGGGAGAACATTGACGCAAAGGTTGCCGCCATCAATGCATATAAGACGCAGAAACACCGCATGTTCTTCTCCAACGACATCCTCGGCGATCTCGCCCGCGTCCGGGGAAAACAGATCGGCCAGCAGTACGCCGAATGCTTTGAACTTCTCCGATTGATCGTATGATCGTCAGCATCCACCAGCCGCACTTCCTCCCATGGGCCGGCTACCTGAACAAGGCGCTCAGCAGCGACGTGTTTGTGTGGCTCCATTCCGTTCAGTACCGGAAGAATTACTACCAGAACAGGACGAAGATCAAGAACGTCAACGGCCAGCCGCTCTGGCTGACCATCCCCGTCCATGCAAATCTCGGCATGCCCATCGATCAGGTGACCGTGGCCGATGCGCGATGGCGCGAGCGGGTGCAGAAGACCGTGGAACAGTGCTATCGCAAGGCCCCCTACTTCGCAGAGTGCTGGCCCCCCCTTGCCGAGGCGATCGCGGAGTCACCTGACAATCTGAACGAGGCGAACTTCCGGACGTTCACCGCCTTGCTCGGGCTCCTCGGCGCCGGGACGCTGCGGGTGGTGCAGGTCGGTGAACTCCCTGCCAACTCGTCGGAACCGACCCTCCGGCTCGTCGAGATCTGCACCTCCCTCGGGGCGACGCATTACATTGCGGGGAAGGGAGGAGCGAACTATCTGAGGTCGGAGGATTTCGACCGCGTCGGGATCGCGGTGCTCTGGCAGTCGTTCGACCCGGCGGCACTTGTTTATCCGCAAATCGGCGGACCGTTCCTCCCCGGCCTCTCTGTCATCGACCTGTTGTTCAATGTGGGTCCCGCAGAGGCACGCGCGCTCCTGACGAAGGCGTGGGTGCCGCCCACGGTGAAGACATGAGCGGGGAGTACCGCTTCAGCATGCGGCTCGGCGTGATCGGTGCCCCGGCGCATTGGGTCGGACCGGATGGGGCCTACCGGGCCTATGAACCGTACGTGCGGGAGATGCGGATCTGGGCCGACCTCTTCTCCCGGGTCATCGTCTGCGGCCACGGCGGGGAAGGACCGATGACGGGAAACCTTGCCTCGTATGATCGGGAGAATATCGAGGTCCGACCGGTGCGGTACACGCGGGAGTATGGATTCTCCGGGATGTCGCGTCGTTTGACGCAACTCCCCGGGCTGGTCAGGAGCGCGTATCATACGCTCATGGATAGTGACTTCGTGCTCCTTCGCAGTCCCAGCCACTTCGGCCTGGTGGGTGCGGTGCTGGTCCGGATGAAGAAGAAGCCAAGCCTCACCAAGTGGGCTGGTGAAAACGCCACCTATAAAGGAGAGCGGATCCCTTCGCGCATCAACAGGTTCCTCGAAGCGCTGCCGAGCACGACCCACCACACCCTTGTGTACGGCCGCCCCCTCTATGACCATCAGATCAGCTTCCTTCCTGCTCTGATGTCGAATGGAGAACTCTCGCTCGCAAGGGAGATCGCACAGGAGAGGCAATGGCAACCGCCATGGAAGATCCTCTGCGTCGGGCGCCTCGAACGCGCCAAGAACTTCGACCTGGCCATACGCGGACTGGGAGAGCTGCGGCGACGACATCCGGAACTTTCCTGGTTGTTCACGCTCGTCGGTGAAGGGACTCAGAAGCGAAGTCTCCAGGTCCTCGCGGCGGAGTGCGGTGTGGCCGACCGGGTCACGTTGCCCGGTGCGCTCCCGTTCCGGGAGGTACAGGAACACTATGGCCGCTCCCACATTGTGATCATGCCCGGCGTGAAGGAAGGATGGCCGAAGATCATCGCAGAGGCGTGGGCTCACGGGGCATTCCCGATTGCTTCCAGGGCCGGCAACGTCCCCTGGATCCTGAACGACCCTTCGTCCGGGACGGTGTCGGAACCGACCCCTGAGGGTCTCGCCGACGCCCTTGCTCAGGCGCTCGCGGACACGGATCGTCTGAACAGACTCTCGCACTCCCTGCCGCGCTGCGCGGAAGCGCTCTCGCTGGATCAGTTCAAAGTCCGCCTCGAACGAGTCCTGGTGGAGCGATGCGGACTCCGGTGACGACGGTCCGAGGCAGACAGACGGCCCGCCGTGGGCGCCCCCACCCGCAGGAGCGGGTTGCCGTCATGCAGATCTGCGATTCGCTGGACGCAGGAGGCATGGAACGTGTCGCCGTGAACCTGGCGAACGCGCTCCCGCGTGACCGCTACGTGTCGCACCTCTGCACGACGCGGCGCGACGGCGCCCTGGAGGGGGTTGTGGCGCCAGATGTCCTGCGCCTGCGCCTGGAAAGAAAGTCCACGCTGGACGTGCAGGAGTTCCGGCGGCTGGTTCAGTACATCAGAGAGTCCAGGATTGCGTTGCTGCATGCTCACGGCCCGTCGTTGTTCATCGCGGCGGCGGCATCGGCGTTTGCGCCTCACCCCGCGGTGATCTGGCATGACCACTTCGGCGCGCATGAGACCGAGACGCGCATCCCCTGGCTCTATCGTGTCCCGGCCCGGCGGTTGAGTGGAGTGATCGCAGTCAGCGAGGCGCTTGCGGCATGGACGGTGGAGGAGCTGCACGTCGATCCGGTGAGGGTGAAGTTCATCAAGAATTTCGTCGCCGAACCCTCCGCCTCCCTCGTCGTGCCGCCCCTCCCCGGCGCGCCAGGCAAGAGGCTCGTCTGCGTCGCGAATCTCCGGCCGCAGAAGGACCACCGAAATCTCCTTGCCGCGATGAAGCTGGTGATTCGTGCCGTGCCGAAAGCGCATCTGATACTCCTGGGCGGTTCGGTGGATGCCGGCCACACAGAGCGGCTGAAGGCGTTCATGGACAACGACGGGCTCGCCGGCCACGTATCCTGGCTCGGGTCGCGCGACGATGTCCAGGCGATCCTGAAAGGATGCGATGTGGGCGTGCTGGGTTCCGCATCGGAAGGGTTGCCGCTGGCCTTAATCGAATACGGCATGGCCGGGCTTCCGGCGGTTGCGACAAGCGTTGGGCAATGCGCGGAAGTGCTTGAGGAGGGGCGTGCCGGTCTCCTCGTCCCGCCGGGCTCGCCTCAGGCGCTGGCCGACGCAATTGTCTCGCTGCTCAGGTCACCAGACCTGCGAAAACGCCTGAGCCGGAGGTTTGCGACGCGTGTCCGGGAGATGTACAGCGTGCGAAAGAACCTCGACGAGATCTGTGAGTTGTATGAGTCGGCACTCCGGTCCCGTCCAAGGCAGCCGGATCCTTCGAAACCGAAGTGAGAATGCTGAACACAAGATGACCGAATCCACAAGAGCAGTGCTGCTGGTGGGGAATTTTCTATCCGAGTCGATGGTCTACGGATCTGTGGGGGAAGACCTGTCGCGCCGACTGACCGCACGCGGGTGGTCTGTCGTGATGACGTCGGGAAAAATGAACCGAGCCCTGCGTCTCATCGACATGGTGCGGACGGTACTCTCGCGGCGCCGGGACTATGCGGTGGCTCATGTCGACGTGTTCAGCGGTGTCGCATTTCTGTGGGCAGAAGCCGCGTGCCGCGCACTGCGGCTCGTTCGGAAACCGTACGCCCTCACCCTGCGCGGTGGGGACTTGCCGAATTTCGCCGCGCGTCAGCCGAAGCGCGTCAGACAGCTTCTCGCTTCGGCCGAGGTCGTGACGAGCCCTTCGGGGTATCTCCGTGAGCGGATGCGCCCCTACCGGGAGGACATCAGACTGTTGACGAATCCGCTCGAGACCGGATGCTATCCCCGGACGGTGCGGAAGTCGCCCGCTCCGCGCCTCGTCTGGCTGCGCGCCTTCCACGAGATCTATAATCCGTCGCTCGTGCCTGCCGTCATGGCGGAACTCTCCGACATCGACGACATTCACACGATCATGGTCGGACCCGACAAAGGGGATGGCAGCCTGCAGCGGGCCCGGCGGCGCGCCGAGGAGCTGGGGGTGGCACAGCGGATCGCATTTCCGGGACCCGTGCCGAAGAAGGATGTCCCGCAGTGGCTCAATCGCGGAGACATCTTCATCAACACCGCCAGTATCGATAACACGCCGACGAGCGTCCTCGAAGCGATGGCCTGCGGCCTGTGCGTGGTAAGCACAAACGTCGGGGGGATCCCGTATCTGCTCGAGGACGAGAGGGATGCGCTTCTTGTCCCGCCGGGCGATGCGCCCGCTCTTGCGGCTGCAGTGCGGCGCGTTCTCCGCGAGCCGGGCCTGGCGGAACGCCTCTCCACACAGGGACGCCGGAAGGTGGAGGAGTTCGACTGGTCCCATCTGCTCCCCCAATGGGAAGAGTTGTTCCTGGAACTTGCCCGAAGGGGAGGGCAGGTCACGAAGCACAAACACACAGTATGAGCGCTACGTCACTCCGGGTGTATCACGCGCTTCCGGCGCCGCTTCGCTCCGTTGCAGCAAGCCTGCACGGATACCGGCTTCGTCCCTGGCGGTTCGGGCCGGAGACGGACCGACTTGCCTCCGAGACGATCGAGCGGGATCACTGGGATGCCGCACGATGGAAACAGTGGCAGGAAGAGCGGCTTGCCTTTGTTCTGCACCGTGCTGCCACGCGGGTCCCATACTATCAGGAATACTGGAGCCGGAAGCGCCGCAATGGTGATACACGGTCGTTCGAATACCTGGAGCACTGGCCGGTCCTCCACAAGGAAACTCTGCGAAACAATCCCTCCGCATTCGTCGCGGACGATTGCGCGATCAAAACGATGTACGCGGATCATACCAGCGGGACGACGGGGACGCCGCTCACCATTTGGCTGAGCAGGGATTCGGTCAGACTATGGTATGCGCTGTTCGAGGCGCGGACACGCTGGTGGCATGGGGTGAACCGGCACGACCGGTGGGGACACGTCGGCGGCCAGCCGGTCGTCCCTCCCGGCCAGAAGTCGCCGCCGTTCTGGGTGTGGAACGCCGCATTGCACCAGCTCTACCTTTCGGCCATGCATATTGCCCCCTGGTCGGTACCCGCCTATCTTGACGTGATCAAGAAATACCGGGTGCGGTATCTTGTCGGATACTCCAGCAGCCTGTCGTTCCTCGGCCAGGAGGCTGCCGCAGCGGGGGAGCGGTTCCCCGATTTGAAAGCCGTGATCACGAACGCGGAGCCGCTGTGGGACCATCAACGACGCGCGATCCGCGAGGGCTTCCAGTGCACCGTGCAGGAAACCTACGGCCTCTGCGAGTACGTGTGCGGAGGGAGCGAGTGCACCTCCGGCCGTCTCCACCTCTGGCCGGAGATGGGAACCGTTGAGATCCTCGACGAAGACGACCGTCCCGTCTCCCCGGGCGCGCCGGGCCGGCTCGTGGCGACCGGACTCCTGAATGCGGACATGCCGCTCATCCGCTACGACACCAGGGATCGGGCTGCGCTCAGCACCGATACGTCCACATGCGGATGCGGCCGGCTGCTCCCGTCGTTTGCCAAAATCTGGGGGAGGTGGGATGATGTGATCGTCACGAAAGACGGCAGGCGTCCCGTGCTGCTCGATCGGATCTTCGATCCTCCCGTGCATGTCCGCGAAGGACAGATTGTCCAGGACGACATCGGTAAATTCCGCCTGCGGATCGTGCCGGCGGACGGATGGTCCCCCGCGGATGAGGAGATCCTGAGACGTGCATTGATCGCACTTGTGGGGGAGGCCGAGGTGTCGTTCGAGCTGACCAGGCAGATCGAAAGAACGTGGGCCGGGAAATTCAGGATCATCGTTTCCAACGTCGGAAAACACCAGCCATGAAGAGAGGGTAAGCCCGTTGTCACACTTTGCCTTTTACCGCGGCACAAATGCTGCCCTCGCCCGCCGCCTGAAATCGTCGTGCGCCGCGCAATGGGGGAAGACTGTGGAAGCGCATGCCGGAGCGTGTCACCTTATCGTACCCGCCGCCGACGCGGGTTTTACGCTGGCCGACACCGATCGCGCAGTGGGTGCAGTCGGCGGATACGTGCGACACGACGACCTCGGAAACCATCCGGATGTGGAGCATAACCGGCGGTTCGTCGACGCCATGATGGATGTGAAGCGATGGCCCCTCGCCGAAGAATGGACGGGGAGCTTCGGTGCCGTGGCATGCCGGAAGAAGGGTGGAGACCTGATCCTGTGCAACGATCCCATCGGCTTCCTTCCCGTATACTATGCGGTCGTTGCGGGGGGTATAGTGGGAGGAACGAGCCTGATTGTGCTGAACAGGGTCCTGCGGGCTCCTGTCGACGTCACCGGACTGGTTCAGCGGATCACTCCTCCGTACTCGAACTACGGTAGGAGAACACTCCTCACCGGTGTCATGCGGATTCTCCCCGGAGAGTACCTGAGATTTCCGGCGCGCAGCACAACGCCGAGGAGTGTGTTCGATAATACGCTGTGCAACGGGATCATCAATACCGGCGTGGACACCGCTGCCCGGATCGTCTGGGACTCGCTCCAGCACGAAGCGACGCTGGCCGTTGGGCGGGCTGAATCGTTCTGTGTGGCGATGAGCGGTGGCTGGGACAGCCGGGTAGTCCTCGCGGGCGTCGCACATCGGGGTGCTGCGATCGAGTGCCTTACCTACGGGAATCCCGAGGCGTACGAGACCATCATTGCGCGCCGATGCGCACGGGCCGTTGGGGCACGCCACGCCAGCTTTTCCATCGAAGACAACTATTTTCCACCGCGTGATGGGTTTGAACGCCTCGTCCGTGAGACAGAGGCCTTCTGCATCCCCGAGTGGTATTCTATGATCAGCGCGCGGAAGGACGGAGGCAAGCCGAAGGAGATCATCCTCCTGGGAGACCACGCACAGGGGATCGATGGGCGCTACATGACGAACCTCTCCTCCCGCGGGGCACGCAGGAAGTCGTTCGTCAACAGCCTCATGGGGAAAGCCGACCCGCTGACCGCTGCGACGGCAGAGGAGTTCGAGCGCTGGAGGCGCGCGAGGCTCTCGCTCCTCATGGATGACCTGCGCGCTGGCATCACGCGGCTCTCTCCGGCAATGGCGGCGAAGCGGAGCGCAGAAGTGATCCTGGCTGAATCGCAGGCCGATTTCCTTCTCAGCGCGGGGCGGGTGGAAGCAAACATGCCGCCGTTCGCCGAGATGTTCGATGAGCTGTTCATCTGGTTCACCAAAACGCGGTTCACGCTGGCAAGCCAGAACCTTCTTCTCCGTTCGACCTTTCGCCCGATGTCGCCGACGATGTCCCTCCGGGCACTCCGGCTCCTCTCCCGGGTGCACCCGCGACTTCGCGTGCGGAGGCGCCTGATGGACGCACTTGCACGGCTGCCGGAATTCGACAAACTTGGAGCGATCCCCTCGGCGCAGATCCCAGGACTCAGTGCCAGGACTCCCTCGTTGATCCGCGAATTGACGTGGGGACTGAGGTCCGGGGCTGACCAGGTGCTGATCCGGCGGGTGTTGAAGTCAAAAAACCCAAACAAGCGTCAGCGCGTCCTGAAGTCCCTTGACTATATAAAAGAGTACCGGCGGCCGTACGCCCCTTCGCGGGTCCGTGAGTGGTTCACCGGGCGGTGGGTACGGGGAGAGCCGTATGTCGAAATGACGAAACAGCGGGGGGCGCTGGTGTCGTGGCCGCTGATAAACCTCGACATTGCCGCCCCGGCAAATGTCAGCATGACCCTTGACGCCTGCATCGCCGGCGGGAAAAAATGAGGCCGGTCCTCTGGAAAGGCGGAGACGCAGAAATTCTCCTGCTTCCTCCGCAGCTCCGCTATGCACAGGAAGGCGAAGAAGGTGACAGTCCGCACGCTGACACCGGACACGCCGGTTGGGTGGCCGAAGGCGAGACGCGCTGGATCCATGACGATGGGAAGCTTCTGCTCGAGGTATGCCGGTCGGAGCGTGAGGAAGAAACGGCACCGGAGACGCCGCAACTCCTGATCCGCGGGACCGCGGCTCGACCTGTGCAGGTGGAACTGTGCGCGGTCGTTCTTGGAATCCCTTGCAGTAACGAGCCCGCGTGCATTGACAGGTTTCTTCGATGGCGTCGGGTCGGACGGGAGACTCTCTTTACCGCGGGGGGGCAATGCGTTGTTCGCTGGCGGTCCCCGGACGGCACGCCGTTCGAACTCCGCTCAATCGGGGGTTCAGTTCCCGCTCGACTGACGTGGGACGGCAGGAAGCTGATCGTCGAAGTCTTCCTGGATGCCGCGGCATTGCACCCACGGTGGCAATTCTCGCCCCAGGGTAAGATCTCCCATGCGGCAGCGGCGTGGACGCCCGGCAATCACCTTGCACTGTCGTTCCAGGTATTGCAGGTCTCGCACGCGAGAACCGCTATCGCGGCCCGATATCCCCGCGGCGCGGAAGCAGGATTTGCTCTGACCGATCATTGCGATTTCGACGATTGCGACCGACTGGAGACGTTTCTCCGTGGAGGGATCGGACGGCAGGGATGGCTTGGTCGCGGATTGAAGATGACGAAAGGAGTGTTTACCCTTCCTTCGTCACCGCCGGGGCGGCCTGCGGTGCCTTCACTTGAGGATGATCGTTACCGTGGGTTGATCGAGGAGCTCCGCCGCGACGGAAGTGAAATCGCCCCTCATGCGCTCAGCGAAGTGGGGACAGTGCCGGCGCCCGAATTCCATGAGACCCTCGCTCGTCTTTCGAAAGCGTGGTCTCCTTCGACCTGGATCGACCACGGGAACACAATCCGGTACTGCTATACGATGGGGGGGGCGGGTGAACCTGAGTACCGCCTTCTCGATGCGCTGCGCGAGAACGGGTTTATCGGCCTCTGGTCATATCACGACGCGCCGGCGCACGGATGCGCGACCCTGAACCAGTTCGCCCTTCCGGAGTCCGGTTCGGGCGCCATCCTCGCCCGCCTGTCCCGGCACCTGCTGAAAGGCGAGCTGCTCATCGGGACTCATTACGGACGTTCGCTGTTGGAAGGCGTTGTCCGAGGAGGATGGGGGGAAGCGGTTTCCCAATCAATGTCCGCGCTCCGGGGACTCGTCGTCGGAGTCGCTCGACGTGAAGGGACGATATCCGCATTGATGACCCGGGCCTGGCGAAGAATTCGTGGCGGGTTTGGCCGGTCGTTCGGTCCGTCGCGGCACCTGTTCAACCTCCCGTACACGAGAGCTGAGCTCGCCGGCCTGGGAGCGGTCCTGTATCCAGAACGCGGGAGCCCGCTTCACCAGTGGGTGGAGAGTGACTTGCTCATGTTCACGACGATCGAAGCCGTCCACACACGCGACATCTATACTCCCGGCGCGCTCGAACGGCTGGTGAGTGAGCGCGGATTGCACATTGGACACACCTATTTGTTGAATGATCTTCCATACATCGCCGGCCTCTTCTCCCGCCGGACACGACGGATAACAGGGGAGTGGACGGAATTTCTCGACTCGCTAACGGCCGGCATCCGTTCCGGGAGAATCTGGAACCCGACGGCGGGGGAATTGCTCGAGTGGATGAGGGATGCGCAGGCCCTCTCGGTACGCCTGGCAGGCGCCGGAGCCGTGGTGCTTGTCAACCCGCTTGACAGGGTGCTCGCGGGATTCTCGCTGCTGCTTCCGCGGGATGCGTCACCCCAGAGTGTGCGCTGGGCTGGCTCGGCCCCGGCGGGATGGCGGCATTGGCGGGATTGGCTTGCCGTCTGGGGAGACCTTCCGCCTCGAAGTCGAACGCAAGTGCACTGGGGGAACACTGGATGAATGTCATCTTTCTGACGCAATACTATCCACCTGAATTCGGCGCTGCGCAGAGGCGTCTGTCAGGGCTGGCCCGTCGCTTTGTCGAGCGCGGCCATCGCATGACCGTGCTGACCGCGATGCCCAGTTACCCCCTGGGGAAGGTCTACGCGGGGTATGGCGGGATCACAAAGAAGGAGGAACGGGACGGGATCAGCATTACCCGCACGTTCATCTATCCTACGCAGAAAGCTGATTACCTGCATCGGTTATCGAACTACTTCTCGTTCGTGTTTTCCTCGTCCGTGCTCGGGACCATGCTTCTGCCGAGAGCCGACTATCTTCTTGTGGAGAGCCCGCCGCTGTTTCTGGGGCTCGCCGGTATATGGCTGTCTCGCGTCAAAAGGGCGCGGCTGATATTCAATGTTTCGGACCTCTGGCCGGAGAGCGCGGTGTCGCTGGGGCTCCTGAGGACCGACAGTCTTGCGTTCCGCATGAGCCGGCGATTGGAGGAATTCTGTTATCGGAAGGCATGGCTGGTCTCCGGGCAGGCCCGGAGTATTCTCGCCGATATCAACCGCCGGTTTCCTGATGTCCCCACCCACCTTCTTTCGAACGGGGTTGATACGGCATTGTACAACGCCGATCGGGGAACGGGGGAAGTGCGCAGGCGGCTCGGCGGCAACGGGGGATGTGTTGCGCTCTACGCAGGGCTTCACGGCCTGGCGCAGGGACTGGATCAGATCCTGGAAGCGGCGAAGCAGGTGGCGGATGAGGGGGCATGTCGATTCGTCATGGTCGGCGACGGTCCCCAGAAGAAAGAGTTGGAGGAGAAGGCGGCGGCGCTCGGCCTCAACAACACGGAGTTCCTAAATCCGCTCCCGCCGTCGGACATGCCCGCGCTGGTTGCCTCGGCCGATATTATTCTTGTGCCGCTGAGGTCGTACATCCCGGGAGCGGTCCCCTCAAAACTGTATGAAGCGATGGCCACCGGACGGCCCGTCCTCCTCGTGGCGGACGGGGAAGCCGCCGATATCGTGCGTAAGCACGAAGCGGGGGTCGTTGTCAAGCCGGGAGACACGCGCGGTCTGGCGGACGCAGTTCGCCGCCTGCGGGATAGCCCGCAGCTCCGCCAGGCGATGGGGGTGAACGGCCGGAAGGCGGCGGAAGAGTGCTTCGACAGCAGGGCGATCGCCGACCGGTTCATCGAACGGCTGGAGGGAGCGCTGACATCATGATCTGTTCCGTCGTCGGTGCCCGGCCGAATTTCATGAAGATGGCCCCCGTGGTGATCGAAGCACGGCGGCGGGGCGTGCCGAACCTCTTCGTCCATACCGGACAGCATTACGATGCATCCATGTCGGCGGTCTTCTTCGATGAGCTCCACATGCCGAAGCCCGATACCTTCCTCGGCGTGGGATCGTGCTCTCACGCGGAACAGACGGCGCGCGTGATGATCGCGTTCGAACAGGTCTTGGTCAAACACCTGCCGGAACTCGTGATCGTCGCCGGAGACGTTAACTCGACACTCGCCTGTGCCCTCGCCGCGGCGAAGCTCAATATCCCGGTCGCCCATGTGGAGGCGGGTCTCAGGTCCTTCGACCGCGAGATGCCCGAGGAGATCAATCGCCTGCTCACCGACCATATTTCCGACATCCTCCTGACGTCGGAGCCGAGCGGGAATGATAATCTTCGGCACGAAGGGATCGCGGCGGAGAAGATCCACTACGTGGGCAACTGCATGATCGACAGTCTCCTGGCCCACCGGGCGACCGCGCTTGAACGACGCGCCTGGGAGGGGCTTGGCGTTGCGCCACATACGTATGGTCTCGTGACGGTCCACCGGCCGGCGATGGTTGACGACCCTCTCAAGCTTGATCAACTGCGGCAAGCCCTCAGTGAAATCGCCCGGTCGATCCCTCTGCTGTTTCCCGTGCACCCGCGCACCCGCAAACGGATGGAGACCCTGGACCAGCCATGGGAACCGGTAAAGCTCATCGATCCTCTCGGATATCTCGACTTCCTCGGCCTGATGGCGAACGCGCGTCTGGTGTTGACGGATTCCGGAGGGATACAGGAGGAAACGACTGCACTGGGCGTTCCGTGCGCAACGCTGAGGAACAACACGGAGCGGCCCGTGACTGTGGAGATGGGCACCAACCGGATCGCCGGGACCGATCGCGACGGGATCGTGAAGGCGGCCCGGGAGATCCTGGCAGAGGAGGAACTTTCGGGGCGCGTCCCCCACCTGTGGGATGGAAAGGCCGCCGTCCGCGTGATGGATGTCGTGGAGCGGTGGCGTTCTCAGAACGGACATCGGAACCAATGACCACTCAAAAAACCAACCCGGCACCCCTGGTCTCCATCATCATGCCGGTGCGGAACGAAGGGCAATCGATCCGCGCCAGCCTGGAGGCAGTGCTGCAGCAGGACTATCCGCGCGAGTCTATGGAGGTCATCGTAGCTGACGGTCATTCGACCGACGGATCGAGAGAGATCGTCGCGTCGATTGCCGCCGTCGATCCACGCGTGCGCGTCATCGACAACCGCATGAAGACCGTCGGCGCCGGGCTCAACCTCGCGATGGCACAGGCGAGGGGTGATGTCATCATCCGCATCGACGGCCACTGCAAAGTGGCCACGGACTACGTCCGTCGCTGCGTGGAACACCTTGAGCGCGACGGCGTGGATGCCGTTGGCGGACCGATACGGACGGTCGGCGAGTCGCGCCTCGGGGAGGTGATCGCCGCGGCCACGAGTTCGACGTTCGGCGTAGGGGATTCTACATTCCGCACAAAGTGCGATCGCACCGAATTGGCCGACACCGTTCCATTCCCCGCATATACCCGCGCCATTCTCCAAAAAGCGGGGGCGTTTGACGAAGAGCTGGTGCGCAACCAGGACGACGAGTACAATTACCGGCTCAGGAAACTCGGCGCGCGTGTGCTCCTGGCATCCGACGTCACGTCCGAGTATTCCTGCAGATCCTCCCTCCGGTCGCTCTGGCAGCAGTACTATGAATACGGCTACTGGAAGGTGCGCGTCATGCAGAAGCATCCACGGCAGATGCGATGGCGTCACTTCGTCCCTCCCCTCTTCATTGCCACACTGACCGTTTCGCTGCTCGTGGTGTTGCTCGCTGATGGGTTCGAATGGTTCGGTGTCGGGATTCTCGGAGCATACCTCGGTGCGGACATTCTCGTGTCACTGGCGAACGCGTCGCGCGTCCATTGGAGCCACCTGCCGCTCCTGCCTCTGGCGTTCGCGGCGATCCATGTGGCGTATGGATCGGGGTTTCTGGTGGGTCTGATCAGGTTCCATCGGCGGTGGGTCCGCCGGGGGGGATGGAACAACCCACAACTCCAGCAGTAGCTGCACATCACCGGTCAATCGGAGGAAAGATCAATCATGCGTTTTCTGGTCACAGGCGGTGGAGGATTCATCGGTTCGAACATCGTCGGGGAACTCCTCCGGCGGGCGCACAGCGTCAGAGTGCTCGACAATTTCTCGACGGGGAAGAGAGAAAACCTTGCGGAGTATGAAGGAGAGATCGACGTCCGCGAGGGGGACATCCGGAGCTATCACGTGGTCCGGGACGCCGTTGCGGATGTCGACGTGGTCTTGCATCAGGCGGCCCTCCCCTCCGTCCCCCGGTCGGTGCGCGACCCCATCACGTCGAATGACGTCAATGTCGTCGGTACGCTGAACGTGCTCCATGCGGCGAAGGAGGCAGGTGTGCGGCGCGTGGTGTACGCCTCATCCTCCTCGGTATACGGCGACACACCGGAGCTCCCCAAGCATGAGGAGATACCTGCGAACCCCCTCTCCCCCTATGCGGTCTCGAAGCTGGCGGCCGAGCAATACTGCCGTGTGTTTGCGCGGATTTACGGCCTGGAAACTGTGTGCTTGCGCTACTTCAACGTTTTCGGCCCAAGGCAGGATCCCAACTCCCAGTATTCCGCCGTTATCCCGAAGTTCATCAAGGCGATGCTGGAGGGGGGGAGCCCTGTGATCTTTGGCGACGGGGAGCAGACGCGCGATTTTACGTTCGTCCAGAATGTTATCGAAGCCAACCTGCTTGCCGCCACGGCGCAGGTGGAAGGGGGGCTGACGGTCAACTGCGCCTGTCATGACCGGATTTCGGTGAATGGTTTAGTGGATCATCTCAATGCAATTCTGGGGACCAGCATCCGCGCGAAGTATCTTGAGAAGCGGAAGGGGGATATTCTCCACTCGTTCGCTTCCATTGAAAAGGCCGGCAAACACCTGGGTTACACGCCGGTTGTTGATTTCGCATCGGGGTTGCGAAAGACAGTCGAATGGTACAGAAATCGGATGAACCACTCGCAAGTTTAGCGAAAAATCGTCGCTTGCTTCCGCTAATGCGACATCTTACCTGTGCCGACTATCACAGGAAATTGGGGGCTCAATTCGCATCTTGAGTCTGCTCACCCCTCATTTCGTCCAGGATGAAACGGGTCTTTGATATCGCTGCGACATCCGCAGGGCTGGTATTGCTTTCACCTCTCATGATCGCCATCACAGTGGCGATCCGACTTTTTTCGCCCGGACCGGTATTATATAAGGCGGCCCGCGTCGGCAAAGGGGGGCGGGTGTTTTCGATGTACAAATTCCGTACGATGGTGGTGGATGCCGACAAGCAGGGGCCGCTCGTCACCGCCGGTGACGATGCGCGGGTGACCAGGATCGGAAAGCTGCTCCGGAAGACGAAACTGGACGAGCTTCCGACACTCTGGAACGTGCTGATCGGCGACATGAGCCTGGTAGGCCCGCGGCCCGAAAATCCCAAGTCCGCCGCACTTTACACAGAGCAGCAACGCAAGATCTGGAACGTCAGGCCCGGCGTTACCAGCCCGGCGACGGTGAAGTATCGCCACGAAGAGGCATTGCTCTCCGGTGCCGACGATCTTGAGCGGCGGTATTTCGAGATCATGCAGGACAAGCTGCGACTCGAGTTGGAGTACGTCGAACACTATTCGTTCAGCAGGGACATCCAGATTCTCCTCAGGACATTCCAGGCAATCCTGAATACTAAGGCATCAGGTGCGTAACTCGTTCCTTCCCTACGCCTTGCCGTCCATCGGCGAGGAAGAAATCGCGGAAGTTGTCGATTCACTCCGGTCGGGATGGGTCACGACCGGCCCGAAGACAAAACGATTTGAAGAAGACCTCGCCGCCTACGTCGGCTCGAGACACGCACTCGCCGTTAACTCCTGCACGGCGGGGCTCCACATCGCCCTCACCGCGCTGGGCGTCGGTCCAGGCGATGAGGTGGTGGTGCCGACGCTGACGTTCTGCGCCACCGCAAATGTCGTCGTCCATCTGGGAGCACGTCCCGTCCTCGTCGATGTGGGAGAAGATTTCAACGTGACGCCGGAGGCCGTGGAAGCGGCGATCACCCCCAGGACCAGGGCGATCATGATCGTCCATTACGGCGGGCAGGCATGCGACGTCGACCGGTTCTATGAGATCGCCGCACGACACAAGCTGCCGATCGTGGAGGATGCAGCACACGCGATCGGCAGCACTTTCCGCGGGAAGAAGATCGGTGCCGACGGGCTTTCGCCGAACGGGGTCACGCGTGCGACGGCATTCTCGTTCTATGCGACGAAGAACATGACGACAGGCGAAGGGGGAATGATCACGACCGGGGACGAAGAGCTCGCGGTGAAGATGCGTCTCTACGCGCTGCACGGCATGAGCAAGGACGCATGGAAGCGGTACACCAGCGCGGGCTCATGGTTTTATGAAGTGGTCGCGCCCGGGTACAAAGACAACATGACCGACATCCAGGCGGCGATCGGCATTCATCAGCTCCGGAAGCTGGACGACTTCATCGCCGTGCGGCAGCGGTACGCGCGGATATACGACGAGGCGTTTGCCTCGATCCCGGAAGCCGCAACGCCGCCGGTGCGTGCCGACCGGAACCACATCTACCATCTGTATGCGCTCCGCCTGAGGTTCGACCGGCTGGCCATCGACCGGGCGAAGTTCATCGAGGAGTTGAAGGCCCAGAACGTCGGTGCCAGCGTGCACTTCATCCCGGTGCACCTGCATCCGTACTATCGCGACACGTTCGGCTATGCCAGGGGATCCCTCCCCGTGGCCGAGCGCATCTATGACGAAATCGTGTCTCTGCCGCTCTACCCCCGCATGAGCGAGGCCGACATAAAAGATGTGATCACCGCTGTCTCATGCATAATTCAGAGCCATCGTCGATCCTGAGAGGATGCTATGACGCTGTCCAAATTCTTTCCCAAACGAGTGAAGTCTGAGATCGCGCTCCGCGTGATCGCCGACGCGATCATGATTAACGTGGCGGTCGCCGTCAGCTTTGTCGGGCGCTTCCTGACCTTCTTCGTGCTGAAGGAACAGGAGGTCATTTCGCCCCGGCTGTACGCCAGCCTTTTCCAGGAGTCGATCGTCGGCTTCCAGCGTTCGGCCTGGCTGCTGACCATCATAAGTCTGATCGTGTTCTGGATGAGCGGGTTCTATACGTACGGCCGCGCTTACCAGAGTAAATACAAATTGCTGGTGGTGTTCCAGGCGGTCAGCATCTCGTTCCTTCTCTTCGTGGGGCTCTCGTACTTCGTTCCGTTTGTGACACCCCTCCCGCGGAGCATGCTGCTGGCGTCGTGGCTGCTCACATTGGTCCTCCTCATCATCTCCAGAGTCTGGGCCTATCTCTGGACCCGCGCCATCAAGGACGAATCGAAACCGGTCTCTGAGCGCCATCCGGAACCGGGGAACGTCCTGGTGATCGGCGGCGCGGGGTACATCGGTTCGGTGCTGGCTCGGCAGCTCTTGGACCGCGGCTACAATGTCACCGTGCTCGATGCACTGATCTATGGTGATGAGGGGATCCGTTCGCTTCACGGGACTCCCCGGTTCAACTTCATCAAGGGCGATCTGCGCGACATCGAAGCTGTGGTCGGGGCGATGCAGGGGATGGACTCCGTGGTCCATCTCGGAGCGCTAGTGGGAGATCCCGCGTGCGCCATCGACGAAAAGCTGACACTGGAGATCAACCTGGCCGCCACGCGTATGATCAGCGAGGTCGCGAAGGGATACGGCGTCCAGCGGTTCATCTTTGCGTCAACGTGCAGCGTGTACGGCGCGAGCGAGGAGCTGCTTAACGAGAAATCCACGCTCAATCCCGTGTCGCTGTACGCCAAGTCGAAGATCGCTTCGGAAGAAGTTATCCTCCGGCTGGCTGACGACCGGTTCGCGCCGACGATACTCCGGTTTGCCACGATCTTTGGGGTCTCTCCACGCCTCCGATTCGATCTTGTCGTGAACTTCCTCACGGCGCGGGCAATAGCCGAGAAATCGATCACGATCATGGGCGGGCAGCAGTGGCGGCCGTTTATCCACGTTGCCGACGCGGCGGAATCGATCGTTCGGGTTCTCGAAGCCCCGGCGATCGTCGTCCGCGGCGAGATCTTTAACGTCGGCTCGGATGCCGAGAACTACCAGATCGGCCAGGTCGGTGAGCTGGTCAAACGCGCTATCCCGGAAGTTAAAGTCGTCACCGCCGGCAACGACGCCGACCGGCGCAACTACCGCGTGTCATTCAGAAAGTTCGAGGGACATGTGGGCTTTATTCCCAGCAGGAGCGTGGCCTCGGGGATCGCTGAGATCAAGCAGGCAATCCAGCAGGGTCAGGTGGGGAATTACCTCAGCCCGAAATACAGCAACCACAAGTCGCTTGCAGAGGAAGGGGCTGTTGTCCGCATCCAGCGCAACGATGCCTGGTCGAGCATCTATGCGGCCGGGGTCAGCAACATGCTGGCGCGGCCGGAGGCCCCGGCGCGAAGGTCGAACAAGATCCTCGTCATCGACGACGACGAGCTGCATCTTGCGCTCATGCAGAACATCCTGCAGGGGGAGGGGTACGAGACGTATACCACCCCCGACGGCATCGGAGGGATCGAGTCGTACAAGGAGCATGCGCCGAACCTGGTGCTCCTCGACCTCGGCCTTCAGGGTATGCAGGGGATCGAGGTCCTCAAGGAGCTGCGGAAGATCGATCCTCACGCAAAGATCATGATCGTCACGGGCCACGGCGCCCTCGAATCCGCGGAGGCGTTCCGGTACGGCGCGATGGACTATCTCCGGAAGCCGTTTGACATCCCCGATTTCCTGGGGAGGATCAGGAACGCCGTCGTCGGCGAGGCGAGAAGCCTGGCATAACGCCTGTCCCTCCGGTTCAATTTAGCCCTTCCCGGCGTCTGCCACCCCCGGGAAGGGCGCTTTTTTGCGGTCGTTGACTTTCCATGCAGGAGTTCGTAAATTCTGCTTGGAAGAACGGCCCGTCTGGTGCTTTTCTTACCCCGAAAGGATACATAACCCGCCCCGTTGCTACGAGTTTCCCCCCGCCCGGTTTCGGCGCCGTTCACCCGGCATCTGCGAAATGTCCGCGGATGCGCACAAGCAGAGTATCCACTGGAGAAACGTGATGTTCAAAGACGGGGCTATTCAGGATGTCGCTGTCCGGAACCTCTCGAGGCACATCGATGCCCGCGGTTGGCTGACGGAGCTTTTCCGGGAGGATCAGCTTGACCCAATATACATGCCGGTGATGGCCTACGTCTCCATGACCTCGCCCGGCATCGCGCGCGGCCCCCATGAGCATCGGGACCAGGCCGATCTCTTCGCGTTCATCGGTCCGTCGGTCTTCAAGATCTACCTCTGGGACAACAGGAAAGACTCCCCCACATTCATGACGCGACAGATCGTTACGGCAGGAGAAGGGAACCCCTGCAGTGTCCTGATCCCCCGGGGAATCGTGCATGCCTATAAGAACATCGGCGATCGCGACGGCATGGTGCTGAATTTCCCGAACCGCTTGTACGCGGGCAAGGGAAAAAAAGAGCCGGTGGATGAGATCCGCCATGAGAGCGACCCCAACTCCGTCTTCCGCCTGGAGTAGCCGATGAACTCAGTTCTGGTGACCGGCGGCGCCGGGTTCATCGGCAGCAACTTTGTACGCTACTTCCTGAACTCCCACCCGGGCGTCCGGCTCGTGAATTACGACAAGCTCACCTACGCCGGCAATCTCGAGAACCTCCGCGACGTGGAGGACCATGGCCAGTACGTGTTTGTGCGGGGGGACATCTGCGACCGGGACGCCGTGTCTGCGGCGATGAAGAAATTCAGCGTCGACACGGTGGTACACTTTGCCGCGGAGTCCCACGTGGACCGGAGCATCAAGGGGGCGGCAGTGTTCGTGACAACTAACGTGCTCGGGACCCAGGTGCTCATCGATGCCTCGCGGGAGGCGCAGGTGGAGCGCTTTGTCCACGTCTCCACCGATGAAGTGTACGGGTCGCTTGGCGAGCAGGGGAAGTTCACCGAGTCCACACCGCTCCACCCGAACAGTCCGTATGCGGCAAGCAAGGCGGCATCGGACCTCCTCGTGCTTGCAGCGGCACATACGTTCGGATTCCCCGCAGTGATCTCCCGCTGCTCCAACAATTACGGCCCGCACCAGTTTCCCGAAAAGCTCATTCCCCTCATGATCGCCAATGCGCTGGACGGGAAGCCGCTCCCCGTGTATGCGAAGGGGCTGAACGTCCGGGACTGGCTGTACGTGCTCGACCATTGCTCGGCGATCGATGCGATTCTCCAGCGTGGGCAGACCGGTGAGGTGTATAATGTCGGCGGGAACAACGAGTGGAGGAATATCGACGTCGTCCGTCTCCTGCTGCGACTGCTCGGCAAGCCGGAATCGCTCATCACGTATGTCACCGACCGGCCGGGGCACGATCTGCGGTACGCGATGGACGCGTCGAAGATCACGGCGGAGATCGGCTGGCGGCCGAGTGTGACGTTTGAGAAAGGGCTTGCGGCGACCGTTGAGTGGTACCGCTCCCACGAGCCCTGGTGGCGGAGGATCATCAGCGGCGCCTATCAGGAGTATTACAGGGAAATGTATGAAGACCGGTAATTCCCCCAGTCCACTGGTCGCGATCGTCTGTGCATCCCTCGTTTCGATGATCGCGCTTCACGCGTCTGCGCAGGTGCGTCGGGCGACAACCGAAGGCGATCTATTCGGAGACAAGGAAAAATCTGCCACTCTTCCCTCGGCCATCGCCCAGCCCCCCGGCCCTGCGATGGAGTCGACGATCATCCCTGAGAGTTATTACGTGGGTCCGTCTGACGTCTTTGCGGTCAATGTATGGACAAGTCCGCCGATCGCTTTTCAGCTCACCGTGACTCCGGAGGGGACACTGATCATCCCGACCGTCGGTGAGATTCGCGTTGCAGACATTACGCTTGCCGAAGCGCGAAAGAAGGTGCTCGATGCCATCGTCAAGCGCTACAGGGTCGGGGAGCCGACGATCACTCTTGTCACGCCCCGGCCTATCCTGGTCACGGTGCGCGGGAACATCCTCAACCCCGGCTCGTACGTGATGGCGGCATACCACCGCGTGGACAAGGCGGTGGAGGAGGCCAATAAGCTCCTGACCGGGCAGGGGCTTGACCAGCTTCAGGCCATACAGGAGACCATGTCCAGGCGCCGCATCATCATCCAACACAAGGACGGTACGCAATCGCGCGCCGACGTCCTGAAATTCGTGGCTACGAGGGAGGACAGGTGGAATCCCTATCTTCGGGAAGGGGACGACATCGTGGTACCTGCGTACGACCGGCACAAGAACGTCATCGGCGTGTATGGCCAGGTCAATGTACCGGGCCGGTATGAGTACTCCCGCGGGGACAGTGTGAAGGATGCGCTGCGCATCGCGTTCGGCTTCTGTCCCGCGGCGCGCAGGGACAGCGTGGAATTCTCGCGGCAGGACATGAATGGGGGGATCGTGGAGCGGCGAATCGTGAACGGCGAAGCGATCCTCAACGGGACGGAGCCCGATATCGCATTGCAGCCGGGGGATCGGCTTCTCGTTCATGGCACGGTCGATCTCCGGGGCGACTACAGGGTGAAAGTTGCAGGGGAAGTGCGGACACCTGGCACCTATCCAATCACAAGGAACTCGACGCGGCTGACATCGGTGATTCGGGCGGCTGGAGGATTTACGGAGTTTGCTTCTCTGGCCTCGGCCGAGGTGCTTCGTCAACCGATCGCCCCTTCAGAGGTGGCACTTGAGCAGCTCGAAAGTCTCCGTGGCGGAGTCCCGCCCGACGACAGCACGTACTACTATCTTGAAACGAGCCTTCGCTTGCGGAAAGAAGCAGTGAATGCCGATTTTGTGAAGCTCTTCCGGATGGGCGATTCCACGCAGAACATCATCCTACAGGATGAGGACATCATCAACGTTCCGTCGCTGCGGCGGAGCATCTACGTATTCGGTCAGGTCGTAAATCCCGGTCATGTGGCGTTCACGCCGGGGCAGGACGTCTTCTACTACATTCAGAAAGCGGGAGGGCTGACGGATCGGGCGCGCGGCGGGGACTTAAAGGTAGTCAAGGCCAAGACGCGCCAATGGCTCTCGCCGAGCGACACTGAGGTGGAAGAGGGGGATTACGTCTGGGTGCCGAAGGAGCCCGAGCGGCCGTTCGGGTACTACCTCGGCATCATCGCGCAATCGGCCTCGGTCGTCAGCGTGGCGGTGAGCATTGTGCTGCTGGTAATACAGGTGAACAAATGAATTGTAGAGCAGGAATACGCGCAGGAGATTCTGAAATGCGCGTCACGGTCTCTCTCCACACTGGGTAACCACAATGGCAGAGCCAAAGGGTTTCTCCCTCATTCGCTACGTTGAGTTTCTCGTCCGGCGAAAGGAACTGCTCCTCCTGGTGTTCGTTGCTTCGTTAGTCTTTTCCTATGCAGCGATCTACGTATTCATCGAGGAGCAATTCGAGTCCAGCGCTACGCTCATCCCCCGCGAAGAGGAGATCCAATCTGGCGCGGCCGGCCTTTTGCGAAATCTGAGATCCCTCCCGCTCACTCTCGGCGGCAGATCGTCCCGATCCGACATAGATCTGTACACGACCATCATCTACAGCAGGTCTATGCTTGAGGACGCGATCCGCGCCTTTAACCTGGCGCAGGTTTACGGATTGGATACCAGCGCGATCGATTACATGGAAAAGGCAGTCAAACGCTTAACAAAGGAAGTCACCACGAAAGAGACGCCAGAGTCCGCCTTCCTGCTCACCGTGCGTGCAGGCACGAGGCAACGTGCGGCGGATATGACGAATTTCATCGTCCGGAGGTTGAACGAGCGGATTGTCGAACTGAACAGCACGCGATCCGGCCAAAACCGGGCGTTCCTTGAAAAGCGGATCGCAGAGATTTCGTCCGATCTCCGGGCTGCGGAGGATTCGCTCCGTGCCTACCAGGAACGGACCGGATTGCTTGATGTGAAGAGTCAGTTGCAGGGGATCATCGCCGCCCATACTGAACTTGAGACGCAGCTTGCGGCGAAGCAATTCCAGCGGGGTATTCTGGAGCGCATGTACGACAAGGAGTCACCACAAGTGAAGGAAGCGGAGATGCAGATAGATGTGTACAAAAGGAAGCTCGCGGAACTCAGGGCGGTTGGTGACCCCGGAAGTCCTCTCCTCCCCCTGCAGCAGCTGCCCGCTGCGGCGGTGGAGTACCTCAGACGATACAGGGCAGTGGAACTCAACGATTTGATCCTGGAATTCGTCGTGCCGCTCTATGAGCAGGCGAAAATTGATGAGAAGCGTGACTACCCGGTCCTGCAGGTCATCGATTACGCCATTCCCCCGGCGAAGAAGAGCTATCCTCCCCGTGTGATCTTCGCCCTCGTCGGGGCATGCTCCATAACGTTGATCGTGTACGTGATCCTTTGGATCAGGGAGGGGTTCAGGAACGGCGCAGACCCCCGGTGGCGTGCGCTCGCCGCAGAGGCGGGAAAATGGTCCTGGAAATCCACCAGCGGGGGCAGCCGCTCCTGACTGACGTCCGATGAACCCGTCGTACTGGAACGAGCGTACTGCATCGATCGCGATTGCCGGCATTCTCTCCGTGGTTTTTGGAGCAGCACTGTGGCTGTCGGGGGGGACGACGCAGAGTATCGTCGCATTCCCGCTGATTGCTCTTTTCCTCTTCCTTCTGACGAGTTTTGAGCTTGCGCTGTTTGGCATCATCGTATGCCTGTTCGTAGACGTCCATGTCTCGGTTTTCAGCAGCGCGGTCTGGTATTCACTGTTCCTGCTTCTGGCATTTGTTCTGCACCATCCGGAGTTCTCCTGGCGGAGGTTCGCGAATCCCCTGACCATCCCGCTCTTGGTGTACGGGGCCTGCATCATTCCTTCATTGACGAACGCGTTCCAGCCGACGGAGAGCATCCTCAAGCTCTTCAACGTCGTGGGCTTTCTTATTGCGTTCTACGTGTTCGTGGCTGCAGTGAATTCCCGGGAACGCATGCGGAAAGCAGTGACGGTGTTCCTTGTCCTTGCCTTCGCCAACGCTCTCCACGTCTTCGTGCAGGCGATCCTTGGACAGCCGCGTCCGTTCGGCTTTGCCGGCGTCATGTTCGTAGACTACGCGGGAATGGGAATTACGGCGACAGCGGTGATGGGGATCCTCTCACGCGGTCGAGCGCGGCTTGCACATTTCTTGGTGTCTGGCGTGCTTGCAGTTGCACTTCTGGCCTCACAGACCCGGAGCATCTGGCTGGCAACGGCAATCACGCTGACGCTTGTCGGGCTGTCGATTGTGTTGAAGCCTTCGGTGTGGGGTATGTCGCGGCCCTACGCGCTCGGTGTGGTCGTTGCGGGAGTACTCGTCCTTGCGGCGGCCGGCGCACTCACTGTGTTGTGGAGTCCACGCGTGGAGGAACGTGCGCTTGAGGTTGCGAATATTGATCCAAGTGCCGTAAGCGATGAAGGTGTCATCCGTAATTCCCTTGTCACCCGGGCATTGATATGGGACACGGCACTCAATGCATTCCGCGCACATCCGTACGTGGGGGTGGGGGTCTACGGATTTCCGTATTCCTCTATTCATTACGCCAGGATGCCCAGGATGCTCTATACCAGGTATGTTGAAATGATGTCGCCCCATCAGACGCATCTCGCTGTCTTGAGCGAAACCGGAGTCATTGGCGCCCTCGGGTTTGGGTGGTTCCTTGTGGCAGCGTTACGGGCAGCCGTGCGCGCGGTGAGGTCGGCGTCGGGAATCCGCGCACGGAAGTTTGCCATCGTGGCGGCGGGAGCGCTCATCTACTGCATGGTGTCGATGGTTTTCACCGATGCCTGGTTGTGGGGGCAGGGTATTGTCCTCCTGGGCATTATTGCCGCCATGGTTGTGGCCAACGGCAAAATGGAGGCCATCCAGGTCGACAGTGCGGTGCCGCATTGATGAAACGGATCGCAATTATCAGTTCGATTTCAGGGCTCGCACAGGTTGTTGTTAACATCGGTCTCCTCCTGGTTGTTATTCGCGTCCTGATTCACGCGCTTGGGCTCCCGGCGTACGGCATCTATGCCCTGATTACCGCCATGGGGGGGCTCGGGGTGTTTGCAAATTTTGGCTTCAACACCTCACTGATCAAATACCTGTCAGAACAGGGGCAAACTCGCGAGTCCAGCTACGATATTGTCGTTACTCTCATGATCATTGGTGGTGCTTCGCTTCTCGTGGCGGTCGGGTTCATCGCTTCCGGTGCCTTCATCCTCACAAGCGTTCTGAATGTGCCCGTGGAGATGATCACTCCGTCGGTAAATTCCTTGTACATTGCGTGCATCGCCATGAATTTTTTCCAGATGGTCAGCCAGGTCCCATCTGCCGTGCTCGATGCCGCCCAAAAAATCTATGTCACCAACAGCGTTCAGCTGGCTACGGGTGTCTTGGGCAAGCTTGGGATTATCGTCTCGCTTCTTGTGTCGCCCAGCCTGTCGACGGTTGGCTGGATCATGTTGACATCATCGGTGATCACCGCCGCGTTTCTCTTTAGCGCAGCTGCAAAGGCCTGGGGGAATCTCTCCTGCCCTGGAGTGCATAAGCACTTTCTCGGTGTTGCCCGAAAGCACTTCTTGTACAGCCGCAGCGTATACGCAACCTCGATTATGGGATTCTTCTATGAGCCGGTGTCCAAGGTGCTGATAAGCCAGTTCGTGGGCCTTGCGGAGGTGGGCTTCTTCGATCTTGCAGTGCGGGCGAAGGGGTTCGTGTGGAGTGTCCTCGAGAGACTTGTGTACCCGGTTCTACCGATGATTGCGAGGCAACTCAAGCCCGACGATAGCCGGACGCTGATCGAAGAGGTACAGCAGAAGCTCCTGATCATCATTGCTCCCATGCTCGTGGCTACCATCTTTCTGAGCTCCCCCCTCGTGACCGTCTGGATTGGCGCAACGCTTCTGCCGGCCGTTGTGGGGGTCATGTGCATCGTGTCCTGTTACCTTCTCGCACTCCCGTACGTTCCGGTATATCAGTTTCTGCAGGTGAAGGGCTATCCCCACAAGACCCTTGTCCTTCAATCTGCGAATGTTGGAGTAAATCTTCTTGCCTTCCTGCTCCTTGTCCCATTCTTCGGCTATTATGGGGCTGTGGCTGGATTTTGCCTTGCAATCCTCACGTCGATCGGCTTGAGCGTACGGTATCAATGGAAGATCCTTCGGAGCAACCCATGGACTTCATGGGGGTCGACTGTCGGCCCGCTGAAACTCGTTTCAAGTTTGTTTGTCCTTAATCTCTGCACGCTTCCGTTTGACCTCCCCGTGGGGGGACGGGTGACGATACTTCTCGTGCTGAATGTCGGCGCAACGATCCTGCTCTTGCGATGGTTGAAAGTGATTACGGCACAGGACGTGGACAGGTACGTCGGGCGTGACAGCCGTGTGGGGGTGGTGCTGGAGAAACTGCTTGTGTCCTGCACGTGAAATGATGCGCAAACAAATGAGTCTCCGTCACGTCGTGAAACGGTATATCCCGCGCCCTCTTCTCGTACGGCTGAAGAGCATGAACGGACGGAGGAAGCGATGCCTGTCGCAGATGGGCCAGGATTTTTGGGTCTTCGGTGAGGTATTTGACGGCAAGAGAAACGGGTACTTCCTGGAAGTAGGCTCCGCGGACGGAGTTACGCTGAGCAATACTTTCCTCCTGGAGAAACGTTACGGGTGGCGAGGCATTTGCATTGAGGCTAACCCCCTCGTGTTTGAAGATCTCCGACGTGTCAGGACCGTTACGTGCCTTAATGTGTGTATCGATGCGGTCGAAGGTGAAATCGACTTTCTCCAAAGAGGACTGTACGGGGGAATCGTCGGGATGGAGACAGACAATCCGCCGAACACGGCACTGGAGGAGGGTTCGCGCCTGCTGCGCCTCCGGACGGAGCCGCTAGCGTCCGTGCTCGTCCGGGAAGGCGCTCCACACATCATCGATTACCTGTCCATCGACGTGGAGGGGAGGGAGGACCGCATCCTGAAAGAATTCCCTTTCAGCGATTACGTATTCAATTGCATGACGGTGGAGCGGCCGAAAGAGGGGCTGCGTGAGGTACTCTCCCGGAACGGATACATCGTGATCAAAGAAATTCCACATCATGATGTGTTCTATGTCCACGAATCCTTTCTTGCCTCATACGAGCGCAACGTGTTCAGTTTCTGGGAGAAAATGTATCGACGTTGACCGCCCCGCCCGAGGCAGGTGGGGACGTACCGGCGGATGGGTCAAATCCACTCGAAACCACTTTGAGCAGATCATTGAAAACTCGGATTGAATGGAACGCCTGGGGGCGCGTGGATCCCCTGTACGGCGTAGCTGCATGGGAGGGGAAATCGAAAGGGGGGAGCTCCCCATGGAAGGATGATGAATTCTACGCACTCGGCAAATCAGATTGGCGGGATTTCAAGCGCCACTGGGACCACTTCGGGGTAAGGTACGGGACCTGTGTTGAAATCGGCTGTGGCGCTGGCAGAATCACCAGGCAACTGGCAGAGGAGTTCAACCAGGTCAAGGCACTTGATGTCAGCGAGGCGATGATCGCGTATGCCCGTTCCAGGATTCCGAATGGGAACGTCGAATTCATCCTTGCAGACGGAATCCGCCTTCCGTTCAGTGACCGTTCCGTCGATGCGGTCTTTTCGACGCACGTCTTCCAGCACTTTGACTCCCTGGAAGACGCCCACGGGTATTTCAACGAGATCTTTCGAGTCATGAACGACCATGGATCACTGCTCATCCACCTCCCGGTGTATCGATGGCCCGGATGCGGGAAGATCCATCGCCTCATCCACGCGGTGCGCGGCGCTGGTTCCGAGCTTCGGGCTGCATTTGATCGATCACTCATCCGGAGGGGCTTGTGGCGGCCGCTGATGCGGCACCTCCCATTTGAAATCGGCTGGCTCTTCGGAACCCTCGACAGCCTCGGCTTCACCGATGCCGAGATCCGGATCATCAGGGTGAAGAGCAACAACGGCGAACACCCTTTCGTGTTGGCTCGAAAACGGGGATGAAAATTTCAATCATCACGCCCTCGTTCAATCAGGCGCAGTTCATCGAAAGAACCATTCAATCGGTGATGCGTCAAGACCATAGCGATGTTGAGCATATCGTCATAGACGGGGGGTCTCACGACGGGACTGTTGAGATTCTCAGGAAGTATCAACACCTGCAGTGGGTTTCGGAGAGGGATACCGGTCAGAGCAACGCAATTAACAAAGGCTTTGCAAGAGCAACCGGAAATATCGTCGCATGGCTGAATTCGGACGATTTTTATGAGGAGAATGTCTTCGGGAGCGTTGAGCGGTATTTTCTCGCCCATCCAGAGTGCATGGTGTTGTATGGTGATATCACGTTCGTCGATAGGGCAGGTAGTCCGTTGTACACGATAGAGGGAAACACCATAAGCTTCGACGCCCTCATCTCCTGCCCGGATATCGTTCGCCAACCAAGCTTCTTCTGGCGGAGAGAACTCCTCTCTGAGTTGGGGGGGGTGGATGAGAGCCTGCGGCTGGTAATGGACTTCGACTTCCTCCTGAGAGCCGGACGGCGTCACCGTTTTCATTACCTCAAGGGTAACCTTTCGTACTATCGCCTGTACGTTGAAAACAAGAGCCTGTCGCTGGCCCGGCAGCAGGTCGCAGAGATGTACAGGGTCTACAGGAAGAACAGCGTGCCGATGAGGCCTTCGATCCTCAAATTCCTGCTCGGCAAATACGCGCGCACCTACAACGCTGTGGCGAGAATGGAGCGGATCGTCCGTCCGTCGCTGAGGCCTCAGCGATGAGCCATCGCGTACTGTTCGTCGATGAAGATCAGGAAAGGAATGGGTCAACCGTCAGTCTCGAATATCTGACAGATGGATTTGCCGCCGAAGGTTTCGAAGTTTTGGTTCTCACCTGGAAAGGAGACCCACGTTTTGCGGACGGATTGAGGCGACATGCGCGATTGATCGATGGGAGAAGATTCGGCATCCGCAATGTGGCACTCAGCGTTCATTTCAGCTTCACCGAACCCCTTTGGTCATGGTGGGGAATCCGTACGTTTGTCAAAGACGTTGCAAAATTCCTCGGCGGGTTCGCGATAGCACTCGGGGCCATCAGGAAAACGCGGCCAGATCTTGTGTATGTCAACGAGTATTCTGCGGTGCAGGCGGCACTCGCTGCCAGGGTGTGTGGGATACCTGCTGTCACTCACGTACGGAGCCAGATGCTCAGTGGCACATTTGGCGTGAGACGATATCTCTTGAGATTGCTGTTGTTTGCGTGCAATCAGGCATTGTTTGCAATCACTAAAAGGGAGGCGGGTCAGCTACGAGCGGACAAGGGTGGAAAAGTTAGGGTTATCGGTGAGTTTTTCCCCACCCGATCCGGTGGATCCTTGAACGGGGGTGCGTTCAGGGAGGCATGCAGAATCCCGAAGGGCAACCGCCTGATCGCTACCCTGGGGGGGATTTACACGCTGAAGGGCACCATGGATTTCCTTCGCGCAGCGTTTCTTGTGTCTGGGAGACACAATGACGTCGTGTTTGCCGTTGCAGGGAAGCAGTATCGGAATGGCCGGCACCACCGCGAATATTACGACGCGTGCATGAGGCTTGCGCATCCGCTTCAGGTGAACGGCGCACTCCTGTTCCTTGGCGAGATAGCCAATCCGCTGGAACTCATCGCGGCATCCGACATTCTCGTTTCTCCTTCCACGGTGAGTCATTTCTCTCGACCCGTGATTGAGGCATGGGGTTTGTCGAAGCCCGTTATCGCGGCGCGTTTGCCTCATATGGAGGATCTGATCAAAGACGGCGTGAGCGGTCTTCTGTACAATCCCGGAGACTACGAAGGACTGTCGAGAGCCATGCTGCGACTCCTGGATGATACCCGACTTGCCGATCGGGTCGCGCAAGAAGGAAAGAAGAAATGCCTTGCCGAGTTTGACGCTGAGACCAACCTGCGCAATATCATCGAAACCTGTGGCGATTACCTCCATGCGCATCGGCATTGATGCCCGAGCTGCGGTGAGCGTCACCGATGGCATCGGGAGGTATGCTGTGGAACTCCTGCGTGCGTATTCTCAACGGGACGACGACCACGAATACACCGTTCTCAGGAACCCGGTGACGAGAGTCTCCTTCCGACACGACGAACGGTTCCGGGAGATTGATGTGCCCGTGGAGCGGTTCAGCCTTCGGGAGCAGTGGGTTCTCCCGCGGCTATTGGGCGGGATGGGGCTGGACCTCTTTCACTCATTGCATATGTCGGTCCCCCTTCGGCACCCGGGGCCCATGGTGATGACAATCCACGACATTTTCCCCATGCTCTTGCCATGGTCGTTCGGTCGTGGAAATTTCGTGAACAGAGTTGCAGCCGGATACCTTGCGGTCCTGATCCGAAGGAGCGTGCGACGATCGTCGTTGGTGATTGTGGATTCCGACCACACGGCAAACGATCTCCGGACACACTCCGACATCGACGGCAGTCGCTTGCGACGTATCTATCTGGGAACCGACCATGTCGCCGCCCGCCCCGACAACAAGGAGAACAGCGAACCGATCGCTCGAACCGTGCCGGGCCGATTTCTCCTCACGGTCACGAATTTTCGCCCCCACAAGAACACCGAGCGTGTGGTGGAGGCATTTGCATTTGCCAAGGCAGCAGTGCCTGACCTGGCGCTAGTCGTCGTGGGAGATGACCCCAAGGGAAGGGCAGCATCACTGGGGGATGGTCAGGGCCTCAGGGACATGGGGGTACTGTTCTGTGGATTCGTGGACGAAGCCACGCTGCTTTCCCTGTATCGGCGCGCAGAGGCGTTCGTGTATCCTTCTCTCTATGAAGGGTTCGGGTTCCCCGTGCTCGAGGCGATGGCCTGTGGCGCCCCGGTGATCACCTCTGCCGCCGCGTCAATCCCCGAACTGGGCGGCGATGCAGTGATCTACGTGGAACCGACCGACTCTCGCAACATTGCTGATGCGGTCGTTCGGGTCTGCACGAGCAATGAGTTGCAGGAGGATCTCCGGCGACGTGGGCTAATTCAATCGAAGAGGTTCGCCTGGCGCACTGCCGCCCAGGAAACACTTGAGGTGTACGAGGAGGCTGTCCGAACCCCTGCCGGTGTCCGAGGATGAAGGTCATTCAGACAAATAAGGCCTATTGGCCGCTCATCGGGGGCGTGGAGACCATTGTTACAGGCCTCGCGGAAGGACTCAGGGCGCACCAGGGTGTCGAGGTGAGCGTGCTGGCCTGCAACCATGTTCGCTCGCTGCGCTGCACAGTGAAAGAGATCCGCGGAGTGAGCGTAACGTATGCGCCCATGTGGACAACTATCGCGTCGCTGCCGATCAGCCCTGCGTATCCCTTTCTGCTTCGCCGGCGTACAGGGGATATCCTGCACGTCCACGAGCCGTTTCCACTTGCTGATCTCTCTTTAACGTTCTGGCCGCGGATCAGGAAAAACTTCCGCCGTCTCGTGGTGACCTGGCATAGTGATATCGTGCGCCAGAAATGGGCATTGGCGTCCTACACTCCTGTTATCCACAGGCTGCTCGACGCCGCCGATTGCATTTTGGTTGCCAGCGAGAACAATATCGGCATTTCGAAATTTCTTCCTCTGTATCGCGAGAAGTGCCGCGTGATCCCCTTCGGGCTTAACCTCGCCTGGCGGAATCATCGGGAAGATCGGCGAGCAAAGGTCGAAGGGATACGCGCCACCCTCGGGACGCCGCTCATCCTCTTCGTGGGGAGATTGGTATACTACAAGGGGCTTCGTTATCTTCTTGAGGCGCTTTCCATTCTCCCTGAGGGGCAGCTTGTCATCATCGGATCTGGCCCCCTGTTGCCGGAGCTCCTGAAACACGCCGAAACGCTGGGCATTCAGAAACGTGTCACGTTCATGCCCCATCTCCCGGACGAAGAGCTGTACGCGCACTACGAAGCCTGCGATATCTTTGTGCTTCCTTCGACCGAAGTGAGCGAAGCCTTTGGGCTCGTTCAGATTGAAGCAATGGCCTGCGGGAAGCCAGTGGTGTCAACGGACCTCGGTACGGGCGTCAACTTTGTGAATCGAACGGGGGAGACCGGCCTGACCGTCGCTCCGCGTGACGCGCGGGCCCTGGCGGACGCCATTAAGCGACTCATCCACGATGTTCCATTGCGCTCGAGGCTCGGCCAGAATGCTCAGAAACGGGTCCACCGGGAATTTTCAGCCAGCAGGATGATAGAGCGGACGGTCGATCTATATCAGACACTCCTCTCGCGGTGACATGCGTACCGTTCAATAGTAATCAGCTCAACGCGGCCACCAAGCTACCCGACGATGTCAAATAGAAGGGAAATCCTGGTGCTGTTCATCACCGATCTGATCACGATCAGTCTCGGGTGGACCGCCTACTACCTCTTCCGCGTCCGGAGCGGGATCATCGATCTGAGCGCCGAGCCCGACTTCCTGGCGCCGATGATTGCCATCACCCTCTTCTGGCTGCTGCTCTTCTTCATCGTCGGGCTCTACCGCCCCTGGTATGCCGCATCGCGCATCGACGAGCTGACACTCCTCCTGAAGACGATCACACTCGGCTCGCTCCTGCTCTTCTTTGCGATCTTTGTCGATGACGCGGGGAAACCGACCGGCACCAATGCCCGCGTGCTCATCGCCGCCTACTGGGCCATCATGCTCGTCAGCGTGAGCTCGGGCCGCATGGTCCTCCGGAGCATCCAGCGGCGCATGCTCATCGCCGGGATTGGCGTGCATAACACGCTGATCGTCGGCAGCCCCGCACGCGCACGAGAACTCTTTGAACAGGTGATCAAGTACCCGGCACTTGGCTACAAGGTCGTGGGATTCGTCGGTGTCGACCACCGGCAATCTGACTGGAAGACGGATGCCCGCTCCAGGTCGCCCAAAGGCAAACAGAACCGTCGGACGCCTCAGGAGACCAAAATCCCCGTCATGGGAGGCATCGACGACCTGCCGGACCTCCTGACCGACGAACAGATACGGGAGGTCCTGATCGCCCTCGACACGAGCGATCATGAGCTCCTCCTCGAAGTGATTGCAAAATGCAGCGGACATAACGTGGGGATCAAGATCACGCCCGACCTGTACGACATCATCAGCGGACAGGCGCGGACGAACCAGATTTACGGATTTCCCCTCATCGAAATCACCCCACAGCTGATGCCTCCGTGGGAGGAATCCACGAAGCGCTTGATCGACGTGGCGATCTCTTCGTTCGTCCTCCTCGCCGGATCGCCGCTCTGGGTTCTGATCGCGCTTGCCATCAAGATCGATTCCGCCGGCCCGATTCTCTACCGCCAGGTCCGCGTGGGGAAAGATGCCATCCCGTTCGATATGCTGAAGTTCCGCTCCATGAAACACAACGCGGAAGAGCTCGGGCCGCAGTGGGCGGGGAAGAAGGACCCGCGCGTCACACGGGTGGGTAAACTCCTCCGCCAGCTCCACCTCGACGAAATCCCCCAGATGCTCAACGTCCTGAAAGGGGATATGAGCATCATCGGCCCGCGGCCCGAACGGCCGGTCTTTGTGCAACAGCTCTCGCAGGAAATCCCGCTGTACATGAGGCGCCTTCGCGTTCGCCCGGGCATCACCGGCTGGGCCCAGGTGAAACACAAGTACGACGAATCCGTTGACGATGTGAAACGTAAAGTGCAGTACGACCTCTTCTATATCGAAAACATGTCGTTGCGAATGGATTTCAAGATTATCCTGAACACGCTCTATCATGTGCTGCTCGGCCGGGGGCGATAATCGCATTGCTTTTGACCTGCGATCGCGTATCTTTTTAGTCTGCCTTAACCCGCAATTTCCGCACAGAGATCCAATGAAACTTCACATGGTCGACGTCGTTGGCCAATATCGAAAGATAAAGCCGGATATCGACGCAGCGATACACAGCGTCCTCGACTCCGGCATGTTCATCCAGGGAAAGGAGGTGGGGGAGTTCGAGCAGGCGATGGCCGACTACCTCGGCGTCAAACACGCCATCGCGTGTGCCTCCGGCACCGATGCGCTTCAGATCGCCATAATGGCCCTCGGGATCGGCCGCGGCGATGAAGTGATAACAACGCCATTCACGTTTGTCGCGACCGCCGAAACGATCGCCATTCTCGGAGCGACGCCGGTCTATGTGGACATCGATCCCCGGACGTTCAATATCGATCCGGCGCAAATCGAATCGGTGATCACGCCGCGCACGAAAGCCATCATCCCCGTCCACCTCTTCGGTCAGCCGGCCGATATGGATCCCATTCTCGCAATTGCGAAGACGCACAATATCTCTGTGATCGAAGACTCAGCACAGGCGGTAGGCGCTTCATACAAGAACGCAAAGGTCTGTGCCATCGGGGAGATCGGATGTATCAGCTTCTTCCCGAGCAAGAACCTCGGCTGCTTCGGCGACGGCGGGATGGTGGTCACGAAAGACGCCGGACTCGCGGAGAAGATCCGGATGATTGCGGCGCATGGATCGAAGGTGAGATACTACCACGAAGTGCTGGGGGTGAACAGCCGGCTCGACACGCTTCAGGCGGTCGTCCTCCGCGTGAAACTGAAGCATCTGGAAGCATACAACGCTGCGCGCCGTGGAGCCGCCAGGCGATACGACGATTTGTTGCGGGGGTTGCCTGTCGAGATCCCTTATGTCGCTCCCGACGTGGAACACATTTTTCACCAGTACACCATCCGTGCGCCGAAGCGAGACGCGCTCGCTGCGTTCCTGAAGGACAAGGGAATCCCCCACGCAATCTACTATCCCGTCCCGCTCCATCTTCAGAAAGCCTTCACCATGGCGGGAGGAAAAGTGGGGGATTTCCCGGTCACGGAGCAGGCGGCAGAGGAGGTTATCTCCCTCCCCATGCATACGGAATTGAATGAGGAACAGCAGGAGTTCATCGTTGGGGCAGTGAAAGAGTTCTATCGCTGATCCCCATGCCCAAAACGCTGGTCGTCATCCCGACATACAACGAGGCCGAGAACATCGCGCGGCTGATTCCTCAGGTGCTCGAACAGGCCGAAGGAACGGAGGTCCTCGTTGTGGATGACGGATCGCCGGACGGTACCGGGGATATCGTCCGCAGGCTGGGCGAGCAGGACCCGCGCGTGCATCTTATCGAGCGATCAGCCAAGATGGGACTCGGCACGGCGTACGTTGCGGGCTTCAGGTATGCCCTGGCAAGTGGCTACGATTTTGTCTTTGAGATGGACGCGGACTTCTCCCACAGTCCGCGGGAAATTCCGAACTTCCTTGAGGCGATCAAGGACCACGATCTTGTGATCGGTTCGCGCTACACGAACGGCGTGCGGGTTCTCAACTGGCCGATCAAGCGGTTGCTGCTGAGCTGGACGGCAAACGTCTGGACAAGGTTCATGACCGGTCTGCCGCTGCACGACGCCACCGGCGGATTCAAGTGCTACCGTATTGACGTGCTTCGGGCGATAAATCTGGACGAAATCCGTTCAAACGGGTACGCCTTCCAGATTGAGATGAGCTTCAAAGCGTGGCGCAAGGGGTTCCGGCTCGGCGAAATCCCGATCGTCTTCCTTGACCGTCACGCGGGGAAGTCGAAGATGTCAAAGCAGATCGTCTATGAAGCGTTCTTCATGGTCTGGAAGCTCCTCTTCCGCAGCCTGCTGAACCGGCTGTGATGTCCCCATGGACCTCTCCGTCATCATCGTCAACTACAATGTGCGGCAGTTCCTCGAGAACGCGCTGACGTCCATCTGCCGCGCAATGGAGGGGATCGATGGAGAGGTGTTCGTCGTGGACAACGCCTCGGATGACGGCAGCGCGGAGATGGTGGCGGCGAAGTTCCCGAAGGTCACGCTGCTGGCAAACTCCGAGAACCTGGGTTTTGCGCGGGCGAACAACATCGCACTGCGGCGCGCGCGCGGCCGAATCCTCCTGCTGATCAACCCGGACACCGTGGTGCAGGAAGACACCTTCGGGGTGATGATGCGGTTTTTCGAGGAGACCCCCGATGCCGGACTGGCCGGATGCAAGATCCTGAACCCTGACGGAACATTCCAGCTCCCCTGCCGGCGGGGATTCCCGACGCCATGGGTTGCTTTCACCAAGACGTTTGGGTTGAGCGCGCTTTTTCCCCGGTCGCGTCTCTTCGGGAGGTACAACCTGACCTACCTGAGCGAGGATGAAACCTACCCAGTGGATGCCGTAAGCGGATCGTTCATGATGCTGCGCCGGGAGGTGTTCGAGAAGATCGGCGGGCTCGACGAAAGGTTTTTCATGTACGGCGAGGACCTGGACTGGTGCTATCGGGTTATGAAGGCCGGTTTCAGCGTGTACTACGTCCACGCGACGAAGATCGTTCATTTCAAGGGGGAGAGCACCAGGCGAAGCGACATTGACGAGATCCGGCTCTTCTACCGGGCGATGCAATTGTTTGTCAGGAAGCATTTCAGCCGGTCGCGTTTCGCGGTGGCGCTGCTCAACATCGGCATCGCTGTCCGTGCCTCCGTCGCATGGCTCGGACGCATGGCGCGCCCCGCCGCGCTGGCGCTGGTCGACATGCTGCTCGTGGCTCTTGCGCTCGTCCTCGCAGAGTATCTCTACTTTGGTGAGATCTTCCGGTTCCCCCGCTATGCCTATCCGGTCATCTGGATTGTGCCGCCGCTCATCGTGGCGATATTTGCTGCGGCGTCCGGGCTCTATACCAGAGCGCGGACAGCGGTCTTGCGTTCTGCGGGTGCCGTTGTGGCGGGCTACATCGTCATCTCTGCCATGGTCTTCTTTATCAAGGACTTCGCATTCAGCAGAGCGGTGGCGCTGATCTCGGGGGGGCTCAGCATTGCCCTGCTCCCCGGCTGGCGCATCGCGGCGCTCGTTGCCGGTCGGCTCGGCAAGAGACGCTCGCTCTTCGGGAGAAAGACCGTCATTGTCGGGACGGGGGCCTCGGGTCAGGAGGTCCTCCGCCGACTGCGGACGCGCATCGACGACGGGTATGACGTTCTGGGGTTTATCGATACCACGAGACGGCGGATCGGAGAGCGGGTCGCAGGTCTGGAGATCATCGGCAGCATCGACAACGTCGGCAAAGTGATCGCCGAGCACCGCGTCGGCGAGGTGATATTCTCTACCGATGGGATATCCTACGAGGATATTCTCTCCGTCATCGCGCGAAGTAACAGCCGGAGCGTCAATTTCCGGCTGGTGCCGGGGAGTCTGGAAGCGATCGTTGGCAAGACGAGGATTGATCGCCTCGACACTCTCCCCCTTGTGGAGATCGAGTATAACATACATAAGCCGTCGCATAAGTTCGCCAAGCGCCTCTGTGACATACTCTTCTCCAGCGTGTTGCTCATGACGGTCTACCCCGTCGCAAGAGTGTTCGGCAGGCCTCCCGGGGCCCTGTCGAGTCTCCCCAGAATCTTCCGCGGGGAGATGAGCTTTGTCGGTCTCCCTGTCGGGGACGCCGAAGCTGTGGAAGGAGACGCGCAGTCGCTCGGCCCCCCCGGTTTGACCGGTTTGGTGCAGATCAATGAGCGGGACGACATGGGAGAGGAGGAGCGAGAGCGGTACAAGCTCTACTACGCAAAGAACCAGTCGCTTGTGCTGGACCTGGAGATCCTGGTGAAATATTTTCTGGCGCGGAAGGGAAAAGACTAGAGGAGCGCATTCATGCCCAAAATGGTACTCGAATTCGAAAAACCCATCCTCGAGCTTGAGCAGAAGATGGAAGAGATGCGCCGGTACGCCGACAACCCGGACATTGCGCAGGAGATCGTCAAGATCGAGAAACGGGTCAACCAGCTGCAACAGACGGTCTACGCTGGACTGACACGGTGGCAAAAGGTGCAGCTTGCCCGCCACCCTGATCGTCCCTACACGCTCGATTACATCGGGATGATGACGACGGATTTTCTGGAGCTGCACGGCGACCGCGGCCACCGGGACGACCACGCGATCGTCGGGGGGTTCGCACGCCTCGACAGGAAGCCGGTCATGATCATCGGCCACCAGAAGGGGCGCGACACCAAATCGAACGTCTACAGAAATTTCGGCATGCCGAACCCGGAAGGGTACCGTAAGGCCCTCCGGCTGATGAAGCTGGCGGAAAAATTCCGCCGCCCGGTCATCACGCTGCTCGACACGCCGGGAGCGTACCCTGGTCTGGAGGCCGAAGAGCGGGGGCAGGCGGAAGCGATCGCCCGCAATCTGTTCGAGATGGCACGCCTCCGCGTCCCCATCATCGTTGCCATCATCGGCGAGGGAGCCTCAGGCGGGGCGCTCGGCATTGGGGTGGGAGACCGGATCCTCATGCTTGAGAACGCGTGGTACTCCGTCATATCGCCGGAGTCCTGTTCCAGCATTCTCTGGCGGAGCTGGGATTTCAAAGAGCAGGCAGCTGAAGCCCTGCAACTCACCGCGCCCGATCTCAAGAAACAGGGAATCATCGACGAGATCGTGCCGGAGCCGTTGGGGGGCGCGCACAGAAATCCGGAACAGGCCGCAGGGATCCTCAAGGACATCCTCCTTGCGGAGATGCGACAGCTCGCAAAGGTCAAGCCCGATAAGCTCCTGGAGCGCAGGATAGAGAAATTCAGCCCGATGGGCGTTTGGGTCGGTTAAGACACATCAGGGGAACATATGATCAAGCACACTTCGGCTATCCGCGTTCGGTACGCGGACACCGACCAGATGAAGTTTGTCTACTACGGCAAGTTCTTCGAGTACTTCGAACAGGGGCGCTCGGATCTCCTCCGTGAAGTCGGACTGCCATACACGCGCGTGGAGGAGATGGGTCTGCATCTGCCCGTCATTGAGGCGCACGCTTCCTACAAGAAAGCGGCCCGGTACGATGACCTGCTGCAGGTGGTGACGATCCTCCGCGATACCCCCGTGGCGCGGGTCCGTCTCGACTACGAAGTGTATAAAGAGGGCGAGAAGGAACCGCTCGCCGATGGTTATACCGTGCACAGTTTCATCAACGCTGCGACCGGCAAACCGACTCGCGCCCCCGCGCAGTTCGTGGAGGCGATCGAAAAAGCCATCGCGAAATCCAAAGCATGACGTCCAGATTTCCATGAGTACAGAAGCGACGCTGCAGGACAGCAGGATCAGCCGGCTGGTGGAACTTGCTCTCATGGAGGACGTCGGCATGGGGGATATCACCAGCGAGGCGGTCCTCACCGAAACCGACCTGGGAGGAGCCACGCTCGTCTGCAAGGAGGATGGGGTCGTCGCGGGGCTGGATGTTGCTGCGCTCGTGTTTCAGTATTGCGATCACAGCATCACGGTCCTGCCTCGGGTCAAGGACGGCAGCGCCGTGCGCACGGGAATGACGCTTGCGTCCGTGGATGGGGTTGCGAAGGCGATCCTCCGCGGGGAGCGCACTGCGCTCAATTTCCTCCAGCGGATGAGCGGGATTGCGACGCTGACCGCCCGGTTCGTCAAGGCGGTGGAAGGAACAGGAACGAAGATCACGGATACCCGGAAAACGGCGCCCGGGTTGCGTGTCCTCGATAAGATGGCGGTGCGCTTCGGTGGCGGGGTCAACCACCGGTTCGGCCTGGATGACATGGTCCTTATCAAGGACAACCATATTGTGGCAGCAGGGGGGATTGCCCGTGCGGTCAAACTCTGCCGCGACTATCTCGAGGTGAACGGTTTCAAGGCCGCCATCGAAGTGGAGACCAAAAGTCTTGCTGAAGTCGACGAGGCCCTGAGCTGTCCCGGAATCGCCCGCATCATGCTGGATAATCTCGCACCGGATCTCATGCGCAAGGCGGTGACGAAGATCGGCCGGCGTGTGGAGGTTGAGGCCTCAGGTGGGATTACGCTTGAGAATGTCCGCGCGGTTGCCGAGACTGGCGTGGACTTCATCTCCGTGGGCGCGCTCACGCATTCCGTCAAGGGGCTCGACATCTCGCTTGAGCTCACCCATACCTCCCGCGCCCACGCACACTGAGGGCCTCCGCCACCACCATGCCCGGACAGCTCAGGCGGCTCGGCACCGACACCGCAATTTACGGTGCCAGCACGATCGTCGGCCGCTTCCTGAATTTCCTTCTCGTTCCCTTCTACACGAACGTTCTCCATCCCGGTGAGTACGGAATCGTTGCCTACGTCTATTCCCTCATCGCTTTCCTTAATGTCATTTACACGTACGGGATGGAATCGGCGTATTTCAAATACGCATCGACCGGCGAGCTGGGAGATGAGCGGCAGAACTTTTCCACCCCTTTCATCTCATTGCTGCTGACTTCCGCCGTGTTGTCCGGCGCTATGGCACTGACGGCCGCACCGTTGAACCGTCTGCTGTTGCTGCCTGAGGAACACGCCGCACTGCCTCTGTACGCTGCTGCAATCCTTTTGCTCGATACCGCCGCGATCGTTCCCTTTGCCTCCCTTCGGATGGAGGGAAAGGCGGCGCTGTTCGCCGTGCTGAAGGTTCTCAATATCGTAGTCAACGTCGGATGCAACCTTCTGCTCCTGCTGGTTGCTGGAGCCGGGTTGGAGGGGATCTTCCTGAGCGGTGTCATCGCATCCGGCTTCACGCTCCTGACGCTCATCCCTACGGTTCGCCGGCGATTCACGCTCCGGTTCTCGTCATCGCTGTACAAGGCGCTTCTCTCCTTCGGACTGCCCTATGTGCCCGCAGGGCTTGCCGCCATGGTTATTCAGGTGATCGACCGTCCGATCCTCCGTGCTCTCACCAACGATGCTACAGTAGGGGTGTACCAGGCCAATTACCGGCTCGGCATCTTCATGATGCTGATCGTCTCCATGTTCGACTATGCCTGGAGGCCGTTCTTCCTCTCGCACGCGAAAGACCCTGACGCGAAGTCGCTCTTCGCACGGGTGCTTTCGTACTTCGTGGCCGGGGCAACGGCAGTGTTTCTCGTCCTCACGTTCTTCATCCAGGATCTTGTGCAGTTGAAGATCTTCGGTCGAGCGATCATCCATGCGGATTACTGGGGCGGACTCTCGATCGTGCCCGTTGTGCTCCTTGCCTATGTGTTTCTGGGCGTCTACAACAATCTGATGGCGGGGGTGTACATCGAAAAGAAAACGGCCCGCCTTCCGGTGATCACATTTGCCGGGGCTGCCGCAAACGTTGCTGCCAACTTCGTCCTCATCCCTCTGATGGGGATGATGGGGGCCGCGGTTGCGACGCTGATCGCCTACGTGGTGATGGCGGCAGTGCTGTACGTCGATGTGCAGCGGTTCTACCCGGTGCGGTATGAATGGGGACGCCTCGCCAGGATCGCGGGTGCCGCCTGCTCAGTACTGCTGCTGGCGCTGGCGGTCGACGGCGGCCCATACCGGATCGTATGGCGCATCGTGTTGTTGGTCGTCTTCTGCGCTCTCCTGTACCTTTCCCGCTTCTTCACCCCGGCCGAACTTCGCACGTTGCGGGCGTTGTTCGGGCGCCCCGCCGCGGAGTGATGGAATTTCGCCCGCTGAATTTTTATCTTGGTGGTATTCCATGGAATCATTCAATGCTTGACCGACTGGACAAAGTCAAAGAGCGGTACGACGAGCTGACAAGCCTGCTGAGCGATCCTGCAGTTCTTGCCAACCAGGATCGTTTTCGACAGCTCAGCAAGGAGCACAGCGATCTGACGCCGCTGATGAAGGCGTACGAGGCCTACCGGCGGGAGAGGCAGAACCTCGATGGACTCAAGGAGATCACCGAGACCTCGGCGGATGCGGAGATGAAGCAGCTGGCATTCGCGGAACTGGAGGAGGCAAGGACGAAGGTGACGGAACTTGAAGAGCAACTCAAGGTTCTCCTCATCCCGAAGGATCCCGATGACAGCAGGAACGTAATTGTCGAGATTCGAGCCGGGACGGGGGGCGAGGAGGCGGCGCTTTTCGCGGGGGATCTGCTCCGCATGTACAGCCGATATGCAGAGAAGCAGGGATGGAAGCAGGAGCTGCTCGACCTGAGCGACACCGGTATCGGAGGCATCAAAGAGGTGTCATTTTCCCTTGCGGGGCAGGATGTCTACGGGACGATGAAATTCGAAAGCGGCGTCCACAGGGTCCAGCGTGTGCCGGCGACCGAAGCACAAGGGCGCGTTCACACGTCGGCCGCCACCGTTGCAGTGCTCCCTGAAGTGGAGCAGGTCGACATTGCGATCAATCCTGCGGATCTGGAGATGGACACGTTTCGCTCAGGTGGAAAGGGAGGGCAGAACGTGAACAAGGTTGAGACCGCGGTCAGGATCACGCACAAACCCAGCGGGATTGTGGTGGTTTGTCGTCAGGAGAGGTCGCAACTCCAGAACCGCGAACGGGCAATGAAGATGCTGCGCGCCAGGCTCTACGAGCGGATGGTGGAGGAACAGACGGGGGAAGTCGTCGCTCAGAGGAGATTGATGGTGAAGAGCGGCGACAGGAGCGACAAGATCAGGACGTACAATTTTCCCCAAAACCGGGTTACTGACCACCGGATCGGGTTGACACTGTACAATCTCGCCGAGATCATAGACGGGAAGCTGGATGAGCTGCTGGAGGCGTTGAAGATAGCGGATCGGGCGGAGCGGTTGAGAGCGGAACGCTAAGAAGAGCCGGGAGAAGTCAGTGGGTAGAGAGCGGCGGAGAGCAGGGGGTATGGAAGTAGGGGGTACGGAGGTAGGGGGTAGGGGGGGAATGATTGAGGATTGAGAATGGAGGATTGAGGATTGTATCCTTACCCTCAATCTTAGTCTCAATCTTAATCTCAATCTCAATCTCAATCTAAATCTCTATCTCCCGTTTCCTCGCATCTTCTGGAAGAATTCCGTCAACAACGCCCCGCATCGTTCTGCCGAGATGCCTCCCACCAGGTCCACCCGGTGATTCAGACGTTCATCCCGGACGATATTATACAGCGTGCCGCATGCCCCGGCTTTGGGGTCATACGCGCCGAACACCAATCGCGGGATTCGGGCGAGCACGATCGCTCCGGCGCACATGGGGCAGGGTTCGAGCGTCACATACAGGACACACTCTTCCAGTCGTCTGTTCCCCAGTCCACCCGCTGCTGCGGTAATGGCGATCATTTCCGCGTGGGCAGTCGGGTCCTGGAGCGTCTCGATCTGGTTGTATCCTTTGCCGATGATCCGTCCGTTCAGGACCACCACGGCGCCAACCGGCACTTCACGTCGTTTGAGCGCCTGCTCCGCCTCCCGAAGGGCGGATTCCATCCAGCGTTCGTCGTCGGTCATGATGGGTTGGTGAAGATCTGTTTGGGCAGGGTCAATTGACGATAGACAATTGACACTAGACAATTGACAATTCATTGTCAATTGTCCATTGTCTATCGTCAATGGTCAATTGGTTGTACACCCGGAGGGATTTGAACCCCCAACCCTCAGATCCGAAGTCTGATGCTCTATCCAGTTGAGCTACGGGTGCTCTGCATTAGATTGCCCCGAGCTCCGTCGAGGGGCTACGGGTGCTTTAAAGGAGCAGAAATCAGTAGGGAGTATGGAGTAGGCAGAATGCTGATAGCATTGAACAGAGAATGCTGCCCGGATTGTCCCCAAGCGCAAAGTAGCAAGAATCGATGGATGTTTCAAGTGCGGGCCACTTTCGGAACACCATTCTTTTTAGTATAATTTGAATGTCAATGCGCCAGCCCCCCCAACCTCACCGGTGGCCGACATGCCCAAGAAAATCCTGATCGCCGACGACGATGAGTCGGTGCGGAAGTCCCACAGGTTCGCCGTGGACGCCGCCGCCCAGCTGCTTAAGATGGAGTGCACCATCGTGGAAGCGGAAAATAGCGTCGACGCGCTGAAAAAGATCAAGTCGGAGAACTTTCACCTGATCGTGATCGACAATGACTTCAAGGACAAGGAGATCAAGGGGCACCTCCCCGGGATCGCGCTCCTCCAGATCGCGCGACGCGAAGGCGCGAATCAAGAAACCCCCATAATCTTCTGCTCCGCCGAAACGTTCGATACCCTCGCCCCGATGGTGGAGCGCTTCAACGGGGTGCATTTTCCGAAGGCGGGGTATGATATTGATGCCGCGGCGAAGCTGTTTGCTGACAAACTCAAAGGCTAAGAGTATGGAGTAGGGAGGTAAGGAGTAGGGCGAGAGCGTGCCCCCTACTCCCTACTTCCATACTCCCTACTCTCAGGACGTTATTGCAACTCGAGTTACCAGATGTCCTGAATCTCACAAGCCGATACGAGGAATGAGCGCCACCAGGCACGAGAGCCCAGAGCAAGCAATGCGCCGCGTGACGGAGGACATGATCCTCCGGGCGGCGATACTCGCGAGGAAGCGGAACCGCAGCGTGTATATCAGCAAGACCGCGAACGGCAAGCGGGTCGACGTTGAGAGCCTGGATCCCCGGACCCCCGACGGCGCCAGGAATCTTGACGCATATCTTACCCCCATTCAACGACATTACACCTTCTCGGGCCTGGGTGCCCCTGAGGAACCGAATGCCATCAATTGGCGACTGATCAACCTGCCGTTCCGACGCAGGGTACTGGTGCAGCTTCAGGTCGGTCTCTCATTCATTATGAAGGGGACTCCCCTGAAGAACCGCCTCTACCGCTGGATGGGAGCGCATATCGGACGGAATGTCGAGATCATGCAGCTCGCCTGGCTCGACCATTTCCGCCCGGAGCTGATTTTCATCGGCGACAACACTCTGCTCGGTGCGTATACCCGTGTGACGGTACATGCTTACGAAGGGTGCGGCAAGTTCCGGTACGGCCTCGTGGAAATCGGTTCGCACTGCACCATCGGCGCTGGGACGGGCATCGGGCCGATTAAGATCGAGGACAACGTGCGCACGCTTCCCGGTACGACCCTCTCTCCGTATCTTGCGCGCATCCGTGCCGGCTCCGTGGTCGGCTATGCGCCACCACCGGTGAAGCTTCCCGAGCCGGCCCCGCAGGCACAGGAGGCGGCACAGGTCTGACACGAAGAGAGCGCCCTCGCTTCGCTCTTTGAATTGATTTTCCGCCGGAAAAGTGTATTTTTAAAAATAACTCTGTTTTGCAGTTTGTCGGCCCATGGGCTTTAGACCGCAGAGCGGGGAAGCCGTGGGCTTTTTTGCGTGAGCCCGTCACCATACCACCGCAAGGAGAAGAATGTTCGAAGGAAGCTTTAGCGACTCCCTGACCAGCATCCGGATGTCCCCCATCGTCTCGATCAGCGAGGAGGTGCGCAGACGCGCCCCCCAGTTCACGCAGTCGACGGGGAAAAAGTTTGTCCTGTTCCAGCGGGGTGAGATCGATTTTCCCACGCCGCGGTACGTCGTTGAGGCGGCGAAACGCGCGCTTGATGCGGGTTTCACAAAGTATCCCAAATCGGGGGGTGAAGACGGGTTTAAGGACGCGATCGTGTCAAAGCTGCGCGATTTCAATCATGTCGAGGGGCTGACGCGCGATAATATCGTGGCGACCTACGGAGGTCAGGAGGCACTCGAGCTGTCGTTCAAGCTGTTTGCCGGAAGAAGGGGAGCCGGATTCGCGCCGACCTGGAGCTGCGCCCTTGAGAACTTCGTTCCGTTTGCGAACATCGATTTCATTGAGGTTCCGCTCGAAGCGGACTTTTCCGTGAATATGGCGGCGCTCGAGCGAGTGGTGCCGCAGATCGCGTTCTTCTATTTGAATACCCCGCAGAACCCGACGGGGAAGGTCTTTTCCGCAGAAGAGGTCCGGGCGATCGTCGATCTGTGCGCGCGCCACGGCGTGTATGTTGTTTCGGACGAGGCCTATGAGCGAATCGTTTACGACGGCCATAGACACTTCAGTCCGCTCTCCCTCCCGCACGAGAACATCATCGGGGCATACACGTTTTCCAAGACATACGCCATGACCGGCTGGCGCCTGGGATACCTCGCGACGAGGAACCGGCGCATCGTCGAATTGATTCGGCTCGGGAATTACACGCAGACGGCAGGAGTCGTCACATTCCTCCAGCAGGCCGGCCGTGAGGCGCTGGAGAACCGCGCGGAGGAAGACAAGGCCGTGGCTGCGATGGTGACCGAATTCCAGAAACGTCGCGACGCCCTCTACGACGGGCTCCGGTCAATCAAGGGGATCGAAATCGCCAGGCCGCACGGCGCCTTTTATCTGTTCCCGAATTTCTCTGCCTTGATCCCGCAGGGGCTCGAGCCCGCGGGGCGCTCGATGTACGTGTACGAACGGCTGATGGAGAAAGGTGTCGCGACGGTGTACGGCTCATGCTTCGGCAAACACTTCGGCGACAATATCCGCCTCTCCTTCAGCATGACCCCGCCGGAGGAGATTCGCGAGGGGATCAACAGGATCCGGGAGGTCTTCGGCTGACGGTCCTGCCCATTCCGGAGCCGCGTTGCGGGGAATGATGGAAGAGCTTCAGAACATCGTTCTGGTTGCGCTGGTCGTCCTCGCTGCCTGGCTCGTCTTCAAGGTGGTGAAGAAGATCGTCATTGCCGCTCTGATCGTCTTGATCATCACTGCTGTTGCGCTGTTCGTGTACATCAGGTTTTTCTGACGGGCCGCGCCTTCTCGTTCCGTTCTTTTTCCCGCAGCAAGCTCTTTTCGGTGAATCCAGGGAGGCTCTCATGGATCGCAGGACATTTGTGAAGCGTGCAATCGGATCGCCGCTGGTTGCCGGGGCTGTCCTCGGCAGCGACGCGCTGCGCCACTTTTTAGCCGCCGCCCCCCGTCCATACGACCTTGTGGCGGTCAAGGGAGGGGAACCGGAGGTCATGTTCGACCGCGCCATTGATGCAATGGGAGGCATCGGGGCCTTTGTCAAGAAAGGACAGAAGGTCGTCGTGAAACCGAACATCGGGTGGGACGTCAGTCCCGAGCGTGCCGGCAATACGAACCCGAAGCTGGTGGCGAGGATTGTCAAGCGCTGTTACGAAGCGGGTGCGAAACAGGTGTATGTGTTCGATCATACCTGCGACGACTGGCGGGGTTGCTACCGGACCAGCGGCATCGAAGCGTCCGCAAAAGCCGCGGGGGCGACGGTGGCACCGGGGCACAGCGAGAGCTACTACCAGGAGGTGTCGATCCGCGGGGGGCGCGTGATGAAGGACGCCCGGGTGCATGAGCTGATCCTGGAATCCGATGTGTTTATCAACGTCCCGGTCCTGAAGGACCACGGTTCGGCCCGCCTCACCGCTTCGATGAAAAACCTCATGGGGATCGTATGGGACCGGAGATTCTGGCATAAAAACGATCTGCATCAGTGCATTGCGGATTTTGCCGGGTATCGCGATCCGGACCTGAACGTCGTGGACGCCTATGCCGTGATGAAGCAGAACGGCCCGCGGGGCGTGTCCACCGGCGATGTTCAGATTATGAAGACCATGCTTGTCTCCACCGATATGGTGACTGCCGATGTTGCGGGGGCGAAGCTCTTCGGACTGTCACCCGACGAGATCGGCTATATTCCCATCGCCGCACGCCAGGGGGTCGGGCGCATGGATCTGAACGGGCTCAACATCAGTCGGATCACCCTCTGACCCGATGCGTCTGCCGCATCTAAAAAATGTGCGGGTGGTCGTTTCGCTGCTGGTGTTTGTGATTGCGGCCGGCATGTTCCTCGACTTCACGGGAAACTTCCCCCGGGACGTGGCCTCAACCGTCACGTCGGTCCAGGTCGGCCCTTCCCTGATCCGGATCCTCACCACGATCGCCTGGCCGGCGCTGGGCCTCGGCATTGCTCTGATCCTGACGATTGCATTCGGCCGCGTCTACTGCTCCTCACTCTGTCCCCTCGGAACTCTCCAGGACATCCTCAGCCGACTCAACAGGAACAGAAACAGCAGGCGTCGATTCCGTTTCCGCCGGCAATACTATCTGCTTCATTACGCGCTCCTCCTGCTGGCGTCGGCGCTTGCTCTCGGCGGGAGCATCATGCTCATCACGCTTCTCGAGCCCTTCAGTACGTTCGGCCGATTGACAGTCGAACTCGCGAGACCGGCCGCCGTGCTCCTGCATAACGGCGCAGCTCTTGTCCTGGACGCCGTTGCAGTCTACTCCCTGTTCGCCGTCCCGCTTCATGTCGCTCCGCTCGGCCCACTCCTGGTGACCATTCTGTTGCTCGCCGTGCTGTTCGTGATGTCGTACCGTGCCGGCCGGCTCTTCTGCAATACGCTTTGTCCCGTTGGGGCGATCCTTGGTCTGATCTCGCGGGTCTCGGTGTTCCGCATCGTGTTCGACCGGAGCTTGTGCAGCGACTGCGGGCTATGTGAGAAAGTCTGCAAGGCGGGATGCATCGATAGCAAACGGATGAGTGTCGATTTCAGCGCATGCGTGGGCTGTTTCAATTGCATGGAGGTTTGCCCGACGTCGGGAGTTCTTTTCGAGAGGAGGTATGGAAGCAGGAACGTGACGGCGGCACTTCCGGTTGACCGGCGCCGGCGGAAGATGCTGCAGGATGCCGCGGCGATGGTTGCAGGGTCGGCAATCATGCCGGGCGACTCTTTGAAGGCAGTCCTCCCGCCGGCCACCGGAAAATCACGAACCACCAGGCCGATAACGCCGCCGGGCTCACGCGGGCTGGACCACTTTACGTCGCGCTGCACTGCGTGTCATTTGTGCGTCTCGGCCTGTCCAACGCAGATCCTCACTCCGGTCTTCCTTGATTACGGGCTGGACGGGATACTGCAGCCGTGCATGGACTACGAGATCGGCTCATGCAGCTATGACTGTGTGGTCTGCGGCGAGGTGTGTCCGAGCGGGGCGATCCTCCCGCTTCCAGTCGAGACTAAGAAGCTCGTCCAGATCGGCAAGGCGACGTTCATCAAGGACGAATGCATCGTCGTTACCAAGAAGACCGATTGCGGTGCCTGTGCGGAGCACTGCCCGACGAAAGCGGTTCGGATGGTGCCGTACGAAGGGAGGCTCAGAATCCCGGAGCTGAACAACGACCTCTGCATCGGGTGCGGGGCATGCGAGCACCCCTGCCCCACGACGCCGAACAAGGCGATCTATGTTGAGGCAAACCCGGTGCACCTAATCGCAAAGAAGCCCGAAGAGAAGAAGATTGAGGTGAAGGAGGAGGGGGCTGAGTTTCCTTTTTGAACAATGTGGGGGGAGAAATCAGTAGGCAGAAATCAGAAGTCAGAAAGAGGAGGGTCGACCGGGGGGACGGGGAGACTGGGGGACGAGGAGATGGACTTCCTTAATCTCAATCTCGACCTCGATCTCAGTCTCGATCTCAATCTCGATCTTATTCTCAATCTCAACCTGCTTTCCCCCTTAACCTTAACCTCACTCGTAGTAATTCTTTTCCCACGCATGCCTTCTCAGCTCCCCGATCATCCGGTCGCTGAGACTCCTCCCGTCCGACACCCCGCAATTCGCCCGCACATTTTTCACCGTCCGCATGCCGGGGATGACGGTTGACACCGCGGGAGGGTGGAGGCAGAAGCGGAGGGCCAGTTCGGGGAGCGTAGCCGCTTCCGGACCGAGAAGCCTGGCGAGCGCGGCTGCTCTTCGCACGACCTCTTCTTTCCGGTTTCCGCGGAAGTAATTGTCGCGGAAATCTCCTTTCTCGAACTTGGTGTCCGTCGTGATCGATCCGGTGAGCGCTCCTTCATCGAACGGGACGCGCACGATGATACCGATGTTGTGTTCGCGGCAGTACGGGAACAACTCCCGGTCCGGCGTCTGGTCATAGATATTATATATGACCTGGAACGAATCGATCGATCCCGTTTTCGCGGCCTTGAGTGCGTTGTAGGGCTGATGGTCGTTGATCGAGATCCCCGCGAACCGGACCTTCCCTGCCTTCTTCAAGTCCTCAAATGCCCGTTTCCACTCATCGAGGTCGGCCCAGTCGTCGTGCCAGACGTGCAACTGCTGGACGTCGATCCTCTCAATTCCGAGATTCCTGAGGCTCTTTTCGGTGCACTCGATAATATAGGGGTACGGGAAGGCTGCGCTGAGGGGAACCCCTTTCCGGGCCGGCCACTCACCGTTTTTGGGTGGGATCTTTGTCGCCACGGCGATGGTTTCCCGCCGTTCCTTCAGGACCTTGCCGACGAGTTTCTCACTGTGGCCATCGCCGTAGGCCAGTGCGGTGTCGATGAAATTTATGCCGAGGTCGGCCGCAGCGTGAAGCGCCCTGATCGCTTCTGCGTCATCGCCGCCGCGCCACCATGCGCCTCCGATCCCCCAGGCGCCGTAGCCGATTTCAGAAACACGAAGGCCTGTGTTGCCAAGTGGGCGGTAATTCATGGAAGGTCATGAGGAAGTCGAGGGAAGGAACGAGGCTCATCGGCCAGGTCAATTGACAATAGACACTTGACAATAGACAATTGACAACCGGTTGTCAATCGTCAATCGTCCATGGTCAATCGTCAATTGGTTGTGCACCCGGAGGGACTCGAACCCCCAACCCTCAGATCCGTAGTCTGATGCTCTATCCAATTGAGCCACGGGTGCTTGGTCACAGCGTGGCCCCCAGCCACGTCGAGGGGCTACGGGTTATCACAGAATAGCCCCGAGCACAGTCGAGGGGCATGGGTGCGGCAAAATCTCGAAATTCCCAGTAGACTAGGATAAAAAAATTTGACAACTTATGCAAGAACACTCCCGGAGTTGACAGCATGCCTGATACGTTGTTCCTTGGGAACTTGGTGAAGGATTGGCTGATCGCAGTCGGCATTGCCATCGCGGCCTTCTTCATCATGAAGACGTTGCAGCGCGCGATCGTTCGTCGTGTCGGGAAATTTGCGGAGAAGACAAGGACAGAGCTCGACGATCTTCTCGTGGGCGCTCTGCGGAAGACCCGGTTGTACTTTTTCGTCGTTATTGCTCTCTACCTCGGCGCGCAGGCACTCACGCTTTCTCCTCCCGCCGATCGGATCCTGAATGCGGTGTTGGTGCTGGGCACTCTGCTCCAGGCCGCCATCTGGGGAAACGCCGCCATTGCGTTTTTTCTCCAACGAGCGCTCAGGCAGCGTACGGAAGCGGACCCTGGCCGCGCAACTACGCTTTCAGCACTCGGCGTGGTCGCCAAGATCGTCCTCTGGTCGATCCTCATCCTCCTGGCACTGGACAACCTCGGCGTCAATATCACCGGGCTCATCGCCGGGCTCGGCATCGGAGGCATCGCTGTGGCGCTGGCCCTTCAGAATATCCTCGGCGATCTCTTCGCGTCGCTCTCTATTGCGCTGGACAAGCCGTTCGTGATCGGGGACTTCATTGTCGTCGACGAGTTCCTGGGAACCGTCGACCACATCGGGCTGAAAACCACGCGGATGCGAAGCCTCTCCGGCGAGGAGGTCATTTTCTCGAACACCGATCTGCTGAAGAGCAGGATCCGGAACTTCAAGCGGATGTACGAGCGCCGCGTTGTCTTTGGGATTGGTGTCACCTACGAGACTCCGCATGATCGCCTCGCTGGGATCCCTGCCATCCTGAAACGCATACTCGAGTCGCACACGGATGTGAGATTCGACAGAGCCCATTTCAAGGAATTTGCGGACTCGTCCCTCAACTTCGAGGTGGTCTATTTCGTCACCACTCCCGACTACAATAGATACATGGATATCCAGCAGTCGATCAATCTCGAGATCTACCGGCAGTTCCATGCAGCGGGAATCGCGTTTGCCTATCCGACGCGGACTATCTACGTGCAGAACCCCCCGTGAAGGATTCCGGCCTGAGTAGTAGGGCGTAAACGAATCCCGGCAAGCTTGCTTCGTCAGGGACAGTTGCGTATTGCCCGCGAAATCTCGATCTTGTTGAGGGCAGCCTAACCGTCTCCGCTGCATCGTTCCCGCTCGCAGAGCGTAGAACCACCAGGACCTGCCCCGGCAACCAGAGTTCTTTGTCAGATCGTGAATCAATCGCATCGCCACCCTCATCGGACGTGAAGGACGCAGTGAGTAGAGAAGATCCGACGATCAGTGATGACGCCCGCACGCGCGTGGGACGTGAGGTCGATGCGATTTACCGGTCCGATGCACGGCGCATTCTCTCCACGCTGATCCGGCTTCTCGGGGATTTTGATCTGGCCGAGGAGTCGCTGCACGATGCCTTCACCGCCGCGATGGAACAATGGCCGCGTGAAGGAATCCCCGCCAACCCTCGCGCCTGGCTTGTGTCCGCCGGTCGCTTCAAAGGCATCGACTCTCTCCGCAGGCGTGCCCGCTTCGATGAGTCTGTCGAAGAGATCGCAGCACAGCTCGGGACCGACCGTCACGACGAGCCGGCACCGGCCGAACAGAGTGTGCCGGACGATGAGCTACGACTCATCTTCACCTGCTGCCACCCCGCCCTTCCCGCTGAGGCTCGCGTCGCCCTGACGCTGCGTGAAGTCTGCGGCCTTACGACAGAGGAAATAGCCCGAGCGTTTCTCGCCTCACCACCCACCATCGCCCAGCGCATCGTTCGCGCAAAGGCGAAAATTCGTGATGCACGAATTCCCTTCCAGGTTCCCGCCCCGGCAGACCTCTCCGGCCGACTCGAGACCGTTCTGCAGGTAATCTACCTCGTGTTCAACGAAGGATACTCAGCCTCGTCGGGATCCGCGCTGACGCGGGCCGATCTTTCGGGCGAGGCGATCCGGCTTGGCGGCGTGCTGATGGAGCTCCTCCCTGATCCGGAGGTTACGGGTTTGCTTGCCTTGATGCTCCTCCAGGAATCTCGACGACAGGCGCGCACGACACCCGCCGGCGAAATTGTCCTTCTGGAACAACAAAACCGTTCGTTGTGGAACCGTGATCAGATTGCGAAAGGGAGGGCCCTGGTTGAACGCGCCTTTCAATCAGGCCGCGTCGGGCCCTACCTGCTCCAGGCTGCGATCGCGTTAGTCCATGCCGAGGCGCCCAGCGCCGCGGCGACCAATTGGAAAAGAATCGTCAGCTGGTACGACATGCTGTTGTCTCTGGTTCCGTCCCCGGTCGTTGAATTGAATCGTGCCGTGGCTGTGGCGATGCGCGACGGTCCGGAAGCGGGATTATCTCTTATTGATCGGCTCCTTGCACGCGGCGATCTCGCGGAGTATCATCTCGCGCATTCAGCAAAGGCCGATTTGTGCCGTCGTCTCGGCCGCAGCGCGGACGCTCGAGCTGCATACGAACGGGCGATCGCACTCACACGCCTCGACCCTGAACGAAGGTTCCTCGAACGACGGTTGGAAGAATTGGGATAATACCGGATACGCATGCACTTTCGGAGGGTACGGCTGTCGATTTTGCCCGGTGGTACACGACAATAGCATACGGTGCCAGCATCGAATGAAGGAGTCCGCATGAAATACCTCTGTCTTGTTTACGGCGAGGAGAAGAAGATCCAGGCCATGGACGATGATGAATGCATGGAATATGATGCGGCAATCCGCAAGGACGGCCGCTGTCTCGCCTCCGAGGCGCTGCAGCCGGTGCAGACTGCCACGACCGTGAGAGTGCGCGAGGGAAAGGTCTCCATTACCGACGGTCCGTTCGCGGAGACAAAAGAACAGCTTGCCGGCTTCTACCTGATTGAGGCAAACGATCTGGATGAGGCCCTCGGGATGGCCGCAGAAATACCCCCCGCCCGGGTGGGATGCATTGAGGTGAGGCCGATACGGCAGTTAGTGAACACGCGCGGTGAGACAAGGATAATATAAAGGAGGCCCAATGAGCGGAGTTCGAGTACTGGTCGGAACGCGCAAAGGCGCATTCATACTGACGTCCGACGGCAAACGGCAGAAGTGGGAGGTGAGCGGCCCGCATTTTGCAGGGTGGGAGATCTATCATATGAAAGGATCCACCGTCGACCCTAACCGCATCTACGTATCGCAGACGAGCGGCTGGTTCGGCCAGATCATTCAGCGGTCCGACGACGGGGGCAAGACGTGGTTTCAGCCCGGGACTCCTGCCGGCCAGGAGGAAAAAACGCCGGAAGGCTTCCCCAAAGGAGAGAGCAACAAGTTCGTATACGACACGTCGGACAAGTCCGGGAAACCCTTGACAACGCATCAATGGTATGACGGAACCCAGCACCCCTGGGAATTCAAGCGCGTCTGGCATCTGGAGCCGTCCTATGCGAACGCCGACACGGTGTATGCAGGAGTTGAGGATGCGGCGTTGTTCAAATCCGCGGATGGAGGGAAGACCTGGCAGGAACTCTCCGGCCTGCGCGGCCACGGCACAGGTCCCAACTGGATGCCGGGAGCAGGAGGGATGTGCCTGCATACCGTGATCCTCGATCCGGCCAATCCGCAGAGAATCTATATCGCGATCTCCGCGGCCGGCGCGTTCCGCACGGATGACGGGGGCAAATCGTGGAAGCCGATTAACCGCGGACTGGTGTCCCAGTACATACCCGATCCCAACGCCGAGATCGGCCACTGCGTCCACCATGTCGCGATGCATCGCTCGCACCCGAACGTGCTCTTCATGCAAAAGCACTGGGACGTCATGCGCAGCGACGATGCCGGAGATACCTGGCACGAAGTGAGCGGCAACCTGCCGACCGATTTCGGGTTTGTGATCGACGTGCACGCGCATGAGCCGGAGACGATCTATGTCGTACCGATCAAGAGCGACTCGGAGCACTTCCCGCCCGATGGGAAGCTGCGCGTCTATCGGAGTCGGAAAGGGGGCAACGAGTGGGAGGCGTTGACGAATGGACTGCCGCAGAAGGACTGCTACGTGAACATCCTGCGTGATGCCATGGCCGTCGATTCGCTCGACAAGTGCGGCGTGTATTTCGGGACAACCGGCGGGCAGGTCTACGCCTCGTCGGATGCCGGTGACCACTGGTCCCCTATCGTCCGCGACCTGCCGGCGGTGTTGTCTGTCGAAGCCCAGACATTACCATGATCATCCGTGTCACCCTGCCACACCATCTCCGGACGCTCGCCCATGTCGGTGGCGAGGTGGCAATCGAAGTTGTCGGGCCGGTCACGCAGCGGACAGTGCTGAGCGCAATTGAGGATCGCTATCCGATGCTGCGGGGGGCGATTCGCGATCACGTGACGCACCAGCGTCGGCCGTTCCTTCGTTTCTTCGCCTGCAAGCAGGATCTCTCTCTTGACTCCCCCGATGCTCCCCTCCCTGAAGCGGTGGCATCGGGGGAGGAACCTTTCCTCGTTGTCGGTGCGATCGCCGGAGGGTAAACAGTCCACTTCCGAAGGCTGTCGATTCCGCACCCTCTCGTACGACTAACATGTGAAGTCGAGAATCACGCATTGATCAATCAGACGGAGGTTCTATGAGATTCATGATGATGATGATCCCGCGTGTCTACCAGGGGAAATCGGGGAAATCGCTGGGGACCGACTTTGCCCCCGGTGCCGACGATGTCGAGAAGATGATGAAGTACAACGAGGAGCTGGCGAAGGCCGGCGCGCTTATCGCCCTTGACGGGCTTCATCCGCCAGCGGGAGGAGCCCAGGTGTCGTTTCGCGGCGGGAAGCCGACCGTCACGGACGGACCGTTCGCAGAATCAAAGGAAGTGCTCGGCGGCTACTGGATCATCAAGGCGAAGTCGAAGGAGGAAGCGGTCGCGTGGGCAAAGAAGGTCCCTGCCGCCGACGGGGACATCGTCGAAGTACGCCAAGTCTTCGATATGGAGGAGTTCCCTGCAGACGTTCAGAAGGCGGCCGATAGCAAGGTGGTTCAAGCGCAGCTGGACAAGAAATAGAGGGGGACGTCATGAAATATGTCTGCCTGGGATATTACGACGACAAGGAATGGGAGTCCGTCCCGCAAGAGGAGCAAAACAGATTCATGGATGAGTGCATCTCGTACGACGACATCCTGAAGAAGAACGGACATTTTGCCGGGGGGGAGGCGCTTCAGCCCTCCGCCAACGCAGTCACTCTGAGGTACCAGAACGGCAGGGTCGTCGTTACCGACGGTCCGTACGCGGAGACAAAGGAGCAGTTGGGAGGAATTCTGATCCTTGAGGCGCGGGATCTGAATCATGCCATCCAACTCATGTCAAACCACCCGGGCGTCAAAGGGGGGCCTTTTGAGATCCGACCCGCGGCCGACCTTACCGAGATGGTCGCAGAGAGCGAACGGCGGAGAGGGAGAGAAAAGAGAGAAGAGAGATGAGAGAAGAGAGAAGAGAGGGAAGTTTGACCAGGAGACAACTACAGTGAAATCGCGTACAGGCGCACGGAAGCGATACAGCTCCGTGAAAGAATACCTCGCTTCATTCTCCGGCAGGGCGCGTAGTCAGATGGAGGAACTGAGAAAGACGATCAGGGGGGCGGCACCCGACGCGAAAGAGATCATCAGCTACAATATGCCGGCGTACAGATTGAAGCGTGTTCTTGTCTATTTTGCGGGTTACAAAGAGCACATCGGCTTCTACCCGACAAGCTCGCCCATCCCGGTCTTCAAGAAGGAACTGGCGAAGTACAAGACTTCGAAGGGGGCGATCCAGATTCCGATCGGGGACAAGATACCGCGGGGGCTGGTGAAGAGGATTGTGAGGTTCAGGGTGAGGGAGGAGAAAGCAAGAGAAGAGAGAAGAGAGTAGAGAGAAGAGAGTAGAGAGTAGAGAGTAGAGAGTAGAGAGAAGGAGGGGAGGGAGGCGAGGCTGCCTAACTGCCAATTGTGAATTGCGAAGGGCGATCCGATGAACGGTGAATTGGGAATACTACCTTCTTGGGGCGGCGGGGGGGGGGGGGGGGGGGGGGGGGGGGGGGGGGGGGGGGGGGGGGGGGGGGGGGGGGGGGGGG
>JBFLYO010000016.1:0-7287 GCA_040756745.1 Bacteroidota bacterium
AGTCGTGCGGGATCTGTTCCTCATCGAGCAGCCGTTCGAGGAGTGTGCCGGTTTCCCCTCCGATGAATCCCGTTGCAACCGTATCAACCCCGAGGAGTTTCAGTTGACGCGAGACATTCACCCCTTTGCCTCCCGCAACCATGTGCATGGCCGTCGCGCGGGTGACCTCTCCCCGCCGGACCTGATCGATGGCCAGTGTTTTATCGACCATCGGGTTGAGGGTAACCGTCGTGACCATCACCCCCGATCCCGGGCATTCGTTCGGTGGACCTGGTCGACCATGGCAAGATAATTTTCCACCGGGACATAGCTGGGGACGGAGTTCCCGGAGCCGACGGCATATCTTCCGCGGGGGCCGCATGTCCGCATGAGGAATGTCGTATGCTTCCGCACCCCCTCAGGACTCGCACCCGACAGGATGTTGATGTCGAGTCCTCCAAGAACGGCGAGCCGTCCGGCATAGCGGGATTGAAATTCCTGCACGGGGAGTATCGCATCCTCGTACGAATGTTTCCCGTCGATCCCGACGTCCGTCAGGAGATCCTCCATGATCGCCGCAATGTTGCCGCAGGAATGGAGGAAATAGGGGAGACCTCGCGCGTGGGCCAGTGATGCGAACCGTTTGTGCCAGGGGAGAACGTATGTCCGAAGCTCATTCGGGGAGATCAGCGTTGCCGACCGGTACCCCATGTCGTCCCCCGGGAATATCGCCACGACGTTGTCGAGGTCGAGGAGGTGCAGGTAGTACGACATCATCAGCTCGCCGAGCCGGTCGGCGGTTGCGCGCACGAGTCCCGGCTCTTCGTGCAGGGCCACGGCGAGCCCTTCCATCGACATGATCCAGGAGAGGTGCTCGAAGACCCCGCCCCCATGGCTTGTGATCAGCCCCATCCCGTCCGGGAGGTTTCTGCTCAGGTATTCAAGCGCAAAAAAATCGAACTCCTCCACCTGCGGCCACGTGTACCGGTAAAAATCCTCCCACGATTCGATTGCGCCGTGATGTTCATCGGCCCACTCACGCTTCGCCGTGGAGCCGGGCGCTGCATCTGCTGTGACCAGCTTTTTCTCGGGAAACGGCAGGCTCTGCTCGAACCGGACGAAATCATACCCCATCCGGAGCCAGAACTGGATGAAATTGTCGAGATATGCCTTCTGCGATTCCCTGTCGCACCCGAAGGGCACCCATTTCCGCCCGAGCACATCCTCAACAATCGGCCGCATCACATGATCGTCAACGATGTACTCCACGAGCGGCACACGACGTGACGAGGATTTCCCGGCAAGGATCGCGATGGACTCCTTCGCGTCGGGATGCGGGTGTGATATCGGGATTGCGGTGAGCTCCGGCATTATGGCTCGTTTCGATTCTTTCTGATTCTCTATCGTCCGATTATCCTCTGTCGGGGCAAAATATATTCTGCCCCAACAATTGATCTCATCTCTTAACTCGTTGCTCGTATGCAGCGCACAGTGACGCAACATCGCCAATCGCTTCTCCGAGCCCGGCGGGCACAATCTGGCAGACGCTCTGCGCAGCCGGGAGCGCTTCCTCGGCGAACACTCGCTTTGCTGGCTCGATCAGCGCATCGGTGAGACGCATGCCGATCCCTCCCAGGATGATCCGTTCGGGATTCAGCGTATCGGCCAGCATGGCCAATCCTCTGCCGAGGTGGAGCGCGGCGCGATCGAAGACGGCAAGGGCTTCCACCGAACCTGCTCTGTACGCGTCGTAGACGTCCGCCACCGACGACTCTGTCCCCCAGAGAGCAGGGTACATCATCCGGGCCAGTGCGGCGATGCCCGTGCCGCTGCCGAATGCCTCGAGCGATCCCGCCTTGCCGTACGAGGTCGGTCCGTGTTCGGCGATTCGCACATGGCCGATTTCTCCGGCGAGATCGTTGGTCCCTCGGTACAGCCGGCCGTCAAGAATGATCCCGGCCCCGAACCCCGTCCCCATCGTGATGAAGATGATGTTCCTGAACCCCCGCCCGGCGCCAAAATACCACTCGGCCAGTGCACCCGCATTCCCGTCGTGCTCAACGTAGACCGGCAGGCCGAAATCCTTCCCCAGCATATCCTTCAACGGAATATCCGTCCAGCCCGGAAGATGGGGGGGCGACTTGATGATGCCGCGACGGATATCGAGCGGCCCCCCGATCGAGACGCTGATTGCGTGAATGGCACCTGAAGAGCGCTGGACCAGCGTCCGGATGTGGGACGTGAGATCCGAGTACACCGCGGGGAAGCCCCTGAGCGGTTCGGTCGGAAACTGCATCCGGTCGAGGATAAGACCTTCACCGTCGCCCAGCACGACCGCTGTCTTCGTGCCGCCGATGTCGCAGCCGATGATGCGCTCATTGCTCACAGAGCCGCCGTCAGAGCCCATAGCTCGCGGGACGGTAGAGATGCGCGTAGCTCTCCTGCATCCCGGCAATGAGGTCCTCTTCCTTTTCGGGAGCGCTTTCTATCCCCTGCTCGATCTTCAGGAGCCATTGCGCCTCACGGGGAGTGAGCGTCAGCCGGTTGCGTGACACGGCGTCAGAGATGATCCTCAACGCCGCTTCCGCGGCTGCGACCGTCTTCCGGTAGTAGGAGTGCTCACGAACGATGGCTTCGGCAATGCGAAGGGTCGATTCCGGCGAAAGGACAAGCGCCTGAGGACTATAGGAGATATCAGAATCCACGAGGAGATCGCGGTACTGCGTGCTCAGCCCCGCCTTTCGTGCCTGGTTCATGACGCGGCAGTCGTACACCAGCGATTCAAGGAACGCTTCAGGTGCGGAGCCGGAGAGTAGCCGGATATTCTGGACCGATTCGTTGCTCCAGAGGTCGCAGAGCGCTCCCGCCACGTTGCCGACCGGGCTGAAGTGCGCGCAGGTTGCGGTCTTGCCCTCCATGGCGATCGGCGCCCCCGTGATCGCCTTCAACACGGGTCCTTCGTAGGCGCAGTCCTTCGATGGACCGACGGCTCCGCAAGCAAATGCAACGAGACTACGCGGAGCGGACGCAGCGCGAATCACGGCAGCAAACACCTCGGGGAGCATCCCCTGTGAGGCAAGCTGCATCGCCGTGTTGGCGAACCCGCATGCCGAGTCCCCGCCGGGAACGATCCTGTGCTTCGCGCATGTCGCCACGATGGCGGTCCAGAGGAACTCCATGTCGCGCGGCGCCAGGACGCCCAGCGCAAAGAGGACGCCGTGGACATCGCCGTACAACAGCGCCTGGTCGTGCACCTCCTTGCTCCCGACGGATTCGATCGAAAGAATGTCCGCACCTGCTTCTGCACATGCTTCGAGCGAGGCATGCAGCGCCTCCCACGCTTTCCCGCTGCGCAGGAGAGGGGGTCGCTCCATGTCGCGGATGTCCGTGGGCGTTACGCGCAGCGCGCAGGGGAGGCCCGTGTCGTCATGCACTGCCCGGAGCGTTTCGTGAAGCAGTCTGGTAACCTCTGCACCCCACTCCGGATGTTCCGTCATCGGCGGCAGAAGCTCAAACTCCACCACCAGGCCCGGCATGGGGAGCCGCCGAACGACGCGCTTGATCATTGCGGCGATCTCGGCGTACTCTTCCATCACCTTCCTCCAGCTCTCCTGCGCAATGGTCATCGGCGGAAGTGTAAAATTGAGCTCAGGATACACTTCACCTCCGCCGATAGTGATGCCGAACCCGCACTTCACCGGACGGGGCGCGACGCCGAACGAAAAATCCTGAATGTTGTCTATGAGTAATCGACTATATGAGTTCATTATTCTGGTGTTCGTGTGGAGTGGTGGCAGATCAATGCATTGAGAGCAAAGCCATGATGATCTTTGAAGCGCGCTGCAACTCGTCGATCTCGATCCACTCATCCGCCGTGTGCGCCTGCGCGATGTCGCCCGGGCCGAAAACGACGCTCGGGATCCCCGCCGAGCCATAGACGCCGGCATCCGTCGCATAGGGTGCCGCCTCGAACGTGACCGAACCGGTGATTCGTCTGATTGCATCCGACAATTCGCCCACGACCGGACTCTCAGCCGGCGTTTCCATCGGCGGCGCGATGAGGTGAGGGGGCTCAAACCTCCAACCTGCGACTCCCTCCAGCGTCTTCTGCACGGCCGCAAGCACTGCGTCGGTCGATTCTCCCGGCAGCGTCCGTCGGTCGATCTCAATGACGCACCGGTCGGGCACGACGTTCACCGCTTGTCCTCCTTCGATCACCCCGACGCTGAGCGTCGGCGGTCCGAGGAGCGGATGTCCGGCTGAGTTCTGGAGCGCCGCGGCGTATCGTTCAAGCCGCGCAAGCACGCCGCCCATGGCGTAGATCGCATTCTCTCCACGGTCCGGGTAGGCGGCATGGGCCGAGACTCCCGTGGTGACGATCTTCCAGCGCGTCACTCCCTTGTGCGCCCGTACGATCCTGAGACGCGTCGGCTCACCTGCAATGCCCATGTCGGCGCGGAGCCCTTTCGCGACGGCGTGTGTTGCCCCGGTAAACTTGTACTCCTCGTCGGCCACCGCTGCAAGCACGACATTGTACCGCATCGACTTGCGTGCGGCCGCGCAGGTAACGGCGGCATGCAGGAATGCCGCCAGCGATCCCTTCGTATCGCACGATCCCCTCCCGTACAGCCGCCCGTCGCGTACTGCCGGCGTGAAAGGAGGGAAGCTCATGCCATCGGCATAAACGGTGTCGAGGTGTGCTTCAAGGAGCAGGGTTTTCGCTGCGCCCGCATCGATATGAGCGATGACGTTCGGGCGGCCGGGGGCGACTTCCTGGAGCTCGACATCGATCGCATGACGGCGGAGGTAATCGGCAACGTGCCCGGCAAGGGCGGCCTCGGAGTATTCCGCCCCTGCTCTGGCGCGACCCATGGGATTCATGCTCGGGATCGCGACCAGGTCGGCGAGCAGACCCACCAGCGGATCCTCGGTCACCTGCTCCTGCCTCCCGCCGGGATGACGGCAAGTACCCGCGCCGGAGCTCCATCGCCCCCCTGAATGAGCAGCGGGGCGGCTATCAACCGCACCGTTCCCGCACGGAGCGAACCGGTATTGTTCAGATTTGTGATGAGGGGGATGCCGCGGCGGAGCAGGATCTTATGGACCGCAAGCGTAAAGGGTGTGTCCGATGCGACCGCGCGGATCCTCAACGAGACGAGATACTCTGCTGCATCCTCTGCGAGAGGTGGAAACGTGGCGTAGAAATCGTCCCTCCCAAACCTCACATCCCACCCCGTTTTAATGATGACGGCGCCGCGGCGACGGATTCGTTTCCGGCGAAGCTCAGCAGCCGTGATCTCCCTGCGCGGCTCGCGCGGCGTGAAATCAAGGACCTGCGCATTCAGATACCAGACTGAAGGATCGTACCCCTCCAACGCATACATCCCCTCGAAGATGTGGCTCGGCGCGTCGATGTGCGTGCCGGTGTGCGTCCCGATTGTCAGCCGTCGGACGATGCACTGATGTTCGCTGTAACTCGCCGTCTGCTCGATGGCCGTCGCGGGATGCCACGGGAAGTAGACCCGCATGTTCTCCGTGATCGGGTGGGTGAGATCAATAACCTTCATCGACGGTCTCCTTCCCGTGCGAGGTGCGCGGCAGCGGTTCGCCCGGCTGCTTCTCTCCCGGCACCCAGATGAACGCATCAACCGGACAGCTCTCGAAGCAGAGCCCGCAGCCGGTACAGTTCGAACCTATCACCACGGCCACACGTCCGTGCGGATGTTCCGGCCGGGATTCCATGACAAGCGCGTCGAAAAAGCAGAGCGGCGGGCACCGGTCGCAGGCAATGCACCTGGCCTCGACTACCTGCGCGACGGGGGGGGACTCCCGCACGAACGGCGGCGGGAGCGGATTGAGTCCGGGGTATTTTTCAGGATTTCCAGACATTTCTCGGCCCGTGGAGGGACTCGCCCGACCAGCGGATGATGTCTTCCGGAGCAGCAAGATTCGCAAGCGCCTTCCCCCGGATCGCTTCGGGTGAGGGGGCGCCGCGGCGATCCAGATATGCGGCGATCTCTGTATTGATGTGCGCAATAGACTCCCAGCCGTTCACGAGGATGACCGAGAGGATCTGCGCCGTGGACGCTCCGAGCAGGAAATACTTCACCGCGTCCTCGCCGGTCATGATCCCTCCGGTGGCGCTGATCGGGATCGCAATCCTCTGTGCCGCCTCCGCCACGTGGCGCATTGTATAATACTTCGCCCACGGTCCGCCGACGCCGGCGAAATAACCGTGGAGGATCGGACGCTGGGATTCGATGTCCACATCGATCCCCCGAAGCCGATTGCAGAGGGAAACAGCCGAGGCGCCGCACTGTTCCGCGGCCACACACTGGTCCGGAACATCAGGCCCCGGAGCGAGCTTGACCCATACCGGGATCGAGACGGCGGCAACTGCCGCTTTGATCGCGGCGACGAATGTCGTCTCGAACGCCAGACTCCCCGGCCGGTGGGGCGAGGAGATATCGAGCTCCAGTGCAGCTGCACCGCTTTCCTCGACCTTCGCCGCCATCATCGCCCAGTCGGCCGCGTCGTCGGCAAAGATACTCCCGACGACGGGAATGCATGCGCGTTCCTTCGCAATCCGGATGAACTCCCAGTAGTCCGCGAGCGTGCCGCTGTACCCCTGCTCATATGAGTAGAGGGAGAAGAACTTCGAGCGTCCCCCGATCTGTTTGTCCCAGTCGAGTATCTTATAGCGCGGCCGCGGCCAGTAGCGCATGTCGGCATACTTGTCCGAGCACGCCGTCTTCAGCACCACCGCCCCCGCCCCCTGCTCCTCCGCGGGGCGGATCTGGTTGACGTCGTGGCTGGCAGGACCCGAGGCAACGATGACCGGCGATCGCAGCTGAAGCCCGGCAAAGGTGATCGCAAGCGACATGACAGCGCTCCTTTCGGACGCTATGCGCGGAAGACCCGCTCCCTGACGCGGTACCGCTCGAGCGCGCGCGTGGAGAGGGCGTAACAATTTCCCGATCCCTCCGGGATCGCAATCGATCCGTCCCTGACTGTGATCAGAGGTTCAATGATGTCGTCGACGAACCATCGGCGCGACGACTCAACGTCGGTCGGGTACCGGAACCCCGGCAATGTTGCGAGATGCAATGTCTGCGCACCGCCGATCCCGAGTTCCGGCATCGTGCCTGCCCAGACCGGGATCCCCGCCCGCTCACACACGTCGTGCACCTCCTTCGCCGGGGTGAGCCCACCCATCCGCTGGATCTTGATGTTCACGATCCGGCATGCCTTCACGTCGATGGCGCGTTTGACCGCTGCAACGTCCTTTGCCCCTTCATCGAGGCAGAC
>JBFLYO010000016.1:7387-81703 GCA_040756745.1 Bacteroidota bacterium
GAGTAAAACGAGCCAGCCATGGGGGACGATTCGCCGATGCCTTCGAGGCCGTCGGCACTGAGGCGGACAAGAATGCCGTCCTTCTCCCGCACCTCGCCGTTGCTGATCCGGAACGGCTCCACAAGCGGGATCCGGACGTGAGTCAGCGTGATGCGATCAACTTTCATCGCCACCGGACCGGATTCCTCAGGACACCGATCCGCTCGATCCTGCACTCCATCATGTCGCCCCCCACAATCGGGCCGATCCCTTCAGGCGTCCCCGTTGAGATCACGTCGCCCGCCTCCAGCGTGATGTGGCGCGAGACGAACTCGATAATCCGGGGGATATCGAACACCAGATTGCGCGTGTTGGCCTTTTGCCTGATCCGGCCGTTCACGCGACATTCGACCGTCAGGTGAACGGACCGCGGAAACTCGTCGGCAGTGACGATCCATGGACCGAGCGGCGTGAAGGTATCGAAGCTCTTCGACCGGAACCACGGGTGCTTTTGCTCGAGATCCTTTGTCTGCACGTCGCGGGCCGTGACGTCGTTGCAGATGGTGTATCCCGCCACATGCTTCCAGGCATCCCTCTTCGCGACCCGCGTGGCTTCCGAGCCGATCACGGCGGCAAGCTCCACTTCATGATCCATCCGCCCCATGCCCCGCGGGATACGTACCGTGTCATCGGGACCGATCACCGACGAACCCGCCTTCATGAAGATGATCGGCTCTTTCGGGACTGCGAAGTTCCCCTCTTTGGCGTGGCGGGCATAGTTCAGCCCCAGGGCGACAATCTTCCGGGGGCGGCGCAGGGGTGCTCCCATCTTCGCGTCGGTCGCGATCCGGACTGCCCTGTCCATCCGGTCGGCAATGACGGTGTTGACTACGCGTCGAAATTCATCTGGAGAAAAAAGTCCCCGCTCCAGCAGTTCGGTGACTGTGGTAATCTCCTCCACGGGTGTGCCTTGCTTCAGCATCGCATCCAGGGCTCGTGCTTTCCCGTAATCGATCCATCCGGTCCGATGTCGGAGGCCGACGTGCGGGCCGGTGCGGTCGTAGAACTGTGCAACGATCATGGAGGTGTTACCGGGCGTTGATGGTTTCGTCGAACCGCACACCCACCGGATGCTGGCCGCTCAGGACATGGTCGGGGTACCCGAGGACCCGCTTGCGCCGCTCAGGGTCATCTTTGGTGAGCGCATCAATCCAGTGGACGCCATAAAGCACATGATTCACTTCGTCGGCCAGCAGAAACTCCAGGAGCTGCAGCGAGCGCGTATCGCCCCCTTCTCTTGCCTTCTTTATCCAGTCGCGGAGGTGTTTGCAGCTTTCGCTCTCGAAGGTCATGTTGGAGAGCGCGAGCCGCTCGAGCGGATCTGGACGGTTGACATCCTGCTCCCAGCCCCAGCAGCTGGTGCGGAACATCCCGACGTGTCCGCCGAGCTCCTCGAGCCGGCGCTGAACGATCTCTGCGTGACGCGCTTCATCCCATGCCTGATGCGCCATGTCGACTTTCATCTGCCACGGGATATCGGGGCAGTCGGCGAGGATCCGCCCCATTCGTTCCACCGTGATAAACTCACTGTTCAGCAGATCATGTAGCAGATGCTGCTTTCCTTCCTGGGTGTCGAACGACCAGGTTTTTTCGGTGAACTCCTCCGGGTTCATGATGATATTCCAGCGAGCATCGCGCACCGGCAGGGTGCTGTAGGGATGCGTCTTCCGAAAGGTGTAGGTGCCGCGCGGTTTGCCCTCGCCGAGAATCCCGCCGGCCTCATGCAGAGCCGCAGCAAGCTCCGCCGCGATGGTCGTCCCTCCTGTCAATCGAGCGATGATCTTATTCGCCCATTCGCAGTGATCGTCCTCCTCATCTGCGATGTGTCTCAGGATGTACGCCGTAGGCTCGTCAGCCGGGAGTTCCGCCCGTTCGATGTGCTGACGGTACGCATCAATCAGTGCCGGCTTCAGCACCTGAAAGAGGGCCGCCAACCGGGGGAGATCCCCCTCAAGCTTCCATATCCGTTCGAGCAGTCGAACGACATCATCTCCCGGCGGGATTTCATGAAAATGGGCCGACCGTCCTTTCAGTTCGGGGATCCGCTTCCCGATCAGATCGGCGTGGACCGCGTCCTGGTACATCTGCCGGCCGAAGCCGATCTTGATTTCCGGATCGACGATGGTATACGCCCAGCTCCCCATCAACTCCATGAACTGAATCTCGAGATAGCGATACTTTCCCAGAAGCTCGAGATTCTGCCGCACGCTGAGTGTTGTCGCCATAATCCTTCCTCCTCTTGTACGACTGCCGGCCGTCACCTCATTTGTGTCCGTCGGCCCATCGAATGCGGACCGTCATGATGCCGCACGCCGGGACGCGGAGCGGGATCGTTGTTCCGTCCTTCGTCTCCAGCACCCCGCGGGGCTCCTCGTTCAGCCCCGCGACCTCCGCCCGGGCGATGGGGTGGGCGAACCGGAGAATCCCTGCGACCTCGGCGGGTCCGGGATTATAGAGGCGAACGACCGCTCCCGCTCCCTCCTCAGGCTCTTTCAATGCGCTCAGAACGAGCAACCCTCCGCTCACGCTGCCGAACGAGAATTGCACCGGCTGTGCCGATGCGTGCTTCCGCCGAAAGGCCAGGAGCGGAAGATGGAAACGCTCACTCTCCCGGTGGATCAACTCTCCCCATGCCGGCGCATCGGGGGAATGTGGCAACACGGCGTACCGAAACGTGTACACGCCCTGGCATTGCGCCTCCGGCGTCTCGTTGTGCCACCCGGCTTTCCCGCCGGGACGCGTGATGAGATCGTCGCCTGCGAGCAGCCCGACGCACCGGAGCAGTGTGAGTGCGAGAGTCCCCTTTCTGTCCAACTTGAGTTCGTATTCGGGGAGTCCGTACGCAAAGAGCGTCAGCGCCCGCTGCGGCCCACGGACGGTGATAAACCGCTGCATGGGCGCCACTGCCGCGGGATGCTCGATCGTGAACTTCCGGAGATCGTAGCTCTTCTGCTGTCTCTCAACGATACAGAACTGCGAATCGGCCTGCACGCGGTCCGTTTTCACTCCCACAGGGAAGAGCACACGCAGGCGATGGTCCTTCGCAGAATTCTCAACGGTAGTTGAGAACTCCACGGAGCGGGAGTATGGCGTGATCGACAACTCCGAAGTTATGTGGAGAAGGACCCGACGGGGGCTGCGGCTCTTCCGGTCGGGGGCCGCTGACGCCGGCACGCGCAGGGTCACCTCGACGCGCAGCGACGCACGCAGCGGGCCCTCCTCGATCCGCTGGATCTTCGCTTTTCCCACTTTCGAGAGCTGCGTCGAGTCCTGTTTGGGGTACGAATAGTTGTACTCATCCCCAACGTCCCCTGAATCCTCGAACACATTGAGGCCGGAGTATTCTGTCCCTCTCAGTTTGTCGCGCACCGTCACTTCGCCGCGTCCGTTGACCTCCACGCGCAGAAACTCGTTCTCAAGGAAACGCGATCCCGACGAGAGTCGCTGTGCGGGGTGGGCAAAACCTTTCTTTCGATCAATCCTCAGCCCCTTGAAACCAAGCGGAGGGATGTCGCGCGCATCGACCAGAAGCGTGAATGAGTCGGCCCAAGTCTGTTTCGGGTAGTTGAAGCGGTTGTAGGAGATGTCGTGTACCTCCTCCCGCCTCACGATCTGATACGGCACCTGGTTGCCGGCAGGATCGACGAGCGCAAAGCCAGCAGCACGCGGCAGCTTCGGCACGGTCTTTACGTCCGGGTTCAATCCTACGACGATGTCCTGCAAATAGAAGCGGGCCTCCGCTTCGGCGATCTCGGAGCGATGGAACGCCGACGGGTTATAGAAATAGAGGAATCGGTCATCCTTCGCCGCACGTTCGTCCTCGGGCACCAACGCTCCCAGACTGAGATCGACCACCGAGTTCGCAATCTGATCCGACGCCGCGAATCGCGTCATCATCTCCCTGTGCACGGCGTCGATGCTGCAGCCGCAGATGCTGTCATGCGTGTGGTTCTGCATGAGCGTTCGCCAGGCCTTGCGGACGAGCGGGGCCTGGGACTTCAGTCCCATAGCCGTTGCCATCGCGCTCAGGGGCTCCGCGTAGCGCTGGAGAAGATTCTGCGATTTCCAGTTGGCCTGCTTGATATACATGCGGCTCGAATACACGCCGCCGAGCACAGCGAAGGCGTAACGATAGCCGAAGCGCAGCTCGCCGTTGATTTCGGCCAGCCCGCTGGCCTCCCCTTTTACCGCATCGACGTACTGCTGGACGGAGCTGTGGAGGAAGCGTCCCTGGAAGTTCTTCCGGAGCAGCTCGAGGGTTTCGGGCAGTCGGGGATCGGGCCAGTGGTGGTCCCCGCCGTTCATCAGGAGCCGGTGGCTGGTCGTCGCGCGCGCGTCCAGCTCCGCCTTCAGTGCGTCGAACCGACGGACGATCTCCTCGTCGGGTTCATCGTGGAAATACCCGGCGCTGTAGCCGTTGCTATAGAGGTGCACCATCAGCACTCTAGACCCGTCGGGCGATCGCCACCAGTATTCCGATGTCTTCTGATCCGCCTCTCCACCGAAGCCGCGATAGACAAGCGCCGAATCGATGCCGAACCCACGAAGGACTGCGGGCATCATTGCGATGTGCCCGAACGAATCGGGGATATACCCAACGGCCATTCCTCCGCCGAATGCACGGGCCATCCGCGTACCGACGAGAAGGTTCCGGACGGTCGCTTCCGCGCTGACGAGGAACTCATCGGGGAGGATGTACCACGGCCCCGTCGCCAATCGCCCCGTAGCAATCAGCTTTCGCAATTCGTGCTCCCGCTCGGGACGGACCGCAAGATAATCCTCCAGCACGATCGTCTGCCCGTCGAGCGTGAAGCACCGGAAATTCTTCTCCCGCTGCAGCAGATCGAGGAGATCGTCCACCATGTTCACCAGCATGGCGCGGAACTGCTGGAAGCTCTTGTACCATTCCCGGTCCCAGTGGGAATGCGAGACAATATGATAGGTCGGCGGTGTCATGAGTGCAGATATGTATGCAGCGGCCGGACGGCAGTGGAAGCACCCACCGCGGTCAGACTCGAAGCGGCGACGGCGTTGCCGAGCCGGGCTGCCGCAAATGGATCCAGAGTATTCAACATTCCTGCGAGGAATCCGGCAATGAACGCATCCCCCGCACCGGTCGCATCGACCACCCGGCGCACGCGGCGAACGGCGATCCGCTTCGTCTTCCCACTCACCGACACGATACAACCGTCTGCGCCAAGCTTCACGCCAACCACACCGGTAGCGCCTGCGGCACGGAAGGCCCGGATCATGTCCGCCGGCTCTTTCTTCCCCGTCATCGCTTTCGCCTCGTCATAGCTCGGGATGAAGAAATCCACGTGCGGGAGAAACGACGCAAGCGTTGCATCATCTTTCCGGGGATTGCCTGCAGTATCAAGAAGGATTGCCATTCCGGTCTTCTGCTTCACTGCACGGAAGAGACGGCCAAGATGCTCGTCGCACTCCGGAAGGAGGCCAAAGTATCCGAACGCCAGGATCCTCCCCCGCCGGACGATGTCCATCTGTTCCAGCACATCCTCGACGCGGAAGTTTTCCATGCATCCTCGGGCATGGAAAAAAGTCCGCTCGCCTGACCGGTCCACCGCGACTACCGTTGCAGAAGTCTGCTTCCTGTCGTCAACGACAAGCCCCCCGATCATGATGCCACTCATCTCCAGCCGGCTGCGGACAAATCCCCCGATGCTGTCGTTCCCCACCCGGCTTACCGCGCCGACCTTGAACCCGAGCTGGACGAGGTCGATGCCGACGTTGGGGACGTTCCCCCCTGTCGTCATGGTAATGGTCTCCACGGGCTCCAGTCCTCCGCGTTTCGGCGGACGGCGCAGGTTCAGGGGGCGCCCGATGATATCCACAACCGACAACCCCGCAACAATCACATCCAGGTCACGCAGCGGAGAAAGGGGAGGGATGTTCATATCATTCGGTCACCATGAGTGATTTGATATCCAGGATCCGTTTCGCGTTGCCGTGCCGCATTGTGAGCATCTGGCTCCCCACCTCCGCATTCAGGAACGGCCCGTCGAACAGCTTCGTCTTTGTGAGGTCGACCGGCCTGCCGTTCAGCCACCGGCCATCCGGGAATGAGAATTTCATCCGGTCCCCTCCCAGCGTTGTGTAGGTGACGCTCACGGATCCCGGCTTCAGCACCGCAACCGGCGTCCGCTTTCGAAGTGCTGCGCAGAACGAGGTGAACGACCCGATTTCCTCTTTTGAGCGAACTTCGATCACGTATCCGTTGTGTGGCTTGTAGCTGCGAAACCTCCAGTTGCCTTCCCGGGCACTGCGCGGAATGTCCGTCGGTCTGCCGATCGAGTTCTTCACCTGACCGGTGGCGATTCCCTCCTCGCTCCATTCTCCCGGCTGAAGCGGATACCATCCGACGTACGTATCGCCGGCTTTGCAGAGGATCCAGCCCGATGGGTCGAGGATGCGCTCCTCCAGATTGCGCGGGAAGAATCCGTCGATATGCTCCGTCGTCGTCCCCGGCGGGATGTCATACAGCACCAGCAGCGTATTCTTGTGCTGGAACGTCCGCTCGTACGGTGATCCGCCAGTCCACTTGTCCCGATTGTTGTATGTGCTCTTGGAGCCAACCACGTCGGCCATCAGCGGTTTGATCTCCTCCGGGAAAAACATCCCGAGCTCCAGGCTTGACCAGTACGGATGGAGGCCGAAGATCGTCGTGTAGGGCCGCCCGTAGGTGTACCGCACTCCCCACGTGTGCTGTTGGATCGGCTGGAGTATTCCTCCCTGCAATGATCCGATGCCGTAGTCCTTTGTGACGTATGTGTATTTGTACACAGGAGGGTTCTTATCCGTGCCGAACCTGATGACGTTTCTGACCCGCTTCCGTTCCCGGTGGACGTAGGGCCTCGAGCGGTCGGTCGCAATATCATAGATGATCTTCGGCATGCGGTACTCGCCAAGAGCCGGGAGAAGCGCCCAGACGGACTGCGACGGCTCCCCGGTTCCAAAGTAGAGGTAAGCGAACGCCGATGCGCCCGAAAGCAGCGGCTTGTACACCGCCGGCTGATAGATCCGGCTAAACCCTCCGAGGTACTGTCCATCAAGATGCTCTGCGGCGAAGTCAGCCAGCAGGTAATCCATCATCATGGTACCCCGCTGTTTCATTGCGGCATCCTGCGCGAAATCGGCTAGGAGCGACATCGAAACGACGTACTCGGGGAAGTAATCCGGCGAGTCGAACTCCCCCTGCCCGATCGTCGTCGTGATCGTGATCCAGTGGATCAGATATTCTTTTGCCTCCTCCCTATTCTCATCGGAGCTCTTGCCGTTATACCATTCGGATCCCGGCAGGCCGGGCCACTGTTCTGCCGCAAGATAGAGCGTGGAGTAATACATCGCCCAGTGGTTCTCGGTATCTCCGCGGTATGGGGCGTAGGTCTTCCACGCGTTGCGCACGACCGCTCGGGTCTCGGGGGACATCACGTCTTTGCCGTGCAGATACGCGCCGATGCATGGGAACATCCAAAACATGTCGCCCCGCGGCTCCCGCAGCATTGCGGAGAAGATACTGTCCGCCGTCCGGATGTCAGCGCGGTGGGCGTACCTGGCTGCGGCAGCATAATAGCCGCCGGTCAGCGACGTGTCGTATGCCGATGACAGGTAACGGACTCGCTGCGCGAATCCTTCAAGATACTTCTCGCGCTCACTCTGGCCGGCATTGAGACCGGAGGATACCGTGACGAGGGCAATTGCGACGGCGAGTGCGTTTCTCATGTTCTTCCGATCAAAAAGGTTGAATCACCATGCTCCAGACCTCCGACCCTTCGAGCCCGATGCAGCGCCATGGCTCCCCATCATAGGATTCGAAAACGCCCCCCCACATCGTTCCGGCGAACACTCGCCTGCCGTCCGTGGGGTCGACCGCTATCGCGTGGATATTCAGTTGTGTGAGTCCGTCGTTTATACGCATCCAGCTCCGCGCGCCATCCGTTGATCGGTACACGCCCGTGATATATCCCCCTGCGTACACGGTGTCCGGATGGTTCGGATCGAATGTCACTGCATAGAAGGTCGGGTGATCCATGCCCGCTTCGCTTCTGTCCCAGCTCTTCCCTCCGTTGCGCGACACGTAAACGCCGAATTCCTCGGTCCCGGCAATCAGGACTGATGGATTCGTCGGGTGTTGCGCGACAACGCGCACGCCGGGAACGCTGAGTGCCGAATGAGTCCAGCGGATCCCCCCGTTGCTGCTCTCATACAATCCCCCTTCGGTGGCACAGTACACTCTCCCCCGCGTAAACCGGTCGGGGAGTACGCATGTCACAAACTTCTCCTGTAGCCCCGCATTCATCTCGTTCCACGTCGCGCAGCCATCCGTCGATTTGAACACGCCGTACGCGGTCGCGCAATAGACTGTCCGGAAGTCGTGCGGATCCGGAGCAACGCCGAGCACCTCGGTGATGTTCCAGCCGGTGGTGATTTTCCAGGAGGAGCCGCCATCAGTGGACTTGTGGACCCCATTGCCGGATGCAACATAGATTGTCTTGCCTGAGTCGTTTGGCGGCACGGCGACTCCGAACGCGCGGATGTTGACCGCTCCCGTATGCTCCCAGGCGGAGTCCCCTGCGGTGTACCGGTAAAAGACGCCCGTCTGTGGGTTTGCAGCGCCGACGACGAAGAGCTTTGTCGCGACAACGGATACATACAGCGTGGAGCGCTGGGAGAGCAAGGGCGCAGAGAGGAACAGCGTCAGAGCAAGGAGGAGAGTGAGATTGAGATTAAGATTGCGATTGAGGAGCAAAGGTCTCATCACGATCACTTCTCGTGAATTGTCACTGTGTTGAAGTCGAGCACACGGGTGAGCCCGCCGGCAGTGAGTGTGATGACGCCGCTCTTGAGCGTGCTGTTGATGAAGGGGCCCCGGTAAAACCCGTATGTGCTAAAGGAGATGGGATGGCCATTCAGCAGCCGGGCGCCGTCGAACTGGAATTCCATCCTGTCGCGATGGCGGGTCGTGTATAAGACTGCCGGCCGACCCCCGGTCAGTGAGAAGCTGGGGACAGATTTCTTCAGCTTCGCGCAAAATGTGGCAAACGAGGCATCTTCTGCCGCAGAGCCCGCTTCGAGCACGATGCCGTTCTTCAGTTCATGGCTGCGCCACCGCCAGTTGTCACCCTCCCTGATCCACTCGTATTTTTTCAGGGGGAAGAATCCCACGTACGTCTCGCCTGCACGGCAGAAGATCCAGCCCGACGGATCGGTCGTCCGTTCGTCGAGATTGCCCGGGAAGAAACCATCGATATGCTGCTGCAATGCCGCCGGCGCAATATTGTACAACACAATGATCGCGTTCCTGTGCTGAAACGTCTGTTCGTACGGCGAGCTCGAGTTCCATTTGTCCGGGCTTGTATACACCTTATGGTAGCGGTCCACTTCACCGGAGAGAAACTTGATCTCCTCCGGGAAGAACATCGCCAGCTCCCGTCCACTGTAGAACGGGTGGAGCGTGAAGATGGTATTGTTCGGTTTACCGGAGACAAAGGTGACGTCCCAGGTATGCTGCTGGATCGGCTGGAGGATCCCCCCCTGCAGTGACCCGAGCGCGTAGTTCGAGGTCATGTAGAGATATTTATAGACGGGAGGGTTGACTTGCTTTCCGAACCGGATGATGTTCCGTACCCGTTTTGTTTCGTAGTGGACGTACGGCTTCGACCTGTCGAGCGCGATCCGCTCGATCACAGGGGGAAGCCGGTAGCTGCTGAGCGCGCCGAAGACTGACTCCCACGATCCGCGGTAACGGGGGCGGAAGCGCGCGTCGTCCCACCGCTCCTCTGCCGGTTCCCCGAAGTAGAGCCAGGTAACGCGGGTCATCGGCGCACCGAGTGGGTTGATGATGTCCTCAGGATAGTCCCTGCTATGTCCCCCGCAGTAGTTGCCCATCAGGTGATCCACGGCCACGTCCGCGAAGAGGAGATCGAGGGTCATCTGTGCCCGACGTTTCATGACCGTGTCGGCAGCGAAGTCATACAGCACCAGCAACGGTGCGATGAAGACTGTCATGTAGGTGGGCGAATCGAATTCCCCCTGGCCGATCGTCGCCGTCGTCATCATCCACCGGGTGAGCCATTCTTCCGCCTCACGGAAATTCTCCGTCGAGCTCCGTCCATTGAACCACCGTGTGCCGTCCTCGCCCGGCCACGTCTGCGCCGCAAGGTAGATGCCGCTGTAATAGGTGACCCAATGGTTCTCCGTATCGCCGCGGTACATCGTCCGCAGCCGGTAGGCATCGCGTACCTTGCGGTGCAGCGAATCGGGAAGATGGCTCCGGGAATGGAGATAGGTCCCGATGAGGGTGTAGGAGTAGAAATTGCCGCCCACCGCCTTATCAATCGTCATAGAATCGAGCATCCGGTAGGCGGTGGCGGTGTCGCGACGCGTCGCCAGCTTTGCTGCAATGGAATAGAAGCTCCGCTCCTGTTCCCCGCTCACCACGTCGAGCAGCCGCCTGCACCGCGCCTCAGACCCGTCGGCGCCGACCGCGGTACCGGATGCGGCAGTAACGATGAACAACACTAGGTATACAATTTTTAACTTACCATCCTTCATTCGTATCACTCCACCCTCACCGAGAGCCCCCATACCTGGGCGTCTTCCTGGCTGTTGAATTCCCAATGAGCACCGCCGTCACGACTCGCAAACAGCCCACCGTTCAGCGTGCCCGCGAAGACCACGGAAGGATTTGAGGGGAGAACAACGAGCGCATGGACGTCCCGGTTCGTGAGCCCCTCGGAACATTGCTCCCAGTGCCCCCCTCCGTCCTTCGTCCGGTAGACCCCGCCAGCGAACGTTCCCGCGTAGACGGTGTGCGGGTCGGAAGGGTCGACCGCAAGCGCATAAACGGTCCTATCGTCCAGTCCTGCGGACCGTTGGCTCCAGTTCTTCCCACCATCCTTCGACAGAAACACGCCGCTCTCCTCCGTCCCGGCCCAGATAATCCGCTCGTTCCGAGGGTCCTTCACAAGGACGCGGATCTCTTTTCCCCGAAGTCCGGATTGGCGCCAGGATATCCCGCCGTCCGCGCTCCGGAAGACGCCGGTCTCCGCCGCAGCAAGAAGTACATTACGCTCTCCGTCAACCCACACGACGTCCGAACAGAACCGGTGCTGCACCCCCGCCGACGTAGTCCTCCAGGTCTCGCCGCCGTCGCTCGTGACGATGGCGCCGTATGCCGTCGCAGCGGCCACAAGTCTGGGATCGCGAGGGTTGACCTTGACTTTCAGGACCTCCGTGACGTCCCACCCCGTGGTGATTCGCCAGGTCACCCCGCTGTCCGTAGAGCGCAGAACTCCGTTCCCGCACGCCGACCAGATCACGCCGTTCGATCCCGCTTCGGCGTAAAACGTGCGGATGTACTCCTCCCAGCCCCGATGGACCCACGTCGTCCCATGGTCGGAGCTGACGAAGAGCCCCACAGGAGGATTGTCGCTTGCTGCGAGGCGATGCTTCCGGGAGTTGAGGACCGACATGTAGAGAGTCTCCCGTTGCGCGAGGGCAAACTCGAACGCCATTGCACAAGAGAGAAGCAGAGTGATGAGCCTAGAGGTCCACATCGATCCCCCGCGTGAGAGCAGTGCCGTCAAATCTTCCCAGCGATTTCCCGTTGACAACGACCGCATAGGTAATGTTGCCCGCGCCCCCGAATTTTACCTTCACCTTCCGTGAAACATTGACGTTGTCAAAAAGCGTGACACTGATCTTCTCACCCGACACCGTGACGTTCGTAATCCTGCAGCCGTCTATTCCCGCACCCCAGCTGCCGTTCAGGTCGACGAAGGCGTCACCGTATTTGCCGGCAATCAGGTGAATGGAGACTACAGAGCTGCCGGTTCCCCAATGCAATCCCGTCACACCGGCGAGTTGATCATATGCGCCGTGGGCATAATTCTCTGCCGTCCTTGGCGATTGCGGCGATTCAAACAGAGAAAACATCGACCGCAGCGCCGCCACGCTCCGTTCCAAGTATTCGCGCCGCCCTGTCAGTTCGTAATATTTCATCAGCGTCATGGCGAAGTACCCCTGCCGTGAATCGCTCCACTCCCCGTCGGTGTTCTGCACCCCGAACCCGCCGAAGAGCTGACAGGAAAGCCATTGTGGGCTCCAGACCTGCTGATAGAGGCAGAGATAGTCAAGGATGGCGCTGCCCGCTTCACGGTATCGTTCGTCCTTCGTCAGCTCGTACAGGCTCGCGCACGCCTCCGCAGCCATTTGCATTGAGAGGGTGTTTTGCGGCGGCTGATGCGTGACTGAATCGAAGAAGTCGACCGGTTTCTGCGAACAGGAGAAAAACGTTTCAAAGTCGTACCAGCGCTGATGCGGCTCGATCTCCGTGAGGATGTATCTCATCGCTCGCTCTGCAGCGTCACGGTAGCGAGAATCACCGGTTGCGTTTGCAAGCTCAGAGAGCAGGAGGGCTGCACCGGCAGTTTCGCCGTTCTCGTCGCGCAACACAGGGGAGGGCTCCCCGGTTGCCGGATCGTACCAGGAGGGGATTACTCCGGTGGAGAGTTGGTGAGCTATGAGAAAGCCTCCAATCTCCTTCGCATAGTCGAGCAGTTCCTTGCCCCGTTGCGGCACCCGATCGCGCCATCGCAGGACCCAGTACGCGGTCCACGCATTGTGGAACATCGGCAGCAGCCGGCCATTCTCGATCCCGCCCCAGCCATGGTCTGCCACCCAATGGCCGCCAGAGCTGTCGACATAGAAGATCGTCGGCCGAAGCCCCGTGCCTTTGGGCGCGAGGAGTGCGAGATTCAACACACGTTCTGCACGCTGGGCAAGGGCCGCATCCCCGTGTTCGCGTCCGTACAGATGCATTCCATACGCCGTGCGAAGAGCGTTGAACCAGACGTTGAACCAGCAGTCGTTGTCGGCCGCCTTCGGCAGGTTGTTGCTCCATGCCAGCCGCGCCTGGCGCAACAGAGTTACCGGCTTCCCCTCGTACACCGTGTCCAGCGCGACGGAGGGCATGAATTCATGCCAGGCCTTGTGGATGTAAGAGGCAAATGGTTCGGCCTGAGGATTCACGGCCTTCTGGAAGTCGGGTTCGCCGTATTTCTCCCAGAGGAACCGGACGATCTCCCGATAGGCCTTTTTCTCCGGTGCGCCGGCAGTGAGGTAGACGAAGTAGCCGTACCCCATGCCTCCCGGTGCGATGTGCAGCGTCGCGGTATCGGCGAGCTCATAGTACACGTGCGCTTTCTTCCGTTTCCAGTGCATCAACCCGAACGAGATGAGCGGTCGCCGGAGTCCTTTCACCTGCAGGTCTGCCCCCGCCCGGATCGGACGTCCTTTCCCATCGATCGAGGAGAGATCCGGAACGATAGCCCCTGCAACGGTCCCGGTCTGGAGGATGAAGGCAGGGGAGCGGAACGAGTGATCGGCAATGACCTCATCCGCCTCCGGTCTCAGTGCCGGTGTGAACACAAACTCGGGAGTGCCGGACCGAGTCTGCGGAATAAAGGAATAGGTGGAAAGGAGCGAGGAAACGTCGCGCGACGTCTGAAACTTCATCGTTACAGCCACGCGTGCAAACCGTGAGCCCTCCTCGAGCCCGATCGTCTTGATAAGCGTGTCCCCTGCGACCGTCCCGCGAAGCTCCAGGCGCCTGTGCATGGGGGCTCCGAGCGCGGAGGCCTCGGTGAACCGGATCGCCTGCTTCCCGGCGGCCGATCCGATGGTTTGCGCCGCGCGAATCTCGTTCCCCCCTTCGAACACAAATACCCAATCGCCCCCGCGCCGTGCGTACCAGCGCTCGACGTACTCCCCTTCCTCGCGGACGAGGACAACACGGACAAGCCCATTGTCGAGCCAGATGTCGCTGTCTGCCTGACGTTGCGCATCCGCGCTCGCTGCACCATCCATGGCAATCAGGAGGATGCTCGTGTACCGGAACGCGATCACCACCGTACCCGCTTCAGGATCTTCGCCATATTGCGGCCGAACATGTCTTTCTTCTCTTCCGTCGTGCAATGCGTGTACGCCATCCATCCGAACTGCGGGATCGGGTCGCGCATCGGTTGATCGGTCCCGAACAGCACCCGCTGCGCCCCGACATGCTTCACCATGTATTCGATGACACCGAGCGTCACGGCCGTCAGCGTGATCTCCAGGGCGATATTCGGAAACTTGAGCGCCGCCTCGATTCCCTGGCGCGCGGTGGCATATGACGAGCCGCAGTGGGCGATGATGAACATGATCTCCGGGTAGCGGGGTGCGATCTCGTTGATCTCCTGCGTGAAATTCGGGGAGGGATGCATGAGCGCATATGCCCTCATCCTGTTCCCGTATTCGAACCACAGGGCCCAGGCCGGATCATTGTAGGGGATGCCGGTGCGCGGATTGTACGGCTTGATCCCTCCCATCCGGTAGGTCTGGTGCACTTTCTTCAGTTCGCGCGGCCAGTCCTTCACGTATTGCGGCTGCAATGTCGCATATCCCTCATAGTAGCGGGGAAAATCCTTCATCGCCTTCCTGACGATCTCATTGCCGTCCTCGTAATCAGCCCAGACGCCGATCCATGCACTGATACACTGCTTATCGATGCCCATCGTGCGCGCCCGTTCCACCATGCTCGCCGCGTCCGAGTGCGGCTGATGCATGAACCCCGTCCCGACCGCCCCATCGTGCGAAATGTGCGCATGCGCGTCGATCACCAGCATGTCGCGCAGCGGCCTTCCCTGCTTCGCGAGCGCGAGGATGGGCTCCTCCTTCTTGTGCGGATAGGGAGGCGGCAGCTTTTCGATCCGGAGCAGACGGGCGAGGTTTCCCCCGGCGATCATTGCCTTGTCGTCGTCGTTCAATGTGCAGTAATCGACGAACGCTTTTGCCGCCCCCGGGGATTTTTCGAGCGCCCCGGTCCCGAAGAGGATCCTGTCGGCGCCGAACCAGCCGGCAAACACCTCCATCGCGCGGTTCCCCTGGTGGCTGGAGAGCTCCAGATACAGGTTCCGATGCTTCGTCATGAGCGTGTGCAGAAACCGGGTGGAATCCCAGCGCGAACCCTGGAGGAGGACGCGCAGGTCGGGGTGCCGTGTGAGGACGGCATCCAGATCCGAGAGGAGTACCTGGTTCACCGGCTCCATCACTTCGACGCCGTACATAAACCCGCCGTCCACCAGCAGCAGGATCTCTTCCCGCTCGAGCTCGGAGAGCAGATCGCCGCAGGTGTCCTCGTTGAAGAAATAATGATGCGTCTTTGGATACATCTTGACGGCGCGGATCTGATGCGAACGCATTTCCTCAACGACCTCCCGGGGGGGCGGCATTTCGCCTGTATGGTGGGGCATGACTGACCAGACACCCAACAGCCGCGGGCTCTTCTTCAGCTCATGAACGAGCTTCCGGTTGCCGTACGCCGGGTCGTACTCCTTGCCAAGCCCGTGAGTGATGAGCGCGCCCTGGATCCCGCACCAGGCCATCTCATCGAGCAACACCTCGGTTTCCCAGGGTGTCTCGACATCCTTCGGCCCCCGGCGGCCCACCATTGCGTTGCAGTCGATGTACACTCTCTCGGGCATGAGCTCACCACCAGAATGGTTTGACCGAGTCGCGCTCTTTCGGTTCAGCTTCGAGGGCACGCTGCAATGCCCTGCGGGATTTTTCGAGGGCTTCGTCGATGTCGGCCGGTTTGTGCGAATAGGAAATGAACCAGCGCGGGTTGGCAAATATGCCCTCACGATACAGCTCGCGGTGCCAGAGAAACTCCAGGCGTGCGTGGTAGTCGGGATCGCGGTGAACGAACTTCAGAAACGGGGCAGCAGGGAGTCCCGCGGCGTGTCCCTCGACGCCCAGATCCTTCACCATCATGTCGAACCCCGCCATCAATCGCTCCCCCATGGCCCGCAGATGGTCGTGCACGTTCTCACGCATCATGATATCGAGCGTGGCCGCCGCGGCAGCAAGTGATAGGGTCTCCCCCGCATATGTTGTGGTCATCCTGAACGAGTTAAGCGTCTCCATCAACTGACGCTTCCCGCAATAGGCGGAGAGAGGGAACCCGTTGGCCAGTGCCTTGGCGTAGCTGACGAGATCGGCATCGACGCCGAAGAACTCCTGTGCCCCGCCCCGTGCAAGCCGGAAGCCCGTCAGCACTTCGTCAAGAATAAGAACGATGCCCTCTTTCTGTGTGAGGGCGCGAAGAGTCCTGATGTACGTACCGCTCGTGTCCTCATTGAAATCGTACGGGACGGAAATGACGCAGGCAAGACGGTCGGCGTATTGCTTGATGAGACGTTCCGCGGCGTCGCAGTCTCCCCACGGAATGGATTTCACGTAGTCGCGCAGGACTTCGGGCACGCCGTTGCCGGGACTCCCCTCCGCCGAAAACCAGTCGGGATAGCCGTGGTACCCGCTGATCAGCATCATGTCACGCTTCGACCATGCGCGCGCGATTCTCACGTTGCACATGTTTGCATCTTCGCCCGTCTTCATGAACCGGACCATCTCCGCGTTGGGGACGATCCGGTTGATCCGCTTTGCAACCTCCAGCTCGATCGGGCTTGCCATGCTGAAGAGCACCCCCTTTGCAAGCTGCTCACGCACCGCGTTGTCCACTTCGTCGTAGCAGTAGCCCAGTGTCACCGGCCCGAGGGCCAGGCGGAAATCGACGTACTCCTTCCCTTCCATGTCCCAGAGCCGGCACCCCTTCCCGCGGACGATGAACTTCGGCATCGTCTCCTGGAAGAACGGGTACGGACGTTTGGCGTTGGTCTGAGTTCCCCACGGGATCAGGCGGAGCGCTTCCTCAAAGTGGCGGTCGGACGGCTTCATGGTCTTCAACCGATGACGATCTTCGGAACAGGTGTCCGGGGATCAATTGAGACGTCGATCTGCCGACCGTTATGGCTCCCCTTCACATTCCATGTCTCCTTCTCCCGCGTCACGGAAAGGGTTCCATGCTCGCCTCCCGTCTTCTGCGCGGTGCACACCGTGAGGATCATGTGCTCATTTGCCGGAGCGGATTCCGCTTCGGCATAGGGATGAATCCCCTTGTCGGGCGGCAGGTTATGCGAGGCCGTGCGAACCGTGACGGCCTGCGATCCCGAGATTGCCGCCTGGAGATTTGCAAGGGGGCGTTGAACCCCGAACGAAGCCCCCTCGGCGTTCACCGTTCCTTTGCCGTCTGAATTGTCAACCTGGAACCGGAGCTGGACCGGCAGCGGGTCTCCCTGTAGCTGCACACGGTCGAAGAGGAGCAGCACATCGGGCTTCAGGAACACGAGAGTTCTCTGAACCAGCGCGATGTTGTTGTTGACCAGACGATACGCGTCGGTGGCATCGCTCGTTACCGTCATCGCCTTCGTCGAATGCGAATAGTCCAGAATGCGCGCCTCGGCCCACGATGCGTTGGTCCCTTCGTGGCCGTTGTGATACTGGTGTCCTTTGCCATCGATGAGTACCGCCGTATGCGCCGACGTGAGCCGGAGGATCCAGTGTGGGTCGGTATACGCGTACGCAGCCCTGTACGGGTCGTGGAACAGCCGTTCGCCGTATGCCTTGAAGATGATGCTGTTCCGATCGGCATGTTCGTGGTTCGCGGGTCCGCCGCTGCGCAGCGCGACGAGGCCGTCGGTGGGCTTCCAGCCGCTGCGGGAGACCACCCAGTCATCGGAGAATCGCACGTCCAACTGATCGGGGCCGGGCTTGCGCACCGGGAGGTCCGGGTCGAGCCAGATAATAGAGAAGTGGCTGGTGAGCTGACCGACCTCCGTCGCGACGTACTGGGCGATGGAGTCTTTGAACCGCCTGGCGACCCATGCCGCAACTGCGACATCCCCCATGTTCCAGGCATCACCGAAGTTCACGCAATCGTTTGGACGATCCGGCAGCGGCATGGCCATGCTGAGGCCGTACCGGACGGTGCCGGGATAATTGATGATGGTGCTCAGATCGGTCCTCTGCGTGCGCCGCACGGCTTCGACCAGCAGCGTGAGGTGCGACGCGGTATATCCCCAGTACCCCACCCCTTCGTCATAGGCACCATCCGGACCGAACATCGGCGCGAACGCCTTCGCGCTCTGGACTGCCATATCGATCCATCGCTCGGCCTGGGGGTGCTTGCCACGGAGGAGACAGCCGGCCAGTCCGAGGCCGGCAATCGGAATGACCTTGAGGTTGGTTGCATTCAGGATGAACGGCCACCGGCTCAGGTCGAAGCGGTACGGATAATCATCTTCCGGGTCAAACCCCCATCCGCGCACCCTGTCGGGATATTTCATGCCATACAGGGTGCGGTAGCAGGCCGGGGCTCCTTTCTCTGCGATCTGCTTCTCGATCTCGGCGGCGGTCTCTGTGTTCAGGAGCGGGCCGAGCCATTCGCGGGCGCATGACATGGCGATCGTCGCCTCGGGTGCGCGCTGAAGCCCGATCACCTCCTCTCCCCCCTCAAGGAAGTAGTCCCACTTGGGATATTCGAGAATCTTGTTGGCGGCTGCGAGCGCGACCTCTCCCTGCTTCCGGTCTCCCGTCACCGCAAAGACGAACGATGTGCGTTCCAGGATCTGGCGCACCTGAAGCATGTCCTTGACGTGATTATTGAACCGGACGCTCTCGCGCAGGAACTTTGCATCGGCATCGAGGTTGGCGTTGACCAGGGACTGCCAGTAGGGGACGACGCGAGGATGCCTGACCGCCCTGCGAATCCTCGGGAGGTCCGAGGCATCGAAGAGCAGGCCCTTGACGCGGGGCGAGGGGTCTTCAGTCGGGATCAGCGCAGCACGTGCCCCGGAGGGGATGAGTGAGACGCCCGCAGCGATCCCGGTGGCGCGGAGGAATTCTCGTCTGGAAGGGGGCATGTTAATTGAGAAGCGATTGAACGTCGATGACGGCCGCGCGTGCGACCGATTGCGTCATGGCTTCGATGACGGCCAGGGCACGGAGGCCTTCTTCTCCCCCCGTTTCGGGCGCGCGGCCGGTCAGCACACACTCTCCGAACTCGCGCATTTGCAGGATATAGCTCTCCGCCCCCTCCGTGCTGAAATCTTCGTCCGTCGTTCCGGTCGTAACGCCTCCTTCGACCCGTTCGAGCCGGAGCGACGTTGGGCCACAGTGCAGAAGTCCCCGGGTGCCGTAGATCCTGAGGAAGTAGGCATCCGGCGACACATAGTACGAGGAGAGCACCACGGGGATGCCTGAGTCGAGCATCAACAGGGCGGCAGTCGCATCAAACACACCGCCGGGCATGGCAACATTCGAGGCAAGACAACTCACGCGCCGGACCGGTGAAAGCAGATAGGCGATTGTGTCGACAAAGTGAATCCCCAGCTGCATCATGGGAAGCAACGGACATCGAGCCGGATCAGCCTTCCAGGTCGGGAGTCCCGGCAGGATGCCGGCAGGGCGGGAGACGTTCGCCTCCACACCAACATATGTGCCGAGCGTACCCTGATCAAGGAGTTCCTTTGCGCGGCGGAACACTTTGCGCCGCCGGGTGTTGTGGCCCACCATCAGGGTCATCCTGGCCTCATGCATCGCCGCGATCATCGCACGCCCTTCAGCTATGGTGTTGCCGATCGGCTTTTCCACGAACACATGCTTCCCCACGCGCGCCGCAGCGATGACTTCGTCGCAGTGAAGGTGATTCGGCGTCACCAGCGCCACAGCATCAATCCCCGGGTCATTGACGAGATCATCGAACCCTGTGGCAATCCGAGCACCTGTGGCGTTTGCTGCGGCCGAACATGCCGCAGCGTCGGTATCGAAGAGTGAGACCAGGCTGAGGTTCCCCGCGGCCTGTATGGCATTGAGGATGGTCGCCCCGTGATTGGCGACCCCCACCTGGCCGATGCGGACGCGAGTTGCAGTCATCGGAGGGCATTCCGCGTGCTGAATTCACTAATCTGCGCTTCGCCGTCGAGCACGCCAATCTGCACGTGGAAATCAGTCTGCTCCGCCGGCTCAATGTACCGGAGCGTCCCCGCGGCGCGCTCATCGGCCCGTCCCTTCACGCCACAGTTTGCCGGCTCCACGCCGACGACGTATGTTCCCTCACCCATCATCTTCCATTCAACGAGGCGCGGGAGCTCCTTCATACGGAACCGGACGGCGAGGGCCAGTTTCAGTACCGGATTACGAAGGAGCACTGTCCCGTACCCGTCCCTACCCGGGTCAAGATCGTGGTAAAACACCTGCTCACGGTACCCGGCGACGGGGCCGGAAAACCTCCGCGCATCCGCCAGTCCGCGACGCGCATCATCGTCGCGCGGGACAGTCCTCCCTGCCGGCAGCAGGAGGTCCGTACCTTCGTCAACAAGCGGCCAACCGGCGTTGATGTGATACAACATCATGAGCGGCGTTCGGGCGGTGCCTTCGTTGATCACTTCATCCCGAAGATCGATCCACGATTCTCCGAGCCGCGTCGTGATCGTTCGGCGGAGGAGGAGGTTTTCACCGAACGTCGTCGCCTCCCGCATGGATCCGTTCAGCGCCATAACGCAGTCGTCCCCTTCCCAGGTCTCCGACGAACCGACCGCGAACGCGGGGAGATGGGAGAGTCGCCCGTGAAGTCCCAGTTCCGTCCCTTCGTCGACGCACGGTGCCCCGAGGTATGTCATGCCGCAGCCGGTCATCAGTCCGCCGGGGAATGTCCGCAGCCACGCGCCCCCGCGTGGGTCAAAATACGATGGATGCACGTCCCCTGCCGCTGACCGCCATGCGAGCGGCACACCGCAGTACTCCGCGGCGCTTATATCCATCCCTCTGTCGACCGACACCTGGAATCTCAATCCCGAGCCTGTCCGCACGTCGGCGATGCGCACTCCTGCCTCAGCGCCGTCGGCGAGCGTCATCATGCGGATCCCGGCAATCTGTGAGACGCCGCCAATGCGACTCATCAGGTCCCGCCGGCTCATCGTTCTGCCAAACATCGTCGTCATGGCACGTACTCCCGTTCCATCAGGAGTCGGAGCGTGCGCACATTGCGCTCGGATTGTTCCACGAGTGGAAGGCAGTGTGTTTCGATCGTGATATGGGGAACAATGCGATCCTTGAGCAGCGCGCGCACCTGCCCCGCCCAGTCGATGATCCCCTCGCCGATCGGGACGCACTTGATCAGCGCCCCTTCCTTCGTGTCTTTTGCGTGCACGTTGACGATCACGGGCTTGATCGCTTCGTACCCTTCGGGATAGGGCCGTTCATCCGTGCCGGTCGCGTTGCATGGATCCCAGTTCGCCCCCAGCGCGGGGGAACCCACTTCTTCGATCAACCGCCGGGTATTCACTCCTGTGTCCGCGTGGAACCCCGGCTCGTTCTCGACGGCAATCTTCATCCCTGCCCGCTGTGCCGTGGCGGCGGCTCTCCGCAGGAGGTCAACCGCCTCCGAGCGTCGCTCGGGCGGTTCCCCTTCCTCCCGGCGGAAGCCGAACACGATGATCAACTTCGCCCCGCACGACGTTGCCAGGTTGACCGTGCGCGAAAGTGTGTCGGTGACCTCGTGTTCCAGTTCATCCCGCTTCCCCAGCGGGTGTTTGAAGATGCCCGGTGAGAGCGCGGTGATCGAGACCCCCTCGGCAGCGGTGGTGCGTACCACGGCTTCCCACTCTTCCGTGTCAACGTCGGGGACTCTTCCCGATGTCAGGCACCGGATTTCGTACCGGCGGATCCCCCAGTCCAGCCCGTGGCGAAGGGCCGTGCGAAAATCCTGATCGATCTCATCGCTCACGATCCCCAGCGGAAGCGGTCGAGGTCCTCCGCTGCTCATGATGCCGCTTCCAGGTAGCCGATGGCATGGGAAATTACCGCGGCTTCCTTCTTCAGGATATCGATCAGCCGGCTGATGACCTCGGCCTTCCGTTTCCGTTCGGACTGGATTGCAGTCATCAATGCGGCGGCCACCTTCCCCCGGTGGTCGCGGATCGGAACGGAGACCGCACAGAGGTCGGGCTTGTATTCGGCGTCGGCGATCGCGTAGCCTTGGCGGTTCACCTCCTTCAACCGCTTTTTCAGCCGTAAAACACTCGTGATGGTCTTCGGGGTAAACTTCTTCAGGCCGCTCCGCTCGATGATGCGATCGAGCTGCTCGGGGGGCACATCGGCGATCAGCACCTGCCCGGATGCCGTCGCGTGAACGGGCGAGCGCTGCCCGAGGCGGGCGACCATCGACCAGATCTCCGGCGTGTCGGCACGGTCGATGATAATGACCTCTGAGCTGTCCAGGATGGCAAGGTAATAGCTCTCGCGCGTTTCATGGGCCATGCGCACCAGGTGCGGATGAACCACGGTTTTCAGATCGATCTTCTCCAGCGCCGCATTCCCCCAGTCGAGCAGCTTCATTCCCAGTCGGAAGATCTTCCTGTCGTGGTCCTGGATGACGATCGCATGCTGTTCCAGTGCGGCGAGGATGCGGAACAGGGAGCTCTTGGGGATGGCAGTCTGCCGGGAGATCTCGGCCAGCGAAAAGCCGGTGTGCGAGGCGGCGAGAATCTCGATCACCTGCACCGTTCGGTGAATGGCGGGGACGGAGTATTCTCTGTGCATGTGGTTGTTGTGCGACTAATAAAACATTGTTTTATTAGTGATGAATGAGTATACGAAAAAAGTGCTCCCCCCACAAGAGGCGTGCAGATGATTCTGTCCCCGTAACATATATGATTATAGCACGTTACGGCTGTGCCCGCTCTCTGGCCTTCTGCATGCGATACCCGCTGGCCCGAAAGGCCGCCACCGGGTCTGCCGCCCCCCCCGCGCGCATCCGCACTGTCGCGAGGATCGGTGCGACGTCGGTGGTGAACGCCGCCTTCAGCGTCCGAAGCGCCATGATGGCATCATTCGATTCCTGGTACGCGTCCAGCGCCTTCCGGTCGACAAGCAGGGCCTGCACATAGGCACGCTGGATCTCTTCCGCGCTGCTGATCAATGATTCCACCGGATCCGTCACGTTATGGCTCTGGTCGATCATGTACGCCGGCGCCGGGTTCTTGCCCAGCCCCCGCCATGCGCCGTTCACAAGCTCGTGGAAGATGAGAAAGAGCTGGAACGGCTTCATGCTGCCGGCATCCAGGTCGTCATCCCCATACTTGCTGTCGTTGAAATGAAACCCACCCAGCTTCTCGAGCTGGAGCAGGCGGGCAACGATCATTTCAATGTTGACGTTCGGCGCATGGTGGCCGAGGTCCACGAGGCAAAGACAGCGCGGACCCACCCTCGCCGCCACGTAGTACGCCGTCCCCCAGTCGTTCAACACCGTCGAGTAGAACGCCGGCTCGTACAGTTTGTACTCCACATAGAGCAACCAGTCGCCCGGCATCTCTGCGTATATCGTTTCAATGCTCGCGATGTACCGCTCCAGACTTTTGCGGAAATCGACCTGACCCGGAAAATTCCCGCCGTCGCCGACCCAGATCGAGAGCGCCCGCGAGCCCAGGGCTTTGCCGATCTCAACGCATTCCAGGTTGTGCGCAATGGCCTGCTCTCTGACGTCGCGCGAGGTGTGCGACAGACTGCCGAACTTGTAGCTCCGTTTCTGCCCTTTCTGGTCTTCGAATGTATTCGAGTTCATCGCGTCGAAACCCAGGCCGAGCGCAGCGGCATGTTCTGCGAGCGCCCGCGGATCATCGGGCTTGTCCCAGGGAATATGGAGGGCGACCCGGGGGCTGATGCGGGTGAGCGTGTGGATCGCTGCGCAGTCGGCGATCTTCTCGTACACATCGCGCGGTTCCCCCGGACCGGGGAACCTGCCGAACCGGGTCCCCCCGGTTCCGACGGCCCATGACGGCAGGGCCACGGCAAGTTGCTGAGCGTCGGCGGTCACCCGATCGATGTCGATGCCGCGACGCTGGAGGCGCTCTCCAAGCTGCTGATAGTCCCGGTCCAGCTCAGCGCTCATTCCCTTGTTGTGCGAGGCAACGAACGCTTCGTCAATCCTGAATCCCGTCGTTTTCATGGCTCGGTGTGCGCAAGCTGGTGAAGGATGTTCTGCATTGCCGGGAAGAGTTCCCGGTACCGAAGGAAGAGTCGATCGTATCGCCGGACGCGGGAGGGACGCGGACGGAAGGTGCGCGCCGTGCGCACCGTGGCCCGCACCGCCTCTTCGGCGGAGCGGTAGATCCCTGTCCCGACTCCTGCCATAATCGCCGCCCCCAGGCAAGCGGCCTCCGTCACTTCCGGCACGACCACGGGACGGTTCATGATGTCCGCCTTGATCTGCATCCAACGTGGTGATTTGGCGCCTCCTCCGATTGCGCGGAATCGGCGAATGCGTATCCCGCCCGCGGCGAGCAACTCGACGTTCAGCCGCATCTCCATGGTGACCCCTTCCAGGAGTGCTGCGGTAATCTCGCCGCGGGCCGTGGAAAGCTGAAGCCCTGCAATCACGCCGCCGGACCGGGTATCAAAGTACGGCGTTCCGGTCATCGTGAAATGCGGCAGTACCAGAAGACGCGACGGAACATCGCCGGAGGCGCTGACCAGCCCGTCATAGCTTCCGCCGAATGTGTCGCGGTACCACCGCAACAGCGAACCGCCCGTGAAGTTGAATGCGAGCGAAACGTACTTCCCCGGAACGATGTGGGGATAGACACAGAGGTTGTTCCGCATGAGCCCGGCTGAGGTCAGAGGTCTGGTGAATGTCGGCACTATGCACTCCACCGTCCCCGTGGCGTACATCGCCTCGTCATGCCCCGTAACCCCTGCACCAAGCGCACCGCACGGCTGATCATGGCCCCCGGCGACCACGCGAACACCCCTTGACAGCCCCAGCGCCGCCGCCGCGCGCGAATCAAGCTCGCCGATCACTGTGCCTGAGGGAACCGGCCTTGCCAGCAGTGCCTGGTCGAGCCCGGCCGTGTGCAGTATTCGGTCCGACCACATCAGGCGGGAAACGTCGAACCCCATGGTGCGTGCAGCGAGCGAGAAGTCGATGCAGGGTTCCACACCGGCACGGAGGGCAAAGAAGTCCTGAAAGCAGAGATAGCGTGCAGTCCGGCGGGTCAGGCCGGGCTTGAACTTCCGGAGCCACTGGATTTTGGGGAGCGTCGCCATCGCGCTCAGCGGGATGCCGGTAATCGCGAAGATCCGCCTGCGGCCCATCCGCCGATCCCACCACGACACCAGCGGCTCGGCCCGTCCATCGAACGTCACGATGCTGTTGTGCAATACGCGGCCAGTCCGGTCCACCGGCATGAAGGCTTCTCCCTGCGCGGAAACTGCGAGCGCTGTTACAGGATCACGCCGCGTTGCCTCAGCGACTGAGCGAACCGCACGGACTGTTTTCTTCCAGACCTCCTCGGGATCCAATTCGATCCAGCCGGCCCGGGGAAATAGTAAAGGGTATTCCGTCGATGACGACGCGATCTGCTTCCCTTCGCGATCAAAAGCGACCGCCTTGCATCCAGTGGTCCCGATGTCGATGCCGAGAAGACTCACGCATGCACCTCCTCAACGCACGAACGCCGCAGAGACTCCGCCGTCCACGGTGAGCACCCCGCCCGTCGTCTTCAGTGATCGGTCGGAGGCAAAGAAGAGAGTGGCCTCAGCGATGTCTTCGGGGAGGATGCTCTCGCCGAGCAGCGTCCGTTTGCGATAGAACTCCTCCAGTTGATCGGGGGAGATCCCGTAAGCCGCCGCACGTTCTTTCCGCCATGACCCGCTCCAGATCGACGACCCCTGCAGGACAGCGTCGGGACAGACCGTGTTCACGCGTATCTTCCTGCTCCCCCCCTCTTCGGCGAGGCACCGGGCGAGATGCAGCTCCGCTGCTTTGGCGGCGCTGTACGCGGTCGCATTCTTCCCGCTGGCAAGTGCATTCTTGGAGGCGATGAAGATAATCGATCCGCCGATCCCCTGCCGCGCCATGACGCGGAACCCTTCGCGGGCGACCAGGAAGTACCCCTTGCCGAGGATGTCCATCTGCTTCTGCCACTGCTCGACGGTCGTCTCTTCGATCGGGTTGGCGGACGAAATGCCTGCGTTGGACACGACGATATCCAGGCCGCCGAATGTCGCGACAGCCGCGTCGACCGCTGCCTCCACGTCCGACTCCTTTGCCACATCCATCCCGCACGCAATGGCGCGTCCCGGGCCTTGCGCGGCCGTGATTTCGGCGGCAACGGCTTTCGCCCCCGCCTCATTGATGTCCCCGATCGCGACGTGACACCCCTCGGCTGCGAACCGTTTGGCGATCGCACGTCCGATGCCGCTCGCTCCCCCGGTCACGAACGCCGCACGGCGCGCGAGCGATTTCTCGGGAGGCGCGAGCGAGAGTTTGTAAATCTCGAGGGGCCAGTATTCCACACTGAAGGCCTCCGGCGGCGTCATCGAGACATACGTGCTCACGGTGGATGCGTTCCGGATCACGGAGATCGTCCGGTGGTAGATGTCGCGCGTGATGTCCGCCGTCCCCTTATCTTTGCCCGTCGTGACCATCCCCATGCCGGGGATCAGGATGACGCGCGGAGAGGGATCGTACATCCTGTCCCCTCTGGACCGGTGCTTCGAAAAGTATTTCTCATAGACGCGGACATATTGCTCCAGCGCATCTTCAAACCGCTCGCCGAAGGAGGCGGCGGCTGACGGTTTGAACCCCGCAATGACGAGGGGATAGAGTTTTGTGCTCACGAGGTGATCGGGACACGCCGCACCCTTTCCTGCAAGCGCAGCGAGTTTCCTGCTGTTGACGAACTCCAGCACCTCTGGCGAATCGTCAAAGGTAAGTATCATGCGGGTGCGCTTGCTTACAGCGCCGCGGATGATCGGGAGAGAGCGCAGCGCGAACTCCTTCCGGACTCGTTCGGGCGCCGCATGCACCTTCGCGCCGCCAAAGACCTTCTTTCCCGCCAGACGGCGAGCGAAAAAGTCCTGCGCCTCGGCGATGACGGTGATCGTGTTGTCATAAGACTCTTTTGCCGTCGCCCCCCACGTGATCAATCCATGCTTCCCGAGCAAGACTGCACGGAGCCGGTCATTGCCGTTGATCAACGCGCCACACTGTTTCGCCAGGGCGAACCCCGGCCGGAGCCATGGCAGCCACGCCGCCCTGTCGCCGCAAATTTCCTTCATGAGTCGGGGACCATCCTTTGAAGTACAGAGGGCGATGATCGCATCCGGATGCATGTGATCGATATGCGTGTGGTCGATGAACGCGTGGATGAGCGCGTCGATCGAGGGACGCCGCGCGTTCAGGTCCACCAGGCAGTGCGCCAGATACTCCACCATCTCCTCGTCGCTCATGGAGGCACGGCTCCGGAGCTCCAGGACGGGGTCCAGGGCGACGCCGGGGAAGCCGGCCCGGGTGCTTGTGCGCAGGTCACCCCCGCTCCCTTTCACCCGCATCACGCGGATCGGCTCCCCCCGGAAGTCCTTCTCCATGATCTTTGCCGAGGTGTTGCCTCCCGCCCAGTTGGTCACCGAGGGGTCTTCCCCCAGGATGTTGGAACGGTAGACCAGCAGGTCGAATTCGTTCAGGCCTTTCGCCTTCTTCTCATCCCAGTAATTCTTCATTGTTGCGTCCTTGCGTTGTCACGCAAAAAAGATGCCGCAGAACAGCCGTGTCACTGGTTCTCGTATTCTGCGGCGGTTTTGATTTCCGACTTCTTTCCGAAGTACCACATGAGGGCGCCGAAGATGACCATGATCGCAACCAGTGCTCCCATGATCCACGCTTCGCCGGGGTCGATGTCGGAGAACAGGATGAGACTCATCAGGAGCCCCATGACGATCGTGGTCCCGCCGACGAGTGGGAATGTCGAGACCTGTTTCTTCCCGGCGCCGAAGACCTCCCTGGCCACGTTCACCGGCGTGTCGAGCTTGCGGAAGAACTCCTCGATGATCCTCCGCTCCTCCTCCGTCTCCGATGCAAAGAGCCGTGCGAAGCCGTACAGACTCACGGCGAGCACGACGGCACTCACGACCGCCAGGATCTTCTGCCATTCCTGCGCACCGGACGGGAGGGTGCCGTTGAACAGCAGGAACGTCGCGAGCGCGACCATTATCGCGGCGACGACGAGCAGGCCTTTCTTCCCCCTGTACCATTGCCCGAGGCGGTGCGATCCCACAAAGATCCCGAAAGACATCACGAACGCAAGATAGACCTGAGGGCCAATGTCCCAGCCGAGCGCATACCTCGTCGTCGCTCCGACCACAAGCCCCCAGACGATCGAAGCAACCGCCGACCATTTGGGGACCCGCCGGAAGAGAAGACCGAAGGCGGTCGGAACCACGACGGGAATATTCAGAAGCGTGAAAAATGCCTGCATGAGGTTGAAGATGCCGAACTGGCTCGTTACAAAGATCACGGCCAGCGTCGTCACGATGAGTCCGAGTGCGACGGAAAATGATCGTCCCACCTTCAGCAGCCCCGTGTCCGTCACTTCGGGTCTGACCCAGCCCTGGTAGATGTCGCGCGACAGGATCGATGATACCATATTATAGACGGAGCTGAGCGTGCTCATCGTCGCTGCGAGCATCGCCGCCAGGAACACCCCGATCAGTCCGTTGGGGAGCAACTTGAGGCAGAGCGCGATGAAGACGAGATCCTGCGGATTGCTCCCCACGTAGGGCTTGAAAAAATCCACCTGGGAGAGATCGGGCCAGATGACGCGCGCGACGAGCGGCGGAACGCCGAAGACGAACGGCACAGTGAGGAAGAGGCCGCCCGCGAGCTTCCCCACCCGTTTTGCGTCCCGTTCGTCCTTCACGCTGTAGAACCGCTGTGCCGCGCCGGCCGCCGTGCCGAGACACATAATGATGAATATGGAGATGAGCCAGTGCTCCGTATAGTGCACGCCGTTGTACGTATGATCCAGCGAGAGGGGGGGGAGTGCGCTGATGAGGTTCGCCGGTCCGCCGACCAATCCGAGTGCGAGAGGCATCACGAGGAACGTGATGCTGAGGAGAATCGCCCCCTGCACGACGTCCGTGATCGACACCGCCCAGAGCCCACCCATAAACGTATAGACGAGGATGACGACGCCGGTGACCACCGTGACCATGGTGATGTCCAGCCCCATCACGGGGGCCAGCAGCTTGCATGTCGCGGCGAGCTGGACGCCTGCGGAAAGTGTGAAGTTCAGCGAGATGACCAGGCTGAGGAACTGCTGCGTGGTGAAATTAAACCGCGTATAGGTGTATTCGACGGGGGAGATCGAGCGGGTGCGGCGCCAGCGTGAGGCGGTGAGCTGGGATCCGGTGTAGTACGAGACCGACCAGGTCCCGAAGTAGAGGATCGCGAACCACCCCGTCGCGTACGCAAACCCCGCCGCGCCGGTGAACGTCCACGCGCTGAAGTTCGCCATGTAGAGCGTCATCCCGGATACCCACCAGGGGATCATGCTGCCGCCGGCAAAATACTCCTTCGCCCCCTTGTTGATCTTCATGAAGTACAGCCCGATGCCGAGCATGAAGAGAAAATAACCGGCGATGACGATGTAGTCGTAGACGTTTACCGCTTTCATTTGGCCTCCGTTGCGGATTGCGCCCGCCTGCCTCCCTGAATTCTATGAGGCGGGCAGGGATCGCGGATTTCGGAACGCCGCCCGAAAAACCAGAGCGATGCACCAAAGACCGCCATCATCGCGATCAACGCGGCAACGACAGTCCGCTCGGTGTCGGTGAGATCGGTCAGGAACACCAGGCAGAGAAGCCCCGCCATGATGAGCATCGTGATGCCGACCAGCGGAAAAATCGATATCTGCTTCTTCCCTGCACCGAACACCTCCCGCGCGACGTCGACGGGGGTGTCCAGCTTGCTGAAGAATTCCCTGACGGTCGCGCGGTCCTCGTCGGTCTCGCGGGTGAACAGCCCGGCGAAGAAATAGAGACTTATGCCAAACCCCGCCGCCGAGAGCCAGGCCAGCGGCACGACCGCGTCAACCAGAGGATTTACGATGGCGTTGGTGAAGAGCAGACCGACAGCAACGGTGACGATCGCGGCGATCATGAGGAGCATGGGCTTGCGCTTCACATAGAGCTGGGCCGTCCACCGGGAGGTTGCAAAGATCGCCATCGTCAGGACGATCGCGAGGTAGACCTGCGGGCCGATGTCCCATCCGAGCAGGTAGCGCGCAGTGACGCCTGCGAGAAGCCCCCACGTGACCGCAGCGACCGCCGACCATTTCGGCACCCTGCGGAAAATCAGCCCGAACGCCATGGGAACAGCAACCGGGATATTGAAGAGCGTGAAGAAGGCCTGCATGAGGTTAAAGATGCCGAACGTGCTGGTCACGAACACGACTGCGAGTCCGATCACGATGATCCCGATTCCCAGAGAGGCCCTCCTGCCTACGCGCAGCATCTCCGCATCATCCAGCCGCCTGCGCGCGATCGCCCCGTACATGTCGCGCGCGACGATCGACGAGACCATGTTGTACACCGCGCTGAGGGTGCTCATGGTCGCCGCCAGCATTGCCGCAATGAAGACGCCAATAAGCCCGTTCGGCAGAAACAGCAGGCAGATGCCGATATACACGAGATCCTGCGGATTGCTCCCGGCATACGGTTTGAAGAAATCCACCTGCGCCAGGTCCGGCCAGAAGACCTTCGCCACCAGCGGAGGCACGCCGAAGATCACCGGGCCGAGGAGAGAGAGAACACCGGCAAATATCCCCACCTTCAGCGCCGACTTCTCGTCCTTCACCGAGTAGAACCGCTGGCCGCCACCCGACGCAAACCCGATCGTGGTAATCACGAACATGGCGATGAGCCAGTGTTCATTGTATCTGACACCGTTGTAGACATGATCGAGCGAAAGAGGGGGAAGCGCCTCAAGCAGCTTCACCGGTCCTCCCACCAGATGGAGACTTAGCGGGACCACGATAAACGTCGTGCACAGAAGAATCACTCCCTGCACCACATCGGTCACCGATACGGCCCACACGCCGCCGAGGAACGTGTAGAGGAGGATGACGATCCCGGTCACCAGCGTCACGGTCACGATGTCGGCCCCCATCACCGGTGCGAGAAGCTTGCATGTGGACGCGAGCTGGACGCCTGCCGAAAGCGTGAAGTTCACAGAAATCACCCAGCTCACAAACTGTTGCGTGGGAACGTTGTACCGGGCGTACGTGTATTCGACCGGCGAGATGGAACGGGTCCTTCTCCAGCGCTTCGCTGTCATGAGCGAGCCGAGGAAATAGGCGAACCCTCCCGTCCCCCACGAGAGCAACATGAAGAGCCCAGTGGTGTAGGCGAACCCTGCCGCACCGGTGAATGTCCAGGCGCTGAAGTTGGCCATGTACAGGGTCATGCCGGAGACCCACCAGGGGATCATGTTTCCGCCGGCGAAATACTCTCGCGCCCCTTTGTTGACGCGGATGAAGTAGAAGCCAATCCCGAGCATGAACAAGAAATAGCCCGCGACCACCAGGTAATCCAGAATGTTGACGGACTTCATCTTTGTGTTCGCGTTGTGGCAGTTTTCACCCCCTCGAGGACACGATCGACTTCGTCCGGCATATTGTAAATGTGCGTCGAGACGCGCAGCGCCGCCATCCCCCCCTCACCGACAGGTCGCGTGCGCAAGTTGTAGGTGGTCAGGTGATTCTGGAGCTCCAGGTGAGGGAGCGCCTCATGCGAAAACGTGATCATCGCGCTTCGCATGTCATCGGCTTCGGGCGAATGCACCCTGACGCCGGGGATTTCCCGCAGCCCGCGATAGAGCCGCGTGGAAAGCATCCTGTCGCGCTCCCACACCTGCCGGATGCCGATACGCCGGATAAACCTGACCGCCTCCCACAGTCCAACCCGCAGTGGGACGTTCACGGTCCCGTACTCGTACCTCTGGGCCGAAGGGTGGAAGGCGAGCGTCCCCTTGAGGAAATCAAAGCCACCATCGGAATACGCGCCCACCGAGGTCGCCCTCACGGTGTCGAGCATTGCGCGGCGCACATACAGTACCCCCGTTTCCTTGGGACCCATCAACCACTTGTGTCCGCTGGTGGCGTATGCGTCACATCCGATCTCATGCAGGCTGAACGGGAACATGCCTGCCGTCTGGGCGCCATCAACGAAGAACCAGATGTTCCTGGCCCTCGCCATCGTTGCGATGTCGCGTACCGGGAGAATGAGCCCTGTTGTCGTCACGGCATGGGGGACGGAAATCAGCCGGGTCCTCTTAGAGAACAATGCGGCGATCCGGTCGAGATTCTCCTGCTGCGACTGGATCGATGGTTCAAACAGTCTCAGCACCACCCCGGTCCGTCTGGCAAGAGCAAGCCATGGGAGTGCATTGCCCACATGTTCATGGGTGGTCAGGATGACCTCGTCGCCCGATCTGAGAGGCAGCCCGTTGGCGACGATGTTGATTCCTTCAGTGGTGTTCCGGGTGAACGCGACCTCATCGTCGCCGCAGCCGAGGAGGGACGCGATGTCTGTCTTGATCTCCTTCCAGAGCTGCTCGTCGCGGCCGGTTTCGGAGATTCTCTCGAGCTCCCGCATCTTTGTCGTCACCGCGTCGATCACGGCATAGGGAGACGCACCGAGTCCGCCGGTATTCAGATAGGCCCGGTCACGTTCCAGAGGGAACTGTTCGCGGAGGAACTCCCAGAACGACTCATCGGCCGGGTCGCCGGACGGCCAGGGGGGAGGAGACGCGGCGGCAGTGCCGGCCGCGAAGGGGGGCATGAGCATTGCGCCTGCAGCTGCGGCACCGATCCGCACGAATGTTTTCCTGTTCATAGCTCGATCTCCATTGCTACCGTTGATCCTCTCCGCGGATAAGGAATCAGCAGCGTCAGGGCCGGTGTCTTGATAAAGTCGCGGCGGTTCATGAGTTTGCTATCGATTCGGAATTAATGGTTCGCCGTTAATCGGATAGCCGGGTTAACAGATAACTGTTGACTGTTAAGATCGATCCGATTACTTGTGAACCGCGATAGATGAATACAAGATGGCAACATCAGAGATTCGCTACCACTCTGACCCTCCTCCCCTTCCCCGGATACGCCATCTCTATCCTCCCATCCTTCATTGCCACCGGCCTGCCATCGACGGTCGCGCCGGGAGGTCCGCCATTTCGCCTGACCTCGAGCTCAATCGTCGCACCGCGAACATTCTGCGTCGTGTGCAGCGCCGCAATCGCTTTGAGCGGCTTCGGGCGGATGACAAGCCGGTCGATTTCTGGCCTTATCCCCGCGAAGTGACTGACAAAAAGGAGGACAAACTCCGCCCAGGTCCAGCCGACCACGCAGACCGGTGGGGCCGGCGGCGTAATGCTCGGCCCGTAGCGCTCGAACCAGGCGCCTGCCTTTCCGCCATGCATATCGTTGAGCCAATGGAGCGCACGCCACACTTTTTCATCGTTCCCCGTCTCAGCATAGGCGCGCGCCACGAAGAGCGTCGCAAAAGGCCAGGGGGCGGGGGGATCGGGCTCGCTCGTGGTGTTGTAGCGCGAATATCCGCCATGCGTCCAACTCTGATTCCAGAGCGATTCCATTGATTCGAGCGTCGCCGCGGCAAGGGGGCTCTTCGGATCGACCATCCCGAAGACCACCGGCAGGACGCACGACGTGTCGGGGTCACATTCTGGTTTCTCAATGGTCGCAAGCGGCGACCCGGGGGGCATTGCGCTCCGGTTGGCGGGGATCGTGTGGCGCTGCCATCGACTGTCGCGTGTTCGTCGCTTGATGAGCGCACCGTTCTCGATCATGCGGAACTTCGGGTGCTCAAGCATCCCGTAGCGGATCTTTGCGGCCGCAGCAGTCCACCGTCGCGCAACAGCCCGATCCCCCAGCACGGAGGCCAGCGCCGCCCCCTTCTCGAGCCCGATCGCCACCCAGAACTGGTAGCTCAGCTCGAAACCGTCTTCAATGCCGAACATCTCTCCTCCCCGCTCCCAGAATTCACGCTTGTTCCTCATGAGACCCGACTCGGGATCCCAGAACACGGGCAGAAGCGGGTAATCGCCGGCGCGCACAAGTGTCTTCCAGTGTTTCCGTATCAGGGCTTCATTCCCCGTCCAGCAAAAATACGACCAGGCGCCATAGAGCAGCGCACCGTTCTGATCCAGCTCCGTCAGGTCGTACCCCGACCAGCGGCTCGACTCGACCATGCAACCGTCGGGCGCGACGGAGCGTTCGAGCGTCTTGACGAGCATTGTCCTCGCTTCGTCCGGGAAGCCGGCATGGAGAAGTCCGAGCATCACCATCATGTCGTCGCGGACCCACTCCATGTTATACATCCAGATCCCGCTGTCCCGTTTGCCGGTGCGGCTGATCATGCCCTTCAGGCAGGTGCGGGATGCGGCGAACTGGTGGTCGAGTACCTGATCACCCGAAACAAACGTGTTCCGGCTCGCCCAGTACGCCGACGTTGTGGCGGAGAGCGAGTCGTGCTTCTTCTTGGTGATTGCCCGCTTACCGGCATCGAGCTGATAGACGAGGATGACATTACGCATCGCCCCCGGATGCACGGGGCCCGGCGTGATGGTCAGATCATACCGGCCGGAGGTCTTGACGTTCTCTTCGAGCGCGTACAGTTTCATCGAGGCGAACCCGCGCGCCTCCACGGATTGGTCCTGCGAATTGACACCGATGTCGTCGAAGAGCGCAAAGCTGGGGACGAGCGCGACGCCGATGGTCGGTTCGACGGGGAGATCGGACGTGTTGGAGAGCGCAAGCGCTCTGAAAAGGAATCTCCCCTCACTCGGGACCCAGAGATACTCCCGGACAGCGCACGCACCCGCCTTCCACGCCACGATCACCGTGGGAATATCGCCGGGGTAGCTCCAACCAACAGACTCGACGGTTTCCGGCGACGGCGCGTGTCCCTTCCCCTCGATCCACACGGATGCCATGCTTCGATCTAAGCCCCGCTCCGGGTGGAAGAGGAACGTGCTCCACTTGCGGGCGAACCGTTCCGCGTCCATGATGGTGAGCCCGAGAAACGTCATCGGGCGCTCACCGGAGCGGTCGGGCATATACTGCAGTACCACCTGGATCTCGCCGTTGCCAAGCATGAAGTACTCGATGCCCGGCGCATAGGTTTCGAAATCCTGATGGAGGCGCTGTCGATGCTGTTGCCAGTTCGCCTGCGAAGGAGCAGTCGTGTCTCCGTCCATGGCAAGATGCCCGAAGGAGCGCGGCAAGAGAGCCGCGAGGGCGGGGGCTGCAAAGAATTCGCGTCGTTTCATGGGATTATGCAGCTGTAATACAGTGAGTTCTCAGTTAGTGGTTCACCGTTAATCGGATCGGTCGGTCACGACCACTTCGTTGACCTTCTTCCCGCACGTTCCCCCCTGACCGCTACGATAAGGCTCTCTCCCGCTTCAACCGGAACCCACCCCTGTCCCCTCCCTTGAAAAGGGAGGGGAGTCGCTGATGCCTTGTTCACCCTTCCCCTTTTCAAGGGGAAGGGGCGGGGTTAGGGTTACATGAGAGAGCAAAAAGATGTGCGAGGCGACGCTAATAGCTCACCACCACCTCAGCCCTCCCCTTCATCCGAATCTCCGCATCCGCATACCTGCTCTGCTCTACTCGAATCGTCCTGAAGCGCACCGACTTTCCGTTCGCGGTCACCTTCGACGGCAGCCCGCCCTCCGGCAACAACAGGTGAAGATGAACGACTGCGGGGCCCGTGATCGTCATCGCAATCTGCCGCGTCGATGGATCGTGTTCATATGTGTACGAAACCGCCGCACCAGACGCTGCATACCCAACGGTGACCTCGGCATTGCGCGAGCCCGCTGCCGGCCATCGCGGCGCCAGCGAAATTTCCCTCAGGAGCGATCCGCGATCCACTACACCGGCAAGCCCTTCCATCAGTGCCCACAGCATCGCAGACGATCCCCACCCGTCGGTGGGGGAGGCCTCAGGGCTCGTGCTTGTCTCCACCGTGGACGGGCGCCCGTCGGGGAAATACCAGAGGTACGTTTCATTGTTCCGCGTGAGCTCTTCGTACTTCAGGAGCTGCTTTACCCCGTACTCTTCGAACCCATGTTCGAACGCAGCGCGCGCGAGCTCCCCGCCAACGAGCGGCATAATGCCGCCGTTGCAGTAGGCCCCGGGGACGAGTTTCGCTTCTCCGAAGGCCCCGGCGGGGAACGGGGGATCGATGCTGAACCAGGGGGCGAACGCGCCGGTGGTCCGGCCGCGTGACTCGTACTCCCGGATGATCGATACCGCTATGGCATGTGTCGACATTCCCCGGTTGATCCCCATCGGGTTGCTGAGACTGAGCTGCGCTGTCTCGTCGACCCCGGGCACCGTGCGCGGCGTGAGCGGGACATGGTGAGTATAGAATCTTCCGTTGAAGCACACCCGGTTCGCGCGCGTGCGTAACGCCGCCGCCTCGTCCAGCCAGTATCGGGCCCGCTTCCTGTTCTTCAAGACTTCATGGCACCGCGCCATCAGCAGGAACGCTTCGTACGTACCGGAATTGTCGCCGTGCATGATCCCCCAGAACGTCTGATCGTCGATCTGAAAGTTCAGCCAATGGTGCCTCCCGGCGGTGTAGTCAAAGTCCCACGTGTCGATGGTCAATGCTCGCTTAACCAGCCGCGTCTTCCGGTCCCACCGCCAGGGGTCGCTCACCGAGTACGCAAGACCCTTCTCCATGTGCGGCATCATCCGTCGCAGCCAGCGATCGTCGCCGGTCGCCTGCCACGTCAGGTAGACCGCCTTGACGAAGCGAAATTCGACGTCGGCCTCAACGGGGACGCGGATGTACCGGGCCCAGTTCTCTCGCTCCGCAGGGGGCTTTTCGGGGAGCGTCCCAAAATTGTCGAAGAGCCACCCCTGCGCCGACTGTGTCTCGGCGAAGTGGTCGATGGCCCCGTTCAGCTCCTTCTCCCAGTACCGACCAGCCCTGACGATATCCGAATGGTCCCGCAACCAGATGCTCGGGGAATCCGGGGAGCGGAAGCCCCTCAGGCGCTTTCCCAGCATGGTGTACTCGACGACATCGGCCGCAAGAAAGTCGCGGATGCGCGGCACGAGCGAGTCGAGGCGAGGGGCATCGCTGCGTAAGGTCGTTTCGCTCACTTGAGGCTCCTGGGATCACAGGGAGTAGTCAGTAGTCAGAATTCAGAAATCAGAAAGATGGTGTATAATCTTCTGCTCTCTGACTTCTGACTACTGACTTCTGACTACTCTTTGCATTCTCGTACGACCTTGATTCATATGCCGCTGACTGGCATCACTGCCTGTACGTCAGCCCGGAAGACCCACGTGCCGGGCGCGACGAAATGTGTTGCAAATGCCCGCCGTACCCGATCCTTCGACCGGTTAGCATACGAGCCATGGATGGTCAGGCCTGAAAAAAACACTCCTCCCCCCTTCGGGACGGCGAGGAATTTCATGGCCGACCGGTCCACACCGTCGATCTCGAACGAGTAAAAGACCTGCTTCCATTCCCTGCCGTCGCGATCGCGCATGAGGTGCTCCGACTGCCACACCTGGTGGTCTTTCATGGAGGTCGCTTTGTGCGTATCGTACAGTCCTTTCGCGTGGCTTCCCGGCAGAACGCAGAGCCCGCCGTTCTCCTCGTCCGTGTCGCTCATCGCAAGCCAGCACGCCATGAGCGTGTTGGGCTCGTTGGGAAGGTAATGCGTATCCTGATGCAGGGCCGTCCCCTTCGCTTCTTCGCCGGGAAATTTCTCCAGGTACATGGTCTGGACAATGGAAGGTGTGCCTCCGAGCATCTGCTCTGCGACTCCGGCGATATTCTGATGGGTCGCAATGGCCCGCCAGCGCGCGTCCCGCTTGTGGTTGTCGAGCCGCGATCGCCACTCCTTCGACTGCGCCGCCTCGTACGCCACGTACTCGTCCACCTCGCTGGGCGTGAGGAGGCCCACAACAACGATAAAGCCCTCGTCCCGGTACCGCGAGTGCTCTGCCGCGGAGAACATTCGTCCGCTCATGGCTTCACTCCTTCGCCACGATGGGGAAGAGAGGTCCGTGGAACTCCTCGCCTGGCTTCAGATTGGCACGATCGCCCACGATATGCGGGAGCTTTTTATATGTCGTCCCGGCTGGCATAAAGATGGTGACCATGGCGCGACGAGCGGTGGAGGTGACGTTGGGACCGGCGTAGTGGAACGTCAGGCCGTTATGGAATGTACAGCTCCCGGGTTTCAGCTCAACGGCCACCGGCTTCACGCCGCGGTACGACGGCGGCAGGAGCGCCAGGGGGCCGTCAGCCGTCGTGTTCCCCAGATCGACGGGGTCAAGCGGACCCACCTTATGCGATCCCGGCACGAACCACATGCACCCCCGCTCCACCGTCACATCATCGAGTGCCATCCAGCAAGAGAGCCCCCCTGGTTCGTTCATCGGCCAGTACACGGTGTCCTGATGCCAGGCCGTGGGCTTGCTGTCCTCCGGATACTTAATAAGAGCCTGGTCATGCCAGAGACGAACATGACGCGAACGGGTCAGACGTCGCGCGATCTCCGCGACGCGCGGGTGACGGGCATACTCCTCCAGCACCGGGTATCGCTCCCACAGGTTGACCATCTGCAGGAACACTTTGGTGTATCCCTCGTCGGTCCGGGGCCCAAGGTTCAACTGGAATTTGTTCTTGTCTTCGACCGCCCGGTCGAGCGCTGCGCGCAGGATCTCGACCTCCTCCATCGTGAGAACGTCGTCAAGCCGGACGTAGCCGTTCTCCTCGTAGAAGCGGACCTCTTCTTCACTGATCGGGTACGCGTTCATGCATCCTCCACATGTACTGGGGGTCGATGTGTGGTTCGTCCTTTCCGTGCTTTTCCATTAAGGCGATCTTGCGGGAGAGCAGGTCGCCGAAATTCTCTCCGTAGCAGTGGAGCGTCTCGCCGATCGTCGAAACGGGCATGAAGTCCGTACGGCTCGACCGCCAGAGGTCGAGAAGATCCCGCGCATTGGCCAGCTCGTCCTCCACCATCGCGTCACAGAGCGATCTGAAGTGCGTCCTGTCCTTGGGATCGGTCGCGCCGCAGTATCCGTGGACCGACTCGATCCAGGCAACCATGTTGCGCAGCGTCCTGTAAAACGCGCGCGCAGCCCTCAGTCGGTCATGCAGGTCGGCAAATACGGGGGGTGTGCTGTTCTTCGAGCTCAGTGTGTCGACGCACTGTTCGATGGCCGACGTGAGCGGTGCGAGAACTTTTCTATCAATCGTGCGCCGCTTTTCTCCCGCCTCCTCGACCGTAAGGAAATTCCACATCATGTCATTGTTCAGGTCGACACGGGCCGGGTTGTTGAACGTCGCAAGGAGATACTCTTCATAATAGCGGCGATCCTGTTCAGGAATTGCGTCAATGTCGGGCACGAAGGGTCTGACCCAGAGCCGGAACCACGGGAAACCGAATGTGCTCATGGGAACGCCTGACGGGAATCCTCGGACGGCGCTGTCTGATCGGTTCCAGAGGTCGAGCAGTTCCGCAGCGCCTGAAACGCCTCCCCAACGTTCCGACCATATGCGGAGGACGTCGTCGATCGACCGCTCCGGCGTCAACTGGAACGCCCGGACCACTTCTCTATTGATATCGAACGGCGCCAATGATGCCGGTGTACCTCCTGTGAGCACGAAGTCACCGCCCCGCGCACGGAGAGCGCCCAGTCGTTCATGGACCAGCCGCGGGTACGGGACGCCGAGAACGTTGTTGTCGCCGACCTCAGTTTTGGCATGGGTTTCCGCCCCGGCCCTCCGCAGCATATCGTTCTCCTGATCCAACCCGCCTCCTTCGAAATAGCCGAAGTCGCCTGCGTCGATCCCGTCCCCCATCCCCCGAATGATCTCCGGTCGTTCGTCCCGGAACGAGCCGAGGTCGCAGACCAGGCGGAACGCCGGGTTGGCCCGGCGGCCCTCGTCGCGCAGGAGGCGGAAATACTTGAGAACGTTGCCGGCCGCGGCGCGTGCGATCTCCGCATGGCTCTTCCATTCGCGGATCAGGTAGGGACCACCATTTCTCCCCGCATACAGCGCACTCACGAACTCGAAGCCCGACCCGCTGTCGTTCGTCCAGAGATAGATGAACCCGATCTCGGGAATCTCTGCCATGATCGCTCGGACCAGTTCCCGGTAATGCTCCTGCACCGCCGGATGGGCCATCGCGAGCGTGTAGCGGGGACGGAGCGTTTCCCGCGGATGGTCCACCCGTGCCCCACGCAGGTATCCGTACTCCTCCCAGAATTCCTCCGGCATTGAGCGCGGAGAGTTGATGTGCAGACCGGGAACGAGTCCGTACCGGAGAGCGCTCTGTGCCGTCTCTTTCAGGAATTTGAGATTCGCAGCAAGATACCCGGATGGGTAATACCCGCGGAGGAGGGTGCTATCGACGAACTGATCGAGGTCGGGGCTGTAGTCGTAGAACCAGTGATAGACATCCCCCGGTGGACTCGACTCGAACGGACGGGCAACGCCCAGTCCGTTCACGGTCATGTGCGTGAATCCCTGCGCGGCAAGCTGCCGGCAATACCCTTGCCGGTCGAAATGCCGCGCATGCCGCAAACTCCCGACCAGAAAGTCACTCAGATTCCTGAGCCAGCGAAACGACGCCGGTCGTCTCTTCTCCTCGCCGAACTCCTCCGCGCTCCGTTCTCCCCACTCCTCCGTAGCCAGGCGCATCGCAGCGTAGAGCAGCGCGCCTTGCGACGCCCCAATCGCAATGCCCCCGTTGTGTGAGACGGTAAACGAATACCAGGGGGCCTCTTCCCCTTCGAGCCGGAGCGTCAGGACAGGGGCCTCCCCCGCCGTGCTGACGCGGGCGCGGGGGCAGCAGGTACGAAGGAGCTCCTCAGCGACTGTTTGCTCTGCAATGGTGGCGCCCTGGCGGAGACGGATGGCGCGGATCTCCCTCAGGATCTCTCGTACGGTCATGGAACCGGTCCGCGTCAGTCCCCTTTCCCTCCCAGCTCGTTCCGGACGATCCGGGTTCCTTCCACCATGGCCTTCAGTTTGGCGAACGCCCTCGCTCGCGGCATGAACTTCATGCCGCAGTCGGGACTGATGTACATTTTTTCGGCAGGGATGTGCTCCAGTGCCTGCCGGATGCGGCGCATAACGACGTCCGGAGTTTCCACCGCTTCGTCTTTCACATCGATGACACCGACGACGATTTCCTTGTCGGTAGGGTACTTTGTGAAAAGCTCCAGTCCGACCCCGTCCGACACGGCGAACTCCATGCTGAGCTGGTGCGACCGGGTTTCGAGAATCGCCGGAAAGAGCTCGTCATACTGTCCTTTGAAGAGGCGCTTGAGCTGGTAGTTGCCGTAGCAGACGTGCAATGCGATCTTCGCTTTTACGCCGTCCACGAGGCGGTTGAAGGACTCCACGAGCCACGGCATGTCCTGCGGATACCCGACCCAGACCGGCTCATCGATCTGGATGAAATCGCACCCCGCTGCGACGAGGCCCCGTAACTCGGCATTGAGGATTGCGGCCAGATCGAACACCAGTTCCTTGTCCGACGGATAGTACTCGTTTGTCGCGCGTTTCGCCAGCATCTGGGGACCGGTCACGCACACCTTCGTCCACGCCGTGGCATGCGCCTTCAGGAAGCTGAAGTGCTTGTCCATCCCCAGCGACCCCTTCGACCGCACCTTGTCGCCGACTATGGGGTCGAGCATCTGGATGCTTGGATCCAGGTTGCCGATCGGCTTCATCTTCCCTGCCATGTCGAACCCGTGGATTCGCATGGAGAAGAAGTTCACCATTGTCTCGCGCCGGAGTTCGCCATCGGTGATGATGTCAACGCCCGCCCGCTCCTGGTCAAGGATGGCCGACCTTACGGCGTTGTCGTGCGCTTCTTCCACCTGCGAGGGGGTCAGGACTCCATTCACTCCGAGCGTGCGGACCTGTTCAAGCCACGCGGGGAGGGAGTAGCTACCGATGACGGTGGTGGGGAGGAGAGGGAAAGAATCGGCCATTGCGTTCTCAACGTGAATTGCGTCCGGCGGAATTCAGATATCTGATATCAGAATTCGAAGGGGGGTAACCACCTTCGACAACCCACGCAAGGCGATTACCCCCCTTTGCTGTTGGTCGGGACAGCAGTACGGCAGGTCGCTACTTCATGCCGAGCGAGAGGGTGATTCTGTGGACCGAATCAACAAGATCCATCTTCGTGAAGGCGTAGTCAACACGGATCGAGTAGTCGGACAACTTCGTCATGAACCCCGCCCCCGCCGTGAAGCTCTCGACGGTCGTTTTGATTGCCGGCGAGAAACTGTTGCCGCCGTCGTCGACCCCCGAGTAGTTGAACTTGTAGCCGCCGCGGACGGAGATCATCTCCATGAAGGTGTACTCGCCTCCCACGAAGTAGTACTGTAGGCCGTCCTGTGGCTTTACCGCGTCAACGGTGACCATCAAGGAATTCATGTCATCCGTGAGCGGTGTCATCGATGTACCGATGCTGAACGTCAGCGGGATGGGAGCGGCAAAATCGTAGAACTTCATGTCGCTCCCGAGGTTGCTGAGTCGCGCACCGATGTTCCACCCCAGAATGCCGATGCTGTACACCGATCCGAAGTCGAACGCAACTGCCGTGGCCGTCTTATCATCGATCTTCTCGCTGATGTACTTTGCCGAGAGGCCGAGCGAGAGCTGGTCGGTGATGGCACGCGCATAGCTGACCTGGAGGACCATGTCGCGGTAGTCATACGTGTCGCTCGTCACCTTGTCGATCTCGAGTGCCCGCAGTTCAGCGCTTCCGCCGGGATACACATCGCGGTCTGCGGGAATCCCCGAGAGGCCGAACGTCATGAAGCCGAGACCGATCGTCCCGACATCCTCGAGGTTGTAAGATATCGAGGCCGCCTGCTGATTCAGATCGGCAAACCACTTGTTGTACGTGAACGCCGCCTGCGCGCGCTGGTCGGTGGCCAGCGTAATGCCGGCGGGATTCCAGTACATATTTGTCACGTCTCCCGTCAGTGAGGTGACAGCCGAGCCGAGGCCAACCTGCCGCGCACCGACGCCGATCTTCAGGAACGCGGCCGAATTGATGCCGGCCTTCCTGTTCTGGGCGTCGGACGTGCCAGCCACCAGCGTCACCATCAGGAGGATCGCCGTCAGAACATACATTCGTTTCATAGGACTGTCCTCTATCATAGATGGTCAGTTATCGGAGAATGGAGAAGTAGCCGGTCTTCTTGCCGCCGGTGGGGGATTCCACCACGTAGATATAGAGACCGCTGGCGACTTCGATTCCGTCCTTCGAGAACATATCCCAGAACGTCGCACCCAGGCTCGGGTCGCTCGACGAGAAATCAAACTGGTCGATGATCTGGCCTGAAACGTCCAGGATCGTGATTTTGCACTGCGGTGGCAGGTTATAGAAGAGCAGCTTGTGATCGTACACATTGGAGAAGTTGTCGTGCAACGCCGCCCGCTTATAGGGGTTCGGCCGCACACCGACATTCGCAACGTCCCCCGCTGCGGCCAGCGCCGAATAGACAACCTGCACGGCGCCGATGTCCTTCTTTCCGGCCGCCGTCTTGGGGTAGTTCGGATTGTTGGGTGCGAACGGGAAGGTTTTCTGCCACAGACCGTTGGCGCCGTCCCGGTTGGTTGAATGCGTCTCCATCCGGGCCGTGGTCTCGCCGGCGGGGCCTGTATATGTCCCCTCCTTGTACGCAGAGACGTAGTACCAGTACGAGAACCCGAGAACGACATCCTTGTCCTCATAGAGATACTTGTATCCGGGTGTCGTCGTCTTCGGGAACGTCGCCAGATCCGCTTTCGGAACCACCTTCACAAGTTCCCACGTTCCCCACGTATCGGGTTGATAGAGTCCCTTCAACGAAGTCCCTGCGACCTCGGCAAAAGCGTCGAATTTCGGATTCACGGGCTTCTTCAACGAGGTGATGTCCGCACCCACCGTCATCTGCTCCTGATACCGGTCGGCGAGGCGCATCCCTTCGTCGAGCCACGCCTTCTTCTTGAAGTTCGACGATTTCCAGATCTTGTACCCCTGGAACTCGGGATCGGCTTCGGCGCGGTCATCCCACTCAACCCTCACGGACTTCGTCAGTGTATTGGAGACCTTCATATCGGGCAACGCAGGCAGGACCGGGACGCTCGCCGAGCCGTTGGCATATACGTACCGCGCAGCGCGGACGGCCTTCTGGACCCCCTCCAGCCGATAGCCGCCGACGATTGCCAGGACGAATGTCACCGAGGAATCCTTCTCAATGCGGACCGGGCCGATGCCGCTATACAGGTCGCCGTTGAAGTCATGCGCGAAGTTGTACCCGGTCGTCCATTTGCCCCAGCCCGTAGGATAGCCGGTACCGTCTTCCAGCGGCGTCTGGTCAAACGTGTTCAGCGTCTTCTGGTCTCCGTTCGGCTGACCGGGAGAGGCGAGGGGCACCCAGGTTGTGACGTCGCCCGTCGTTCCGGATGCAAAGAACGCGGGGTTCGGGCTCAGGTCGAGCTGGGCAAGCGTGCGCGATGATCCGCCGTTCCTCGCAAACTCGCCGATGCCGACGGTGAACATCTCCTTCGGGTCGGTGAAGCGCCCGGCAAGCGAACCTCCGGAACCTGCGGACAGGTACCAGCCCTGTTGCCCTCCTGTGCCGACGGGATGCGTTCCGAAGATCGTGTTCCGCGTTGGCAGCGCGTTTGTGAGCTGTGTCGGATCAGTGGGGAGCCCGCCCGATTTCGCACCGAGCCAGTCCCACCCGATCCAAATGTCGGTATAGGCGCGCTTCGTCACGCCGTTGTACCCCATATTGAAGTTGCCAGCCGTTGGCGACTGGGTGCGGGCGCCCGCGTAGTAGGCAACGAACCCCCACGGGTTGCCGCTCGGATCGGGATCGCCGACCCATCCACCCATGCGGGTGAATTTCTCGCCGATCAGGTTCTCATTCCGGCCGCCGCCGAGATAGCTGCTGACAGACATGAAGATCTCGCCCGACATGACCAGGCTGATGGCCTGGATCGCTGGATCCGCGAGGGCTGCATCGGCTGCACCGTCCAGGTTCATGTCGCGCTGGCCGGTGTTCTTGAATTCGATCTCGAGGATCACGAAGTCGTTGAAGTTGTTCCAGTTCGGCCCTGTCCAGGCGTGCGCTCTGATCTTCACGTCGCACCCGGTGTTCGTGGGCCAACCCGCTTCATACACCGCATGCTGTCGCCGGGTCCCGTCCACAAAGTAGGGTTCGACGCTGTACTTCCGCGGCGCTCCGTCGCCGAGGACACCCGGCTTGTAGGTCACCTGACCCCAGTTGCCGGTGGCAGGTGCCGCGACGCCCTGCTTGGTTGGGTTAAAGTTAGAGTCCGCATGGAACACTTGTGCGTGCATATAGTGGGACCAGAAGATGGTCCAATGGAATGCCGCGGGCCAGTGGGCGTTTGGCGTCGACCATCCGCGGTCGAAGTTGCCGAACCGGATGAACTGCCGCGCACCCTGTGTGGGATACGTCGCTCCCTCACCGTAATACGGCCCGAATGCTTGCGGGAGGAATGAATCCCAGAGGTCCCCCGCCTGCAGGACGCCTGCGCCGGGGAAACCAATCACCGAATTCGCGGGCGTGCCGGGTTGTGCGAGCGCTGCGCACGGCAACAGGAGGACGAGAGCGACCGCCAGTGCCGCCGCGAGCGTCGTAATGTTGGATCGGTTCATATCATTGCTCCTTGTTTTCAACATTCGATCGGCATTAGAAGGTCAGCCGTGCGCCAAAATAGAATTCACGCGGGAAGCCGTAGAAATAGCTGCCGTCTGCACCCACCGGCCGGACGTACGGGCCTGTCGGGTTGGGTGAGCCCGCAGCATTCGACTTCTCCCAGAGGAACTGCGTGTCAAGATTGTCGTACCCGATGATGTTCGTCCAATTAAAGGCGTTGATCACCTCGGCAAACACCGAGAGCCGGACTCCCTCGAATTCGAACCCCTTCTCCAGCCTGAGATCCACCTGCTGGTTCCAGGGTCCTTCCGCAAACTCGCGGCCGATCGTGCGCGCATCGGCGGTTGTGTATTTCGGATAGAAGAAGCCGCTCTGGAATGTCCCGATGGATGACAGGACGATGTCTTCGGGGAATCCCAGTATGAGCTGGTACGTGATCCGGTGCGTACGGTCATATCCACCGGTCAGCGTGCTTGCGCCGCCGACGACATCGGTCTGGATCTTGTTGTAGAAGTTGATGTCATCAATCGGGAGGCCCCCCGCCAAACGTGCGCTATCGCCATTTGCGGTGGAGAAGGAGGTCTGCATCTTCGGATCCAGTCCTGCGAACGCCGATGCCTTGATATAGCTGTACGTGTACGTGGCGCGCCCCGAGACCGTCAGGATGCCGTCAAAGAAGCTCTGCCGTTGCCCCTCCAGCGTCACTTCCACGCCTCGGGAATCCGCATATCCGGCCGAGAAGCCGACGTAGTAGTTCGTTCCATACGGCCCGCTGCGCGGGATCACGTTGTACGAATAGTAGCCGTAATCCTCGATGTCGCGCAGGTACGCGTTGAAGTTCAATGCAAACTTCGGCACGAACTCCCACTGGATCCCGAGTTCGTAGTTGTTCGACTTGTAAGGCTTCTGGAGCACACTCGGGTTGTTCGGGAGCGATGTGTTCCCGAAGTTGTTGTAGTTAGCATAGACCCGTGAGTAGGGCGGGGGGAGCGAATTCCGCGAGTACGAGAAGTACATCGCTGCAACGTCGGAGATCGGGTGGGAAACGCCGATCCTCGGCGATAAGAAGACGTAGGTATCAACCTTTTTGCTCCTCTGCGTCTGCCGCTGGGTGACCGTGATCGGCACACCGGTCAGGGTGTCGACTGATACCTGGACGTCTCGATACGGCGCAAAATAATTGGTGAACTCGAGCGCATCAGGATTCCAGGTGTCCACACGCGCGCCCAGGTTGATGATGAGCCCCGCGTATTCCATCCGGTCCTGGATGTACCCGCCGAATTCTGTCGGCTTGGGGTTCCACTGCTCGATATAGTACTGTTGCTTCGCATCTACCGCTCCGAGGAACGACGCTCGGCGCAGCATGTCCACGTTGTGGAACCTCGCCTGTCCCCCAACCTGCAACCGGTGGTTTGCTGTGAGCTGATTTGTGTAATCCCCCTTAACGGTGAAGACCGAGTACAGCAGGTTCTCGTAAAAGAATCCGGGTCGCGCAAGCCTGGCAGTGGTTCCGCCTGCATTGAACGGTGTGCTCGTCGAGCTCGCTTGCTCATCCTGATTGCGGAAGAATTTGGTCAGGTCAGTATTGTTGATGTACTTATTAGCCTGAGCGAGGGTTTCCAGCGTGATGAAGTCGCCGTCCTCGTCCAGCGCGCAGAATCCGTCGCCGTTGTCGTCGCTATAGCCCGTGCGCGTTTGATTTGACGTTATGCTGGCCTGTACTTCGTAGAAGGACGAAGGGTCAAGGATGTGCGTGAGCTTGAGGCTGCCAATGATGTCCGCACCGTCGTTCTTTGGCACCCCCTCCAGGTAGAATCGGGCGCTCTCCTGATACCCCCTGTTCTTCCATCCGAAAAACCGCCCGCGATCGGTAAGTATGCCAAGACCCGTGACTTTGATGTCGCCGGTGATGTTGTACTGGGTCTTCAGGGTCAGGCCGATTTCACGTGCGAATTCGTTCGGCAGCCGGCCGTACGAGTTGAAGTACTTCCCCGTAAAGAAGAAGCCCCAGTCCTGCATGATATCACCGCTCAACGATCCCTCGAACTCCACGGTTGGCTTCTCGTTGAGATACTTCCCATTAGCGTATGTATATCGCCCCAGCCGGGCGCTGTCCGCAGGGAGCGTCGTGCCAAAGGGGAGGCCCGCAGCCCTTCGTGCCCTCAACGAGTCCACGCGGTATTGCAGGTCTGACTTCTCTTTGAAGTAAAGGAAGTCGTTCCAGTAGACGTCTGGACCATTATAGCGGAGCCCTTTGAACTGGCTGACCCGGCCTGTAATGCTGCCGGTCAGCGGCCCGCGCCCTTCTCGCAGGGCATAGTTCACGAGGCCCGCCGTGGCCGACGAATACTCGGCTCCCACAGCGCCCGTATTCACGCTTACCTGCTCCACAGAGTTGAAGCTGAAATCGCCGATCTTGCTCAGCTCGCTTCCGTGGAAGCGGGGTACGCTGTTGTATACCAGATACGGCGTATGGGCCATATCTCCGGCATATGTATAGAACTGGTCGCTGACGTCAACACCGTCCACGATGGTCTTGGTCTCATTGATGCGGCCGCCGCGGATGAAGCCGTTGTACGCGCTCGCCGACGTTGCGATCAGTCCTACGGATGTGCGGATAGGGAGCGAGGAGATGTCGTCCGAGGTTATTGTGGACTTGGATGCCGTGAGGCTTCTATCCACAAGGGGTCGTTCTGCCTGAATGACGATTTCCGCCAGACCAACCGCTTCCGACTGGAGCGTGAAATCCAAGGTCAGGATCTGGTCAGATTCGATCAGCACGCCGACGACAACCTGCGGCGCGTACCCGACCGCCGAGGCGCGCACACGATACGTCCCCGGCGGGACATTCAGAATGAAATAGTTTCCGGAAGGATCCGTTGCCGCACCGAGCGTCGTGCCGACAACCACGACGTTCACCCCCGGAACAGCAGCCCCGTCGGAGCTCTTGACCGCCCCCGTGATCTTTCCGTTGCCGGCCACTGCAACCTGCGTCAGCGCAGCGGAGGCCAACAGAACGATCGCCAGGAATCTGTAGCAGCGTTGGGTCATATCGTTCCTCCTTCGATCATGAATTGAGTAGGGTGGGTGGATGGATTGACGTGATGTAACGGATGCATCGTACACTCGTGCGGTCAGCGCGGCATGGCTTCCCGTCGGGGGAGACCGCATGCTGCGGTGACGGAATGCGAACAGGAATGAGAACTGAGTCTGGAACCTGTGCGAACGCCCGGGCAGGAGATATTCACCCGGCGTTCCACTAATAGAATGGTGTTTTATCACCGGAAAAATAGCACATTGCCGATGTTTTGTCAAGCGCTTTCTTTCCCCGGAGCGTTGCGGATGAACCGGGCATTCTCTACTTTACTCCCGACGCGCTGTGAAACCCGATTCCACTATTGAAATGAGTGAGGCAGGATGCGCATTCTCGTCGCGCGCTCGAAATGGGAGTTCGACACACTCCCCCTCGATGACTTTCTACGGAAGATATCGGGCGCCGGTTTCGACGCGTCCGACATCCACCTCCCTTCACTGAAGGAGTCCCCGGAAGAAACCGCCGCCCTGCACCACCGCTACCGCCTTTCTCTTATGGCCCTGATTACCAGCGAGGGGAAAACGCCAGAGGAGCATTGCCGTTCGCTCGAGGAACGGCTCGCCCTGGCCGCCCGGTGCAGCGCGGGGCATGTGAACTGCCATACGGGAAGGGACATTTTTACACCAGAGGAGAATATCACAATTTTCAGGGCCGCCGCAGATCTTGCTCGCCGTTACGGGCTGCCCATTTCACACGAAACTCACCGCGGACGCGCCCTGTTTAGCCTTCCGGCAACACGCGATCTTTTGCGGACACTCCCGGAACTCAGGATAACCGCAGATTTTTCACACTGGTGCTGTGTGCATGAATCGCTACTCCAGGACCAGGAAGACGCTCTGGCACTCGCCATCGAGCGCTCTGATTACATCCACGCCCGGATCGGCCACGCGGAAGGACCCCAGGTCAATGACCCCCGTGCCCCTGAATGGGACACAGAGCGCAATATCCACCTGGAGTGGTGGAAGCGGATCGCGCGGGAGCACGTAAAACGCGGCTCGGAACGCCTGTTCGTCTGTCCCGAATTCGGCCCCGCTCCCTACATGCCGCAACTGCCGCATACGCGGCAGCCGGTCACGGATCTGTGGGAAGTCACGCTGTATATGAAAGACCTTCTTCGTAAAGCACTGGAGGAGAATTAACCACAGAGGCACAGAGAAGATTGAGATCGAGATTGAGATTAAGGAAAAGGGGTGGAGCAGGTTAAGGTCAAGGGGGCCTTCGCCCGCCCTCAACCTTAACCTTGGCCTTGACCTCAATCTTGATCTCAATCTTGATCTCTATTGAGGTTCTATGATTATTGCCGATCTTGCAACGATTTCGGGACGCACGTACCCCGCGAGGAGGAGGACCCAGAACCTCGTAGGAGGAGCATCCCCGATCCAGGCAAATAATTTCTCCATGGGGATGGTCACGCTCGAGGCGCACGGCGGACAGGTGCCGTGGCACAATCAGGAACAGGAAGAGGTGTATCTGATCCTGAACGGCACCGGCGAAATGTGCCTTGGAGAGGAGCGGTTCACCGTAAGGTCTGGTCAGGCGGTGTTTATTCCGCCAAAGGTATTTCACCAGCTCACGAACACCGGACCGACTCCCATGACCATGCTCTATTGTTACGGGCCGGCGGGTGATGTCGCCCACTGGCGGCAGGAGCTGGAAGGGACGCTGCCACGGGCCGGCATCGAGGCGCCGCCTCTCCCCTACGGCGCAGCGCCACAATGCACCGATGCGCCCGCTCGGTAGTTTTCCTTGCGGCGGTTCCATGAATCGTCGTTTCCCGTGTTCACCCAGAACCGACCACCGGAGATGTATTCATGCATACAATGAAGACCCATACCGTCGGCATTATCATGAACGGCGTGACCGGCCGTATGGGAATGAACCAACACCTGCTTCGGTCAGTCGCTGCGATTATCGCACAGGGGGGAGTCAGGGTCGGCGATACAGAGCGCATCATGCCCGACCCCATCCTTGTGGGACGCAATGCCGAGAAACTGGAAGACCTCGCAGCCCGCGCCGGAATCTCCCGCTGGACCACGGATCTGCGCGCCGTGCTGAACGACCCCAACACCAGCGTCTACTTCGATGCACAGACAACGAGCCTCCGCGCGCCGGCAGTTCGCGCCGCCATCGACGCGGGAAAGCACATCTACTGTGAAAAGCCCACCGCGCTCACAACCGCCGATGCGCTGGAACTCTACACCAGGGCAAAGACCCGCGGCGTGAAGCATGGCGTGGTGCAGGACAAGCTCTGGCTCCCCGGGCTCATCAAGCTCAAGACGCTGATCGATACGGGGTTCTTTGGCCGCATTCTCTCCGTCCGCGGTGAGTTCGGCTACTGGGTCTTCGAGGGGAGCCCCATCCCCTCCCAGCGCCCCTCCTGGAACTACCGCAAGGAGGACGGCGGCGGCGTTATCTTCGACATGCTCTGTCACTGGCGCTACGTGCTGGACAACCTGTTCGGCAGGGTGACCGCGGTGTCGTGTCTCGGCGCAACCCATATCCCCACACGATGGGACGAAGCGGGAAAGCCCTACAGCTGCACTGCCGACGACGCCGCCTATGCGACATTTACCCTTGAAAACGGGGTCGTCGCACAGTTCAACTCATCCTGGACCGTCCGGGTACGTCGCGACGACCTGCTGACCCTGCAGGTCGACGGCACGCGCGGTTCCGCGGTCGCGGGGCTCCGCGACTGCCTCATCCAGCCCTACGAATCGACCCCGCGCCCCATCTGGAATCCCGACATCCCGAACCCGATCAACTTCTATTCCGACTGGGTACAGGTGCAGGCACAACAGGAATATGAGAACGCGTTCAAAGTACAGTGGGAGCTCTTCCTTCGCCATGTGGTGAAGGACGAGAAGTTTCAATGGGACTTGCTTGAAGGCGCCAAGGGAGTCCAGCTCGCCGAGAAGGGGATGGAGTCATGGGAAAAGCGCGCCTGGGTGGATGTCCCCGACCTGATCTGTACCAATTCCTGACAACTCCACGATACCGGCACGCCTCACATCTATGCACTTCTGAGAAGCCTGATGAGTCAACAGCCGACACAACTGGCACACGCACCTTTCGCCCGCCTCCGCGAGGCACGCTACGAAGTCGCGCTGCTGCCCTGGGGAGCGACCGAGCCGCATAACCTCCACCTCCCGTACGGGACCGACCTCATTGAAACTGAGCGGATCGCTGCCGAGGCGGTACGAAAGGCGTCAGAACGCGGCGCGCGGGTAATTGTCCTCCCTATCGTTCCCTTCGGCGTCAATACCGGACAGCTCGACCTCCCGCTCACGATCAACATGAACCCCAGCACGCAGCTGGCACTGCTCGACGACGTGGCGGAATCTCTGGAACGCCAGGGGGTCCCAAAGCTCGCGATCCTGAACGGCCATGGCGGGAATGACTTCCGGCAGTTGATCCGTGAGTTACGCCCGCGCCGAGACCTGTTTCTCTGCACGTTGAACTGGTACACGGCAGTGGAGAAGCGGAAGTTCTTCGACGCCGGGGGTGATCACGCGGATGAGATGGAGACCAGCCTGATGCTCCACCTCGCGCCCGAGCTCGTCCTCCCCCTCTCCGAAGCCGGAGACGGCAAGACCCTCTCGCCGCGGATCCAGGCGTTCCGTGAAGGATGGGCCTGGATGCCCCGTCCCTGGAGCACGGTTTCCGCAGATACCGGGTCGGGGGACCCGCGGAAGGCAACCGCGGAGAAAGGGCGAAGGTACTTCGAGGCCGTCACGGAAGCCGTTGCGGGATTCCTGGTCGAGCTGTCGGCAGCCGATCCCGGAGACATGTACGTCTGATGCTATACTGATCGTCACCATCCTCGCAGCCCTGCAGCATGTCACTGCTGTCCCTGGTTTCACGCACTGCATCGTTCATTTCCCATCTCACATCCCGATGAGCTCAAAAACCTTCCGCTGGCCAGTCGGTGTCCTTCTTGCCGCACTTGCATCGTTCCAGGCGCCGTCAGCCGCACAGTCACTGCATGTCGATTACGGCTACGCTCCTGCGAGCCACTTCACCGCGATCTGTTTTCCCTCCGACTGGCAGAAGACCATCGTAACGGAGCGTGGAACGCTGGGATACGATTTCGGGCCAGGACCGTATGCGCGGCCCCTGACGGAGGTTTCCGTCGGAATTCAGGAAACCACGGTGACCATCCAGCGACTCGCCATCAACGACCCGCGCGTCCCGATTGTTGTGGCTGAGTTCAGTTCCCCCGGCGGCACAATCCGACAGGAGGCGTTCGCGCTTCCCGGTCCCGCCGCCGGTCGTCAGCGCACAACCTTCGCCAACGGCGCAGTGCGCCGCATCGGGGGACTCAATGGCGTCGCGGGCTGGGCGAATCCGCCTGCCGGCACTGACCCCGCCTTCCGCAACGTCGCTTGGGGAACGAACCGCCCCATCCTCTATCGTGTCCGCGTGCCGCGCGGAGCGGCGCGGCTTGTTGCAATGGGAATCTGCGAGCCCTACAAACCGATCACCGGTCAGCGTGTGCTGGAACTCAGCGCTGAGGGGTCCGCGGTCCGGACCGTCGAAGCGTTGAAAGACACGCAGCGAAACCGCCCGTATGTCTATTTCTTCGACGCGCACGACGCCAACAACGACGGGGAACTCGCGCTCGAAGTCCACGCCTCGCAGCAGGGAATCGACCCGAACGTCACCCTCAATGCATTCTGGATCTTTCCACAAGGGACGCGCATCACGGAAGAGGAAGTCATCCACGGTGAAGGCACCCGACGTGCGGAATTTTCCTGGTCGTGCGGACTCGAGAACGAGCTCGGCGCTCCGTCCGCACGCGTTGACGGCATTCTTGCCGAGTTCACCGGGGCCGGGGTGACACCGGTCGTGAACATCAAGACTTCTCGAACCTGCGTCTACGAGACGTCTGCACACGCTCTGCTCACCCGAGGGCGTCCATTTGTCATGACAAGGCCAGCGCCGGCCCACGCGATGCAGACATCGGGGGGATGGCAGCTTCTCCTTCCGCACGGGACACGCGATGTCCAGGTCTACGTGATCAACGGCGCTTCGGGCAACGCATTCGATCCACCCGATCTCCACGCGGCGCGGAGGCACGCGGAGAAATACTGGAAGGAGCAGAGTGTCATCCCCTTCGGCAGTATCTCAGTTCCGGATCCCGGCATTCAGTACCTGCTCGACGCAAGCACGAGAAATCTGTATCAGATCAGCGAGTGGGTCGACGACCAATTCCAGTTCCAGCCGGGACCGAGCGTCTACCGCGGGCTCTGGATTCATGACCAGGCCTGGCATGTTTCCGCAGCCCTGTACCTTGGAGACACGGCAGCTGCACGGCGTTCGATTGAAACGATGATGCAGTTCCAGCGGCCGGATGGTAAAGTTGTCCTGAGCGAGCCGTTCCCGATGCAGCGCGAGACCCCCCTGCTCATCTTCGCGATCGTCCGGTACGCCGAGTTCGCAGGAGACAGGCGCTGGCTGGCAGAACACTGGGGGAAGATCGTGAACGGTGTGTCATGGATCAGGAGCGCGCGGAATTCCACCCTCTCCGATCCTTCTTCTTCGTTCTATGGTTTGTTCCCACCCGGATTTGCCGACGGGGGGCTGGGAGGCATCGAGGCAGAGTACGGGACAACATACTGGGGCGTGATCGGCCTCCATGCGGCGGCACGCGCTGCGGGACTCTTGGACGAACGGGACAGTTCACGGTCGTGGGACGCACTGGCGGGGGAAATCATGGCCTCGTTCCGCAGGGCCGCCGCACGCGACACGCGCATCGATGCCGCGGGAAACCGGTATCTCCCAATGAAGGTCGGCGATACCGCCTCCACACTCCTTCCTCAGCAGGCAAACTGGGGAATCCTCGACGCGCAGGGATTGGGACATCTCTTTCCTTACGACGATCCGACCGTAAAGGGGACGCTCGCCATGCTCGATGCAGCGTCAAAGGAAGGACTTCCACACAGCGTCGGCTGGTTGAAGAACGGCATCTGGAGTTTCTTCGGCGCACTGCTGGGGATCTCGCATGCATGGCAGAGGAACCTTGAGCGGGCTCAGGACATACTCTATGCCTATGCAAACCACGCATCGCCGCTGGGCACCTGGGTCGAAGAGCAGCTCCCGCGCGGGGAGGGAACGCGGACCACAGGCGACGCCTCAAATGCCACCGCAAGCTCGCTCTACATCAAGCTCCTTCGTCGGCTTCTTGTCATTGAACGCAGGGACACGCTCGAGATTCTCGCCGGCATGCCCGCGGAGTGGTGCCGGCCAGGCGCCCGGCTCTCCCTGAAGAACGCCGGCACGCAGTTCGGACCTCTCACGCTCGATCTCCGTGTGACCCCCGATGGACGGAAGGCCGAGATATCAATAGCGCCGCTCGCGCGTGGCGGCGAGTGCGTCGTGCGGCTCGATCTCGATGCACTCCGCGCCGCGGGCTTCGTCCCATCCGACCCGGTTGAAGTGCCGCTGCTGCGCCTGAGAGCCGGCGATCCCACGGCAACGTTCGCCTTTGACAGACGTCCCTGAGGAGACCGCGCACCGGATATTGTTTTCACCGCCGCACATAGTTATGTTGACATCACCACACACTTCACCGCCGATCATGCGCGTACCCCCCTGCACCCTCTTCGTACTATTGTTCGCTCTTCCTACGTCCGCACAGCCCCTGGACCCGCAGCACCTTGCCGAAACAGTGAAGCGGGAGTTTCTTCATGCATGGAACGGATACAAGAAGTACGCGTGGGGACATGACGGCTACCGCCCCCTCAGCAAGACCCCGTATGACTGGTATGCCGAGACGTTTTATTTGACCCCCCTTGAGGCCCTGGACACGATGACGCTGATGGACCTCACGGAGGAAGCCGACAGCACGCGAGAGTTCATCGCAACGCATCTCTCGTTCGACAAGGATGTGGAGGTGGGCGTGTTTGAGTTCACGATCAGGATTCTGGGAAGCCTGATCGCGAACTTCCAATCGTCGGGAGATGCCCGGCTGCTGGCGCTTGCCGACTCACTGGCAACGCGCATGACGCCGGCGTTCATCAGCGGCACGGGCATGCCGTACCGATTCGTAAACCTCAGAACCGGCGCGGTCAGGGGCGAGGTAAGCAACCCGGGCGAGATCGGAACGCTTCTGGTCGAATGGGGCTCGTTGTCGGCGCTGACGAGGAAACCCGCGTTCTACAACTATGCCAAGAACGCCCTCCTGCGGGTCTATGAACACCGCTCGCCGCTCGGCCTCGTGGGGGATGCGATCGACGTCAACACCGGAGCATGGAAGGGGACAGACAGTCACCTGAGCGCGTGCATTGATTCCTATTATGAATACCTCGTCAAATCCGCGTTGCTGTTCGACGACGATGATTGCCGGCTCATGTGGCGCACGTCCTATGCTGCAATCAACGCATATCTGCTGGACTCGAGCGCATCGGGGTTCTGGTACGGCCATGCGGACATGAATACAGGAAAGCGGACGAGAACCTGGTTCGGCGCCCTGGATGCGTTCTTCCCCGCGGTGCAAGTGCTCGCGGGCGACGTTCCGCGCGCAGAGCGTCTCATGAAGTCCTGCTACAGGATGTGGACCGCATACGGCATCGAGCCGGAGCAGTTCAACTATGCCACTGGGGCCGTGGAAAAACCTAAGTACTTCCTCAACCCGGAGATTATAGAATCCGCCTACTATCTTTACATGGCAACGGGCGATACGCTATACCAGAAGATGGGGGAAGCCTTTCTGAGCGATCTCATGGCATGGTGCCGCACTGATGAAGGGTATGCGGAGCTCAAGAATGTCGTCACAAAGGAAAAGATGGATCGGATGGAGCCCTACTTCATGGCAGAGACGATGAAGTATCTCTACCTTTTGTTCGCGCCGCCTGATACGCTTCCATTTGACCGAGTGATATTTACAACAGAAGCCCATCCGATCCGGAGAAGCTGGTAACGACGGGCGGTTCCCATTTTCGCCATTTAGGCAGCAGTCACGTATGACCTCGATGAAACGCGCAGTTGTTATTATCACCGTCGCACTGGGCGCACACGTCGGCGCATCCGCCATATTCGCTCAGGACCGGCCAAAGAAGCTCCTCACGCATGATGTATATGATTCGTGGAAGCGGGCCACCGGAGAGGCGGTCTCTCCCGACGGGGCCTGGATTCTGTACACCCTTGAGCCGCAGGAGGGGGATGCCCGGCTTGTCGTTGCGGACGCACGAAGCGGCCGAACTGATACCATTGCCCGCGGTGTCAACGGTTCGTTCACGTTCAATTCCGACTACGCGGTGTTTACAGTGAAGGCGCTGTATGCCGACGTGAAAAAGGGGAAGATCGCGAAGAAGAAGGGGGATGACCTGCCAAAGGACTCACTCGGCATCCTCGCGCTTGGTTCATCTTCGTTGGCGAAAATCCCGCGCGTGAAGTCGTTCAAGCTCCCCGAACGAGGGTCGGGGTGGGTCGCGTATCAGCGCGAGAAGGACCTTGCGCCGGGAGATTCCGTGAAGCGACAGAAGCCGCGTGGAGGCGGGGACGACGCCGATGAACAGTCTGACGACGCCAAAAAGGAACGTGGGACTACAGTCGTCGTGCGGGAACTCTCAAGCGGAAAGGAGTACCAGTTCCCATTCGCGCGAGACTTCGAGTTCACAAAGGACGGCTCAAAGCTGATCGTGACGACAACAGGGAACGATTCCACCGCTCTTCCCGGGGTCTTCGTATTCTCCACTGCCGCGCACGCGATTGATACCATTGCCAGCGGGAAGGGCTCGTTCCGACAGCCGGCCTGGGACGAAGAGGGAACGCAAGCAGCGTTTGTCGCAGACCGCGACACATCGAAGGCCAGGCAGCGGTACTTCTCCCTCTACTTGTGGAGAGCCGGCAAGGATTCCGCGACATTGGTGGCGGACACGACAACTCCGGGCATGTATCCCCATTGGCTGGTGAGCGAGAACGGCCGTTTGAAGTTCTCCAAAGACGGATCAAGGCTCTTTGTTGGAACCGCGCCGGTCCCGCTGCCCGACGACACAACAATGAACGATGAGGAAACCGCCAAACTCGACATCTGGAGCTGGCAGGACCATTTCATCCAACCCCAGCAGCTCAAGATGCTTGATGAAGAGAAGAAACGGTCCCACCAGGCCGTCGTGCACCTCGCCGACCGGGGATTCGTTCAATTGGGCGACACCTCGCTTCCGGCCATCGACATCGGCGATGAAGGAAACGCAGAACTTGGACTCGGGACGTCAGATCTGTCGTACCGTCGCAGCCGATCATGGGAGGGATACTCGCGCTATGATCTCTTTGCCGTCGATCTCCGATCCGGCGCGAGGCGGCGCCTTGTCGCAGGCGTGCGCGGGCCGGTGCATCTCTCTCCGGGCGGCAGGTATGCGGTCTGGTATGACACCGGGAAACGGCATTGGTTTGCCGTTCCGCTCGCTGGAGGAAAACCGGTGAACCTCACCGCGAATGTCAGTGTCCCCCTGTACAATGAACTGAACGACGTGCCGGACCACGCGGCCCCTCACGGATTGCTCGGCTGGATCGGGCGGGACAGTCTCTTCCTCGTGTACGACCGGTATGACATCTGGGTCACCGATCCGACAGGGACACGCCCTGCGTGGTGCATGACCCGGGGCGCGGGGCGGAAGGGGAACCTGCGCTACCGCTACGTGCGGCTTGATCCCGAGGAGCGATTCATTACGGCTGGATCGCGCATGCTCCTCAGGACATTCGACGACATGGACAAGCGAGCCGGTTTTGCGGCGACTGAGGCAGGCACCGCGGCGACGCCGCGTTTGCTTGTGCTCACCCCGCATGACTACGGGACACCGCAGAAAGCGAAGCAGGCAGGGACGCTGATCTTCACCCGGAGCACTTTCAGGGAATGCCCGGATCTTTACACGAGCTCCATGGAGTTTTCCGAACCGAAACGGCTGAGCGACGCCAATCCTCAACAAGACAACTACCTCTGGGGTTCGGTTGAACTGGTGCATTGGAAACCGCCAAAGGGGAAAGAGCTTGACGGGCTTCTCTACACTCCGGAGGGCTTTGACGTCAGGAAGAAATATCCGATGATCGTGTACTACTATGAAAGAAACTCCGATTTCCTCCATCGCTACTTTGCACCTGCGCCGAGCGCATCCACGGTCAATATCCCGCTCTATGTCAGCAGAGGATATATCGTTTTCGTCCCGGATATTCGGTATCGCGTAGGGCATCCCGGCGGGAGCGCACTGGAGTGCATCGTTTCGGGGGTGAAGGCATTGATCGCTCGGGGGTTCGTCGATCCGGACCGGATCGGATTGCAGGGACAGAGCTGGGGAGGATATCAGACAGCATTCCTGGTCACCCGCACCCACATGTTCCGTGCAGCGATGGCAGGTGCCGTGGTGTCCAACATGACCAGCGCCTACGGGGGTATCCGCTGGGGGACGGGTTTCGTGCGCATGTTCCAGTATGAGAAATCCCAGAGCCGGATCGGCCGGACGCTCTGGGAACGTCCCGACCTGTATATTGAGAACTCCCCCCTCTTTCGGGCCGACAGCATACGGACGCCGCTCCTTTTGATGCACAATGACGCCGACGGCGCCGTGCCGTGGTACCAGGGGATTGAGATGTTCAACGCTCTCCGGCGGCTCAACAGGCCGGTCTGGATGCTCACCTACAACGGCGAAGAGCACAACCTCGTCCAGCGGAAGAACCGGAAGGATCTCTCCGTCCGCATGCTGCAGTTCTTCGATCATTACCTGATGGAGAAGCCGGCGCCACGATGGATGACGGAGGGACTGCCCGCCATTGAAAAAGGGAAAACGCTGAAATACGAACTCAGCGGATCGCCGGCACTTCCCCGGGGGAACCATGACGCGCCGTGAGCTGGTGATACGAACCATTCGGTTCCAGGGAGCGGAACGGATCCCATACGATCTCCCCGAACCCTACGGGTCGGATTTCTACTCAATTGAACTCGACCCTTCCCCCGATGCCCGGCCGGCCAGCGGGCGCGACGAGTGGGGAGCGCTCTGGGTGAACAAGGGGGGAATGCAGCTCGGCCAGGTGAAGGAGGTCCCGCTGGCTTCGTGGGATGATTTCAATTCGCTGGCCATACCGGACGTCAACGACCCGTCGCGATGGGCAGCCGTCCGCGGCGTCAGGCAGCGGGCCGGCGACGCATTTGTCCTTGCCAAGGGGATCTCCCTCTACGAACGTATCCACTTCCTGAGAGGACTGGAGAACACCTGGGCCGATATCTACGATGAAACGGAGCGTTTGAAGTCTCTCATCGAAATCCTTCTGCAAATGAATTTCCGCGCGATCGAGCGCTACGCTGCCGAAGGGGCGGACGGATACCTCATCCCCGACGATTGGGGGCTGCAGGACACGCTGATGATCTCCCCTTCATCGTGGCGCGCGATCTGGAAGCCGTATTACGCGCGCCTCTTCAATGCCGTGCATGATGCCGGGATGCTGATGTTCCTCCACTCCTGCGGCTACATTGTGGACATTCTGGACGACCTGATCGGCATCGGACTGGACGTTGTGCACATGGATCAGCAGGAAAACATGGGTCTCGAGTTGCTCGGCCGCCGGTTCGGCGGACGGCTGACATTCTTTTCTCCCGTCGACATCCAGAAGACAATGGTCAACGGAACGATGGACGACATCCGCGCCTATTGCCGTGCAATGGCGCATCATCTCGGCCGTCCGGAAGGAGGGTTCATTCCGCGATGGTACTCCGACCCCGCGGGTGCAGGCCACACGTCGGAGGCGCTGAAGACGATGTGCGAGGAGTTCCTCGCCATCAGCAGGTCACACAAACCCGTTTACCCCGATCGGATCTCCGCATGACCGCACGCCGGGATCTCGCAGAGTAAACGGCCAGGCGTCTTCTTGACAGTTCTATCCCTTTTGCGGACATTCTGCACACCACGATACGGGACACTCTCATGCACCCCATATTCCTCATTGCAAGCGGGGACCTTCGCCCGGCGGCCAACCGCAACTGCGAGCCGGCACAGGCCGCCATGGAACGCCAGATCGTCGACGCAGTGACGCGGCTCGGCGGCACGGTACGGCGCGCACATCCGTTCGATCCGCTCAAGCAACACAGCTTCATCGACAGCCAGCGCTACGGCATGGAGGTGTTTCGGTCGATCCCGCCTGCCGCTCCGTTGATCGTTGCGGAAGCGGTGTGGCAGTACAGCCACCACGTGCTTGCAGGGCTCACAACGCACAGGGGGCCGATTCTAACGGTGGCCAACTGGAGCGGTACCTGGCCGGGGCTGGTCGGGCTCTTAAACCTGAACGCGTCGCTCATCAAAGCTGGGGTTCGGTACAGCTCCCTCTGGAGCGAGGATTTTACTGATCCCTTTTTTGTCAAGGGCTTGGCGAAGTGGATCAAGACCGGGAAGATCGTCCATAACACCTCGCAGGTCATCCCCTATGCCGCTGCCCGGGTTCCCGCGGCCGCTGCGGCGGCAGGCAAGAAATTCGCACAGGAGATGCGGGCCCAGAAGGCGATCCTCGGCGTGTTCGACGAAGGTTGCATGGGGATGTACAATGCGATCATCCCCGATGAGCTTCTCCACGCTACGGGCGTATTCAAGGAACGATTGAGCCAGTCGGCCCTCTACGCGAGGATGCTCACGGTCAGTGAGGCCGACGCATGGAATGTCTACCGCTGGCTTGTGGATCGTGGTATGAGGTTCAACCTGGGTGCCAACGAAGAAACGGATCTTACCGAGTCGCAGGTGCTGCAGCAGTGCCGCATGTACATTGCCGCGGTACGCATCGCCGCAGAGTTCGGCTGTGATGCGATCGGCATCCAGTACCAGCAGGGCCTCAAGGATCTTGCCCCCGCCTCCGATCTTGCCGAAGGAATCCTGAACAACGTCGAACGTCCTCCAGTCTACGACGAACAGACGGGGAACGAACTTTTCCCCGGCGAAGCGGTGCCACATTTCAATGAGGTGGATGAATGCGCGGGGCTCGACGCACTCGTGACGTACCGGCTCTGGCGCCGCCTCGGCATTCCCCCCGAGAACACACTTCATGACCTCCGATGGGGACGCTACTATCGCGGGAACGGGATCGACGATTTCGTCTGGGTATTCGAAATCTCCGGCGCCGTCCCCCCTGCTCACTTTGAGAACGGTTATCGGGGTGCCACGGGTGAGCGACAGCCCCCGATGTACTTTCGGCTCGGCGGAAGCTCGATCAAGGGAGTGAGCAAACCGGGTCACGTGGTCTGGAGCCGTGTCTTTGTGGCAGAAGGTCGGCTCAACTTCGACACCGGCCTGGCGCGTGCCGTCGCGCTTCCTGCGGAGGAAACCGAAGAGCGGTGGCGTCTGACCACGCCGCAATGGCCGATCATGCACGCCGTGCTGGAAGGAGTGACGAGAGACCAGATGATGGCGCGACACAAGTCGAATCACATTCAGGTAGCATACGCACCAGATCGCTCCACGGCCCGAAAGGCAATGTTTATCAAGGCTGCCGCAATGAAGGAACTCGGGTTGCGAGTGAGCTTCTGTGGTGTGAGATAGGTTAAGGTTAAGGTTGAGGGTAAGGGTAAGGATCAGTAAGGGATGAAGGGAAATCTTGCGATGCCAAGGTTTCTCACATGAATTCCTCCCCAAATCCTTGCGAATCGTACTTCTCAACCTCACACTGTTGTTCCTGAAGCCGTTTCCCCTTAACCTTAACCTCATCTTTTCCTTAACCTTTGTCTGACTCTCCCTTGCATCGCCTTCGCCCCTTTCTCTCGCTCGTTCTGGTGTTCCTCGTCGGCTGTGTCTTCAACGCCGACGGCACGTTCTTCCAGTGGGACACCCATCGCGACATGCTGCGGCAGGTATCGGTGATCGGCCTGCTCGCCTGCGGGATGTCGGTGGTCATCATTGCGGGGGGGATTGACCTCGCCGTCGGAAGCATTCTTGGCCTCTGCGCGGTGCTCTTTTCGCTCTGCACGATGCACGGAGGATGGCACCCCGCGGCGGCAATCGGTATCACGCTGGCCGCAGGGGCGGCATGCGGGGCAATGTCCGGAGGGCTGATTGCCCGGTTTAGAATTCAACCGTTTGTCGCCACCCTGGCGATGATGGTCTTCGCCCGCGGGATCTCAAAGCTGATATCCGGCGGACAGAAGATTTCGACTGCGGTGCAAGTTCCCGACGGATCGTATCAGTACGTCGCCGTCCCCCCTGTGTTCGACGTGCTGGGGGCTCGCATTGCGGGGGACAACCTTGCGGTCGTCACGCTTATCCTGGTTGCCTGCCTTGGTCTGTGCGCGCTCTTTCTTTCCCGCTTCCGCTGGGGGCGACACATGTATGCGATCGGCGGCAACGAGGAAGCAGCCCGCTACGCCGGCATCCCCGTTCGCGCCACCACGGTCATGGCGTACGCGATCTGCGGCCTGCTCTCTGCGGTCGCCGGGATCTGCCAGGCCGCTCAGGAACAGCAAGGGGATCCCGAAGCCGGGCTCACATACGAACTATCGGCAATCGCCATGGTCGTCATCGGCGGCACGAGTCTGCGCGGAGGGAGCGGTTCGATCCCCCTCACCGCTCTCGGCATCCTCATCATCGGATACATGGAAAAGATCCTCAGCATCAACGCCGTCGGCGAAGAAACAAGGCTTATCCTGACCGGGCTGATCATCGTCGTCGCGGTGCTGTTTCAGAAGAACCAATGACCCACCGATTCAGGAGCGAGACCATGAAGAGAATATCCCCCTGGGTGTTTCTGACTCTGTTCCCCGCGTCGCTCTTTTGTCAGTCCCCCCGATGGACGATCGGCATGAGCCAATGCAACCTCGGCGAGCCATGGCGCGTGCAGATGAACGCCGACGTCAAGAAGGCGGCTGAGGCGTACGCGGAGCTGAAGGTCATTTATAAAGATGCGCAAAACGACAATCTCCGCCAGGCCGCGCACGTCGACGAACTGATTCGTGCAGGGGTCAATCTGATCATCATCTCGCCGAAAGAGGCCGCGCCGCTGACCAAACCCGTGGCCGACGCCTACCGCGCCGGGATTCCCGTGATCGTACTGGATCGTCGGGTTCTGGGAGACCAGTTTACCTGTTTCATCGGCGCCGACAACAAGAAGATCGGGAAGGCAGCCGGACGCTGGATTGTCAAGCAGCTCGGAGGCAAAGGAAAGGTCGTTGAGCTCAAAGGACTGATGACCTCAACCCCCGGGCAGGACAGAAACTCCGGCTTCCGGGAAGGCATCGCAGGTTCGGGGATCGAGATTGTGTTCGAGGCGGACATGAAGTGGCTGGAGCCCAACGCGCGGAAGGAGATGGAGTCGGCCCTCGCCCGGTACCCTGTAATCGACCTGGTGTACGCGCACAACGATCCCGCAGCTCATGGTGCCTATCTTGCGGCCAGAGCAGCGGGGCGTGAACGGTCCGTCGTCTTTGTGGGGATCGACGGGCTTCCGCATGAGGGACAGATGTACGTGAGACAGGGGATCCTCGCGGCAAGCTTCGAGTACCCGACCGGCGGCCGAGAGTCAATTGAGAATGCCCTCTTGATCCTGAACGGCAAGCAGGTACCGAAAGAGGTCACTCTTCCATCCCGTGTCTTCACCAAGGCCACCGTGGACAAAGGTGGGGAGTGGCTCCCTGAATGAACGGACCGTTTGTCATCGGCATCGATGCAGGAACCGGGAGCGTTCGTGCCGCACTGTTCGACAGGTCAGGTCGGATGGCGGGGTACGGTGCGCGGGACATTACCCTCTGGCGTCCCACAGAACACTATGTTGAGCAGTCATCCGACGAGATCTGGGGGGCGGCATGTGGCGCAACCCGCGATGCGCTCGCGGCTGCGCAGGTGTCGCCGGACGACGTCGCCGGCATCTCCTTCGACGCCACCTGCTCGCTTGTTGCGCTCGATCGAAACGACCGACCGCTGACCGTCTCACCTACAGGCAATGCCGCTCAAAACGTCATTGTCTGGATGGATCACCGCGCCATTGCCGAAGCGGAGCACATCACCGCATCGCGTCACCGCCTGCTCCGGTATGTGGGTGGGAGAATCTCCCCAGAGATGGAGCCCCCAAAACTCCTCTGGCTGCGTAAGCACATTCCCTCCACATGGAAGGAGGCGGGGAAGTTCCTTGATCTAGCCGACTTCCTGACGTACCGTGCGACGGGAGTCGACGCTCGGAGTCTGTGCACCACGACCTGCAAGTGGGCGTACGACGGACCGCGAGGGATGTGGGACGAATCGTTCTATGCGTCCTTCGGAATGGGTGCTCTCATCCGGGACAACAAAATCGGCTCGCGCATAGTCCCGATGGGGACGCTCCTGGGCACGCTGACGCAGGAGGCGGCCGACGGGCTCGGGCTGCGGATGGGAACGAAGGTCGCGGCGGGCATCATCGATGCCCACGCAGGAGGGATCGGGGTGATGGGGATGGGGTTCCGTTCGGCGCCGACGCCCGCTCAACTCGAGGGGGTGCTCGCCCTCATCGGCGGGACTTCGTCCTGTCACATGGCAGTGTCCCGAATGCCGAAATTCATCGGCGGCATCTGGGGGCCTTACAAGAGCGCCATGATCCCCGGACTCTGGCTCACCGAAGGAGGACAGAGCGCGACGGGATCGTTGCTCGATCACATGATCAGCAACAACGGCCGGTACGGCGAAATTCGCACGGAAGCGGAGCGGCAAGGCCAGTCGATCTACGATTACCTCAACGGCATCGTACAGGAGTTGAAAAAGCGCCAGCGCACGGGCGGCACGATCACCGGCGACCTCCATATCCTCCCCTATTTCCTGGGCAATCGATCTCCCCATGCCGATCCCTCCGCCCGGGGTATGATCAGCGGACTCACGCTGGATGACAGCATTGAGACCGTGGCCCGAATCTACTACGCAACTATACAGGCGATTGCATACGGAACGCGTCATATAATAGAGGAGATGAATGCCCACGGGTACCGGATCCGGCGGATTCACGCCTGCGGCGGAGGAACGAAGAATCCCCTCTGGTTGCAGGAACATGCGGATATCACCGGTTGCACCATTGTTCTGCCGCGCGAGCCGGAAGCGGTGTTGCTGGGCACGGCGATGCTGGCAGCCGTCGGCGCCGGCCTTTATCCGTCGATCACCGACGCGGCCGCACGCATGAGCGGTGTCGGAGCCCGGTTCTTACACGACCGGTCGACTTCGCGGATCCATGAACAGCGGTACAGGGTGTTCCGCCGAATGTACGCAGACCAGAGGAGATACAGACGTATGCTCACACAGTAAAGGAGAATGCGCATGACACAGTTCGACGGTTTTGTCGCCGTCCTGCTGCTCGCCGCGGCCGTCATTCAGGAAGCGGGCGCGCAGGACAAATTCAACGGCCTTTCCATGGGGATGGGAAACCTGTCCCGCCTTTCCCGCGCGAAGAGCCGGTCAATCAGCGCCGAGAACTTCACCGGGGAAAAGGGGAAAGGTGCGATGGCGACCACGGGCACCGGTGAGAAGGCAGGAAGGGAACTGGGCAAGGGCTGGAAGATTTCACCGTCGGTGAGGATCAAGGCGGGAACGGCCTTCACGCTGGCTGAGATCAACGGGGCGGGAGCGATTCAACACATTTGGATGACGCCCACCGGCCCATGGCGGTATTCCATCCTCCGCATGCATTGGGATGGAGAGGCCACGCCGTCCGTCGAGTCGCCCGTGGGCGATTTTTTCGCGTGCGGGTTGGGAGAATACAGTCAGCTCACGTCGCTGCCGGTCTGCGTCAATCCCGGGAGCGCGTTCAACTGCTACTGGGAGATGCCGTTCCGAAAGAGCTGCAGGATCACGATGGAGAATATCGGTGAAGAGGATATGACGTTGTACTACCAAATCGACTACACGCTCACGGAGGTCCCGTCCGATGCGGCGTACTTCCATGCACAGTTCCGTCGCGTCAATCCCATTCCTTACAAGGATGTGTACACGATCCTGGACGGTGTCAAGGGTTGGGGCCACTATGTCGGCACCTATCTGGCCTGGGGGGTGAACAGCACCGGGTGGTGGGGAGAAGGGGAAATCAAGTTTTATCTGGACGGGGACGGCGAGTACCCCACCATCTGCGGGACGGGAACCGAGGACTATTTCTGCGGCTCGTACGGATTCGAGAACAGCAAGACGAAACAATACCAGGAGTTCACGACACCGTACGCCGGTCTCGTTCAGGTGATCCGCCCAGACGGTCTCTACAACACCCAACAGCGCTTCGGTCTCTACCGCTGGCACATCATGGATCCGATCAGGTTCGAAAAGGACCTGAAGGTGTCGATCCAGGCGCTCGGCTGGCGATCCGGCGGGCGGTACCTGCCGTTACAGGACGACATCGCCTCGGTCGCGTTCTGGTACCAGACGGAGCCGCATGCGGCGTTTCCGAAGCTGCCGGAGAAAGATGAGCTGGAACTGAAGTGATGCGCATCTAATTGAAAATGGAAATCTGAAGATCGAGGATTGTTCATTAATGAGCAATTCTCGATCTTCAATCTTCCATCCTCAATTAGTCTCTTTCGCCTCTTTGAAGTTCTTTACCATCCTTTTCGCCCGTTCCGTAAGAACCTCGTAGCGCCCTTCCTCTATCGCCTTCTTCTCCAGCAGGTCGCTGCCGATCCCAACGGCGACGGCCCCGGCCTTCACCCATTCCCCCACGTTGTCGATAGTAACCCCGCCGGTCGGCATCAGCCGGATCTCCGGGAAGGGCCCCGCGATGTCCTTGAAGTACTTCGGCCCCAGTGAGGTTGCGGGGAAGACCTTAATGATATCAGCTCCGGCACTCCATGCGGCAAGGATCTCCGTAGGCGTATAGCATCCGGGGATTGCGACCACGCCGGCGTTCCGGCATACTGCGACCACATCGGGGCTAAAGACAGGCCCAACTACAAATTTCGCACCTGCATCGATCACCTGCATGGCGGCCAGCGGATCGGTCACGGTCCCGGCACCCACAAGAACGTCGGCCGGTGCGCTCCTTGTCATGCTCTCGATGATCCCGACCGCGCCGGGCACCGTCATGGTGATCTCGATGCATGTCACGCCGCCAATACGGATGGCTTCGACCACGCGCTTGAGTCGGTCAGGGTCTTTCATTCGGATCACCGCTACAACCCCGCACTCAAGTATTCCGGTGAGCGTTTCTTCCTTACTCATCGTCGATCCATTGTTGTTCATTGTTCATTGATCAACAATCCTCAATCCTCAATTCTCCATCCTCAATCATCTTTTAATCCTGGCGCTCCCTCCTCTCATGACGTGCATAACCTCCTCCATCGTCACCATGCTCGTGTCCCCGCGCGTGCTCTGGAGCAGCGCACCGTGGGCGGCGCCAATCTCGACGCACTCCTGCGGCGGGAAGCCGTGCAGAAGCCCGTACACAAAGCCGCTGCAGAACCCGTCGCCCCCTCCCACACGGTCCTCGACTTCAAGCCCCTCGTAGCGTCGTGAGGCATAGAACTTGCCATCATAGTACATGATGGCGGACCAGTTGTTGACAAGCCCTGAGACAACCTCGCGCAGCGTTGTGCCCACTGCCTTGAGCTGCGTATACGAGCCTACGACACGCTCCACCATCCGCTTGTATCCTTCGACGGGGAGGGTCTTCAGCTGCTCGTCCGTCCCTTCCACTTCGAAACCGAGCACCTTTTGAAAATCCTCCTCGTTTCCGATGAGGACGTCGATGAATGGCAAGAGGCGCTTTGTGACATCGATGGCCTTGCCGCTCGGCCAGAGCTTGCTTCGGAAATTGAGATCGTAGCTGACGATGGTCCCCGCCTCATGGGCCGTTTGCATAGACACGCGCGCAGCTTCGGCGCAGCTGTCGGAGAGCGCCGTGAAGATCCCCCCCGTATGGAACCAGCGCACCTTCCGCTCGCGGAAGATTCTCTTCCAATCGACGTCACCGGGCTTCATATGCGACACTGCCGTATGTCCGCGGTCATAGAGCGACACGCTTGCCCGGACGCCGATGCCGACTTCAGTGAAGTTCAACCCGATCCTGTCGGCGCGACCGGCACCGTCGTACGGTACCCATACCACTTCGCTCAGGTCCATGCCGCTTGCCCTGGCATGATTCCGGATGAACCATCCCAAGGGGTTATCCACGAGCCGAGAAACCCATCCCGTCCGAAGTCCGTACCGCGCAAGGGCATACGCGACGTTGTATTCACCTCCTCCGGCGTAGGCCTCAAACACCGGTGTCAGTTCGATCCGCTGATGCCCCGGCGGGCTGAGGCGGATCATGCATTCTCCGAGCGACAGAAGATCGAATTGCACCGACGCAGCAGGGATGATGGTCAATGGCATGGCTGGTCCTTTGCAGTGATCGTCACGGGGTTCTCATGCTCCCGCGTACCGGGGTATCCACCCGGAAGCCGAGTCCTTGAAGAGTCCGGACAAGGTTCTCCTGAGCGGGAGGAAGGACCACAGTCGTGGCGCTGAACTCTCTGCGCACGGGATAGGATGTTCTGAGTTTCTGAAAGAAGCTCCCCCGGTCCGCCTCCCTGACCGACGCAATCGCACGGAGTGCACCGTCGTCGCGTCGGATGTCATAACACGTTGTCACAATCTCGTACAGTAGCTGTTGTTCCGGCCGCGGCGACACGTCCGGCGCGATCCGTTCCGCCGACGGCTGGGGGAGAGGAAAATTCGGCGGGTCGGAGCTGTCCTCGTCGGTGAACCGCGCAAGGGCATCCACCAGCATCCGGACGGCATTCACCTTTCCATCGAGCGAGTACCCGGCGATATGAGGCGTCGCCAGAAACGCGCACTCCACGGCACGCGGGTCGATTGCCGGTTCGCGCTCCCAAACGTCCAGGATGGCCGCCCCAACCCGCCCCCCCGCAAGCGCCTCCAGCAGTGCCGTCGTGTCGACGACGGCTCCGCGTGCAGTATTGACCACCACGGCTCCCGCCTTCATCCGTGCCAGCCGGTCCGCATCAATGAGATGGTACGTGGGGTCAGACCCTCCTCTGGTCAGCGGTACGTGCAGCGAGAGGATATCGGCATCCATCAGTGCGTCCAGCGGGCGGTAACGGCTGTCGCCGGTTGAGCGCGCAAGGGGGGGATCGCAGAGGAGGGTGCGCATGCCGAGTGTCGTCGCGACACGAACTACTCTGCTGCCAACGTTCCCGACGCCGACAATGCCGATGGTCTTTTCCCGCAGGGACGTCCCGGCGGCTTCACCCCAGGTCAGGAGGGCGGCCGCAAGGTATTCGACGACGGATTCTGCGTTGCAACCGGGCGCGCTGGCAAACTCGATCCCCCGCCCCTGGAGGTATTCCGTGTCGATGTGATCGGTGCCAATCGTGGCGGTTCCCACGAACCGGACGGAGCTCTCCTGCAGGAGCGAGGCATCGACGGCGGTCTCGGAGCGCACCAGAATAGCATCGGCGGAACGAACCACGAACGGCGTCATCTCCCCCGTCTCAACAAGGTCAACGTCGCCGAACCGCCTGAATGCCTCACGGGCGAACGGGATATTCCTGTCAGCAATAATACGCAAGGGATGACGCAAGGAGGGAAACGCGTCGATGGTTGTGTGTCGTCATGCGTGAGAGCTGCGTCTCAGCTTCATGCTGTACCCTGCGCGCTCAACCGCGCGTTGCGTTGCCTCAAGCACGCGTGGATCGGGATTGTGGGAGAGCAAGGGTACCTCAGGCATCGCCTTGAGTTGCCCAAGGAGTTTATCGCCTTCGGATCCCGCCAGTTGCTCGCACATCTGGTAGACCCCACCCTCCTGCTCCTCAAGGTCATTGTGCACGCGAAGAATCGAACGGAGTGCAGCGATGATTTCCGAATCCGGCGGCGGGACCATGAGCGCGGTAATTGCACCGTGGTCCAGTCGGATCCTGTCCGCGACCGGGATCGGTGTGCCTCCGCGCAGTCGTGCGGCTGCAGGGAGCAGGATCTTTTCCTCCATGCCGATGTGCCGCAGGAGGCCGGAGCGGAACTGCGCGTATGCTTCCTGGTCGATCGCACCGGGGTTTTTCGTTGCGCGGTCGAGGAGCGCATCCAGCCGGTCATGGTCGTCGGACAGATATCGGGCTATGGGACCCTGCATGGTCTTGCCTTTCGGTCAGATGCCTGTACAATGAAATTACGGGAATTGGGAGAGGAGATGCAACCGCGCTCCGGGGGGAACTTAGCGGTGCGGCACGTCGGCGCGCGCGTGTGCCTCGTCGTGCTCATCCATCGGCTCAAGATGGGACGTAAAATGGAGAGCCACGGGCACTGAGCGCAACACTGCCGCTTCGATCGCGCTCGCAGCAGCGTGGGCCTCGTCCAGGCGGATGCCCGGACCAAACAGGAGGTGGACGTCGACCCAGAGCGAGGTGCCGCTCGAACGGTATCGGAGATTGTGGTAGCCAACGCCGCGCGCCTGCGCTTCCCTGGCGATTGCCTCCGTTATCAGCCGCTCAATCTCGGGATCACCTTCATCCATCAGCCCCCCCACCGATTGCCGGATCAACTGCGTGCCCGAGCGGATGATGTTCAGCGCGGCCAGTATCGCAACGATCGGGTCGAACGGCAGCCAGCCCGTCACCAGCGTGAGCACGAGTCCGATCACCACCCCTGTGCTTGTCCAGACATCCGTGAGGACATGTTTGCCGTTGGCAATCAGAATGATCGATCCCGTGCGCTTCCCCTTGCGGATCAAAAACCCGCCGAGGAGAGCGTTCACCAGGGCAGCTCCCGCGACAAGCAACGTTCCGGTGGAGAGGTGTTCCAGAGCGAGCCCGGAAAGCCATTTATCCACCGCGGTGTAGATGATGGAGACAGCGGCGATGAAGATCAGCCCCCCTTCCGCCCCCGCCGAGAAGAAGCTGATTTTCTCATGACCGTACGGGTGGGAGCTGTCGGGCGGACGTTGGGAGAGCCAGAGACTGAACGCGGCAAAGCCGACGGCAAACACGTGGACAACCGACTCGACGGCATCGGAGAGTATAGCCGCCGAACCAGTGATCAGAAACGCATACACCTTCCCGCCGAGCATCAGAAACCCGATGCTGAGCGACATCACCATTGCGAATCGTTGCTCGCCCGCCGCGCGGGGATCACGATGCCCGGCTGCGTTGAGGAGAAGGGAGAGGTTCTTCATCGAAGGGGACTGGCGCTGTTTCGCATGATAGTGAAGTAGATTCAGTGAGGCAACGGCATGGTGCGGTGATCCCGAGTGACAAAAGTCACAGGTCTCCGATGTCAGGTCGTGGCCGGCCAAGAACCGGCAGATCGCGGATTGACTCAGGTCACAATCGCCTCAATTGACAGATTTTTGATTTGCTTCCGGGTGCATATGACTATATATTGTCCACGAGTTTTCCTGGCTCGTTCATTTTCATGCAGATTCTGGAGCACCGCCTGCTATCCCCCCCAGCCGCAGGTCGTGGCCTACCCAGGAGCAAGGAGGTGTTCCAGAACGTTGAGAGCTGTATGCTGCATATACAGGCGTTTGTCTCAGTTGCGTTCACGTTTTTGGGGGTACCATGGGTAGCAGCCTGCTCCTTACCATCGGCTCGTTGATCATGCTTGGCCTGTTCATGCTGACCGCGAACGGCCTGATCAGCGACAACCTGCATACCGCCGAAGAGAACGAATACTACCTCACCGCGCTTTCGCTCGCCCAATCTGTCATCGACGAGGCAAAGTCGAAGGCATTCGACCAGAAGGCCATTGCCGGGCCTATCTCATCCGCGGCGAATCTCACTGCTCCCGTGTCCCTTGGACCCGATGCCGGTGAATCGATGAGCGGGCCCGACACAGTAACTGCCGGGACATTTCTGTCTTTCTCCCGCTTCAACGACATCGACGATTACAACGGGTACCAGCGCATTGCCAACACCCCCCGAGCGGACGGATACATCGTTTCAACGGCGGTGGAATACGCCAACGCTCTCTACCCTGACTCAAGCGCCTCCACAGCAACATATTGCAAACGAATGAGTGTAACGGTCACAAGCCCGTACCTGAGCGGGCCGGTGGCTCTACAGTATGCTTTCTTGTATTGAAGGGAACCTCTTGCCATGGGAGAGATGCTGCAATACGTCGGATCGCTGTTCAGCGGAGGGGTGATTTTCCTCATGCTGATCACCTTCTTTGCGGGCATCGGAGAGACTGCCGTGACGCAGACGTTTTCGACCACCGTTCAGGAGAACTTCGTTTCGGCGACGGAAAACATCGAGCGCGACTTCCGGGGGATCGGCTACGGCGTGACTGACAGCATTGGAGTGTTGCTTGCCGACAGCTCACGGTTGATTTACCGGACCGATCTTGGAGACGACGGCGTCATCGACACGATCATGTACGAGCTCGGGCCTCTCCTTTCCTGGGGAGGAGGCAATCCGCGGGCCAGGATTCTTTATCGATCAGTAAATGGCGCTCCCCCCATTCCCGTTGCCACGGGGGTCACGGAGTTTACGCTTCAATACTTCGATTCGGCGGGCACCCCGGCACTTGCAGATAAGGACGTTCGTGCACTGCACGTTGCAATGACGCTGGAGAGCGACACGCATATTGAGGGGGGGTATCCCGGCGTCTACTGGCATCGGACCGTGAAACCGAAAAATCTGAGGTGATCCATGAGCGGGAGAGCATTGATTGTCGTCATCGTTGGCATCATCACTATATCCTCAACGATATTTCTTCAGATCACCGGCGCGAGCAAGGACATTTCGGCCAATACCGACCGCGCCTATATGCGTCACGCGGCGTTGAACATCGCTCAAAGCGCCGTCAACGTCGCCATCCGCCGGCTCACCGATCAGCCCTGGTGGCGGTCCGGGGTTCCGCAGATGGACCTGCTCGGCGGGAAGGCATCGATCGCGCTTGTCGAAACGACCTACAACGGCGCCAGTGCCATCGAGATCCTCAGCACGGGAACGATGGGCGTTGGCACGCCGGATGAACATACCGAACGCGCAGCCGCCTTTGTTCGGAACGGTTATATCCCCCTTGCAGTCAAAGCGGCGCTCACGACGACGCACATGGCCTACCCACAAGCGGGCTTCGTGCTCGACGGCCGGGACCACAATGCCGACGGGACGCTGAGGATTCCCGGTGGTACGGGAACGCTTGCCGTCTGGACGTTGAAGGGCTACAATCAAACAACCGGGGCCACTGTCGGCGGGACACTCAACGGCATCGACTATGTCCCTTCGATGCCCGCCAGTCCCAATGTCATCCAGACGTTCCAGACCTGGCCCGGGGGATACCCGTCATCACCCGATTCGCTCTTGACGGCGCTTGGATTTTCCATCCCTGAGGGGACGCTTGAGGCGGTGGCAAAAAGTGGCGCCGGTGGAAGTCAGTATGTCACGAACCCGGTTCTGTTGAACTATCCCCTCCGCGGCGTGACGTACGTTGAGCTTCCGGACCACGGCATGTGGGATGCCGCCACCATCACCGGCGAAGGCATCCTCATTGTGCACAACGAGGACCGGAACGCGATACTCAGCAACGTCAACAACGGCCCCTTCGTCGGATTCCTGATCGGCGATGAGATCGTCCACATCAATTGCACCATCATCGGAGCCATCGTCTCGATGGGTGGACACGAAGACGACATCGTGAACGGGCCCGGTCAATTGCTCTTTTCCAACGAAGCGATCTCGCGGTTCACCGGCCTCGTCGCACGCGGGCTGGGGGATAAACGTGGGACGGTCGGCGGGGTGCTTGCCTGGAAAGAGTGACAGCAATGCGGATTGCGGAATGCGGATTTCGGGATCGT
>JBFLYO010000017.1:0-73091 GCA_040756745.1 Bacteroidota bacterium
AAACGGGATCATCATTGCTATGCGCGCGCCGAGGAGGAAGAGCGGCGATCCCGGCGGGTGGGGCACCTGCATCATTTTTGCAGCAGCGATGAACTCACCCACGTCCCAGAAAACAACCGTCGGCGCGAGTGTCAGGAGATAGATCAGGAGGGTAGCGGCGAACACGAGGACACCGATGATCCTGTTCAGTTTCTTGTGGGTCATTCTGGCCTCAATGTGGCGGGATCGGAGAGGATTCAGTCAGTAATAGTACCGAAAAATCGACACAACATCAAACGATCATGCGTCCCGCGATCTCATCGCAGAGGAGGAACCCCTGTGCGGTCAGCCGGACCCTCCCGGCATCGAGGACCGCTTTCCCCTCTCCTTCCAGCGCCCTCGCGAGCGACAACGATGCCGGAGGGAGCTCGCGGCCGAAATCTTCCGCAAACCTGTGAAGATCGATGCCGTCACTCCGCAGCCCGAGGAACACCCGCTCGTTCATCAGCTCCCGCTCGTTCACCTCTTCACGGAATGTCACCGGCGCTTCGCCGTGCGAGATCTTGTCGATGTACGTGGAGAGGTTTGCGGCATTAGCCCAGCGTCGGGCCCGGCGCCACCCCTCCACACGCCAGAACGCATGCGCGGATGGACCGAAGGCGAGGTAATTGCGATGCGACCAGTAGGCATAATTGTGTCTGCTCCTTCGCCCCGGGCGCGCGTAGTTCGACACTTCGTAGTGCTCAAAACCTGCCGCATCCAGCACGTCCATTGTGTGCTCGAAGAGGAGGGCTTCCATCTCCACAGGGTTGGGGGACACCTGGCGTGCGGCGACCATGCGGGCCAGAGGGGTGCCGGCTTCCACGATCAGACTGTACGCAGAGATATGGTCGGGCGCCAGCCCGAGCGTGCGGTGCAGCGTCTCCTCCCATTGTAAGAGCGTTTGCGACGGAAGCGAATAGATAAGGTCCACGCTCACGTTGTCGTAGCCCGCCATGCGCGCCATCCGGACGCACGACTCGGCTTCCGCCGCCGTGTGGATGCGGCCGAGGAAGCGCAGTTCCTCTTCTCGAAAAGACTGGATGCCGATGCTGAGACGATTGACGCCGAGGCTCCGGTAGGCCTCCAGCTTCTCCTGCGTCACTGTGCCGGGGTTGGTCTCCAGCGTCACCTCGGATCCGGAATCGATCGCAAAAGTGTCGCGCAGGCGGCGCACGATCCGCTCGAGCTGGGGAGGCGTCAACAACGACGGCGTTCCGCCGCCGAAGTAGACGGTGTCAAAATGCTGTCCGCCTCCGTACTCCGCGTACATCGTGATCTCCCGATCGAGGGCGTCGAGGAACGCGCCCAGCGGATCGAGGCGTTCAATTGAATAGAAATCACAGTAGACACATTTGCGTTCGCAGAAGGGAATATGGAGGTAGAGGGACGACACGGAGGTGTGCTCAGGGGCAGTACGCGGATTTACGTTCAACGAACGATTGTTCCGATTCTTGACCAGCGGATCCCGTTGGCGCCCACCGACCAATAAACAATGAACGCCTTGCCGACGAGACAGTCTGCCGGGACACATCCCCATGCCCGGCTGTCATAGCTGTCGGGAAGATTGTCGCCCAGGACAAAATACGCGTCGCGCGGAACCTCCAGAGGGCCGAAACTGGGTAATGGTGTCGCTCCCCGATCCGGATCGGGGATGCCGACCGGCCTCCCGTTGACGAGGATGGCCCCGTCGCGCGCTTCCACCCGATCACCCGGAACGCCGACAATGCGTTTCACCAGCAGTTCCCCTTGCGGGACGGTGGCGTCATCCGCGCGCGGGAATCGGAATACGACGACATCGCCGTCCCGCGGAGAGACAAGGGCCGGAAGATGCAGCCGTGGGATCCGGATCGACGTCAGAGGGAGGAACTTCGGCGTTGCCGGACCATACACGAACTTGTTCACGAGCAGGAAGTCGCCCGCGCGCACCGTTCGCTCCATGGAAAGCGACGGTATGTGGATGGCGTCAGCGACGAAGGTCTTCACGAGAAGAGCAACGCCGACCGTGATCGCTGCAATCTGTGCCGCCTCCCGGTACCGCCAGAGGCGACGCACCCGCCGCACCGCGATTGCCCCGCTCCCCGCCATTCTACTTGATAATCGTCCCGATCCGTGAAAGCCGGATGGAGGCGATCTTGCTGATGATGTTTGTGAGAGGTATGTCGGGATCCCATGACCAGTAGACGATCATCGGAGTCCCAACAAGGTTCTCTTCCGGAATGAATCCCCAGAACCTTCCGTCGAGGCTGTTGTCCCGGTTGTCCCCCATGCCGAAGAGATAATTGTGTTCGACGACATACCGAGTTGTTTCCTGGCCGTCGACGAGAATCCGTCCGTGTTCATCCATCCTGATCCTGTGGCCTTCCCGCCCGATGAACGTCGACCACCTGGCGTACGTCTGCGGTGACAGCTCTACAACATCCCCCTTCGTCGGCACGACCACCGGGCCCCAGTTGTCCTCATTGTAGGGGGCTTCGCGGGGGAAGATCTTCGGATCGGCGTAGCCGGGCGGTTTGGGATTCAGGTTGTTGAACTTCATGTTCCGCGGCAGCGGCGCGGGCCTGCCGTTCACAAGAAGGAGACGGTTCGCCACCTGCACGGTATCGCCACTCAGGGCAATGCACCGCTTCAGATAGAACATGAACTCTGGAGATTGTATCTCATCGCGCTGACCGGGAAACTCGAACACGATCACGTCACCACGCTCGACGCTCCGCAGCGCAGGGACGCGGAACCAGGGAAGTCGGACGTTCGTGAACGGAATTGTCCGCGGTGTGGTACCGCCAAAGATGAATTTATTGACGAAGAGGAAGTCTCCCGCCATGATCTCGTTTTCCATCGACCCTGTCGGCACTTCGAATGAGGCGAGGACAAAACTGTTCAGGAAAAAGAAGGAGACAAGGACAAACACGAGGTCCTTGAGAAAGTCCTTCACCGGCTCGCGGCGCTGTTCGGGGTGGTCCTTTCCCCGCGCCGAATGATGGTCTTTTGTCATGGCGCTCCTTATTCGTCTTCCATGGATAGCACCGCCAGGAATGCCTCCTGGGGAATTTCGACGCGGCCCACCTGCTTCATACGCTTCTTTCCTTCCTTTTGTTTCTCAAGGAGTTTGCGTTTGCGGGTAATGTCGCCGCCGTAACATTTCGCCAGCACGTTCTTGCGCATTGCCGAAATCGTTTCGCGGGCAACGACCTTGCTGCCGATCGCCGCCTGGATTGCGACCTCGAACATCTGCCGGGGGATCAGCTTCCGCAGCTTCACGCAGAGCTTCTTCCCCCACTCGTGTGCCTTGTCCCGGTGCACGATGCAGGAGAACGCGTCGACGGACTCGCCGTTGAGGAGGATGTCCAGCTTCACGAGGTCGGACTCACGGAAATCGAGCAGTTCGTAGTCGAACGACGCGTAGCCCCGGCTTGTCGATTTGAGCTTGTCGTAGAAGTCGAAGATGATCTCCGAAAGCGGCATCTCATAGGTGATGTCCGCGCGCGTCGGGTCGAGGTACGTAGTGTTGCGGTACACGCCCCGGCGGTCCATGCAGAGCTTCATGATGTTCCCCAGGTACTCCGTCGGCACGATGATCTGTGCTTTGATGTAGGGCTCCTCCACCTTTCCTATCTCTCCCAGCGACGGCATGAACGAGGGATTGTCCACCAGGACGACCTCGCCGTTCGTCCGCGTGACGCGGTACTCGACGTTCGGGACGGTATTGATGATGTTCTGGTCGTATTCCCGCTCCAACCGTTCCTGGACGATTTCCATGTGAAGGAGTCCCAGGAAGCCGCAGCGGAACCCGAACCCGAGGGCCGTGGAGGTCTCCGGCTCGTACAACAGCGAGGAATCGTTGAGCTGCAGCTTCTCGATGGCAGAGCGGAGGTCCTCGAAGTCGTCGGCATTGGTCGGGTACATGCCGCTGAACACCATCGGCTTGACGTCCTTGTAGCCCGGGAGCGGCGCGCCGGCCGGCTGCGCGGCGGAGGTCACCGTATCGCCAACCTTCGTGTCGTGCACGTCCTTCACGCCGGCGATGAGGTAACCGACGTCTCCGGCTCTCAGTTCGCCGGTGCGAGTTCGCTTCATCGCAAGGATGCCGACTTCCTCTGCCTCGAACGTCTTGCCGTTGGAAAAGAACATCACGCGATCATGTTCGCGAAGCGTCCCTTCCTTGACTCTGATGTACACCACCGAACCGCGGTAGATATCGAACACGGAATCGAAGATGAGCGCCCGCAGCGGCGCAGCGGGGTCTCCCTCCGGCGGCGGTATTCGCTGAACAATGGCCTCAAGGAGGCCGTCGATCCCCACGTTGGTCTTTGCGCTCGCCAGAAGGATCTCTTCATCCCGACAGCCGAGCAGGTCCTTGATCTGCTGCCTGACCGTGTCGATCATCGCGCTGGGGAGATCGATCTTGTTGATCACGGGAATGATCTCGAGCCCCGCATCGATCGCGAGATACAGATTACTGATCGTCTGTGCCTCTACGCCCTGCGAGGCATCGACGACGAGAAGAGCCCCTTCACAGGCGGCAAGCGAACGGGAGACTTCATAGGAGAAATCGACATGTCCGGGCGTATCGATGAGGTTCAGGACGTAGTCTCCACCTCCGGCTGCCCTGTAATGCATCTGAATGGCATGCAGCTTGATCGTGATCCCGCGCTCCTGCTCCAGGTCCATGTCGTCCAGGACCTGATTGAATTTCATCTCGCGCGGCGTGATCGTCCCCGTCCGCTCCAGCAGGCGGTCGGCGATCGTCGATTTGCCGTGATCGATGTGTGCGATAATGCAGAAGTTACGGATGTGCTTCATGCGTGCTTCGGTAAGAACACAAAATCCGTCCCGGTCGATCCGGAACGGACTTGCTGGGAGGTCGCTGCACGGCGTTCAATATATGCATTTGGCGCCTGAGTTGCAATCCTTGCGGTTTCGCGACGTTGTTCATATCTTGAAGGAATTGAAGGATAACTGCTTGCGATGAGCATACTGGAACACCCTGCGATCGCCTCATTCCTCCGGGAGCACGCAAATCATTCCTCCGTTGCGCGCCCTCTCGCCGTGTTCGACTGCGACGGAACAGTCATCAGGGGCGACATCGGCGAATCCATGTTCTACCGGCAGATCGAGCAATTCCATTTCCGCCGCTCCCCCGCTGAACTCTGGACTGACCATCCCGAGCGTGGTCGGATCGACAAGCTTTACCTTGCGCTTGCCGAGCGGTCCGTGGACAAGCTCAGGCAATCGCCTGAGTTCGATGAGTTCGCGGAGATCCTGCTCGCGTGGTATTTCGGCCAGATCGCCGCGGGGAAGGTGATCAAGGCGTGCGCCGATATCGTCCGACTGTTCGCCGGGTATTCCGTCGACGAGATCCATGGTTTTGCGAAGGCAACATTTGAAGAGCAAATCGCCGCTCCTCTCGGCGAACGGCGGCTCGGTGAGCGTACGCTGCCCCTGGGGATCAGATTCCTCAGGGAAACCAGGGACCTCCTGCGGGAGTTGCAGCTGCTCCACTTTGACATCTGGGCAGTCTCCGGAAGCTTCCGCTGGAGCGTCGTTCCCGTCTTCGGCGCGCTGGGCGTCCCCGCGGACCGCGTTATTGGAATCGAGCTCCGCACAGATAACGGCGTATGCACCGGCGAGGCCGTCACGCCGATCCCCATCTGGGGGGGGAAGATCGATGCACTTCGTCTGCGCACGCCTTCCCCGCCATCCCTTGTCGCCAGCGATTCCAAGAACGATCTCCCCCTCTTTCGCTATTCCTCCGGGCTGAAGGTGCGCATCAATTCACGGCGCCGCAGCACGGACGACTTCTTCCGCAACGCCGGGATCACGCGCGACAAGAGCTGGGTGGTGGTGGAGGAACCCGCGATCCTGGACCACCTCCCCCATGCCTGACGCCGCAGTTACCGTCATCGGCGGTGGAGTGGTCGGCCTTGCCGTTGCCGCCGAACTCTCTGCGCGGCGCTCTCCCCTGTTCCTCCTTGAACGAAACCCCCGCTACGGACAGGAGACATCGAGCCGGAACAGCGAAGTCATTCATGCCGGCATCTACTATCCCACAGGGTCTCTCAAGGCCAGGTTGTGCCTGGAAGGGAACCGGATACTGTACGATCTCTGCTCACGCCACAACATCCCGCACGCCCGCGTCACCAAGATCATCACCGCGACGAAACCGGAAGAGCTGCCGGAGCTCGACCGCCTGCATCGGCTCGGCACTGCGAACGGCGTGGACCTTCGCATGATCACCGCGGAGGAGGTGCATGCCTTCGAGCCGGAGATCCGGTCGGTCGGCGGACTCTTCTCGGCCACCACGGGGATCATCAGTGCCCACGGCCTGATGGACTACTTCTATCATCGCGCGAAAGAGCACGGTGCTGAACTGCAGATGCGTTGCGAGGTCGTGGGTATCGAACGGAAGAGCGATGGTTACCAGGTGATGGTCCGGGAGGGGCAGGAGCGTTCGACGTTTACATCGGAGGTCGTTATCAATGCCGCCGGACTGGAGAGCGACTCGATCGCAGCGCTTGTGGGGATTCCCATCGATAAGGCAGGATACCGGCTCCATTACAGCAAGGGGAGCTACTTCGCGCTCCCGGCGTCATTCTCCGGGCTGGTCAAACGACTGGTCTATCCGGTGCCGACGAAGGAGACACTCGGGGTGCACGCGGTGGTGGATCTTGGCGGGAGGTTGAAGTTCGGCCCCGACATTGAATACCTCTCCGACCGGACACTCGATTACGCCGTAGACGAATCCAAGCGGGCGGCCTTCGCAGCATCAGTCCGGCGTATTCTCCCGACCGTCAATGACGAAGACCTGACCCCGGACATGAGCGGGATCAGGCCGAAGCTGCAAGGTCCCGGCACGCCCGTGCGCGATTTCGTGATTCAGGAAGAGAGCAACCGTGGACTGCCCGGCTTCATCAATTTGATTGGCATCGAGTCGCCGGGTCTGACAGCATCACCGGCCATTGCAAGGCTCGTTGCAACGCTGGTGTAGATTGAGATCGAGATTAAGATCGAGATCAAGGTTGAGGTCAAGGTCAAGGAGCACGCCTTGACCTGCTTCACCCCTTAACCTGCCTCACCCCTCAATCTTGATCTCAATCTCAATCTATCTTTGCTCGTAATTCCCCGTCACCACCGCCTCCGCAATCACCTTCCCCTCAATTGCCCGCAGGAACTGCGTCAGCAGGGTTTCCTTCGGCAGCGCAAGCGACGCCACGTTCAGGGCGTAGAGCGTTGCGACGTAGGGATGGACGCCCGAGCCTCTGGGCGGCGCAGGGCCGCCGTAGCCCAACTCGTCGTACGTGTTCATCAGCTCCTTCGCTCCGTGGGGGAGTGCATGAGAGCGCGAGGCCCCCTCGGGCAACGCCCGCTCGCGGAACGGGATGTCGATCACGAACCAGTGCACCCAGTTCCTGGCAACGGGATGCGGATCGACGATCGAGAGCGCGAACGATTTCGTGCTCACGGGCGGATCATCCCACGCAAAGCCGGGCGAGATGTTCTTCCCTCCTTTCACTGTCGTGTGGGCGTATTCTGTCGGGATGTTGCCGTCGTTGACGTATGATGTGCATCTGAGCGTGAACATAGGTCCTCCGTGAATGTGGATCAGGAAAACGCGATGTGCAACGCCCCTCGGTTCGCCTCGATCGTCCGATCGATGTCTTCTTCGGTGTGCGCGATCGAAACGAACACTGCTTCAAACTGGGAGGGCGCCAGGTAGATCCCCCTCCCCAGCATTTCACGAAAGTAGACTGCAAACCGTTGCGTATCCGCCTGCAGGGCTGTCGCATAGTCGGTCACGCGGGTCCCGGAGAAAAAGAGGGTTGACATGGACCCGACCCGGTTCTGCGTCAGCGGGAGACCCATCGACTCGATATTCCGGCGGATGCCTTCCGCAAGCCGGCGCGATTCCTCCTCAAGCCTGTCGTAGAATCCCGGATCCTCCTGGAGGAGCTTCAGCGTCTCGATCCCTGCCGTCATGGCGAGTGGATTGCCCGACAACGTGCCCGCCTGATACATGGGGCCGCCGGGGGCTACCATCTCCATGATCTCTTTCCTCCCCCCGTACGCTCCCACCGGCAGCCCGCCGCCGATGATTTTGCCCATCGTCGTCAGGTCCGGCGCAATATGGAACAGCTGCTGGGCACCGCCGGGGGCGAGTCGGAAGCCCGTCATCACTTCATCAAAGATCAATACAATCCCCTCCCGGGTACAGAGGTGGCGCAGGACTTCGAGGAACCCGGGTTCAGGAGGAACGCATCCCATGTTCCCGACCACCGGTTCGACGATAACGGCTGCGACGGTCCCCGGGTACTCGGCGACAAGGCGCTCCACTGATCCGATATTGTTGAACGCTGCCGTCAGCGTGTCCGCGGCAACTCCGGCAGGAACGCCCGGACTGTCCGGGACGCTGAGGGTCATCGCACCGGACCCCGCCTTGATCAGAAACGAATCGCCGTGACCGTGATAGCATCCTTCGAATTTGATGAGTTTCTCCCGTCCGGTATATGCCCGGGCGAGTCGCACTGCGCTCATCGTCGCTTCAGTGCCTGAGTTCACCATCCGCACCATTTCGACGGAAGGGACCATCCTGCAGATGATCTCGGCCATCTCCACTTCCAGCTCCGTGGATGCACCGAAGCTCGTGCCCGACGCTGCCGCCCGCTGAACCGCCGCGATCACGCGGGGATGGGCATGTCCCAGAATCATCGGTCCCCAGGACCCAACGTAGTCAATGAACTCGTTGCCATCCGTATCCCAGAGGCGTGCTCCTGACGCGCGCGAGATAAAGAGAGGATTCCGCCCCACGGCGCGGAATGCGCGGACGGGCGAATTCACCCCGCCGGGAATCAGGGCCCGCGCACGTTCAAACAGCAGGTCTGAGCGTTTCGTTTCCATCGATGATGCTGTCTTACCGGTTGCGATCGAGGACTTCCGCCGCTTCCTTGGCGAAATAGGTCAGGATCAGATCGGCTCCGGCGCGCTTGATCCCCGTCAGCATCTCCATCATCACCCGTTCCCCGTCCACCCAACCCATCGAGGCAGCGGCCTTCACGAGCGAGAATTCACCGCTGACGTTGTACGCGGCTGTCGGCATCCCGAACGTCTGCTTCACCCGGTAGAGCACGTCCAGGTAAGGCATGGCCGGTTTCACCATGACGATGTCCGCCCCCTCTGCGATGTCCTGCGCGACCTCGCGGATCGCTTCGTCGGAGTTCGCGGGGTCCATCTGGTGCGATCTGCGGTCACCGAACTTGGGTGTGCTTTCCGCCGCTTCTCGGAATGGCCCGTAGAATCCCGACGCATACTTGGCAGCATACGACATGATCGGGAGGTTCGGGAAGCCGTTGGCATCCAGCGTTTCGCGGATCGCCTTCACGCGCCCGTCAAACATGTCCGACGGAGCGACCATGTCCGCCCCGGCTTCCGCGTGCGTAAGTGCCTCACGTGTCAGCAGTTCAACGGATTCATCATTGACGATCTCGTTCCCCCGCACGATCCCGCAATGGCCATGGGAGGTGTATTCGCAGAGGCAGACATCGGTGATCAGGAAAAGCTCGGGGATCTCTTTCTTGACGGCCCGAAGCGCCTCCTGGACCACGCCGTGCTCGTTGTACGCGCCAGAGCCGACTTCGTCCTTCTCCTCCGGAATTCCGAAGAAAATGACCGCCGGTATGCCGCGGGACATGACATCGGCGCACTCGCGCACGATGGTGTCGACCGACATCTGAAACACCCCTGGCATCGACGAAACGGCCTTTTTGACATTCCGCCCGGGGACCACAAACAACGGATAAATGAAGTCCTTCTTGGTCAGTGTGGTTTCCCGGACCATACTCCGCAGCGTCTCGGTCATCCGGAGCCGGCGGAGCCGGGAGACCGGAAACTGTGCAACGTTCGTCTCTACGGTGCTCATTGGTGCGCCCTCACGTTGTTAAGTACTACGATCAGTGTCCTTCTCCGATGATCCGTCGCGCAATCCGCTCGCCGCTCATGACACAATCTCCCACCGCGATGCCGCCACGGAAATTGCTGCAGAAATGGAGGCCGCGCACGCGGCCCTCCAAGGCCTCAAGCGCATTCATGATCTCCAGGTAACCAAGGGCATATTGCGGAATCGCCTTCTGCCACCGGATGACCTTGTGATAGGCCGGGTCCCCTTTCACCCCCATGATACTGGCGAGCTCCGACGCGACGAGGCGGACAAGTTCTTCGTCTCCCCTGCCAGTGATGTCGGGCTGGCGCGATCCGCCGACGAATGTTGTCAGCGCAACATGCCCGGAGGGTGCACGGCCTGGGAAGAGCGCCGAGGACCAGATAGTCCCCAGGATCTTCCGTCGCTCCCTTGCCGGTATGAGATACCCGAAACCGTCCAGCGGTCTGGTCATTGCCGCGGCGGGGTACCCGAGGAACACCTGCGCCACCGGGGGATAGGATATCCCTTCCAGTGCATCCGCGAGAGATGGCGCATAGGGACGCACAAAGCGTTCTGCGACATACGCAGGGACGGCGATAACCACCGCGTCCGCCGTCACCTCTCCCCTTCCTTCCCTCGTCTCGAACCCGACCTTGATACGCCCCTCCGGCATCCGATCTACAGAGGTGACGTTCGTCTGCAACCGGAGCCGGTCACCGAGAGAACCGGCCAGCGCACGGGGGAGCGTCTGCATCCCCCGACGGAACGAGAACATACGTGCCCGGTCCTTTGCCTTCTCCGCCCGCTTCTTCCTCTCGCGTGCGCCGCCGATCATCCCGCGAATCAGGCCTCCGTAGCGCTCCTCCAGAGCATACAGCTTTGGAAACGCGGCACGGACACTGAGCCGTTCCGGGTCACCGGCATAGACACCTGCCACAAAGGGGTTGATGGCATACTCCAGGAACTCTCTGCCGAGTCGTCGCTCGACAAACTCTGCCACCGTCTCCTCTTCTCTCGCCCGTCCCACAAACGGTTCCTTCAGCAACCGGAGTTTTCCGCCAACCGACCACAATGACGACGCGACAAATGCCGGCGGCGACATCGGAAGGGGATGCAGCGTGCCGTCCCTGAGGATGTAGCGCTTGTCCGCGGCCGCATGAGCGTACACGCGCTCATCCACGAGACCCAGGCTTTCAAACATGTCGTTGAAGAGGGGAGTCGTTTCGAGTGCGCTGTTCGGTCCGGTCTCAACCAGCCAACCGTTGTCCGCGATGGTCTGCATCGTCCCGCCCGGTGCGGCGTCCCGTTCCAGCACCGTCACGTCCACCCCACCCCGCCGCAGGTAGTGCGCCGCCGTCAGTCCGGAGATGCCGCCGCCGACAACCACAACCGAACGCGCCTCGCTCATCCGGCCGCCTTCCGCAGGACGAGATCGGCCAGGGCGTCGATAAAGTAGGGGTTCGTATGGAGTGCCGGCGACATATCGAAATACCTGATCCCGCGGGCACGCGCCTCAGCCCGCCCCTCGATGTTGATCTCCCAGAGGGTCTCGCTGTGGTCGGACACGAAAGCGATCGGCACGACGATGACATGCGAGACATTCTCATGCGCCAGGCGCTCGATTGTCTGATCGAGCGAGGGCTCGAGCCATTTCTGCGGTCCAACCTTGCTCTGATAACAGAGATGATGGCGCAGCCCGAAGTTTCCCGCTTTGAGGACCGCGGCATAGGTACGGACAATCTGCGGCTGGTAGGGATCCCCATCGCGCACCAGCTTCAGCGGCGTGCCGTGGGCGCTGAAGACGAGATGTACGTGTGAGCGCTCGGATTCGGGCACCCGGTTCAGGGCGATCGTGATGTTCCGCACGAGCGCGGCAACGAACCGGGGATGATCCGCGTACTGTTCGACGAGCTCCGTGCGCATGTGCGTGGCGCCCCGGCGGGCAATGACCCGGCCCCACTCGTTGACGCTCGATCCCGTGGTCGTCTTCGAATACTGCGGGTAGAGGGGGAGCAGGATGACCCGCTCCACGCCAGCTGCCGCCAGCTGAGCGATCGCCGTATCGGTCATTGGATGCCAGTACCGCATCGCAATGACGACCCTGACGTTCAGCCGGGGGAGGAGCGCACGTTCGAGGGCGGAAGCCTGGCGAAGGGTCAGCTTGAGGATCGGGGAGCGCCCTCCGATGCGACGGTAGTATTTCTGCACCTTTGGCGCACGAGTGCGCGCGATCAGCCGCGCGAGCCGCCGGCGGAAGAGGAACGCCAGCGGGAGGTCAATAATATCGGGGTCGCTGAACAGATTAACGAGGAATGGCTCGACGCTGTCGAGCGAGTCAGGCCCCCCAAGCTGGAGGAGGACGACGCCGAGAGGTTTCTGGGCACTCATGGTGCATCGACCCTCATGCGGGCGGGGCGTCGAGAACCCGGCGCACGGCGACGGCCAGATCGTCGATCCTGTACGGTTTCTGAACGAACGCTTTCACCCCGCGCGCCAGAAGATCGCGCGCACGCTCGTCCTGCGAATAGCCGGTGGAAAGAATCACGCGAACATCCGGATTCATGGACTTGAGTTTATCAAACGTCTCCGGCCCACCCATGCCGGGCATCGTCATGTCCAGGATCACCAGGTCAATCTCCCTCCCCCGTTCATTATAGATTTCGACCGCCGCCCTGCCATCGCCTGCCCCCACCACGGCATACCCCTTGTCCTGCAGGATATCGGACACCAGCGTGCGGATGGTCTCTTCGTCGTCCACAATGAGAATGGTCTCGCGGCCACGCGTCGGCCCGCTTTCGGTTGCGGCAGCACGCTCGGCGGCCTTTTCCACGGCAGGGATGTACACCGAGAATGTTGTCCCCACGCCGACCTCGCTCTCGACATTGATGAAGCCCCCATGATTCTTCACGATGCCGTAGACGGTCGCAAGGCCGAGGCCGGTTCCTTTTCCCTTTTCCTTGGTTGTAAAGAACGGGTCGAAGATCTTCCCCCGGATCGTCCGGTCAATACCGACACCCGTATCGGCAATGTCGATCTTCACGTAGGGGCCCCAGCGCGCGTCAAGCACCGTCTGGAGGAACGCGTCGGGCCGGTCCAGGCGCTGCGTGCCGATCGTCAACGTCCCTCCGCCCGGCATGGCGTCGCGCGCATTGATGCAGAGGTTCATCAGCACCTGTTGCATCTGCGAGGCGTCCGCCTCTATCACAGGTGAAGAGGGATCGAGTGAGGCCTGCAACTGGATATTCTTCTCGATGGACCCGCGGAGCAGTTCAACGGTCTCGCCGATGAGATCATTGATTGCCATCGGCCCGACGACGTATTTGCCCCCGCGTGCAAAGGCCAGAAGCTGCGACGTCAGCTCTGCCGCGCGGAGAGCCGACCGCTCGATCGTCTCCAGATGGGGAAAAATCTTGTCCTCTTTCGGCACCTGCGACTTAACAAACGAGGCATAGCCGAGTATGCCTCCCAGGATATTGTTGAAATCGTGGGCAATTCCACCAGCGAGGAGCCCGATGCTCTCCATTTTCTGGGACTGAATGAGCTGTTCTTCGAGTCGCCGCCTGTCGGTCACATCCTCCAGCATGCCCACGACGTTGGTGAGCATGGCATTCCCCCCCGTGACCGGGAACATCCGCGCATGCACCGTTCGCTCGGCTCCGGTGAGCTGGAGATCGGGTGACGCGGAGCGCGGATCGATCACCACCGACGGAATGTCCACGATCTGTCCCTTGTAGGCCGCAGCCACATTGTCGGACAATCCCGATTTCTTGAACACCCTGGCATGGAAGACGTTGACGCGGCCGACGACCGCCTCCTTGCCCGGTGCACCGAAGAGTCGAAGCCAGGCTTCATTGACGTCCACGAGATTGCCGCGCGGATCCAGGACCATGACCGCAAGAGGTGTCTGGTTGAGGATCCGGTTCAGCGTGTCACGCGATTCGAGGATGGCCTCCTCAAGCCGCTTCCGTTCGGTGATATCGCGTGCCACCCCCTGCACGCCGATCACTTTCCCCTCTTTGAACACCGGCTTCTCGTTGATCTCCAGCAGCAAGCGCCGCCCGTCGGCATGATACACTTCGCACAGATAGGCCGGGGCGGCGATCCCTTCACGCATCGCGCGCTCGGTGTACTCGCGGACCTGGAGGTTGATCGGGCTATCGGTGAGCGACTTGGTGTAGTGATCTTTCCAGAATGCCGCTGTGTGGCCGGTGATCCGTTCCACCGAGGGGGAGATGTAGGTGAAAATCCCCTTCACGTCGTGGACGTAGAAGAACATGTCGAGCGTTCCCTCGACGATGATGCGGAGCAGCTCTTCGGACGCCGCGAGCTTGACCTCCGCTCGTTTCTGCTCGCTCAGGTCGCGGAGGATGGCAACGATCACGTTTCGGTCGCCCAGGCTGACGAGGCTGGCGGTCATCTCCGTCGGGACGCGCTTGCCGTTCTTTCTGACGTAGTCAACCGGACCGATCTGGGCAACCCATTTCGCGGTGCGCACCCTTTCGAACGCGGCGTGTGCAGAGGCCTGGTAATCCTCAGCATGCAGGTCGAAGATGCTGCTCCCGATCAGCTCGTTTCTCCGGCGGCCGGTGAGGCGCAGGGCCTGGGGGTTGACGTCGATGATCGCCCCATCACGGGGGTCCACAAGGAACACGGCGTCGATCACGCCGCGGAAGAGTGTATTATATTTCTCAAGCGCCCCGTGCAGCTTCTCATCCGTTCCGGCCCGGTCAAGCAAGGTCGCCGCATGCGCAGCAACGATGCGGACAAGCTTCAGCGTCGCTGCCGGTTCGTGAAACGGCGACGTACTCCCTATGCAGAGCGCTCCCACTGTGCTGCGTCGGAGCCTGACGGGTACAACGCTCACAGCGGCAAGCCCTGCCTCTGTGAAGGAGCGCGAAGCCGCCGACTGGGCGATACGCGCGCGCATCACAGGGGAACCGTTACGGATCACCGCGCGCGCCAACGGGCGGACGGCATCATCGGCTTTCGGTCCCGAGACTCCGCTTCTGGACTCCCGCGAGAACACCAGACGGGTGTCCTCGCCATCGACCCGTACGAGAGAGCAGTAGGAGCACCCGGTCTCGGACGCGACGGCGGAGAGCAGCAACCGAACTCCCTTGGCAGTCGGGTGGGACGCTGAGAGGATCGCGAGGCGTTCCAGGAGGCGCGCACGACGATCAGCCGTAAGACGCATCGAAGTCTAGGCTCCTTCCAGGGGGCTTGCGTTCATACCCACTCCCGCGGGGATGACAGGAGTGCAAGAAGACGTGCTTCACGCGAACCGGGGTCCGGGCGAACATCGTATCCCCATCGCACCAGCGGGGGGAGCGACATCAGGATCGACTCCACTCGACCGCCCGTTTCGAGCCCGAAAGCCGTCCCCCGGTCGTAGAGCAGATTAAATTCCACATACCGGCCCCGGCGGACGAGTTGCCATGCACGTTCCCGTTCCCCCCATTCCTCTCCGGCCCGCCGGAGAACGATGGGCGTGTAGGCCGGCAGGAATGTGTCGCCGACGGAGCGCACAAAGCTGAAGAGCTTCTCGCCGTCTCCGCGAAGGTAATCGAAAAAGATCCCTCCGACGCCGCGCGTTTCGTTTCGGTGACGAAGGAAGAAATATTCATCGCACCACTTCTTGTAGCGGGGGTAAAGGTCCGCCCCATGGGCATCACACGCCCCCTTGAGGGTCCGGTGAAATCCAACAATGTCCTCTTCAAACGGATAGTACGGCGTCAGATCAATCCCCCCACCGAACCAGAAATCCCCCCCTTCCCGCTCGAAGTACCGGAAGTTGGCATGCACCGTCGGGATCATCGGGCTCCGCGGATGGAGGACGAGAGAAATCCCGCTGGCAAAGAACTCCGCGCGGGGCACCTGCAGTGTCTCGGCCATCGTCTCGGGGAGGAGGCCGTGAACCGCCGAACTGTTCACTCCCCCCTTCTCCAGAAGGGCCCCGTCTTCGATCACGCGTGCACGCCCTCCGCCGCCGCCGGGTCGCTCCCACCGGTCCTCGCGGAATTTCCGCTTCCCGTCAAGTTCCTCCAGCGCCCTGCAGATTTGTTCCTGCAGCCCCTCAATGTACTCCTGCATCCGAACGGCAAGAGGAGATCGCTTCGGAGCCCCCCGCCGCTCAGACATGATATACTGTGCTTTCCTCCTGTACCGCGCGGACCATGGCGCGTACATGTTCCACAGGCACGTCCGGGAAGATTCCGTGTCCCAGGTTGAAGACATGGCCTGGGCCGCGGCCGTACTTCCGGAGGATGGAGCGGACTTCTTTTCTGATCATTTCGGGGGATGCGTAGAGAAACGATGGATCAAGATTCCCCTGAATCGCGACCCGTTCCCCGATCGCCTCGCGCGCCGAGGCCATATCGACGGTCCAGTCGATGCCCACAACGTCCGCTCCGATCGCCGCTAGGTCCTTCAGTGCATGATTGGCCCCTTTGGAAAACACGATCACGGGGGCCCCGTCCCGATGCAGAGCGGACACGATCTCAAACATCGGATCAAGAGAGAATTTGCGGTAATGATCGGGATCGAGGATACCTCCCCAAGTATCAAAGAGCTGGACTGCATCCGCCCCCGCGGCAATCTGCGCCTCGAGGTACCGCCGCACGACCTCCACGAGGCGTCGAAGAATCTTGCCCAGCAGTTCGGGCTCGTCGAGCATCATCCGTTTCACGGCGGCGAATTCCCTGGACCCCTTCCCTTCCACCATGTATGCGGCAATGGTCCAGGGTGAACCGGCGAAACCGATGAGGGGGACGCGTCCCTGGAGGGACCGCTTCGAGGCAGCGATCGCCTCCATCACGAAACGTAACTGTCGCTCCGGATCGACGTCCCTCAGACTTTCAAGGTCGCTTGCGCTTCGCAGCGGTGCCCCAAAGACAGGGCCGCGCGACTCAACCATCTCCAGTTGCATCCCCATGGCTTCCGGGACGACGAGGATGTCGGAAAAGATGATTGCCGCATCCACGCCGAGAATGTCGACCGGCTGGAGCGTGACCTCGGCGGCCAGCTCCGGCGTTTTGCACATCGTGAGGAAGTCGGTCTTCGCCCGGACGGCTCGGTATTCCGGAAGATAACGGCCCGCCTGTCGCATCATCCAGACGGGTGTCCGGTCGACGCCCTGACGCCTGCACGCCCGGAGAAACCTGTCACTATTCATTCGCCTTCAATTGTAGAAATCGTCGATGCACTGCACCAGCCCCCGGGCGGTCGACTCGCGCGCCATCATATCGACCGGAAGTCCGAGGTCGCGGATCGCATCCGCTGTCGTCGGACCGATGACAGCGATCTTCGCGTGGTCGGGGACTGCGGCAAGGTTGTGCGAGTCGAACAACGACGCAAAATTTTCGGCTGCCGACGGGCTGGCAAACGTTAAAACGTCGAACTCGCCCCCGAGGATTCGCCGCATGATACTCATTGCCTCGAGTCCCTCCGGCCTGGTCGTGGTGTAGACGATCACCTGATCGACGGCCGCGCCGGCGTTTCGGAGCCCTCGGGTCGTCTCCTCCCGTGCAAGCGTGCCGCACGGAAAGAGAAGGTGTGTCCCCTCATACACTTTGCCCAGTGAGGAGGCCAGCGAGACTGCGGTCGCTTCCGGGGGGGTGAGGTCAACCCTCGCGCCGAAGGTGCGGACTGCCTCGGCAGTTTTGTTGCCCACTGCAATCGTCCTCAGTCCGGCACGCTGGGCGTCGTCCAGACCCAGGATCACCGCCCGTCCGAAGAACCCCTCGACGGCATTAACGCTCGTAAAGACTATTGCGTCGTAGTCCCTGATGCGCCGGATCGCATCGTCGCACTCCCTCCACGATGCCGGTGGCGCGATCGTGATCAAGGGAATAACGACGGCGGTTCCGCCACGTTTCTCGATCTCCTTCACCATCTCGCCGGCCTGCCGCCTGGGCCGGGTCACCAGGATGGTGCGGCTACGCAGGCTCATGGGATGCCGGGCGTATCGACCGGAGGATTTGTTCCGCACCTCCTTGAAGTAGTGTCTCAGCAAGTTTCCGGCCGAGGTCGTCCGCTTCCTCCGGCTGCCCGTGAATCCTCCCCCGGACGATCGTTTTGCCGTCGAGCGACCCTACCATGGCGTCCAGCCGGAGCTCGGGAATCGACCCGTTCCTCTCCACCAGACGCCCGTGTGCGCCGATCGGCACCTGGCAGCCTCCTTCGAGCCGACGGAGGAGAGCCCGCTCCGCAGTGGTGGCAAACGTGGTAGATGCGTCTGCCAACCCCTCAAGAGTTTCCGCCACCTCCGCATCTCCTTCCCTCATCTCGATCGCGAGCGCCCCCTGTCCCACCGCCGGCAGAATGACATCGGCAGGAATCACTTCACCGATGGCCTGGTCAAGACCCAGGCGCACAACCCCCGCACGCGCGAGAATGATCCCCTGCCACGTCGATTCTTCCAGCTTCTTCATCCGCGTATGCAGGTTTCCCCGGAGATCAACGACGGTGACGTCGGGGCGTAGGGCAAGAAGCTGGCATTTCCGCCTGAGGCTCCCTGTGGCGATAAGCGCACCGTAAAGTTGTTCCTTCAGTGTGCGGACCGGGTTATCGGGATGGGGGATGAACACATCACGCACGTCCTCGCGGCGGCACACTGCGCCGATGACGAGTCCTGCAGGAACCAGCGTGGGTAGATCTTTCAGACTGTGTACGGCAATGTCGATCCGCCCCGCACGCAGGGCCTCCTCAATCTCTTTGGTAAAAAGCCCCTTATCCCCGATGGCCGCCAGCGGAGAATCCAGGACGCGGTCCCCCGTCGTGCGGATCACCTCGAGCGTCGTCTCGAGCCACGGATGATGCTTCTGCAATTCTCGAGCCACCCAGCGGGCCTGCCAGAGCGCAAGTTCGCTTCCACGGCTGCCGATCCTGAGAGTCTTATTCTCCACGCGGCGCCTTCCCGTTGCGGGAAAAGCCAAACAGCTCCCGGAGCGCCTGGACGCGGTGGATGGTTTCGCTGTTGTGACCGCCCCCCTCGGCGCCCTGCTTGAGGACCGTGGTCGGTTGATGCAGGATCTTGTTGACAATCCTTCTGGTCACCAGTTCAACCAGCTCGCGGTCCTCAGGGCGGAAGCGGTTGAGGTTCTTCTCCACTTCCTGGCGGCGAATGTCTTCGAGTGCTTCGCGGAACTCCTGGATCGTCGGGCCGACCTCCAGCGCATTGTGCCAGCGAAGGAAGTCGACCAGCTCCTCCCGGATGATTCTCGTCACCCGCGGGATCTCCGCGGTGCGCCGATCGAGGTTCCAGTCAACGATCGCGCTCAGGGCATCCATGTCGTAGAGGAAGACATTTTCGATTTTCCTGGAGGCGGGACTCACATTGCGCGGGACGCCGATGTCGATGATGAAGAGGGGGTTGTTCGACCGCTGCTTCATCACGCGGTGGACATCGTCGGGCTGAACGATGTACGCCGGAGCGTTTACCGACGTGATGACGATGTCCACGGTGCGAAGCCCCTCCACCATCTGATCGTACTCCACCACCGTCCCGCCGAATGTCCCGGCGAGCGCTTCGGCCTTCTCTTTCGTCCGGTTGGCGATCTTGACGTGACCGATCCCCTTGCCAAGGAGATGCTTCAGCGTCAGTTCGCCGGTTTCCCCCGCTCCGATGAGAAGCACCGACTTCTTTGACAGGTCGGCGAAGATCTTGCTTGCAAGCTCGACCGCCGCATAGCTCACGGAGACTGCACCCTCGCAGATGGAAGTCTCGGTCCGCACCCGCTTGCCGACGTGCAGTGTCGCCTGCATGAGCCGGTTCAAGACGGGGCCCATGGTGCCCGCCTCGCGCGCGATCCCGAACGCCTCCTTCACCTGATTGAGGATCTGGATGTCCCCGATGACCATGGACTCGATTCCCGCCGCAACCCTGAAGAGATGATGCACGGCGGAGCCGGACGCGGCTCCGATGAAGTGTTCAGGCCGGACGGCGTCCCCCGCCCCCTTGAACTCGATCAGCAGCCGTTTCAACGCCGTTTCATCGGCCACCGGTCCGAGGCCGTAGAGCTCCGTCCGGTTGCACGTCGAGACGAGGACGGCCTCGTGGAAGAGGTTGCCCTTTACCCGCTCGAGGACCCCGCGGATCTCTTCATTGGAAAGCCACATTCGTTCCCGGACGTCAAGCGACGCCGTGTGGTGGCTGATCCCGATGGCGTGGAGGTCCATATCTCAGTAAAAGCTGTGGAATCCGCTCATATACAGATTGATGACCGTCATGGAGAGAAAGACAAATCCGAATGCCACAAGCGAGATGATCATTGTCTTCCTCCCCTGCCATCCCAGCCGGTGCTTGGCCGCGAGACCGACGGCATAGAGGATCCAGATCGCCAGGGACCCGACGAGCTTCGGATCCCAGTAGGAGAATTCGCTGAACACGCGGGGAAGCCAGAGGAGGCCGATGACGATCGCAACGCTCAGCGTGAGAAAGCCGAACACCTCCGCCTTGTGGCTCATCGTCTCCAGCATCTCCAGGTTGGGGAGGCGGTTGTAAATCCGGCCGAAACGGGACGACTTGATTTCATGGTAGAGCATCAGGTACAGAAACCCGTATGCGGCGGAGAGCGAAATCGCCGTATATCCAAGGAGCGCCGCCGAGACATGGAAACCGAGGACAAGACTGTGGAGGTACTCGGGGATGTCGGTCAGATCCTTGATGAAAAGCGACGACACGGTCTGGAACGCCAGCGCAATCAACAGGATGAAGAATCCCGTATTCGTGGCCCGGGTGCGCAGCTCGATGTACGTGTAGCCGATGGCGATCGAGAGTGCGAGCAGCGACATGATCTCAAACACCGTCGTGATGGGCGGATGATCGAACGCCGTTGTCCGGAACACGAGATACAGGAGATGCAGGGCCACCGTCCCGATCAGCGCCGGAGACTTCATCCTGTCGATGCTCGGGAAATTGCCGAAGAAGGAAAGGCCGTACAACACCACCAGAACGGCGTACAGGGCCGGGAGAAGGGGAACCATGATGTTGACCGCCGAGTGCATATCGCTCTTCCTGGTGCCGCAGAAACTCTTTACGTGATTAAATATAACAAAAAAGAGGAGGAAAATCTTCCCTCGGCCCATAAACGCCGCAGCCGCGGCAACCCTCAGGTCTCCGCGGCTGCAACCGGGTTTCGTGTGTCCTATTCTTCCAGAGTGGTGAGGTCCTTGGGGTCCTGACCCAGTGCACGAGCCTTGAGCACCCTCCGCATGATCTTCCCGCTCCGTGTTTTCGGGAGTGAGCTGACGAATTCTATATGGTCAGGTTTGGCGATGGGGCCCATCTCATGCGCCACGTGATTGCGCAGCTCCTCGCCCAGCTTCTCGTGCACGGCGACGCCCGTCTTCAGGATCACGTACGTGTGGATGGCGTTCCCTTTGACCTCGTGAGGGAGGCCGATCGCCGCCGCCTCGGCCACCGCCGGGTGACTGACCAGCGCACTTTCGATCTCCGCCGTCCCGAGTCGGTACCCGGACACCTTGATGACGTCGTCCACGCGGCCGATGACCCAGTAATAGCCATCCTCATCGCGACGGGCGGAGTCGCCAGTGAGGTACACACCCGGGTAACGCGACCAGTACTGTGAAACGTAACGGTCGGGATCCTTGTAGATCGTCCGCATCATCGCCGGCCACGGCGTCTTGACCACGAGGAATCCCTCTTCGTTCGGGCCTACGGGCTTCCCTTCTTCGTTCAGGATGTCCATCTTGAGGCCGGGAAAGGGGCGGGTCCCTGAACCGGGTTTCAACGGCACGCAGGGCAGCGGAGTGATCATGAACATGCCGGTCTCGGTCTGCCACCAGGTATCCATGATGGGGCACTTCCCCTTGCCGATCACGCGATGGTACCATTTCCACGCCTCGGGGTTGATCGGCTCACCAACGGATCCGAGAAGCCGGAGCGAGGAGAGGTCATGCCGGTTCGGCCACGCTTCGCCGAATCGCATCAGTCCCCGGATGGCCGTGGGCGCGGTGTAGAGGATGTTAATTCCGTACTTCTCGATCATCTGCCACCAGCGGTTGGGGTAAGGATACGTGGGCGCCCCCTCGTACATGAACGACGTGGCGCCGTTCAGGAGCGGGCCGTACACAATGTAGCTGTGTCCCGTGACCCAGCCCGGATCGGCCGCGCACCAGAACCGGTCCTCCTCATGGATGTCGAACACGTACTTCAGCGTCGTGTAAGTCCCCACCATGTACCCGCCGTGCGTGTGGAGGATTGCCTTCGGTTTTCCCGTCGTGCCGGAGGTGTACAGGAGGAACAACGGGTCCTCCGCATCCATGACCTCGACCTGACAGGAGTTGCCGGCAATGGGGAGGGCCATCAGCTCGTGGTACCACATGTCGCGCCCCGACTCCATATTGACGGGCTCGCCAGTCCGTTTCACGACGAGCACGCTCTCCACCGTTGCCGCCCGCTGCAGCGCCTCGTCGGCGATCTGCTTCAGCGGAACGACCTTCCCGCGCTGGTAGGCGCCGTCGCAGGTGATCAGCACCTTGGATTGGCTGTCTTCAATCCGTTCGGCGAGTGCCTCGACCGTGAACCCGCCGTACACCACCGAATGGATGGCGCCAAGCCGTGCGGTGGCAAGCATGGCGATGGGGAGTTCGGGGATGCGACCCATGTAAATGGTGACGCGGTCACCGCGCTGGACGCCGAGACTCCTCAGGACATTGGCAAACCGGCAGACCTCGCGGCGCAGCGCAAAATAGGAAAACGACCGGAATTCACCTTTTTCCCCTTCCCACAGGAGCGCCAGCTTGTTCCTCCGGGCGGTCATCGCGTGGCGATCGAGGCAGTTGTAGGCGATGTTGGTCTTTCCTCCCGTAAACCATTTGTAGAACGGCTTCTTGTCCTGCTCGAGCACTTTGTCCCAGTTCTCAAACCAGTGAAGCTCATTTGCCTCCTTTGCCCAGAACCCCTCCAGATCCTTTTCCGCTGCGGTGGCGAGCGCATCCCAATCGGTGACATGGGCTTGCCGGAGGACCTCCTCCGACGGATAGTAGACATCCCCTGTCAGCTTGTTCTCTGCCATAACAATCCTCCTGAGGTGAGAGTGTGTGCCAGACCGGTGCGGGATCGGCATACAGCGTACGGCGTTGAAATATTCAAAAGGCGAGAAAGAGAATCAAGCGGATTCCCCCGTTGTACGCAATCATCAGATGTCGTATCTTTTCGTCCTGGCGGGGCTTCGGGATGACTCTTTTCGAACCAGTCCGGCATCCTATCAATGAAAACCTCAGAAGTCAGGTCGCTCGCGGAAGACCGCCTGATCGCAGCCGCGCAGGAGGGGGACAGGCGGGCATTTTCCGAGCTCGTGCGGCGGTACGAGGAGACGGTGTATCGCTTCGCCTTCAAGCTCTGCCGTGAACGGGAGAAGGCGGAGGAGACGTTTCAGGACACATTCATCAACGTGTTCCGGAAGCTTCGGAGCTTCGATGGGCGGTCGAAGTTCTCAACCTGGCTCTACGCGATCGTCACGAACAGCTGCCTGATGCGGCACCGGCGGAGGAAGGTCGTTGAGCTTGAGGAATCGCTGGAGGCTCTTGATAGTCCTGAAACCTCCCCTGACGGCCGGTTTGTCCGCGAGGTTGCACGCTGGGATCAGACGCCCGCGGACGCCGTACTGACCGATGAGCTCCGCGCGCATCTGGATGCGGCGATTGAAAAGCTCCCGGCGGAGTATCGCATCGTCTTTGTGCTCAGAGACATCGAGGGAAAATCGACCGAGGAAACGGCGGCCATCACCGGCATTTCGCAGGAAGCGGCAAAATCGCGCCTGCGGCGGGCGCGTGCGTTCCTGCGTGAGCAACTTGATCCATACATGCGATCGTCCGACGGAGGACGCCCATGAAATGCACAGAAGTATACACTCGCATCTGCGAGGACCTTGACCAGGACATCACCTCGCCCGAGTGCCGGATGATCAGGGAACATCTCGCGTCGTGCTCCGACTGCCAGGCGTATCTCGATTCGCTGAAAAAGACCGTCGGTCTTTATCGCGCCGTGCCGACCCCCCGCCTTCCGCGCACTATCCATACGCGGCTCTTCAAGGTTCTCGCAGCGCTGGAGTCGGAGAGGCGGCCCTCCTCGACAGGGAGGCGGCGCCCCTCTCGCTGACATCCCCCGCAACGCCGACCCCTTTTCCCGCCCACTGCATCCCATCACCAGTCCCACGGCGGCTGCATGCTGCCGCCAATGGTCATCAGTTCACACTCTGGATCATGCCATGAAAAAGAATATTGGATCACTCGACCGCGCTCTCCGCTTCGCCCTCACAATCCTTGTCGGCATCCTGCTCCTGACCGGCACGCTTGAAGGTGTGCTGGGCGTCGTGCTGGGTGTGCTCGCGCTGGTCTTCCTTGTGACCGGTGCGATGAGCCGTTGTCCGCTCTACGTCCCCTTCAGCATCAGGACGAGGAAAACGGAATGACCACGACGACACGTCTCAAGACGTTCGAGTACACAACCACCACTTCCTGGACCGGCGACCGAACGGGCATCATCGGGTCGGGAGGAAAGACCGACGTGCGCGTTGCCAGCCCGCCAGAGTTCAAAGGCATCCCCGGCGTCTGGACGCCTGAGGATCTGTATGTCGCAGCCATCGATCTCTGCCACATGACGACGTTCCTCGCGTTCGCCGCGCGGAAAGGGATCGCCCTGAAGGAATATTCGAGCGCGGCCCGGGGGGTCCTGGAGTTTGCCGAGGGGGGATACCGGTTCACGAAAGTCGTCCTCTCGCCAACGATCGTCGTGGGGGCCGGCGCCGACCGGGCTCTCGTCGCGGCGGCCGTCGAGGAGGCCCACCAGAACTGCCTGATCGGGCGCTCCGTTACGGCAGAGGTCGAAATCAGGCCGGCGATAATCACCGAATGAGAACGGCTCTCAGGCGAGCGGTGTTTATCGGCCTTGGCGCGGCGGGGGGATTTGCCTACTACTTCTTCATCGGCTGCGTGAGCGGCGCCTGCCCCATCACATCCAATCCCTACCTCAGCACCGCCTACGGCGCCTTCATCGGGCTCATTCTTGCCGGGGGGAGGCCGAAGAGGAAGGAGTGAGGGGCGCGGCGTTCAGCTTGCTTTTCCTGAACCCGTAGGCGAAGTAGATCCCCATCCCCGCCACGAGCCACACACCAAAACGCATCCAGGTAACCGGCGGCAGTCCCGCCATCAGGTAGAGGCACGAGAGTATCCCGAGGATCGGGACGAGAGGCACCAGCGGCGTTTTGAATGCCCGCGGGCGGTGCGGATCCCTGGCGCGCAGGATGATCACGCCGGCGCAGACCAGGATGAACGCGAACAGCGTGCCGATGTTGGTCAGCTCCACGATTTCGTTGATGTTCGCCACCGCAGATATCGCCGCAACCGCAACCCCCGTCCAGAGCGTCGTGACGTGCGGCGTGCGGTATTTCTCATGCACGTTTGCGAAGTACGGGGGGAGCAACCCGTCGCGCGACATGGAGAAAAAAATGCGCGGCTGACCGTACTGGAACACCAGCAGCACCGCACTCATGGAGACCACTGCGCCGAAGGCGATGATCCCCGCCGAGACGTCTGCCCCGACGTAGGCAAATGCCGCTGCGAGGGGGTCCGCGACGCCGAGGTGGTCCCACGGGACCATGCCGGTCAGCACCAGGGCGACCCCGATGTAGATGACCGTGCAGATCGCGAGCGACCCGATGATGCCGAACGGGAGATCGCGCGATGGCTTCCGGCATTCTTCCGCGGCCGTAGAGATTGCATCGAATCCGATGTACGCAAAGAAGATCAGGCTCGCTCCCACCCAGACCCCCTGAAAACCGTTCGGCATAAAGGGTGTCCAGTGTTCCGGCTTCACGTACTTCGCCCCCGAATAAATGAAGAACGCGAGGATGAAGAGCTTGATGCCGACCATGACGTTGTTGACCCGCGCCGACTCCTTCACGCCGATCACGAGCAGCCAGGTGATCAGCATGACAATGCCGACGGCAAGAGCGTTGAAAATGATGGGGATCCCCAGGAGGGTCGGGTGGGTGAGCCACGCCTGGTGGGCCAGGACCAACGCCGGATCGGTCTGGCCGCTCTGCATGACCGCCTCGGCGGCCTGATGGGCCGAACGGTAGTCGACAGCCAGCCACGCGGGGATCTGCAGACCCAGGCCCGCGCAGAGCTGATGGAAGTACGCCGCCCAGGCGATCGCGACAGCGACATTTCCCACCGCATATTCGATGATCAGATCCCACCCGATGATCCACGCAACCAGTTCCCCGAGTGTTGCGTACGAATAGGTGTAGGCGCTCCCGGAGATCGGGACGAGAGAAGCGAATTCGGCGTAGCAGAGCCCGCAGAAGGCGCAGGCAACCGCGGTCAGGATGAACGAGAGGACGATCGCGGGACCTGCACCCGCCCGGACGGCGTCGCCAGCCACCGCGGTCCCGATGGTGGCAAAGATCCCCGAGCCGATGATTGCGCCGATGCCGAGCATGACGATGTCGACCGCCCCCAGTGCGCGTTTGAGCCGGTGGTCGGGGGACTCGACGTCCTGCAGGATGGCATCGAGGGATTTCGTACGGAACAGGTGACCGGCCATCGCCTCCTCGTGTAATCGTTTAATGTGTGTGAGGTTACTGAAAGGGGGGGTGAGAATCAAGAAAAGTGTTGACACTCAATTTTTTTATCGTATATTTACGATAAGCGATTACAGGGCAGCGAGGTGGCAATGAACAAGAAGAATAGATTCCCTGCCGGAGAGAACAAGGTCGCCGCCTTCGCGCGCGCCCTGTCGCATCCCGCGCGCGTGGCGATCCTCCGAACCCTGGCCGAGCGGGCCTCCTGCATCTGCGGAGAGATCGTCGACGTCCTTCCGCTTGCGCAGTCGACCGTCTCCCAGCATCTCAAAGAGCTCAAAGAAGCCGGGCTGATACGCGGGGAGATCGAGGGTCCCCGCTCATGCTATTGCCTCAACCATGAAACACTCACACAGATGTCGCAGCTTCTGCAGGGGTTCCTCGACGAAATCGTCGCGGACCCCGTACAAGAATCCGCAAAACAGTGACCAGGGAGACACCAATGGAAACACCCGATGACCTCAAGAATGTTGTGAGAGAAAAGTACGCGGCCATTGCCGGACAATCGCGCGAGGAGAACGCCTCCTCATGCTGCGGCACGGGGGGATGCTGCACCGTCGACTATGCGGTGTTCGCCGAAGACTATACCCGGTTGAAGGGATATCAAAAGGAGGCCGACCTCGGCCTGGGGTGCGGGATACCGACAGAATTTGCGCGGATTTCGGCCGGCGATACCGTCGTCGACCTGGGCTCCGGCGCGGGAAACGACGTCTTTGTCGCACGGACGATCGTGGGAGACAGTGGAAAGGTCATCGGCGTCGATATGACCGAAGCGATGATCGAAAAGGCGCGCGCCAACAACGCTAAACTGGGATTCCACAACGTCGAGTTCCGCCTCGGCGACATTGAGAAGCTGCCGCTGACAGCCCAGACGGCGGACGTGGTGATCAGCAACTGTGTGCTCAACCTTGTCCCGAACAAAGCCAAGGCATTCTCCGAAATCTTCCGGGTGCTGAAGACCGGGGGGCACTTCAGCATATCCGACATCGTCATCAGCGGCAACCTCCCCCGCTCGATCCGTGAAGCCGCCGAGATGTACGCGGGATGTGTGTCCGGGGCGATCGACAGGGATGCCTATCTCGCCCTTATCACGAACGCGGGGTTCACGGACGTTCGTGTCGTCAAGGTGAAGCCGATCCATCTGCCTGATGAATTGCTCCTGCAGTATCTCTCGGAAGACGAGCTGAGGGAATTCCGCGCATCAGGAACGGCCATCACCAGCATCACCATCTACGGCCGGAAAGAGGCCTGCTGTCCCCCCTCGACGGGGTGCTGCTGACGCGCCGGGAGCGAACTGTCGATGCCGCGCCCCTCAAGACCATTCCTGATTCGCCCCGCCGCGCAGACGGATCTGGACACACTCCATGCCCTGCTCGCGGAGGCATCGCTTCCCGTGGCGGGAGTTGACGAGCATTACCGGACGTTTCTCGTCGCCGAACGGGACGGCGAGCTGGTCGGGGCAATCGGGGTAGAGCTCTATGGTGAGACCGCCTTGCTCCGCTCGGCGGTCGTGGCCCCCGCCTGGAGAAACGCCGGTATCGGCTCGGCGCTCTTTGCACAAATCGTCGCGCTTGCGAGGAAGCATGCCGTGCGACGGTTGATACTGCTGACGGAGACGGCGGAAGAGTATTTCCGGCGGAAGGGATTCCGCACCATTGATGCGGCAACCGTGACAGGCCCTGTCACCGGCTCGGTGGAGTTCACCGGGGCCTGTCCCTCGCACGCGGCCTGCATGGAATTGACGCTGTAGCGGGAGGAGCTATGTCTTCAGCGACGGCGTGCTTCCGGGTTCTGCCGTGCACGCCAGGTAGTCGCGGCAGATCTTCTTCATTGCGGTATTGGCGGAATTGAACGCCCAGATGATCGATCCCCCCTTGGTGCCCGCACTCAGGTCGCCAATGAGGAACATGCCGGGCACGTTCGTCTCATGCCCGTCCTTCATCGTGGGCGCGTCCCCCTCGAACTCGATGCCGATCGTCTTCAGGAAGTTGTGTGGCGTCGTGCCGCCGAGTGTATAGACGATATAGTCATACCCGCGGGTCCCCAATGGGGCTTCCGTGAACTGCACCTCCGCTTTCCCGCCGGAATCTCTCACGGCAACAATGTTTGATTCGAAGAGGATCTCCACCTGCTGCCGTTCACACAGCGCCAGGATGCTTTTCCGGTTGATGTCGTTCATCCGCGTGAACTCGCGGCGGCGATAGCTCATCGTGACTCTGTTCCCCTTCTCGACAAGATACTGGCAGTATTCCGACGCGCTGTCCCCTCCCCCCACGACGAGAACGTCGGAGTGCGACACGTCCGTGGTCGTCATGTCGTACAGGATTCTGTCTTTGAGCGTCAACGGGAGCTTGTAGTCTGGCTTGTTGGGTTTGCCAAGGATGCCGATGGCGATCACCACCACCCTTGCCGCGTATTCTCCCTTGTCGGTGTACAACGTGAATTTCTGTTGGGCGGGATTTGTCGCGATCTTGTGCACCATCTCCGCATATCGGACCCTGATATCGTAGTCGCGGATTGTCTGGTCGAGGTACGAGATGGTTTCGTGCTTGGAGGAGTCGACCAGGCACATGACGCCCGTGCAGACGGCGTCGAAGCCCTTGTAATTCGCGGTCACGAGCTTGTTGTCCGGGTAGTATTTCTTCAGCGAGAACGAATGTTCCGCGGCTTTCTCGAGGAGCAGGATCTGGTCGGCAGCGATGCCCGCCGCGCGTGCTTCCACCGCCATGCTGATCCCTGCCGGGCCAGCCCCGATAATGACCATATCGATCATGCGCCGCTGATCCTCCTTGATAGTTTCCGTGTATGAGAATCTAGAAAGAAAACTGACAAGCGCAACGTGGAAGGGGATGAATAACGTGAAACGGCCCTTCCTCTGCTGCCCGGCAGAGAAAGGGCCGTGGTCTACGCCAGCCCGGCAGCCGGGTTACATCGGCTGTCCCACCCAGGCATAGGTCGTCTTCTCGAACTGAATCGCGCCCCGCACAATACGCCGCTCCCCGGCGCGCATCGCGGGGACCTGGTCGTTGTTCGTCCTGTCAAACGCAAATTCCACCTGCAACCCATCCTTCGCCGGATCGTCCGTCGTGCACTCGACCGTCCCCTCGAATGCCATCACATAGATCCGCACACCCCCCAGGATGTATTCCCGCCCCGCGGTCTGGTGAAAGTCGGCCAGACGCATGTTCCCTTCGGAGCACTGACGGACATAGTTGGTGATGACCTGGCGCCCGTCGCCCGACGTCGGCGGCGCGAGATAAAACTTCGTGAACGCTACGACCCCGAAGAACGCGACGATGATCCCGATGGCCTTCATATCCCCCCCTGAGTGCTTGATGCTGCTTCCTGTACGGGGCATCTCCCCAGTGCCCCTTTCAAACTCTGCATACTATGAACACAAACCGCATACCATTGTCCCTGAGCGTGTCACGGTCACAATTGCGGATTGAATTCCTTGATTTCAGTCAAAGATGGGGAAATGGGAGGCATTTTTTACCTACGGAAGCCGAGTAACTTGGAAGGAATTACAACAAAAACTGCGAAGAGTGCCGTTTTTTGAGCGTTTTGAGGGGCGGCGGTCTTGATCGGTCAGCCGGTGGCTTAGCTAGATGTAGAGTGCACTGCTGAGTTCCCTCCTTCGCTTCCGGGTGATTTCGTGATCTTCCCCCAAATAAGCAAAAATCGCAATGCAGGCCCTCCGAGGAGCGTCGTCATCATAAAATCTGTTGCCACGGATCACATCGAGGAAGAGACCCAGCGCACGATCGAATTCACCGGATTTCAGACTCCTGATCGCGTCAAGGTACGGGGCTTGCACTGCGTGTTCCGGGAGGCGGTCGGGATGTTTGAGCACCTCGAGCAGGTGGTTAAAGGTGCGGACCGCCTCAGCCGTCAGGCCGTCCTTGTCGGCGGGATGGATCTGCTCGACGAGTCCGACCGCGCGGGGAAGGTTCTCAAACACCAAGGTGATTGCGAGGAGAGCACGCGCGTGATCATGCTGAGGAGAATCTGCAACAACGTGCTCCAGGACCCCGGCTGCCTCCGTCCGCTTGCCCTCTCTGAGCAGTGTTTCTGCCTGCAGGATCTCTTTCCGGTGTTTGTCCGGAAGTGCTTTCGCTAGCCACGCCTCGACGGCCCCTTCGGGGAGGGCACCGATGAACTCGTCGATCACCGTGCCGTCGGAGAACAGCTTGACGTTCGGAATGCTCCGTATCCCGTAGCGAGCGGCGACATCCGGTAGAGCTTCGGTATCGACCTTTTTCAATTCCCATTCCCCCGCGTGCTTCTCGGCCAATCTGTCGAGCACCGGTCCCAGTATCCTGCACGGCCCGCACCACTCAGCCCAGAAATCGACGAGAACAGGTGTCGTGTGGCTCAGCGCCAGGACCTCCTTCTCAAAGTCTGTTACGTCTCTCTTCATCAACTCCTCATGGATAACGTCCCTACAAATATCCCGAATACGGAATTGAATGGCAAGGCGCGCGATGCGACTCAGCGACGCCGACGTCCCATCAGCCCTGCGCCCTGGAACAGTTTGTCGGGGAATTCCTTCCCGATCAAGTACCTATAGTAGAACCTGTAGTTCTCGTTCCGGGAATGGATGGCCTTGGGCCCTCCCCAGCCATGCCTTCCTCCCGGGTAGATCAGAAGCTCGAAGTGTTTGTTCAGATCTTCCAGCGTGTCAACGAGTCGGAGCGCGTTCTGCATGTGGACGTTGTCGTCCATCGTCCCGTGAACGATGCGGAGCAATCCCCGGTACCTATCTGCGTGAGTCATCACGGAGCCTTCCTTGTACCCCTCGGGGTTTTCCGCAGGTGTATCCATGTATCGCTCGGTGTAGTGCGAGTCGTACAGTCTCCAATCGGTCACAGAGGAACCCGCCAGGCCATGCGTGAAGAGCCCTGCACCCGCCGTGAGTGCCATGCATGCAACATAGCCCCCGTAACTCGCCCCAGTGATGCAGATCTTCGTCGTATCGACGAACGGGCGTGACCGGAGCCATCGGGCCGCCTCGCCGTAGTCGTGCATCTCCCATTTCCCGAGGCAGCGATACATTTGCGCCGCCCCCTCTTTGCCGAAATGTCCGGAGCCGCGGTGGTCGACGGACATCTGGATCACACCTTCCTGCGCCAGCCACTGCTCGCCTATCCCTTTCCATCCGTCGGAGACGGTTGGTGAAAGGGGACCGCCGTAAACGGAAATGAGGACGGGATACCGTTTCGCTGGATCGAACCCCGCCGGGAGTGTCCAGATGGCGGGAAGCGCGTATCCATCGAACGTTGGAATGGTGAACAGCTCCGTCCGGGCCAGCTCATACCGGTCGAATTCGTTGGTCTTGCTGTCCGCGAGCTCCCGGACAAGCGTCCCCTCCTCCGTGTGGAGAGCCATGCGCGTGGGGGTGGCGACGTTCCCGTAGCTCGTGATAAAATACTTGCCCGAGGGAGAGACCTGCACGGAATGCGTGAAGAGGCCTGTCGTCAAGCGCTTCAGACCGGTGCCATCAAGGCTTACACTGTAGAGGTCGGTGCGGGTTGTCGCTTCTTTCCTCGCAGTAAAGTAGGTACGGCGCCGGGCGAGGTTCACGCAGAGCAGATCGACGACCTCCCACGTTCCCCTGGTCAACTGCTGTTTCACCTTGCCATCCATTCCGACCAGGTACAAATGTTTCCAACCGTCCCTGTCGCTTTTCACAATGAAGCCGGAACCGTCACTCAGGAACGTGATCGACGGGTACCATTCCACCCACGAAGACTGGTGCTCCTCGGCGATCTGAGACGTGGCGCCTGTAGAGGGATCCACGGCGACCAGCTTCAGAGTATCCTGGCCGCGGTTCATCCACTGCACCCAGAGGGATGCGCCGCCCGGAGCCCAGAAGGGGGTTCCAAAGTACTGGTCGTTCCCCTCGTCAAACCGCGCCCAGGTCACTCGACCTCCCACCACGGGCACGATGCCGCAACGAACAGCAGGGTTGGGATCGCCGGGTTTGGGATAGCGGGTCTGCTCGACCGAGCCATTGACCCCTTCGTCGCTGAACAGGGGAAAGAACGGCACTCGACTGTCGTCGAACCGGAAGAATGCGAGGTGCCGGCTGTCGGGGGACCACCAGAAGGCGCGGTACCGCGAAGGACGGCCAAAGATTTCCTCGTAGTAGACCCACGATGCCCAGCCGTTGTACACAACGTCGCTCCCATCCGCCGTGTACTGCTTCTCCTTCCCGCTCGCCAGCTCGATCGCGAAGAGGTTGTTATCGCGCGTGAAGGCCACATACGCTCCGTCGGGGGAGATTGTCGGGTTCTTCTCCACACCGGGGGTCTGCGTCAGGCGCCGGAACTCCCTTGTCGCAGCATTCAGGAAGAAGAGATCGTTCTCTTTCACGTAGATGAGCTTGTCATACTTCTCGGTAGCCGACGCCGGCGCGGATGGTTCGATCCCGACACCGATGATGGCGCGATACTGCTCCATGTCCCTGTACAGCGTAGCGGCCCCGCTGGCCGCTTCGATCGCGTAGGCCCCTCCCTTGTGGCCCGCCTCTGCTCTTCGGACTTCGAGGTAATGGTCGTCGTCTGCCCACCCCGTCACGGAAGGGAGACTCGTGGTAACGCGCGGCCCGGCACCTTTGAAGATCTGGTCGAAGGTCAGGCCTTTCTTCTCCTGACCCGCTGCAGTTAACCCTAACGCGAGCAAAAGCAGCGTCAGCATGAATCGGCGGACAGGCATCTGCGGGATGCAGTGCATGGACACTCCGTAGTTGTGAGAACGTGCGCGTGGAAGAACCGGGTGGGCCGGCGACCGAATCGTGCTCCGGACGCCGGGCAAGCGATGGTGCCTGAAGCCGGTTGGTGTTTTAAAATAAGCGGGAATCGGGGAAAAAGCAAGGATCATTGGTCGAACGAGGGTGGCTTACCCCTTGTCCGTTGCGTGGACCGAAACGGCGGGTAACGCGGCTACGTCAGAAATAGAAGCTGAGCCCCAACGTCGGAGTCACCATCGCCCGGAGACCGCCGTCGTTCAACGGAACAAGGACATTGCCAAAGATCATGAACCTGTCCGAAGGGGAGAGGCGCAATCCGATTGAGGCTGTGAGTGCATTGTCGTTTGTTCTGTCAGGGATATTGCTCAGCGGAACGTTTCTCACGCTGAGACCTCCCGGGACCCGGTCCGTGATCGTAACGCTGCCAGGAGCGAGATGCACTGCTTCATCCTTATTGAGATCGAACTGCCCGAGGACGTCGAGCGCCAGCGTTAAGTCCGAGAAGAGCTTGTTGTCGAGTCCTGCCCGAAACTCGATCGCGTCGCTCTGATACGATGCCTCCTTGCGGGAGTAGGCCACGTTGAGGTGCGGGGTCACGTCGCCGAAGCGCCGCGACATGATCCCCCAGACTCTGAGCGTTGCTTTTCCCGATCCCAGGAATTCCTCCTTTTTGCCGGTAGGGAAACGGGCCTCCACAAGGGCCGCGAGGTCGACATCGCTCCCACGCACAAAGCTGTACTTCACCCGGAGCGCCACGTCTCCAAGCCCGGTCGCCGACTGGTCATACGGCACCTGCGTCGTCAACACCGGGTTCAACGTGTCGGAGCCAAACATGTGGTTGGCATGGCCCAGGCGGGCGAACGTGAAGCTATTGATCACCGCGGTGGCCGTGCCGGACATCCGTACCGTGATCAGCGGGATGGCCACGCTGACGTCGAGATCATTAGTTACCCCCATGGTCGCCACAACCGCCCCTATCCCCGCGCGGGTGTGAAGGTCCATGAGGAGGTCCATGAGATCGCTCTCGTTCGGGTTTTCGCCCAACTCGCCTTCGCCGGTGACATCCTGGTGCGCGAACGTGAACCGCATCTGGTCGGTGGGAACCCCGCGAAAGCGAACGAGGTCGAGATAGGTGTAGTTCGCTTCGATCATGAATTTCCCCTTCCCCAGCGGCTTCGCCGTTTCGGCGAAGATGGGGCCCGTGCTCTCCGCGACGCGTACCGGAACCCCCGTCGAAAAATCGAAGAGGACTCCCGCACCTGTCGAGCTCAGGGGAAATGACGAGACGTTGCCCGACACGAGGCCGTTGAGTGCGGGGACGAGGTCCCTGTTGGCGCGCTCGGCCGCCTGGAGGAAGTGGCTGCCGTGCTGGCCGGGACTCCCGCTCCGACGGAGCCGGACATCAAGGATCTCATTGAAGATGGTCCCGAAGACTGTATTAAGCTGCCCGTACGCCGGAAGCGAGAGAACCAGCAAGCACAGGAGTGAGAGGGGCAGGCGGATGTTCATGCGTTCGATCCTCCGGGGTGAGCCTCGGTTACTTCTGAGAAACGACTTTCCATTTGCCGTCAACCGGTGCCAGCGACCAGAGCCGGGCGTTCTCAACACGCTGCGTCGTATTGGCGGCCTTATTAAAGAACGACATCTTCACCTTGAAGCTCACACGGGCGTTTTCGCCACCCAGATCCATCTCAATGTTGTCGATCGACACTTTCCGGTCTTCCGATGCGCCGAAGAATGCCGACCACTCGTTTTGTCGGTCCCCGGGGAGACTCAGGAGTCCTGTCAGGCCTGAGAGATCACCCTGCTCGAGAGTCTCGCGGTACAGGTCGAGCATGCGCTGGATTTCGTTGCGGGCGCCTTCGCGATCCGTCTTCTCTTTTGCCGGAACAGCTTTCAGTTCGGCCTCGCGCTTGGGAGCCTCAGCGATGGGCTGTGCCTTCTCACGAGCTGTGGCGATCTCCCCCGCGGACGACGCGAAGAGGTTCACGGCTTTGGTGAACGCATCGCGCGCCCCACGGTAGTCGTTTGAAGCATACATGCGGTTTCCCTCGGCCTCCGCACTGAGCGCAGCCCGGTAGCTTGTGCTTGCCTGCTTTTCCCGGTCGGCCCCCTGGAGCCCCTGCTTTGCGCGGGACATCTCCGACCTCTGACTGTCGGCGTCCTTCTTCAGCTGGGCAAGCGCTCCGGCGTCGCTCAGGGCTTTGCGGTACGCCATCCGTGCGTTGGCAAAGTCGTCACGAGCCGTCAGCAGGTCCTCCCGCCGGTCTGACTTCACCAGCCTCTCTCCGCGCCGTTCCAGGTCGGATGCTTCCCTGTAGGGCCCAGGAGCGAAGGTTCTGCTCGCTGCCCTGTCGGCTGCGGACTTGTCCGCAAGCATCTCTGTGCGCGCATTCATGACCAGCGACCGGAGTTCGCCGAGCGTGCTTGCTGCGGCCGCCTCGTTGCGCTTGGCTTCGCTGATCGCGTCAGCGAAGAGCGACTCTGCCCGCCCATACGAATCCCGGGCGGTGATGAAATGCCCGCGGGCAAGCGCTGCATCCCCTTCCTGCTCCGTCGTGAGCGCCGTCCGGTAGGTGTCGCCAGCAAACTGCTCCGCCTTCGCCTCGGCGGCGAGCCCTTTCCGGTTCAGCATCCCCTGGCGGGCAATGGCAACCATTCCGGTGGAGTCCGCACCTGCCTGCGTGCCGGTGCGCTCGGGTTGTCCCGCCAGGTCAGTCGGCCCGCTCATCAGCATCATGGTCACCACGCCGGCACCAAGCAGGAAGATCGCCGAGGCCGCGAGCAGATAGACACGTTTGCGTCGGGCAGCCTGCACGCGCGGAACCGGCGTTACCGCCTTCTCGCGCTTCGTTTCATGGGAGCGCTCACGCTCGACGCGTTTCAACCCGCGCTGGGCGTCCTTATTCTCCGGGTCGATCTCCAGGAGCCGGCGATAACACTGCTCGGCCTCCGCCAGTTTTTGATGCTTGATGTAGAATGCAGCGTCGGCCGCCAGCTTGTCCCGCTCCTCCTCCTGTTCGATGCGACGCTGCACTTCCTTGAGGAGGTCCGCCGCTTCCGTATAGTGGGGCTTCAGCTCTGCGACCTCGAGGAGGATCAGCCGTGCGTCCCGCAACTTCCCCTTTGCCACAAGACTGCGGGCCTGCAGTACAAAGGCGTCGATCTGATCAGCCGCGGCCGCTTTCCTGGCGCTTTCGTCGCGCAACTGGAGGACCCGCGCATCGTCAGGGGCAAGCTTGAGCGCAGCCTCAAAGCGGGAGAGCGCCTCCCCGTATTCTTTCCGTTTGAAATAGATTTCCCCATTTTCGACGAGACGCGTCAGCTCCGCAGAGCGGGCCAGGCCAAGCGCTTTCGGCCGGCCGACGTCGCCCTGGATCACTTCAAGCGCCTCCAGCATTTCCCGCATCGATTCGAAGCGCTCATTCGGCTCCTTTTTCAACGCGCGCGCAATGAGGACATCGAGCCCGGCAGGGAGTCCGGGCCGTACCTGTGTGAGCAGCGCGGGCTCTTCGTTGACAATCGAATACATGACCGCCGTTTCATGCTCACCCATGAACGGAAGCTTGCCGGTCAGGACTTCGTACAGCAGGACGCCAAGCGACCAGATATCCGTGCGGTGATCCTGATCCAGGCCCTTGACCTGCTCCGGCGACATGAACGGCACGGTCCCCATGGCAGATCCTATCCTGGTGATGCGCGTCGCACCGGAGAGCTTGGCAAGTCCGAAGTCGACGATCTTCACCTGCCCATCGTTCGTGATGATGATGTTCGCGGGTTTGATGTCCCGGTGGACGATGCCGTGTTCATGCGCCTTCGCGAGGCCGCGGGCGATGCGGACGACAATATCGAGCGCTACGTTCAGCTCCAACGGCCCGGCGAGGATCTTCTTGCTCAGATTTTCCCCGCCATAGTACGCCATACAGATGAAGATCAGCCCGTCTTCGGTCTCGCTGATCTCATGGATCGCGCAGATGTTCGGGTGATCGAGCGAAGATGCCGCCTGTGCTTCCTTGAGGAACCGCTTCTTCGCCACGGGATCCCGCGTTCTGTCCGGCGGGAGGAACTTCAGCGCGACCAGCCGTTTCAGGGTAAGGTCCTCTGCCTTATACACCACACCCATCCCGCCACCGCCGATCTTCTCGAGGATCTGGAAATGGGCGATCACTTCGCCGACAATATTGCCCGTCAGCACCCGAAGGGTCGAGGATTCCTTGTGTTCTTCGCTCAGTTTCCGGATGGAAAACTTCGCGATTTCGTTGTCCGGGTCGAGATCGAGGACCTCGTTGAATTTGACGGTGGCTTCCTCGAAGCGCCGCTGCTCGGAGAGCCGCTCCCCTTCCGTCAACAGCTTCTTGATGTTCCTGGTCTGCGAGACCCTGTCTAATATTGCTTCGACATCACGAAGCACGAGGAGACAATCCGGGTAGCGGTCCGCGGGATCTTTCTCGAGGCACCGACTCAGTACGCGCTGCAGATCGGTGGTCAGCCCGCTTTCCTCCAGTTGAATCGGATCCGGCTGTTCGTGGAGGATCTTGTACATGACCGTCGTATCGTTGCCGGTGAAGGGCTTCTTGTAGGTGAGAAGCTCGTAGAACACCACGCCGAACGAGAAGATGTCAGCGCGCTTGTCCACCGGATCCCCCTTCACCTGCTCCGGGGACATGTACCAGGGTGTGCCGATGCGCATCCCGATCCTCGTGAGGACAGGTTCGGTCTCGACCTCCATAGCCACAGCTGCCGCCAGGTACGGCTTGGCGATCCCGAAATCCATGATCTTGATCCGCCCGTCGGCGAGCACCTTGATGTTTTCCGGCTTGATGTCCCGGTGCACGATCATGTTGGAGTGCGCGTACTGGAGGCCGCGGCAGATCTGGCGGGCGTAGTTCAACTTCTCGCGGAGCGGCAGCGCCTCTTTGCCGTCGATGATCGAGCGGAGGTCCTTCCCCGGTAGGTACTCCATCACGATATAGGTCTTTCCCTCGACCTCGCCGAAGTCATGGATGACGGTGATGTTCTCGTGGGAGAGTTTCCCCGCCGTCCGGGCCTCGCGGAGAAACCGTGCTTTCGTTTCCTGCGCCTCAAGGGTCTTCTCCAGGATCACCTTGATCGCAACTTCCCGGTCCATGAGTGGATCAAAGGCGCGATAGACCACGCCCATCCCCCCGCGTCCGAGGACTTCACGCAATTCGTATTTTCCCAGTCGCTCCATGACTGCGTTCACCTCTTCCCTGCCAAGTTACAAAGCGCCATCCATCAGTTGTGCAAGCGGAGATTCACCGCGCGGAGCACCACGCGACGTTGAGCGTGACCGTGCCGCGATGAATCGGATGTGAACTGGTGTGGATCATCCAAGAACTGTCGTGTCCCGGAAGAGTCCCGGGAAGCAGGGAGGAACAGCAAGGGGAAGAAGTAAGAGACGGGAGCGGGCCTCTACGCGCAGTCGAGCGTTTCTCGAACGTCATGGTCGTGGAGCGCACCATCGTCCCGAAGTAGGGGGGTGGATGAATTATGGAAAGAACGGAGTACCGATGGGGAAATGTATTGAGAGCGGAAGCAAAAGTCAAATGAACTGACAGATATTTGGCGAACCTCTTACCAGTGATTCGTCAAATGAATTATGTCGGCAATTTTTTGCGGATACGTTTCCAACCTGTGACGATAGCGAAAAGATTCGACCACCCCGAGAAGAATACCAGACAGAGGTGACCAACGAAGAACATCACCAGAATCGTCGTGAAGACGAAATGCCAGACCCGGGCCGTGTCGTATCCGCCGAAGATGGACGCGATACTGCTGAACTGCACCGGCCAGTACAGTGAGATCCCGCTGAACAGAGAGCCCGCCGCTGCGAGAGGGATGACCGTGTAGGCAAGTTTTTGCAGGGCATTGTACTTCCCGGAGAGGGGACGTTCCTTCTGCAATCGGAGGTAATAACGAATCATCGGCAGAACACCTGAGGCGTCCGATTTCCGAAAGAGGGTTGTCTTGCGGCCGTGCCGGCTTGCCACATTGAAGAACACCCAGACGATGCCGTTCAGCACGAACAACCACATTGCGAAGAAGTGCCACATGCGTGCCCCCGCCAGCCATCCTCCGAGCGTGACCTCGGCCGGAAATTCGAAATCCCAGATTGGGCTCGCATTGTAGATCCGCAGACCGCTGCTCACCATGAGCCCCAGTGCTACCACGTTGACCGCATGGGTGATCCTGATGACAAGCGGATGCTGGTATTCCCTCTCGGGTTCAGACATACTTAGTGCGGTTCCAATTGAATCGTTTGACGGAAGGAAGTGGTTTTATGTTGTTGGTAGGGCACTAGATCGAATCCGGATGACACAATGGGCAGGGGGTGAGCTTCTTCGCCTTCGCGTCCTCGAGCGTCACCATCACGGTCCGCGCCATGTTGACGGGCGGACAGGTAGGACGGTGATACGAATGTGTCCGCTCAATGGCGACGACCGCACGAGGGGACGAGCGTGAACAGCCGGAAATCGCCGCAATCCCGAGCAGGACACGTACGGCGACAGTCGCGCGTCGCATCGGCATGATTCAGATTCCTGCAAACCAGTCGTACCCCTGGTCTTCCCAATAGCCGCCGGGGTTTTCGTTTGTCACGATCAGCGCCTGTACCCACTTGGCGCTCTTGTACCCGAGTTTTGTCGGGATGACAACCCGCAGCGGCGCCCCGTGAGGTATGTCGAGGGGTTTCCCGTACGCCTCGTAGCAAAGCAGTGTCTGCGGATGCAGCGCGCTGGGCATATCGTACGACGTCGTGTAGTCGTCGGCGCACGCGACGCCAAGGTATTTCGCTTCCCGATCGGCACCGACCAGCGCAAGGAAATCCCTGAGCGGGGCTCCCCCCCACTTCGGGATCATGCTCCACCCTTCGACGCAGCAATGGCGGGTGTTCATAACGTACTTTGGGAGCGCGCGGATCTGTTCCATCGTGTACACACCCGGCCGCTCCACCATCCCTCCGACCCGAAGCGTCCACCCCGCCGCTTCGATGTCAGGGTACTCTGCATCCTTCCCGTTCACCCTGAATCCCTCTTCCGGCGTCAGCTCGCTGTCCGCATACTCAGGGGCGAGTTTCGACGGATCGAAGACTTTCGACTGTACCCAGTCGTTGAATTTCTGGAATGAACGGAGAAAAGATTCGGTCTTCCCTTCCGGAGTGGCATCGCAGCCGGCGAGAAGGAGAAGCGGTGAGAGTTGGATTATTTTTCGGCGGCGGGGAGAGAACAGCGTTGGAAGAGGAGAGCCCATGGCTGCAACTCTGGCTGAGGCGTCAATGAACAGGGAAAAATCGGTGCGGAAACGGTACCAAAATGAGTCCAGAATGTCAAGCGGTCAGACAATCCCCCGGATGGTCAGAAGGAAGTTACGATCTCTCGTGCATTTGTCTACCTGGAACCCTATATTCAACAGAACAATCCTGGCGCCCCTCTCCGCATGAAATCCCCTCTCTGGCTGCTCCCGTTAGTTGCCGCGGCCGGATTCTCAAGCTGCTCGCGTGCGACTCACGCCGATCATTATTCCGCACTCGACCGCATCCGGGAGGAATCCGTCCGCCGCGACCTGTTTACTCTCGCCTCTGATTCGTTGAAAGGGAGAGATACCCCCAGCGCCGGCCTCGATTCGGCGGCGGTATATATCGCCCGTGCGTTTGCCAGGGACGGACTACGGCCGGTCAACGGTAGCTACTTCCAGGAGGTTCCCCTCTGCATCGTGAGCCTTGGCGAACCCAATGCTCTGAGTCTCCGGACCGGGAGCGAGGAGCGTGCGTTCGCGATCAAAACGGAGTTCACGCCGTTCGACGTCACAGCAAGCAGGAGCGTCCGCGGGCGAGTGGTGTTTGCCGGATACGGCATCACGGCCCCGGAGCTCGGGTACGACGACTACGCAGGGCTCGACGTACGTGGAGCAGTCGTCTTCGTCCTCCGCCACGAGCCGGGCGAGGAGGATACAGCATCAGCGTTCATGGGGGCACTGCCGACAGACTACTCATCGGTGGGAGCCAAGGTCCGGATCGCGATCGAACATGGCGCCGTCGGCGTCCTGGTGGCAACCGACCCTCTCAATCATGCGTCCCTTGCGCCGCGGGGATTTCCCTGGCCCTCTCTGTCACAGATCATTCCCAAAGATGCGCTTCCCCTGACCCTCGGTATGGAAGACAGCACCAGGCTCCCTGTCGTGCACGTTGGGGATTCCGTGATCGTCCGGCTCTTCGGGAGCGTGGACTCGCTTCGTGCGCTCCAGCAGACCATCGACGCCCGGTTCCGCCCGCAATCTTTCCTTATCAGGGGAGCGGAAGCTGTTCTTCAGACGACAACGGAGGTGCGCACTCTGTCCGCACGCAACGTCGTCGGCTATTTGCCAGGAAGCGATCCGGTTGTGGGGCACGAGACGGTAATTATCGGCGCGCATTACGACCACGTCGGCTATAAGAAAAACCATGCGCCGGGAGAGCGGTACATTTACAGCGGCGCGGACGACAACGCGTCGGGAACCTGTGCCCTTCTCGGCGTCGCCACCGCCCTCGGCGGACTCCCTTCGCCTCCAAAGCGGAACATCCTGTGCATTGCGTTTGCGGGTGAGGAGAAGGGACTCTTCGGGTCCGAATACTACGCACGGCGACCACTCTTTCCGCTCTCCACCACTGTCGCGATGCTGAACATGGACATGGTCGGCATGAATGCGGAAGACACCCTCCTGCTGATCGGGACGCGGGGCAGTCCTGACCTGGCCCGGATCGCGCGGGAGGAGGTCGGCAGGATCGGGTTCGTCCTTGTGGACGATCAGCTTCGCGGGGGCGGGAGCGATCACATGAGTTTCATGAAACGGAACATCCCCAACCTGTTCTTCCACTCCGGCCTGGAACGGTACTACCATACGGTCAACGATCGGCCGGAAAACATCGATGTGCGAAAGGTGGCGCGCACGGCGCGTCTCGTGTTTCTGACCGCGCACCGTATCGCGAACGACACTCTGCGCTACCGATATATTCCTTCACCCGTATCGCTCTTCTAACCTGACAAGGAGGTTCATCCATGCGCCTGCCGACCGCTGCCATCCTCGCCGCCGTCTGTGCGTTGTGTACTGTGCCCGGCACAACATCCGGGCAGGAACAGTATTCACTCCATTACGCCTTCGAGAAGGGAAAAGTCTATCGTTTCCACGACACCATCGCGGTGAAATCGACGCAGGAGATGATGGGGCAGGAGATGAAGACCACGTCGAACGTGTTTTCCACGACCAAGCTCGTGGCGTCTGACGTTGCGGCAAACGGCACGGCAGTCCTGATGGTGTCACCCGAAGCGATGAGCCTTAACATCCGTTCCGCCCGGGGGGACACCACGATCACTCCAATCGAGGTGCTCGGCAAGCGGAGCCGGGTCACGGTTTCCCGGCTCGGGCATGTCAGCGCTCGCGAGGTCGTCGATACGGTGAAGTTGACCGGCATCGCGGCGAGGACCGGACAGCGCGAACTTATGCGCTTCCATGTCTTCTCGGAACATCCGGTGAACGTCGGGGGGACCTGGACATCGACCCAGCCGGATACCTCAGAGGCCATGGGCTCGAAGATCGTTACCGTGGGGACCATCGACTACACCGTCGTTGGCAAAGAACTACGGGGCGGAAAGGAATGCCTGAAGATCAGCTTCAAACGGAAGGCAACGATCGCGGGGAAGGGGATGATGATGGGAAACGAGTTCTTCCTCGAAGGAACCGGGACGGGCGGCGGACTTGTTTTCATCGACCCGGCAACGGGCTTCCCGCTGTCGGAAGAATCCACGATGGATATGGAAACCACTGTAGCGCTGACCGGCCAGCAGAACATGACGATCCCCAGCTCACAGTCGGTCACCAGTCGGAGAGCGTTTGTCGTCGAGTAACGTATCGCTCAACTGGTCACAGTTGAGGTGGCTTGTCCTTATCCCCCTCCTGATGGGACAGGCCGATGGCGGCGTGCCTGAGTCGGAATTCGCCGGCCGCATGACACATGGCGTGTCGCATCATCTCGGCCTGGACGCGCATGACGCGGGGGGATACGACACGCTGAAGGCCGGCATGGTGATCACTGTCGAGCCCGGCGTATACATCCCGTCACCCGACACGGCCTTTGCACCGTCACTCCGCGGCTACGGTATCAGGATCGAGGACGACGTTCTGGTCAGCGATACGGGCGCCGTCGTCCTCTCCTCGGAGATTCCCAAGTCGGTCAAAGCGATCGAGGACCTGATGAAACGGCGGAAGGGCCAAGGAGTACGGCAGAGGCTCCGATGAGGTTGCGGTCCTCCTCGGACAGAGCTTCACCGAACTCGATGGGAGAAGGTTGAAGTCAGCGTGGTCTATTCAAGGGAGCGGGTGGCGTCGTTGCGTCAACAGTGCCGGCCGGCATATCCGGAATCCCCCGTCATGCTCAAATTGCTACCGATACCCGGGGAGGAAATCGCGCTCTGCCCTGAACATTTCCAACGTCATTGCGCTGATCTCCGCAGGACTGAGGACCGCCGCGGTCAGAGGATCGAGGAGGAGGGCCTGGATTGCCGCTTCCTTGCTCTTCTCCATCGCCGCCCGCACAGCCATGTCGAACATCCTCATGTTCCAGTCGCATAGTGCAGCCATCTGCGGCGGGAGCATCCCGAAGGGGATGGGCCTGATGCCGTTGCGGTCGGCGAGGCACGCCACCTCTACGCATCCGTCGTGCGGCAGGTTGCCGACAAGGGGGCCTGACCCTGACGTGCTGTTCATGACGTTCCCGTGGAAGCGGAAGGGCACGTCCTTCTCGCGTGCCTCGATGATCCAGCTCGCATACTCGAGACTCCGCGGCCAGTCCGGCGAGAGTTTCCCTTCCACCATCTTCTTCCTTTCCCTGTCGGCCGCTTTCCTCCATCCCGGCCATTCACGGGCGTAAAACCCTGACCCCCCTTCATATCCGCTCCGACAATATCTGCGGATCAGGTCCCTGCGCTTCCGGTAGTACGGGAGATACTCCGAAAGATGACCGCTCGATTCCGTCGGGAAAGCTCCGAAGTGGAGCATGATGTCTTTGCGGACGAGATCGACCGCATCATCAGGATCCGCAGGAGTCCCGTGCAAATCCTTTCGTGCCTTCTCCATCAGAAACGGATAAAGGTTCTTCCCCTTATGCACAAGACTGGTGAACCACGCGAGATGATTGATCCCGGCGCATTCCCACAGCATTTCTTCATACTCCACTTCTGCGCGGTGCGCGAGCAGACGGCTCGTGGCCTGGACCGAATGGCAGAGCCCGACAAAGGGGAGCCGGCTCGACCGGCCGGCGGCGAGACACAGCATGTTCATGGGATTCGTGTAATTCAGCACGAGCGCATCGGGTGCCAGCTCTTCCGCGTCGCGCAGGATGTCGAGCCAGACGGGAATCGTGCGAAGCCCCTTGAACAGCCCGCCGGGCCCGATCGTGTCGCCGATACACTGGTCGATGCCGTAGCGGGCCGGGATGTCATTGTCGTGTCGGACGCATTCCACGCCGCTCACTTCTATGCAGTTGATCAGATAATCCGTCCCGGGCAGGAGCCTCCGACGTGACGGAGACGCCTTCACAGTCCACCCAGTGCGGCCAAGTCGTTCAACGAGAATCCGGATGACGTTGGTGATCATGGCGAGGCGGTCCCGGTCGATGTCGACCAGCCGAATCTCTCCGCCATCAAGACCGGGGATCCGGAGGATGTCGTTCATCAGTCGCGGCGTGAACCAGCTGCCAGCCCCGAGCATGGTGACGGTGAAGGGTCGCCTCACCTTGCCGGGAAATCCCTTCGCCGGCGGCTCATGAGTGGGGGATGAATGAGATGTTGCCATGGCGGAATGCAGAATGAGGGAAAAGACGCGACTGCGGAAAACTATAAAAGCCGCGCAGAAGAAGCAAGGGAACGTCTCGCGATTCGCACGAGAACTGTTTTTTTCGTATCGTCCACACATACCTCCAGGAAGTACCGCAGATGACTGATTCCTCACCGGCCCTCCCCGGCTTCGATGAACTGCACGTTCTTTACCGCTCGATGCTGACCGACAACGTGCTGCCATTCTGGGAGAAGAACTCCATTGACACCGAGGGAGGCGGATACTTCAGTTGCCTCGACCGCAAAGGGAGGGTGTACGATACCGACAAGTTCGTATGGCTTCAGGCACGCCAGGCATGGACATTTGCCATGGCGTTCAACCGCCTTGAGCCCCGTCCCCGATGGCTTGAAATTGCCCGGCACGGGATCGAGTTTCTCAAGGCGCACGGGAGGGACGAGGAGGGGAACTGGTACTTTGCACTGACGCGCGAGGGCGCGCCGCTCGTTCAGCCGTACAATCTGTTTTCAGACTGTTTTGCCGCGATGGCGTTTGCGCAGTTTGCCCGGGCTGCACGAGACGACGGGGCGGCCGAGATCGCCGTACGGACGTACCGCAACATCCTCGGCCGGAAGGATAATCCCAAGGGAAAATACAACAAATTGGTCCAGGGCACGCGGCCGCTTCAATCGTTTGCCATTCCGATGATCCTGCTCAACCTGACGATGGAGATGGAGCGACTACTGCCTCCCGAGGAAACTGAGGAGATCCTCAGCACATCAGCCGGCGAAATCTCTGAACGGTTCCTCGACCGCGCGCTGGGGGTCGCGCGGGAGCACGTTGCACCCGACGGCACGCACGTCGATTCGTTCGAAGGGCGGCTGGTGAATCCCGGGCACACGATCGAGGGGACATGGTTTCTGATGGACTACGCCCGACGGTCGCTGAATACGAAGCTCATCAACGTCGCGGTCAGGACGTTGCTCTCCTCGTTGCGTTTCGGCTGGGACGATCTTTACGGCGGGATCTTCTATTTCCTTGATGCCGAGGGGAGGCCGCCATTACAATTGGAGTGGGATCAGAAGCTTTGGTGGGTGCACATCGAGGCCCTGGTAGCGCTGTCCATGGCCTACGAGCTCACGAAGAACAAGGACTGCCTCGCGTGGCTCACACGGGTCCATGACTACACCTGGAAGCACTTCCCCGACCCAGAGCACGGCGAGTGGTTCGGGTATCTCAACCGGAGGGGGGAGGTGTACTTACCGATCAAGGGAGGGAAATGGAAGGGCTGCTTCCATGTGCCGAGAGGACTGTACCTGTGTGCAGAAATCTATCAGAGACTGGCGTTGTGAATTGCGGAATGGGGATTGCGGGTTGCGGAATAGTGAATACGAATGAACGTCAATTGTGAAACACGGGTCCCATGAACGCCGCCGACGGTTCTGTCCTTCTTTTGAAACTCGATCTCATCCAGACCCTTGCCGTCGGTGCGGCCCTTTTCTACATCGGCGTGCTGGCAAAGCGGACCATTCCGATACTCACAAAGCTGAATATCCCTTCTGCGGTAATCGGAGGCTTGTTGTTCGCAGCCCTGATGCTCCTCGCGCGAGACCGTTTACTCAATGTTCAGCTCGACACTGCCGCACAGCCACTTTTTATGGTGGCCTTTTTCACGACGATCGGCATGCAGGCAAGTCTGCCGCTTCTCCTCACCGGCGGCGTAAACGTGGCCAAGTTCCTCGCCATCGCCAGCATCTTCTGTTTCGTGCAAAACTTCCTCGGGATGGGAATCGCCATGCTCTTCGGGATTCATCCGTTGGCGGGCGTCGTGGCTGGATCTGTCACACTGGTTGGAGGCCCTGCGACCGGACTTGCGTTTGCCCCGCTGTTCGAACAGGCGGGGGTGGCGGGAGCCGGATCGCTGGCGATCACTGCCGCGACATTCGGGATAGTCTGCGGAGGTGTCATCGGCGGGCCAGCGGGCACCTGGTTAATCAGGAAACACGGGTTACGGGCATCCATGGCGGGTGCACGGAAGGAACTCGCGAGGGAGCTGCACGACCGCCCGGAAGTCCTTGCGGTAGAGGTGGAGCGGGAAGATTCGAATCTTGCACTCAATATGATCGTAGCCGGTGTCGCGATGGGCCTGGGAAGCATTGTCAGCGGGTTCTTCCAGTCGCTGGGATGGACATTGCCCGCCTACATCGGCGCCATGCTGGTGGCGTCCCTCCTGCGCAACGTCGATGACGCCACGGGATGGCTCAAGATCGACAGGCACGCCATGGAAGTCATCGGCGGGATCTCGCTGAACATCTTCCTGGTGGTCGCGCTTATGGACCTGAAGACGTGGGAACTCCTTTCCCTGGCCATTCCCCTCCTTTCCATCCTCGCCGCTCAGGTTCTGGTAATCGTGCTCTTTGTCATCACGATTGGCTACCGCGTGATGGGCAGAGACTACGATTCCGCCGTGATGGCAGGGGGGTTCATTGGTTTCGCGTTGGGGACAACCGCCAACGCCATTGCAAACATGAGGACACTCGTTGGGAGCTTCGGCCCATCCCCTCAGGCGTTCATCGTGGTCCCCATGGTAGGCGCGTTCTTCATCGATTTCACGAACGCGTTGGTCATCGTCTGGTTTCTTAACTGGCTCAGGTAACAGCGGAGAACCAATTGACGATTGACAATTGACAATGGACTATTGACAATGAGGAGTGCTGATTGCGGAGAGCACAGGATTCGAACCTGTAAGCCCTTGCGGGCGCCGGTTTTCAAGACCGGTGCAATAGCCGTTCTGCCAGCTCTCCAATTGCTGGGCCCTGAGCCCGCCGAAGGCGAGTCGAAGGGCAAGTTCACCCAAAATATACGGGTTCATCCGTCATTCCGCAATCCACCAATTGATTCTTCCTCGCTGTCACTGTCCGCACTCCGCACTCCGCACTCCGCAATCCTACTCCAGCTCTCTCCCAATCCTCAACACTTCCCTCACCAGGATGTCGAAATCCTCGAATCTGCTCCTGTGGTTCGTTATCGCAACCCTCAGCGCGTACGAGTCCCCTAGCATCGTGTAGGACGGCGCAGCGACGCCGCTCTCGTGAAGCCGGAGCAGGAGCTCCTTATTCAGCTCATTGAGCGAAGGCGTGCCTCGCGTCTTACCGGTATACCTGAAGCATACTATATTAAGAGGGACCGGAGCAAGGAGCTCGAGCTCGGCTTCCTTTCTAACAAGTCCTTCCACGTAATGCGCCTGCTCGACATTCTGCCGGATCAGCCGTCCGAATCTCTTTATCCCATGTTCCTTGATGCACATCCATACTTTGAGCGCGCGGAATCCTCGCGATAACTGAACCCCGTAATCGCTGAACCAGAGGTCGCTCCCGCCGATACCGCGAGTGGTGTGCTCCAGGTAGTCAGGTGTCAGCGTGAAAGCATGAAGGTGCGTCGACGCATCGCGCACGAGTGTGCATCCCACCTCGTATGGCAGATACATCCACTTGTGCATGTCAAACGCGAGCGAGTCGGCGAGTACCATCCCCTTCACCACGGATTGGAGTGAAGGCGAGAGTGCCGCCAGGGCGCCGAATGCACCGTCGATGTGGAACCAAAGCCGCTCCTCGATGCAAATGGCAGCCAGCGCTTCCAGGTCGTCGGAAGCGCCGGTGTTGACTGTCCCGGCACAACCGATGATGCAGAGCGGGCGCATGCCGCGTGACCGGTCTTCCCGGATTTTCGCACGTAGCGCCTGAAGGTCGATCGCATATTCCCTGGAAACCGGTATCCTGCGCAAGGCATTATTGCCGAAGCCGAGGATCTCGACGCTCTTTTGGACAGAGCTGTGCACCTCCGACGAAGCATAGAGAGTCATTGGTGGCTGACCGTTTTGCATCCCTTCAGCACGCACGTCGAATCCAGCCCTCGCATTCCGCGCGACGGTGAGTCCGATGAGGTTGGCCATCGATCCGCCGCTGACCAGAATGCCGCTTGCACTCGCTGGAAATCCCATCATTTCCTTGCACCAGTCGATCACCTGCGCCTCGACAAGCCCTCCCGCCTGTGCCAGCCCTCCCTGATTGAGGTTGATACCGGCGGCAAGCATCTCTGCCAGCATCGCAAATGGAGTCCCATTGCCCATGACCCATCCCCAGAATCGCGGATGAATGTTTCCCGTCGGGTAGGGCAGCACCAGGCGCTGGAAATCTCTATACACCTGCTCGATACCCTCGGGCTCCATTGGCATCGGAACGCGCAGCGCATCCTTGACCGACTGGGGGATGGGCTGCCAGACCGGCCTCTCCCTGACCGTCCGGAGGTATTCCATCATATCATCGACCATACGCCGCCCGAGCTCGCTGAGCGCACCCCAGTCCGATGGGTCGAGGCTCTCTTCGCCAGTTAGCATCGTTTCAGCCATGTCAGCCCTTGCTTATTGCGGATTTGGGACTGCGGATTGCGGAATAAGATGGCTCTCTGACTTCTGACTTCTGATTTCTGCCTACTCTTGTTGACCCAAGATCTGCCTACAGCCGCACCTCAAGCACCAGTGAAACGCTGCGTGGCGGCATAAGATTCCCGATCAGCTCGACGTAGTTGTGCTGGAGCGCATTCCGTACAGTTAACGAGGTCGTCAGGACCGCCGCGCCGACGGGAATGTCCGCTCCGAGCCTGGCGTCAACCACGAATATTTCCTGCCGTTCGTCCCCATCGGGGACCACGCCGGTTTCGACAAGCTCGTCGTCGATCCTGTCGACACGGCTGACGTAGCGGAAATCAATTCCCGCCGTGATCCAGCCGACTCTGGCCAACGCCTCAGTATACAGTATGTGCCGTGGGCGGTACTTGAGCAGGTCGTTCTTCGTCCGGTCCTCCGGGTATACGTAGGTGTATCCGAGACGGATCATGAGACCCGAACCGAAGAGGCTCAATGTCCCTGACGTTTCGAATCCCCGGATACGCGCTTTGGTCACATTTCTCCACTGGATGACGAGATCCTGGCCGACCACCGTCAGACCAGGTTCGATGAGGTTCTCAAAATCAGATTCAAATGCTGCGAGATCAAGCATGCCGGTCTCGCCAAGTGTTTGACCTATCCCCGCCTCGAACGAGGAGCTCCGTTCCGGCTTCAAATCGGTGTTCGGAACACCGGTGACGGGGCCGGATCCCGCAGCGATGAACGCTTCAGCTACTGAAGGGACTCTGAACCCCCTCCCGTATGAACAGCGGATGGCGGTCTCCTCCCAGGGACGGTAGACAAGTGCAGCCTTCGGATTGACCTCCACCCGTTCACGTGCAAGGCCGGCCGATTGAAAGTCACACCGCCCGCCGGCTGTTAGCGTGACCTCCTCGATGAGCCTGATCTCTCCCTGTCCGAACAGGGCGACGCCGCCGATTGTCCGATGGCCAAGCATATCCCCCCCGATCCGGTCGACGTTCCCGTCTAGGCCGAACGTCAGCGTGTGGAGACCGCCCAGAACGAGAGTGGACGACACCTCGGCGCGAATGCCATCAACCATCGACTCAGTTCTGCCGGCATCGCCGGTCATCTGAAACCCCCAGTCGGTATGATACCACAAGGCCTTGCCGGTGATCAGAAGATCATCAGAGAGAACCCGGCTGTAGATCGCATTCAGATAAAACCGCGTGGATTTGAGATTGTCATCCTCATGGCGCGGAGGGGGGATCAGAGCAGAATCCAGGCTGCGCCAGTAGAGAAACTGTCCGCTATACTGGTAGAGCATCCCGACATTGAGGGTCAGAGCGCTTGACGCGGAGAACTCCTGTCGCAGCTTCATGAAGAGGTTATACCGCCGGCGATAGTCGTTCTGACGGTACCCGTCGTCCAGTTGCCTGGCAAGGTGAAACGAGAGCCCGAAATCGTGAAGCTTGCGCGTCAGCGTGACCGACTGCCCGTTGAAAAACCGTGTCCTGTCGGACCACTTCCATTGATCGAACGAAGGGTTCATATAAAAGCCGGCGTAGGTCCTGACGGTTGTCGACGGCGACTCCGGAATGGGTTTCGTGATCACGTTGATCACCCCGCCGAGAGCATTTGAACCGTACAGGGCAGAACCTGCTCCCTTGACGACTTCGATACGGTCAATCTCCCCCGCAGGGATGGCTTCAAAGATGAGCTCACCAGTGTCCCCCGTGATGAACGGAACTCCGTCCAGCAGCATCAGGACGCGACTTCCGGCCCCGAGACTGTACCCGCTGGACCCCCGGATGTTGACTTGCGTTCCCGTCATATTCACACCCGGCACGTAACGAAGCGCGTCATCGATCGTCAGCGAATTGCGGCTCCGAATTCTCTCCGCATCCATGACGGAGACGCTGGCCGGAACATCTTCCAGCGATTGTGCACGCCTGGCCGCCGTCACGACGATTGCTTCCGCCTGAATCGTGCGCTGTGTCATCGTGATTTCGAGACGAGTCTCCTTGCCCTCTTCTACGACCACATCGTTCCTCGTCTCTCGCTGATAGCCGACCAGGGAGAAGTGGAGCGTGTATCTTCCCGCGTTCAGATTGGAGATGTTGAACCGTCCCTCCGCATCAGTTGTCGTCCCCCGCACGGTTCCTGCGACAAGCACGGTTGTGCCGGCAAGCGGTTCGCTCCCAGCGTCCGCGGCGGACGTCACACGACCTGTGATTGAGCCGCCCGATGCGAGCGCATCAGTGGGAATGGCCGCAATCAGCGCAAACAGAATCTGGGGTTTCAGCATTTAGGATATCGGATTGCGGATCGCTCGATGGAAATGCGAGGAGAAGATCTAAACCTCACTTCTCAACGGCATCAACGAAGGGATCGGCATCCTCCCGATTACCGCATTTTTCCCCACATCCAACTCCCCCATAGTCCCTGCACTGCAAGCCGTTCAGGGAGGCGGATGCCGTTCTGCTTGAGGGCAAGCATGATCTGGCCCCGGTGATGCGATTCGTGTGAGATAAGGTACCCCATCCACCGCAGGGCCTGACGGCCGAAGGCTCGCGGGGTTCCTTTCCCCTTGAGCGAGTGGGCGATGAATCGGCTGACAGCCTTTCCCGAACTCGCGAACGCCGATCGAAGCCTTGCCCGTGACGGACGAGACATCTTCCCCGTCGATTTCCCCGGCCGCTTCCCCGTCCGATGATAGTAGAGCCACCCAAGCCGGATCCGGTTCATGTGGACGAGCTGTTCCGCTACGGTGCGCCCGCGGGAGCCAGAGGGAACTGCAGCGAACCCTTCGGCAGGGAGTTCCGCGATCAGCAGGAGCGTAATCCCGTTGTGCACCTTCCACATCGCGAGCGCCTGATCGGCCACTTCGCCACTGCTCAGGGCATGTCTGGTCATGGCCGGGGGCGATCCAATAGTTCGATCGTCGCATTTGATGGACGGCGTTCGCGCTGCAGTCGGGCCGCAACTGATTCGGCACTCCTCATGACACGAAGTAGATTCAATCCGGCGAGCTTCCTCAGGTCGTCGTCACTCCACCTCCGGCGCAGCAGCTCCGCAAAGAGCGACGGATAGCATGAGACATCTTCCAGACCAATGGGCATATCCTCGCTGCCAAAAAAATCTCCCCCAATTCCGACGTTATCTGCGCCGGCGATCTTACGAATATGGTCGATATGGTCGGCAACTTGTGACAGTGTCGCTCGTGGTTTCGGACGCCGTGCCGTGAAGGCCATGCGCACACTGTCGGCTCTTGGGCCCTTGGGAAGGGCAGCCTGCTCCGCTGCAAGCGCCTCGTACCATGCCGCTACATCACGCGAGACAAAATCCGGGACGAATGTCGCCATCACAATGCCACCGTTGTGAGGGATCCGGACGAGGATAGAATCGGGAACGTTGCGCGCGACGTCGACGAGGGCCCCGGCCGACGAATGTGAAAAGATAACCGGCGCTTCGCTGACGTCGAGCGCCTGACTCATGACGCCGGCGGATACATGTGAGAGATCGACCAGCATGCCGAGCCGGTTCATTTCGCGGATGACCTCCCTGCCGAAGGGGGTCAGGCCGTTGTGCCTCGCCGAATCGAGCGCGGCATCTGCCCAGTCGAGGGTCACGTTGTGCGTCAGAGTCATGTACCTGACACCCAGCCCGTAGTACGCACGGAGGACGCCAAGGGAATTCTCGATCGCATGACCCCCTTCGATGCCGAGGAGGGAGGCGATCCGTCCCTGGCGGAACACCTTCTGGATGTCGTCCGCCGTCAGGGCGGGCGCGAACGTCCCGGGATACCGAGTGATAATGCGCCGCGCGATGTCGATCTGCTCGAGCTGCATTCGTGCAAAGTGACGGTCCGGAAGGTCTCCGGGAATGTACACCGACCAGAATTGCCCCCCGACCTGACCGCGCTTCAGCCGTTCTATGTCAGTGTCTCCCGGCCGCCACGAGTGCAGATCGACGCTCTCCACATTGCCCCGCGCATTCCTGTCCTCCCGAACTCCCCACGGAAGATCGTTGTGGCCATCGATGAGGGGGACAGAACGGAGGATGCGGCGGGCATGGGCAAGGTGGTCGTCGTCTGGGTCCCGCGCCTGGGCGGGGGCGGAAGAGATGCCGACCCCGAGCCATGCGATCACCATCAGAATACCAATGGCAAGCCGGGGAGGTCCTTCGCGCAAATCGTTCAAACACGACATTCGTCTTTCTCTCTTTCGTCACGGAACTCTCCCCCCCTCCCCCTCCCTTGGCAAGGGAGGGGGAGTGAGGGGGAGAGTCAGCTTGTGAGCTAAGGGACGGGGTTAGGGTTACGTGAGAAAACGAAAAGGTAACAGTATCTCGGACAGGACTCTCACCACAGCTCCGCCGTCGCCAGAAACCTCGGCGGCTTTCGGACATTGGTCGCCTGCTCAAACGCAAATGCCAGATTGATCAGCTTCTGTTCGCTCCATGCCCTGCCAAAGAACGAAATCCCGACGGGCATGCCGAACACGAAGCCGGCTGGCACTGTGACGCTGGGATATCCCGCCACCGCCGCGGCCGTGGAGCTCCCGCCGAGGAAGTGATCACCGTCGATCAGGTCTGTCACCCATCCCGGGCTTTCCGTCGGCGCTACAAGAGCGTCCAGGCGATGCTTGTCCATGATTGCATCAATCCCGCCTTTCCGTGAGAGCGTTCGGCATTTTTTTAGCGCGTCGAGATACTCCCTGCTCGCCAACGATCCTTTCGCATCGGCCTTGAGGAACGTCTCCTGTCCGAAGTAGGGCATCTCCGATTTCGCATTCTTCTCGTTGAATTCGATGATGTCGCGCAGGGTGTGAACGGGAGAAGCCGGCCCGCGGCGGTCAAGGTAGGCCTTCATGTCGGCCTTGAGCTCGTAGAGCAGTACGGTGAATTCATCATTATCAAACTTGCCAAGCGTGGGGATGTCGGCGGGATCGACCACAATCGCACCTGCATGTTGCAGGACGTCGAGTGCTCCGTTGATCACGACATCCACAGAGGGGAGGAATCCGAAATACTTGCGAACCACGCCGATCCTCGCCCCCTTCAAGCCATCCGCTGAGAGCGACCTGGTGTAATCGGCGGCGGCTTTCCCCCTCCCCTCCGCCGTCCCTTTGTCGGCCGGATCAATCCCCATGAGAGCCCCGAGGAGGATCGCGGCGTCGCGAACGGTTCGAGCCATCGGACCCGCAGTGTCCTGAGTATGGGAGATGGGAATGACACCTGTGCGGCTGACGAGCCCGACGGTCGGTTTGATCCCGACGATCCCGTTGACCGATGAGGGGCTCACGATGGAGCCGTCGGTTTCAGTACCTACGGCAGCAGTGCAGAGATTGGCCGCAACTGCGACGGCTGAGCCGGAACTTGATCCTGAAGTGTTTCTGTCCAGCGCGTATGGATTCTTCGTCAGCCCTCCGCGTCCGCTCCAGCCGCTCGTCGAATGATTCGAGCGGATATTCGCCCATTCGCTGAGGTTCGTCTTCCCGAGGATGACCGCTCCCGCTCGCCGCAATTGCTTTACGAGGAATGCGTCCTCTGCCGGCTTCCCACCCAGGAGTGCGAGCGAACCGGCCGAGGTTTCCATCCTATCTGCAGTGTCGATGTTGTCCTTGATGAGGACAGGGATGCCGTGCATCGGACCACGCGCTCCCCTCTCCTTTCGCTCCTTGTCGAGCTCCTCGGCGATCGCCAGGGCGTCCGGATTCATCTCAATGACGCTCCGGATCCCGGCGCCGTTGCGATCCACCTCTTCAATGCGTTCGATGTAGCGCTCCACGATCGATCGCGACGTCGAAGCACCTGTGGCCATTTCCTCTTGCAAGCGGCCGATGGTTGTTTCATCCAGGTCGAACGGTGAGACATCGGCCCTGGCGCTCTCGTGCGCGGCCATACGACCGGCAGTCGTGATCGATGGGAAGGCGGCTGCGCCGATCGCTCCAGAGAGTCCTGCGGCCATGAACTGCCTTCTACTTACTCGGAGTGACGATGCGCCGGAGTGTTTACGTGGTTTCATAGCAGGGTACTCCTTCAGGTCATTTCTCGTACTTCCAGTTTCGGTTTTTTCCCTGGGCGATCCAGACGACTGCGGTAGTAAGCCGCTTTTGCCTCGTTGCGTCGGTCTTTGCCTCCGTCACCCATTCAACGTATTCGCGTTTCATTGAAGGGCTAAAATTCTTGAAGACCCTGCTCGCTTTCGGATTTGCCCGGATGGCTCGCGCGAAGTACGGAGGGATCCGAAGCGGTTTCTTCCTCTTCGACCTCCTCTGCACTGGCAGCGTGGTGCCCCCTTCATTGAGCCGCATTGCCTCGCGGATGTATTTCGCGAGAATGGCTTCCGACGGGATGTCTGACAGGTTCGTCAGGCGGCCGAACTGCCCCATAGAGGTCTTGCCGATGCGGGAAAGTATTCCGTCGGGGTCGGACAGCTGGGTCGCCTTCCAGAACCCGAAGGAGCAATGCTGCTTGAACGCCGCCATACTGCAGAGGATGCCATGGTACTCGAAGTGCGGGAAACCCCATTTGATGGTCTCCTGAACCTCGGGGCATGCTCGGTGAACGACCTTGCGGAGATGTGAAAGGATCGGCCTGGCGAACTCGGCCGACCTGGCAATGTACGCGTCGATCCGCTTGTCGGTTGATCTCATGGGTGCGAGTCTAGTGTGAACCTTGATAATCGGCGCGTCGGCGGCGATTCAGACCACGTCGTCCCGGCGCGGTGACCAGGGTGTGAGGGGTTTTTGGAATTCCTCCGCCGGCTGAAAACGGGGATGGACGTCCTTGCTCCATTGCACCTGATGGAATCCGGTGGCCGGCGATGCATCGACGGCGGCCGGAGAAAAGACGGCCGACGAATAGTAGAATCCCCCAAGTCCGATACTATGAACCAGGACGGCCCCAGCGGGTTTCTGTTGTAGCTTCGTGACGACACGGATGGCGCCGCATGAGGGATCGGGGTTCTCATGATTGATCGTTGGCGGCACCATGCCGCGCCGGAGCGTCAGGCACGCCGTCACGGCTTGCAGGGCGGAGGAACCTGCCCCGTGCTGTCCGAGCATCGACTTAATCGAGTGGACATGCGTGGACGGGAAGCTTTCGCCAAACACTTCCGCAAGGGCGAGCGATTCGAGTCGGTCGTAGACGACGGATGAGGACCCGTTCGCATTGATGACCCCCACCATTTGCGGGCGCACCTCCGCTTCGGCCAGCGCTCCGCGCATCGCTCTGACTGCGGGGCGGGTATCGAGTTCCGGCCTGTCGTGGCTGTACTGACGGTTCTGGCCGGCGGAGCAGATCTGGTACCCGCCGACGCGCGCATAGATTCGAGCACCCCGCGCCCTGGCGTGCGGCTCGGCCTCAAGAAGCAGTGCCGCCGCCCCCTCCCCCAATACGTTTCCGTCCCTGTCGCGGTCGAAAGGACGGGACGCCCGACCCGGGTCGTCGTTGAAGCGCGTGGCAAGCGAATTCGATGCATTCAGCGCCGCCAGTACTTCAGGCACGACCTCGCAGTCAGACCCGATGACCAGCATGGCGTCGACCGCCCCTGCCTGGATCATCCGGAGCGACTGTCCTAGCGCGTCCAGTCCCGAGTTGCACCCCGAGGTTGTCGTGTGGATCGGCCCTCTGATATTGAAAAACGAAGAGACGACACATGCGGCTGAATGATTGAACGCGTGAAAGGATGTGTACGGAGGAATCGAGCCGGTCCGGAGATACTGGCTGTTTAATGACATGATGGTTTCGAGATTGCCCACCGACGTGCCCACATGGACGCCAAGGCGGTCCGGATCGCATGCATCCAGGTCAATCTCCGCGTCATGCAGGGCAAGCACCGCGGCTGCCAGTGCAAGCTGCACCGGACGCGGAGTGCGCCGGGCCATCAAATCCCCGTCTGTAACGTACCGCTCCAGACGGAATGACAGAATCTCTGCGGCGATCTTCGAGGGAGAGCGTGAAGCGTCGCACAGTGTGATGGGGCCGAACCCGTGCCGCCCTTCCATGAGCGAATCCCAGAATTCGTTCCGGCCGATGCCGATGGCGCTGACGGGACCGACACCCGTAACGACTACCGGCGTGATCTCGACTGACCTCATCGCTGCCCTCGCTCAGACTCTTGAAGGAATGGTTCCAATGGCCACGGAATATACGGTACATCCGGTCGGATTTCAAGAAAAGCGGGCTGGAGGGATGTCACTGGCGGGGCACTGAGGGAATAGGCAACGGAGGTGGAGCAAGAGTCAGATTGAGATTGAGATTGAGATTGAGATTAAGGGGTGGAGCAGGTTAAGGGGTGAATCAGGTTAAGGGGTGAATCAGGTTGAGGGGTGGAGCAGGTTAAGGGGTGAATCAGGTTAAGGGGTGGAGCAGAGTGAAAAGCCACGCCCTTAACTTTGACCCTACCCTTACCCTTTTCCTTGACCTTGGCCTTAACCTTGACCTTAACCTCACTCTCGATCTCAATCTTTCTTATTGCACCATCCCGAACCTCTTGCCCTGTCCAGTCATCTTCAGGAAGTAGTTGAGTCGCTGCTTGAAAATCTCCGGACGGTGACGCGCACCGGCGATCCACCCGACTCGAATGCGTTTGTAGGATTCCGGAAATTTGCAGAAGTTCTCCCACACCTTCCTGTCCTTCTTGAGCGCTCTGAGGATGTCGGGCGGAATGATCAACTTCGCCGGCTTCGCTGGCTCACGGACGTGATGACGGATTGCATCCAGTCCGGCCTTGGTCATCCTCCCGCTCCTGATCAGTCGGCGCACGCGCTCCCGGTTCATCGGTGAAAGCTTGCTCCCCGGCTTGCGCGGGCTGAACCGCTGCGCATAGCAGACGTGATCGATCGGCTTGAGGATACTGTCGATCCACCCGAAGCAGAGCGCCTCCTCTACGGCATCGTTGTACGGGATCCTTGGCTTGCCCGAATTCTTCTTGTAGTACACCAGCCAGATTTCCTTCTCCGACCTGTGGTGCTTCTTCAACCAAGACCGGAATTGCCTGCGATCCTTGACGTAGAGTGTTTGGCCAATGTCCATGCAGAATCTCGCAATGCGGATTGCAAATTGCGGAAAGTGGCAACAATCCTCAATTCTCAATCCTCCATTCAATTGTTTCCTCCCTACTCCATACTCCCTACTGACTTCTCCCGGCTGTCAGTGCTCAAGCCGTCGTCCCCTCGTCTCCGGAAACACCCAGATCCATGCACCTGTCAGGATTGCAAACAGGGCCGCAAGTGAGATGCCGCCGCTCAGCCCATACTGGCGGGCAATCACGGCGATCAGCACAGGAGTGAAGAACTGCACGCCGCGTGCCATGTTGAACGCGGAACCCATCGCCGTGTTCCTGATGGAGGTAGGAAAGAGTTCGGCGAAGAGCGGACCGTAACCGCTGAACATGCCCGTCCCAAACCCGACGAGAAACATGAATGCGAGTGCGACCGCAGGTGTCGCAGCAGCGACATCCCACAGCAGCGTGACCATCACCAGCCCCGCAGCCATGACGCAGGAGTAGATTGAATATGCCGGCCTTCTGCCAAGCGTGTCGGCCACCAGGCCAAATGTCAGGTACCCGATCAGACCGCCGGCCTGTGTCACCAGCATCCAGGCCGCTGACTTGACCAACGTAAACTGCCTCTCCTGGTGGAGGTACCCCGGGAGCCAGCTGTACGTGAACCAGTAGGCCGACATGTCAAAGACCGCAAGGACGAGGGATTTTAGAAACATGTTCCTGTGCGGAGGAACGAACAACTGCAGAAACTTGCTCCTCCGGTCCTCCAGTGCGGCGACCGTTGACAATCCTCCCTCGCGAACAAGCCGGCGCCGCTCCATCCAGACATCCGATTCCGGAAGACGTTTGCGGATGAAGACGACCAGAAGAGCCGGGAGGATCGAGAGGAAAAAGCAGGCCTTCCAGCCGATTTGCGGAGCAACGAAGCCCCCAACGATCGAGGCCAGGACGATACCGACGGGGGCGCCGGTCTGCATGACTGCGCCATATCGACCGCGCATCCGTGGCGGAAACGTCTCGCCAACGTACGTCTGCCCCGTCGCCCACTCCCCGCCGACGCCGAGACCGGTGATGATTCTGAACACCAGCAGGGCCTCAAGCGACGAGGCCAGGCCGCAGAGGAACGTCCCAATACTATAAGTAAGAATCGTCCATTGCAGCACACTCTTTCTGCCGAACCTGTCCGAGAGGATGCCGAAGGTGACTCCCCCTACAGCCGTGGCCGCGAGCGACGCACCCAGGACGTACGACAGACCGATATTGGAAAGATGAAGTTCCTCTCCGATCGGAATAAGGAGGAACGAAAAGAGGATGAGATCGTAGAAATCGAACACCCAGCCCGCCCAGCTCATCAACAGGATCTCGTAGTGCTGCCGCGTCGGCTTTTGCTGTTCGCTCAGGAGCGTCATGGCATGTCTCCGTGGACGTGCGTCGAGACCTGATGACGCAGGCGGTAAGTTGTTCGGATTCAATGAATGGCGACACGTGGTCGGATTGAGTCAGAAATGTACAATCCCGGGGGAAACAAAGCAAACAGCCCGGAACAACGTGCTGTTGTCCGGGCTGTCGTGCAGACGGCGGGAAAACTCAGGCCGCTTTGGCGGCGTCCTGCACCTTGTTGAATTCAGTCAGGATCTCGATCTTCACTTCGTTGCTCACTACCACCCCACCCGCCTCCGTCACCGCATTCCACTGGAGGCCGTAGTCGAAGCGGTTGATCTTGCCGGTGATCTCGAATCCTGCGACCTGGCTACCACCGAAGCCGGCCACGGTGCCGTTATAGATGACTTCCAGCGTGACGGGCCTCGTGACGCCACACAGGGTCAGGTCGCCCGTGACTTTCAACTCATGATCAGAGAGCTTCTTCACCGACTTTGACACGAACGTCAGCTTGGGGTACTTAGCCGCGTCGAAGAAGTCGGGCGACTTCAGGTGCCCGTCCCGCTGTTCGTTCTTCGTGTTGATGCTGTTGACGTCCGCCTCGAAGACGATCTTCGCATCGCTGAAGTCTTCCTTTCCGGCTTCAATGGCCGCTTCATACGAGACGAAGTTGCCCGTCACAGTGGAGACCACGAGGTGTTTCACTTTGAAGTTGACCTCGGAGTGTGTCGGATCAATCTTCCAGAGTGCCATGGTATGTTGCTCCTGTATGATGATTGATGATGTTTGTCGATTGTGAACACCATCAATATACCATGGGGAGCTCCCCGGCACATTCACGTGTGCGAAGAAATGGTGTTACCATAGGATAACGCCGGCTAACGCTTCTGGGCAAGCTCTTTGCGGATCCGGCTCAAGGACTGGGGAGTGATGCCGAGGTAGGATGCAACCTGGCCCTGGGGAACCTTTTCGACCAGCGCAGGATAGGTTTTAAGAAAGGTCAGGTATCTCTCTTCAGCCGGCACGGAAAGCGCCTCCGTGATGCGGCGGTGTGTTGCAATGTAGTTTGCTTCCAACAGGAGGCGGAAGAACCGTTCCATCTTGGGAACGTTGTCGAGCATCTGGTCCCTTGCGGCGCGCTCGAGCAGCAGGACGTCCGAGTCCTGCACGGCGTCAATGAAGTGCGTCGAGGGAGAACCGCAGAGGAAGCTCTGAAGGTCGGAGATCCACCAGTCTTCGATTGCGAACTGGACGATGTGCTCCTCTCCCTTATGATCAACGGTATACGTCCGGAGGCACCCGGCATTCACAAAGGCGAGGTTCCTGCAGATTTCCCCTTCCTGAAGCAGGAATTGCCGCTTGCGCACCTTTTTCGGCACGAAATACCGTGCGCAGAGGGCGAATTCCTCCTTTGTGAGGCGGATGCGTTTTTCAATGTGCCTCCGGAGTACTTCGTACATGATCGTGCTGTTGCTTTCCTATTTTCTCCCTTTCACGGCCCACGCCCTCCCAAGAAATCCCGGATGCTCGAGCGACAGACCATCCCTTATCTGACTTCTTCGGGTTGGCGCAGGAACCACTCGATACGCCCGCACGCTCTGCATGCGAGAATCGTCGCGGTTCTGTTTGCCCAATCGAGGCCGAAAAACGTCATCCCTGGCGTGTTGAGGAGCGTCGTGCCCTCGTCGAACGTGTTCTGCCCGCACTGAAGGCAAAGGATGGGCTTCCCCCCGATGCGATAGGTATTGGTGTAATGGAGCACCTTCGTGGAATCGAACAGCGGCTTTTTCATTCTGAACATTCCCATACGAGCTCCGGTTGTCTTGGTAGAGGATCTTGGGAGTTCACTTCTTCTTGACCAGCTTCAGCGCTTTGTTGATCATACGTCCAAACTGCTTGTCCTTCCTTCGCCGCTCGACGTAGGACATCTCGTGGAACGCGGACTCTTTCATCAGCTTCAAGTAGCTCTGGTAGCGCTCCTCGCTCAACTCGCCGCGTTCGAGGGCGGCGAGGACCGCACATCCGGATTCCGATGTGTGCGTGCAATCCGAGAACCGACACTTCTCGGCAATGCCGCTGATCTCCGGGAAGCTCTCGGCAATGCCCGCCTCGGCACCCATCATGCCAAGCTCTCTCATGCCCGGCGTATCGATCACGATCGCGCCTGAATCGAGAACTACGAGCTGTCTGCGCGCCGTGATGTGCCTCCCCCTCCCATCGCGCTCCCGAACCGAAGCCGTCTCGAATGTTTCCGCTCCGATCAGATGATTGAGAAGCGTTGTCTTTCCCACGCCGGAGGATCCGAGCAGACAGTAGGTCTTCCCTTTGTGCAGCATTCGTCGCACCTCATCCAGGCCGACACCAGTCGTGTTGCTGAATGGGATGACTTTCGCCTCGATGTGGGCACGCCGGATTCCGGCGAGCATTTCTTCACGCTTCCCCGCGTCGACGAGATCGCACTTGCTCAGAAGAATCACGGGTTCAAGACGCCCCTCACGCGCAATGACCAGGTATCGCTCCATTCTCCTCAGATTGAAATTCGCATCGCACGACTGCATGATGAAGGCGACATCGACGTTCGAGGCGATTGACTGAAACTCGATGTTCTTCCCGGCCGACTTTCTCCGCAGAATGGTCCTGCGCGGGAATACCTCATGGATGATTGCGAGAGCTCCGTCGTTATAGTACCTGACAAGCACCCAGTCTCCGACGCAGGGCAGGTCCTCTGCGGATGCGATGCCAAAGAGAAGCTTCCCGGTAGCCTCTGCCTGCACTTCTGCATCGCCACTGCGGACGAGGTATCGATCACGGTCGACACGCGACACGCGTGCGACTTCGCAATCGACGCAGTGCATCGAAGGGCGTTTATGTTGGAACCACTCAGTAAATCCAAGAGCAGGGAGATCCATGGGGGAAGAGCGGGAGCAAATTTGAGACTAGGGCATTCCGTTGCACAGTTATTACAAAACCCTATCCCCTCCCCCTTCCCCTTGGAAAGGGGAAGGGGTGAACGTCAAACCTCCCTCCCTTATCAAGGGAGGGATCGAGGGTGGGTTCAGAAAGAAGCGCTTGATCATTACGCAGACTGACGTTAAGGTTCAGGATAAAATTCACGTTAAGGGGCTGGGGCATGGGGCCGTCGGAGGAGAAAATATGAAACTATGGCGAGGATTCCTACATGAAAGCCCGGTTCATCGAGCGAGTGAAACGCGCTGACGATGGCATGGTACGCCATCCAGGCGATGGGTAACCAGCGGGTCCGGCCAGCGCCGCGGAGCAGAAAGATGCCCCCTGCAATTGCGATCAACCGGACAGTCAGCGCCAGAATCAGTTGCGGATCCAACGGCGCCTGTACATTGATCTCCGTTGCGTGGTAGGCAAACCCCACGGCGCCGGCAAGGATGAACAGCCAGCCGAGGACGATATGTGATAACGGCTGTTTGCACACGGTTTCCGTCAGAGTCTAGCGACCGTATTCCAGGTGAATCGTGGCCAAGCGGTCGTAGAAGCGTCTGCCTTTCAGGATGGTGCCGGGGATGTCGCGCAGGGCATATTTTTTCAACTGGGAAATCTGTCGCCTCATGGGTATAGCGTGCATGAAGAGTTGGCGGTACTCCCGGTAAAACTCCTTGATGGGCAGAGCGGTGGGGAGCAGTGTGTGGATAAAGTCGAAGTCGTCGTAGTTCCGCGTGACGATCTGGTCCCTGACTTCTTCATAAAGATCGGTCCCGGGAAGGGGGGTCAGTACCGCGAACGAAGCGTAGTTCAATCCCAGGTCGCGGCAATATTGCCGGAATGAGAAAAAATCGGCATGTGAAAAATCGGGGCGGACGATGAACGAGGCGTACACATCGATACCAAGATCCTGCAGCATACGTACGGCCCTCTCATTGTCGCTTGCCGTTGAGCTCTTTCCGACATAGGCAAGATCCTCGTCCCTGAAGAACTCCAGCCCGATGAACACCCGCTCGAGTCCAACATCCCGCCAAGTATCCAACAGCCGAGGGTTGCGTGCGATCGTGTCGCTCCTCCCGTAGAGAAAATAGCGCTTCCGGATTCCCGCCTCCTTGATACGTCGGGCAAGCTCCGACATCCGCGGCGCATCCACAAGCGACTCGTCGTCGGCAAAAAAGACGTACTCCTCCCCGATCTCCCCGAGCTCCTCGACCACCCGTCGGGGCTTCCGTTTCAGGTAATGCCCGCCGGCGATCTTCCACTCGGCGCAGAAGGTACACCGGTACGGGCATCCCTTGGAGGTGCGAATTGAGGCAAGGGGCTTCATCCACTCCGAGTAGTATTTGCCCCGGTACCTTGCTGTCAGCGTCCTATCGGGGAACGGGAACGCATCGAGATCGCTGTCAGGCTCATACGGGGTGCTGACGAGCCGGCCGTTCGCCGTGACCGCCGTTCCTGGGATGCCGTCCAACTTCTCTCTTCTCTCTAATCTCTTCACTATCTCTTTGAACGGCGATACCCCCTCCCCCGTGACAATGACGTCGATGAAAGGGGAAACAAAATCCATGGGCATCACAGTAGCGTGGTGGCCGCCGACGACGGTACAGGTGCTGGGATTCCATCTCTTAATCTGTTCAAAGAGATTCCAGACGACATTAACATGGACGGTGTAGGCAGTGATGCCGACAATGTCGGGACCGAACTCGCCGAGCACTTGCCCCAGGTCCTTCTCCAGACGCATGTCGAGGATCCTGATGTCGTGATCCTCCTTGACGCCCGCGGCCAGATACTCCAGTGCGAGCGGCTCATAGATGAAGACGTCCTCGCCCCCGATGGTGCGCGGGGATTTTGGCGGTTGAATCAACAATACCTTCAATGTCGCACGCCTCTCAAGTCGTTTTCAGGCGAATGGTCATCCTCATCGATGGTCAATTGATGCGATCGTGACAACAGTCCCGTCGCCGGAGACCTTTCTCACCCTCGGCAACCATTCGCGCCTGTTGTCCCCTGGAGTGTGATAATACTCAAGCACATAGCAATCTGTGCCGGTGACAGCGACGGCTGTCGGTGACCAGGGAGCCGAGGCGCGCAGGACGGTCGATACTTTCTTGTCTGGGGCGATCTTGAGGACTGTCCTGCATCCCGTGGCGGCGACGTACACGTTGCCTTGTGCATCGACGTCAAGCCCGCGGAAGTATGGACCAAGCTCCGGGCCAACTTCGGGCACCGAATCACAGCCGGTCAACGTGATATTGGCAGCGACAGTGGACACATCACCGTTCGGCGAAATCCTTCCTATAGCCCGGTTTTCCGTATAGTATATCGATCCATCCTCTGCCGCGGTGAGATCATTCAACCACCTTAGGGGCTTGCCATCTCTACCCGATGGCACTGATATGAACTCTGTGGTCGTGCCGGAAGGAGTAAGCCGGAAGATCTCCAACCGATCACCGGCTCCAAACCACGGGAAGTACAGGGCGCCATCCGGCCCCACGGCGATAGGAAAATCGCTGGACACGATGACCCGCGGGTCATTCCGATCCCGCTCCACGGTTGCACCCCCGCGCGAGTAGTGCGGAAGCGTAACGCCCGCCAGCCGTTTGTCGATGTCAATCGCCATCCAGTGGTAGGCGGGGGCGGAGAGCTTTGTCAGCTTCCCCTCTCTATCAATTTTCCAGATCCCGGACCCTGTATCGACGAAATAGACATTCCCTTCACGGTCCACAACGATGCCGGAGCCGGGGTGGGCGTGGATCTCGGCTGCGGCAAGAAGAAGGCCGGCAGCCAGGAACAATGCGCTGATTCGTTTCATGGTATTGGTCGCCATTTGTTGTAGTTCCCTCTACTCGCCCGATGGAGAGTTCTTGTCCTTTTCAGCATTTCTCCTTCGCACGCCCACCGCAAGGATCAGAAACACAACACCCAGCGCGATGTAGACAGCAGGCCGCTCGGAACCTGCTGCTACCACCAGGAACAAGAGTGCGACGAGAAGGAAGGCATAACCTGAGCGAAAGAATTTTTTCATTATAATTTCCCTTCGAAGCAATTCGCAGCCCATTTCCTCCCCAGGGGCTCAACCTTTCCCGTACAAGTCCGTGGTAAGATATCGGAGTCCCGAATCAACCATCAGCGTGACCACGGTGGCGCCGGGGCCGAGGCGCTGAGCGACGCGGAGCGCCGCAAGCGCGTTCAGTCCCGACGAGGTGCCTGCAAAGAGCCCTTCTTCGCGCGCCAGTCGGCGGGCCATGGCCATCGCCTCCGCAGTGCTTCCCGACATGATCTCATTCACGAGGTTCTTGTCCCACAGCGGCGGCAAGAACCCGATGCCAATCCCCTCGATCTGGTGCGAACCCGATTGATGGCCCGAGAGCACCGCCGACTCGGACGGCTCAACGGCCGTGATGTGGATCTTTGGATTGTGCTTCCAGAGTGCAGTTGTCACCCCATGAAGCGAATGGGCTGTCCCGACGGAATGGACGAACGCGTCAACCTTTCCTTCAGTTTGACTCCAGATTTCATCACCAAGGCGATAATACCCTTTCACGGCATCCTGATTGCTGAGCTGGTTGGACCACCAGTGTTCTGGCCGGCGGCTAAGCGTTCGGGCGGTCTCGATCATCTCCTTGATCAGTTTCTCGTTGATCATCTTGTTCTCGCTTTGGACAACCGTCACCTGAGCCCCGAACGCCTCCATGGTACGACGCTTTTCATCGCTGAATGCGTCTGAGAACACCGCATGAAACCTATATCCCTTTGCAGCGCATACGAACGCGAGTGACACACCCGTGGTTCCGCCGGTGTATTCAACGACCGTGCCCCCTGGCTTGAGGAGTCCCTTTGCCTCAGCTCCCTCAATCGCCGCTTTCGCCATCCGGTCCTTCATCCCGCCGGTCGGGTTCGCCCACTCCAGCTTCGCGAGCACACGCGCCGAACCGGGAGGAACCACCTTGCGAAGCTCAACGAGCGGTGTGTTGCCGATGGAGTCAAAAATATTCAATGGGCACATGGACATTGGCAAGTCTACATGAAGTACTTCCGCTGCTCATGCACTGCATCTCCGAATTCGCGCATGAACCTCAAGTCGTCCTCAGCGAGAGGGCCCTTTTGCACTGCCTCGAGGTTTTCCCGGAGCTGCCGTTCGCTTCGCGGGGCTGTCAATGCGACGTGCACAAGCGGATTGGAGAGGACGAAGCGGTAGCACTCCCCCGCTGTCGGCACCCTGCCATTCTTCGGCCAGCTTTTCGGCCTGCGCAGCAGGTACGACCAGCGAGTTGCGGTGTAGCTGATGACCCCGGGGTTGTGTGCGGCAAGGTGAGGGAAAATATCCTGCTCGGCCCCCCGGTGCGCCGCATTGTATCGCAGCATGAGGACGTCCAGTGCCCCTTCAGAGGCAAGCTCACCCAATAACTTCCGGTCGTGGCAGGAAATCCCGATAGCCCTCACCTTCCCCTCTTCTTTGAGTTTCACGAGATCCTCCCGGACTCTGAGCGTGAACTCGGCCGGCTTCATGACACCCAGAAAGAGGAAGATGTCGATATGATCCGTCCTGAACTGACGCAGCCGCCTCTCAAGCGCCTTGCGCACATCCTGCTGCCACCACACATAATTGTAGGCGCCGGTGACGAGCGTAATCCTCTCACGCTGGGAAGGACTGAAGTCCCTGAGGGACCGCGTCATCTGCACGTCGACGCCGAACGCGAAAAAGAGGTTAACCCCTTCATCGACGGCAGCCCGGATTGCGCCTTTGCCGGGAAAGTATGAGGCGGAGAGCCCGAGTGGTGACACGTTGATGCCGGTGCTTCCGAGAGGCCGAAGTGATGACTCAGAGGGCATGTCGTGAATCTATAGGAAGTTGCCGCGATTGGAAGCCCTATTTCATTTGAAGAACCAGGATCGCAGTTGCGACCTCTGCAGCGGAGGACCAACAGGGTACGCGTGGCAAGCTCCCCTCCGGCGCTATTGTGTGGGTAATGAGAAGAAGAACGTCGCGCCTTCGTTGACTTTTCCTTCAGCCCACACACGTCCGCCGTGTTTGGCGATGATCCGTTGAACAATTGCCAGCCCTACGCCAGTCCCATCAAACTCCGCCCGCGTGTGCAACCGCTGGAATACACCGAACAGTTTATTGGCGTACTGCATGTCAAAGCCGGCGCCGTTGTCTTTCACGAAGAAGGCCGTTTCGGTCCCCTGCACACGGCATCCCACGGTGACCTCCGGCTCTGGCTGGCGGGATGTGAACTTGAAGGCATTGGATAAGAGATTGGCAAACACCTGACGCATCATGGAAAGATCTCCGTTGATCGTCGGCAGTCTGTGCACCGTCACCGCTACCGAACGGCCGGCGTGAGCTTGAGCGGCCTCCGAGACGACGGCGTTTGCCAGTGCGGTCATGTCGATCGCCGTTGTGGTCATTTCGGCTCTACTGATCCGTGAGAAAGTGAGCAAGTCGTCGATGAGGTCTCCCATCTGCACTGTGCTCGAGCGAACGACATTGAGCAGCCGCTGGGCTTCGGCATCCAGGCCATCCCCGTAGCGCTGCACAAGCAGTCGGGAGAACCCATCGATGGCGCGGAGCGGCGCGCGGAGGTCATGGGAAACGGAATACGAGAATGCCTCCAGTTCCTTGTTGGCTGCTTCAAGCTGCCCTGTCCTTTCCTTGACGAGGTCTTCGAGGTGTTCCCGATGCTTCTTTAGTTCTCCGGCGAGTCGTTTTTCCTCGGTGATATCCTTGGAGAGGATGAACGCCCCCTCCGGAACAGGTTCGATATTGAGTTGAAACCACCCCTTGGAGCCGTCGGGAAACGAAAACTCGTTCTCCATGCTGTGCGGTATTCGCTCTTCCATGCAGCGCCGAAGATGGACGAAGAGCTCGGTAGAGTCGATGCCCGGGTATATCTCCATCATCGTGTGTCCGATGAGATCGTGTTTCAAACGACGTCCCTGAGCGGCGGCCACGTCATTAAGGTACAGGTATCGCCAGTCATGGCCGACGATCTGACAACCTTCGAGCATATGGTCCAGGGTAGTTCGATAGCGCATCTCCGCATCGCGGATATCCTGCTCGGCCTTCTTGCGTTCCGAGACGTCCACGATCACGCTCAGGACCATTCTTCCTTCCTCCGTCTCGATGGTATTCAGCCCAATTTCGACATCAATCACACGACCATCTTTTCTTCTTGCAGTCAACTCCCGGCCTGCCATTGGTCGCACCTGGCGGTCTGAAAAGAAACCGGCCCGGTACTTTTCATGCATAGGCCGGCAATTTTCGGGAACCAGCAATTCGACGGGTTGCCCGATCATCTCGCCACGCGCGTACCCGAAGAGCTTCTCCGCTTCCGCATTCACGAGCACGATCTTCCCGTGGCCGTCGACCATGACCATGGCATTCGGGGCCGACTCGACGACCATCCGGAACCGCTCCTCCGCCCGCTTTCGTGCGGTGACATCATGCACCGCGCCGACGAGGTGCGTACAGTGGCCGCCATCATCAAAGACCGGCGCCACGCTGACTTCACCCGTCAGGCGTCCGGCAGGATATTGTGATGTCTCCTCCCATCGGACGATCTTTCGATCGCGAATGGACTCCCGGTATTTTCCCAGCACTAGCGTCAAGGCGGGCTCAGGGATGATATCGTCCACTCGATGTCCCACAATCTGCTGACGAGTCAGGCCCGTTGTCGTGAGAAAGGCATTGTTGACGGAAATGAACCTGAAGAACCCACCTTCTTCAACCTGCAGATGGAAGATCACATCAGCTGTGGTATCATAGATGGAAGCGAGCCGTTGCTCGCGTTCACCAAGCTCCGCCGTCCGCTCCCGGACGCGCGTTTCGAGCTGCGCTTTCGCGGCGTCTGCTTCAGCCAGAGCAGCGACGGTCCGAGTGTTTGCTTTTCGAAGACGGTCGTTGAACACACTGAAGAGGACGCCCATCCCGATAAACATCGCCGCCGAGAGAACGCTTTGGGGGCCTTTCGACAGGAAGGAGTGCTCAGGAGGAATGAAGAACCACCAGACGAGCGCCGCGGAGAGCACAGTAGCGAAGAGACCCGAGCGGAGTCCGCCGATCCAGGAACTGAAGAACACCGCAGGGTAGAACAGGAACCAGGCGTAAGGCCGTATCGCGGACCATGATGTCCATTGGAGGATGAACGCTGCGATCGGTGGCAGCAAGGCAAGAGTCGATCGGACCATGCCCCCCCGAATCCGAACTTTCATCTGCTCCGCCTCGCGAGATGAAGTAATCGTTGACAACACGGTGGGGTCGTGTGGGGTGATATGCCGCTTCAGGGCCAACAGTGCCCGCCGACGACGTCCGTACGACGCAAACTACCAAACTTCGAAAAAATTGTCAACCTTTCCTCCCCACTTCGCATGAGCGGGCCACCTCCGTCCCGGTCTGCGTGAATCACGGTTTGGGGATGTTCGCGACCATCAGGCCCATCACCGGCGACAGCATACAAACGAGAACAATGCCGGTCAGCACCCAGTCGAGCCAGCGCCCGTTCAGATGCCTCACCGTTACTGGCTTTTCCTCTTGTCAAGGTTTTGGACGATGGGCAGTGTGATCCCAAAAATGATCGCAATACGGATCGACATTTCCCAGTCCAGGACACCGCTGCCGTGCGCAAGAAGACTGTAGAGATAGGTCACAATCAGGCTTACAACCAGAGTAATCGAACCGATTGTGACGAGACCCATAACGATGTTCTTCGCATTCATGAGGTGTCCTCCTCTGTTTGTGGTGAGTGGTCGATTCATTTATTTCAAGAGCATCAGTTGCCTCGTCTGCACGAAGGCCCCTGCCTCGAGCCGGCAGAAATACGTTCCACTGGCGAATTCCGTGCCGTCGAACTCGACCTCGTGAATACCGGCATCCCTTCTCTCGCTTACCAGGACCGACACTTCACGCCCAAGGATGTCGTATACAGAGAGTCGCACATCAATGGTTACAGGAAGCAGATATCTGACAACAGTCACTGGATTGAATGGGTTGGGGTAGTTTTGTTCCAACGCATATGTGACGGGAACGGGCACAGTGGTGGTGTTCACAGCGACGGCGGGTGTTGTGTTCCTGTAAAAGTAAAACCCTCCGTGCATTTGTCCCACCACGATATCCAGGTCGTTGTCGCCGTCCAGGTCCGCAAGCACGGGAAGACATCGGTAGTTGGAACCGTTGTTGACGCCGCCAAAGTTCTGTGTTTGAAGCTCAAAACTAAATCCAGGCCCGGCGGCTGTGTTTCGATAGTAGAGAATTACACCATCGGAATTGCCGATAAACAGATCTGCCTGACCATCACGGTCGAAGTCCGCGACATTGGCGTACAGATCATATTCGCTGATGATACTCCCGCCCGCATCTCGGAGAGTGTCTTCAAGGACGAAGCGGGGAGGCGCTGGCGTGCCGGCGTTCCGGTACAACAGCATGGCCGTTGCCGATGTTGGGGTTTCAACGACAGTGAGAATGTCGAGGTCTGCGTCTCCGTCCAGGTCGGCCAGCACGGGGTTCCACCCCAGGAGCGTGGCATTGGCCGTATCGCGTATAAGACCTACGAGCGAGAGCGAGGGGGATCCGGCAGTGCCGCCGTTATGGCAATAGAAGATGCCGTCTTGTGAAGTTCCGAGGATCAGATCGGGATCGCCGTCGTCGTCCAGGTCCCCCCAGGAGGGCCTGCCTATCATCCCGCCCGTGATCCCGGCATAGCGGTCGGTCACGAAGTCAAATCGGGGGCCGGATGGAGTCCCGATGTTCCTGAAGAACGCCAGTCCGGAGTCCGACTTGCCGACAAAGAAGTCCAGGTCCTGGTCGCCGTCAATGTCAACGAAAGAGGGGGCGGCATAGGACCCGAAATCGAGATAATGCGTCAGGATATGTCGTGTGACAAGTGTGAACACCGGAACAGTAGGAGTGCCGGTATTGCGGGAGAACGAGATCCATGCCCTGTTGCTTCCGAGGAACAGATCGAGGTCAATGTCGCCATCGATATCGGCGAAGACGGGAATCAGGAAGCTGAGGTCAGGCGGGGTGACGAGGTTGAGCGTGTTGTCTTCGACGAATCGCGCGTCGCTTGCAGAACCGACGTTTATGTAGGAACCGACAAGTGAAGAAGTGTTCCCGATGAAGAGATCGAGATCGCCGTCACCGTCGATATCGGCCAGGGCAGGGACGGTCGATGCCGCCGTCGTAATTCTCGTCCCCGTCGTGTCACGGAGCGTGTCCGCAAGGACATACGTGTGCGATCCGCCCTGTGCGCGCCGGAAATACAGGATCCCCTGGTCGTAACTTCCGACAAGAAGGTCGATTCGCCCGTCGTCGTCGAGGTCGCCGAAACCGGGTGCGGCCTGAAATCCTACATCAATCGAATCAACCCATGTCGCCGTGTTTGAAAACAACGGCGCCGACGAATCCCCGAGATTTGTGTAAACCCAGAGACGGCCATCCACCTGTCCGACAAACAGGTCTTTGTCTCCATCGCCGTCGATGTCGTCAAATCCGAGGCGGTTGGTCTGGTCTCCGAGGGAGATCCCGCCGGCGGCTGAATCGGCAAATGTGAACAGGCCAAGATTTCCCTGACCGTCATTGCGGTAGAAGCTGATCCTGCCTTCGCTTCTTCCCGTGAAGAACAGATCCTGATCGCCATCGCTGTCGATGTCGGTCATGGCAATTCCGAAGTCAAACAGCCCTCCGTTCCAGGGCCTCTCGAGCAGCCGGGACTCAATCGTGACGGGAATTCCCGCGGACTCACGCTGAAAAGTCTGGGTATGCGCGACCGTGGCAGCACAACTTAACGCGATGAACATGGCAACCGGGAGTGCTCTCATGATTCACCTCCTTGCAGTGATGACCCGCTGTTCGCATAAGGACCGCGCCAGTCCCCCTCCAGTAGGCGATCGCTCCCGGAGGAAGCCCTGCATCCATCAGTCCAACTGAGGAGCGCAGGATCCCTTGAACCTGTTAACTCAGAGATAACTACGCTAGCTTGGGGCTTGCTGAGAAACCGGGCGCAGAATAATCGAAGGAGCTGATGGATATCGCTTCATGATCCCGACCGACACTCAGGTGGTCGGAATCCATTGCGAAAGCAGGAAGCAAGGATTACGAGAAGAATGAATCAGCCAATAATCGTGGGAATCATACAGAATGTCAAGTCCCAATCAGTAATTCAGGGTCGCTCTGGCCGATTACCATCGTATGATGTTCCAAGGATTCAGCCGGGCAAGTTAGCATA
>JBFLYO010000018.1:0-70243 GCA_040756745.1 Bacteroidota bacterium
CCCCTGAAACAACTGAAACAATCAGGTGACGCTGCGAATCCACGGATCCCTTGATGGTCTGAAGCAACCCGTCGAGCTGCTGCGGCGTCACAGCAATGATGATGATCCGCGCGTTCTTCACCGCGACGCCGTTGTCAGTCGCCACAACAAAACCTTTCGACTTGAACTGCTCAAGCGAGGCAGGCGATCGCGTCGTGAGCGTGATCTCGGCGGGCTGATACAGGTTCGCGCTCACAAGCCCGCGCGCGATCGCCGATCCGATGTTCCCCGCCCCAAGTATCGCAATCCGCTCCCGCGATGCGTGTGCTGATGATGAGTTGGCCATAAGATTTCCTGGATTGTGCTCTCATCACCGTACGGGATAATCCGTTCATTGTCAACCTGGAGAGCGACGAGAATTTTTCCACTCTTTTTTCACCCGGACTCTTGACAAACGCCGTTCGTCGTATTATATTCCCGCGAGTGAGCGTTCCCTCACTCACCGATTCACCTCCCGCCTGCACATTCCTTGGCTCAAACGCCTGAGTGACAAACCGTTCCACGGCATTATTCACGTGCTCTGGTGAGGCAGGCATGAGTGTGATTCGTCACGACACCGTCACCCCTTTTTTCGCGACCCTCTTCCGGATCCTGCTGGGCATCCTGCTCGCATTCTCCGCTATTGCCAAGGGGATCGACATGCGCGGGTTCCGCGATACAATCGGCCGGCTCGAGATCCTTCCCTCGTGGCTCATTTTCCCCGCAGCCATCACAGTGATTGCGTTGGAATTCCTGATGGGGATGATGCTTCTCCTGAAGCTCCTTCCCGACAAGGCATCCCTCGGCGGTGTCATCGTCGTTGCATGCTTCACAGGCATACTCATCACCGAAATGGCCCGCGGGAGCAATGCCCCGTGCGGCTGTTTCGGTCAACTTTTGGAGCGACGGACCGACTGGGCTGCCCTCTCCGAGAACCTGGCAGCCGCTGTCATTCTTCTTTCACTTCATCGCTATTACAGAAAGGAGCGGTCGTTATGAAACGGAAGGCATCTGTGGCAATTGTGCTGACGCTGGTCCTCATCGGTCTGATGCTATCGTCCGGCGAAGCGTATGCCCTGAAATCATACTGTGATCCCGCGTACTTCGATTGTCTCGGCAAATGCGGGACCGCCGCCGGCTGGATTACCGGCGCCACCTCGCTGTTTGGGAACGGCTGGATCGGGTTCCTGTGGGGCGGTGGCTGCGCTGAGGGATGCACGATCGGCTGGGCAATGTGCGTGAGCGGCTTCTGAGAGGCCGCAACAATGATTGACATTCTCGGAGTGTCCAAGGTGTACAGTCACGGTATTCCCTCAAGACGCACAGTCGCATTGCGGGAGTTTTCGCTGTCTGTCCCTCAGGGGAGCTCAGTCGGTCTGATCGGCCCCAATGGCAGCGGAAAGACCACATTGTTCAAAATCCTCGTGGACCTCCTGAGGCCCACGGCGGGCAGAGTAACGGTATTCGGCAGGAGCCCGGTTGACCCGGACGTGCGCAGGCGGATCGGCTATCTCCCTGAGCGATTCCATGTTCCCAAGTATTTTACCGGGTACCAGGTGCTGAAGACAGCGGGCAGAATGTATGGAATGGACGAGAAGGCGCTCGAAGAGCAGACTGAGAGGATGCTCGAATTCTGCTCGCTCACCGAATGGAAGAAAAAGGAAACAAGCCGCTACTCGAAGGGGATGCGTCAGCAGCTTGGGCTGGCACAGGCATTGATCAATGAGCCTGACCTCCTGCTCCTCGACGAACCACTCGAAGGAATGGATCCCCGGGCCCGGCTTGCGTTCAAAGACGCGCTGCGAAATACCCGGCAGCACGGAACAACGCTGTTCTTCAGCTCCCACGTTCTTTCCGATGTTGAGGAGCTCTGCGAACGCGTCGCAATCATCGAGCAGGGCAGCCTCACTGCATTTGAGTCTGTTACCACCTTGACTGCCACATCGGGATTTCAACTCAGCCTTCCGGCGCAACATCCCTCGCTCGCCGCAGTGGAGGATATCGCAGGGCTCCCGGTTTCGTGGATGGACGGTGCGGCGCGCCTCCGCGTCCCGGACGCCGTCATGTTGCGGAAGGTGCTCGAAGAGCTGGACCACCTACAAATACCCGTGGAATCTATCGAAAGCGTGAAAGGCCATCTTGAAGATCTGTTCTTCCGTCGGGAGAAGAACGATGACAATGCGCATTCATAAGGCGATCTTCTGGCCGGCAGCGCGATACGTGGTCGTCAGTCATGCGACCGTGGTCGCCTCACTCCTGTGGATCGGAATCATCGTGTTCATGACACTCAAGGCCCCCAAGGTATTTGACGGGGAGAGCGCTGGCGTTTTGTGGATCATGCATTCGAATTTCTTTCTCGTGTACACCGTCGGTCTTCTGCTCCAGAGCTATGAGTTCCTCGGGGCCGATTACCTGGGGTATTTCCTTCCAAAGCCGGTGAGCAGGCCGCAGTACCTGGTCTCCATCGTCGCGGCCAACCTCGTCAGTACCGCCATCGTGAACCTGATGTCATATGTGCCCCTCCTCCCGATTGCACCTCTCACGTCTGGAGGATTCTGGAAGAGTATCGGCACCCTCTATGTGACGGAAATGTTTGTATTCGCTGCTATGCTTACGGGGAGTATGCTTCTCACGATACTCTTCAGAAGCAGAATTATCTCACAAAGCGTTCCGATCATCCTCCTCAGTCTCTGGATGGGAAGCGGACTGCTTTTCAAATGGCTGATGGTGCCGGCTCTTTCTCCGGACCTGCGGCTCTATGCGTTCCTTGGTGGAACTGCCATCGCAATATTCCTGCTTGCAGAGTTTGCGTTTTCGAGGAAGGACATCGCCTGATCATTGTTGATCTGGAAGCCATCGCCGGGGAGAATGAGGAGATGAAGAAATGGCACCTGCGATCATTCGGCTTCGTCGGGACCTTCGGCTTGCAGTAGACGTGCTGGCCACGCCGACGGATGTCTTCGCTGAGCTTGCCGCACACCCCCGGTGGGGGGCAGCATTTGTCCTGTTCGCCCCGTTCGTCGTTTTCAATGCTCTGCTGATGCGGCCCTTCCTCGATGCGCTGACGTACCAGAGGCTTGAATCTCTCCTGCCGCCCGAACAAATTGACATCGCCGTGGCGGCTTCCCACCGAATGCAAATCGTCCAGCTCCCGTTCTCGGCCATCTTCCTCCCGGTCCGCTGGCTGTTCCTTTCGACCATAATCTCGGGGCTTCTCGCCATCTCGAGCCACCGGAGCCCGCCCTTTGCAATCCTCTTCTCCGTTGTCGCCTTCTCACAGGCAGTACTCGTTGTCATGGATCTCGTGAATCTCCTCCTTCTGTACTGGAACGGGCCAGATGCTGTCCGAGGGGTTCCGGATCTTGATGCCATCCGGGGGCTGGCCCTGCTGATGCCCGACCGGTCCGCCCGTCCCGCACTCGCCGCGTTCCTGGGGAATTTCAACCCGTTCACGCTCTGGCATACGGTTACCATCGGAATCGGTATTTCCGTCGTGTCGGGCCATTCGCGGATGCGTTCATTTCTCATCGCCTCCCTCGCATGGATACTGACGGGAGCGCTTGCTTCAGGCGCAGCGTACCTTGCCACTCCGTCGCCATAGCCCCTGATCGCCTACCCCCCACCTCCTTACCCTCTACTCTCCGCGTTAATCCCAGATTGAAGAAGTCCAGATTTCTTCGTGTATTGTTCAACATTGTCGACTCACCCGCCGTTGCTATCAGTCTCAACACAGGAGGATCACCGCACATGAACGCTTCGCGTGGAATTGCAGTGACAGTAACCCTGATCACCATCGGCCTGCAGGCCACCATCGCCGAAGGCAACGACGCCCCTCGCACAGAGTCCGCACTCGAGCGTTCATTTGATTCCCTCCTGACGCCGGCGAACCTTTCGGCGTGGATGAAGGAATTCGCCTCGCACGCACACCACGCCGGGTCCCCCTATTCAAAACCGGTTGCTGAGCGGATCGCGGGACTCTTCCGCTCATGGGGATATGAAACCGCCATCGAAGAATTCCAGGTACTCTACCCCAGGCCGGTGGTGAGAGAATTCGAAATGACAGCACCCGAACGATACTCCCCGGCTCTCCGTGAACTGCCGATTCCCGAGGACCCGACGTCCGGCCAGACGGGCGAACAATTGCCGCTCTATAATATCTATTCGGTGGATGGTGATGTCTCCGGCCAACTGGTATACGTGAATTATGGAGTGCCAAAGGACTATGAAGAACTCGAACGCAGAGGGGTTGACGTCAGGGGGAAAATCGCCATTGCGCGATACGGCGGATCATGGCGCGGGATCAAGCCAAAGGTTGCCGCCCAGCATGGGGCGATCGGGTGCATCATTTTTTCGGATCCGAGGGACGACGGATACTACCAGGGGGATGTCTATCCGAAAGGGGCCTATCGAAACGAGACCGGAGGACAGCGGGGCTCGGTGCAGGACATGCCGATCCACACCGGCGATCCGCTAACCCCGTTCGTCGGCGCAACGAAGGATGCAAAGCGGATCAGTCTGAAGGATGCGCAGATCCTGACCAAGATCCCCGTCATGCCCATTTCGTACGGCGATGCATTGCCACTTCTCAGGGCCATGGGAGGTCCGGTTGCCCCGGCGGGGTGGCGCGGTGCGTTGCCGATCACCTACCACCTGGGCCCGGGGCCCACGACGGTTCATCTGAACCTGAAGTTCTCATGGGACCTTGTCCCGATCTACGACGTCATAGCGAAGCTCCCGGGCAAGGAATCGCCCGATGAGTGGATCATCAGGGGAAACCATCATGACGCATGGGTGTACGGCGCCGACGATCCTCTCAGCGGGCTTGTCGCGATGATGGAGGAGGCACGTGCCATCGGTGCGCTTGTTCGCAGCGGCTGGCAGCCGCGGCGGACGATCGTCTACTGCGCCTGGGATGCCGAGGAACCGGGGCTGATCGGGTCGACAGAGTGGGTGGAGACGCATGCCGATGAGCTTTCACGCAAAGCGGTCGTGTACATCAATTCCGACGGGAACGGGAGAGGGTACCTTGGGGCGGGGGGCTCGCATGCATTCGAGGAACTACTCAACGACGTGGCGCGGTCGGTCATAGACCCGGAGAAGCACGTGAGCGTGGCGGAGCGGCTGCGCGCACGACAGCTGGTGGGTGCGAATGTGAAGGAGCGCGCCGAGATACGGGAGAGAAGGAACTTCAGGATCTATCCCCTCGGATCGGGATCAGATTACACCCCGTTTCTTCAGCACCTCGGCATCGCATCGCTCAACATCGGCTACGGCGGTGAAGACGGTGGCGGATCGTATCACTCGATATTCGATTCATACGATCATTACCGGAGGTTTGGCGACCCGGGATTTCAGTACGGTATCGTTCAGGCACAGACGACAGGCAGGATTGTGATGCGGCTTGCCGGGTCCGAAGTGCTGCCGTTCAGGTTCTCGGGCTTCACGGAGACCGTCGCTCGTTATGCAGATCAGGTGATGAAGCTTGCGGACGATATGAGGAAGGAAACAGATGAGATGAACCGTTTGATCCGAGAACGCGCCTATGATCTCTCGTCCGATCCGAAGGAATTGTGGGTTACGCCGGCACTTAAGGACAGCGTGCCCTATCTGAATTTCGCTCCATTGCAGAATGCCATTGCGCATCTCCGGGCCGCGGTCTCTGCGTTCGATGATCAATGGAAGAGAGTGGATTCCGCGGGGAGGAAGCTTTCGCCTGCATCGGTACGGTCTTTGAACGCCATGTTCAGGCAGTTTGAGCACACGTTGACGATCCCCGGCGGGCTGCCGGGCCGACCCTGGTACATCCATGCCATTTACGCGCCGGGGCAGTACACCGGCTACGGCGTCAAAACCCTTCCGGGGATTCGCGAGTCGATCGAGCTGAGGAAGTGGGGACAAGCGGACGAACAGATTACCGTCGCCGCGAAGGTGCTCGAGGGATCAGCCGCATTCATCGCCAGATCGATGGAGTTGATCAGGTAGAATCGGGTTTCGGCTTCCGGCAAGTCCGCTTCGGCGCATTTCCCTTGATCCGCTCCGGCTATTGTGCAACAAAACGGCGACGGATACGTTCCTCCTAAGAGACTCACATAACGCCAGGAGATCTCCCATGAAATCTTTCGCCACCATCGCTCTCACGGCAGTCGTGATCATGCTTGCGGCTCAACCCAGCTCAAATGCCCAGCCTCCGCCGATGCCGGTCCCTCAACCAAGCCCGAAGGCGTTGATCTCCGAGACCATCGGAATATCGGAAGTCACCGTATCATATCACCGTCCGGGGGTGAAAGGCCGCAAAGTCTGGGGTGACCTCGTTCCATACGGCATCGTCTGGCGCGCCGGAGCAAATGAGAACACGACGGTGAGTTTCTCTTCAGAAGTGACCGTGGGCGGAAGTACGCTTCCGGCAGGCACGTATGGCCTGCACATGATCCCGACGGAAGGCAATTGGACCGTCATTTTCAGCAGGAATGCGACATCCTGGGGAAGTTTCTTTTACAAGGAAGCGGAGGATGCGCTCCGGTTCAAGGTGAAGCCGGTAGCGTCGGAGTATCACGAGTGGCTCCAGTATGAATTCTCCGATCTCTCAGACAGCAGCGCAATCCTCTCCCTCTTATGGGAGAAGGTCCGGGTGCCGATCGCGCTGAGGTTCGTCACACGCAAGCTGGTGATTGACAACGCACGCGACGTCTATCTCCGCGGGCTCGCAGGCTTTTCCTGGCAGGGGTTCAATCAGGCGGCGCAGTACTGTCTTCGGAACAACATGAATCTTGCCGAAGCGCTGAACTGGGCGAACCAGTCGGTTGCCATTGCCGAGACGTTCGCGAATCTCCGGACGAAGGCGGCCATCCTTGAGAAGATGGGAAACACGTCGGAAGTAGCGTCACTCCGCTCCAAGGCAATGTCGATCGCGACTGAGGTGGACATCAATACGCTCGGGTACACCTACCTGCAGGCCGGCAACACCAAGGAGGCCATTGCGACGTTTGAAACGAACGTCAAGGACCACCCGAACTCATGGAACGTGTATGACAGCCTCGGCGAGGGACTTGACGCAGCAGGCGACACGAAAGGCGCGATCAGGAACTACGAGAAGGCGCTGAAGATGGTGGGGGACGAGGTAAACAAGAAGCGGATCAATGAGATACTTACCCGTCTGAGGGTCAAATAGCATCCCGACACACGCAGGCGGAAAGGAGGTCTCACTCAACGGCGCCTGCCTTGACGAGGAAGGACTCAAGCGCCATGAGAGCCGTCCCCGGCATCTCAAGTGCGTGCTGGTGAAGGAGCCTGCCGTCGAATCGGTATCCCTTCATGAATCCCCCGCTGCTCGCGCCGATAGGATTGGAGCCGGAGCCGACCCCTTTACGGACCCCCTGCGTGATGCTCCCGAAGATTTCGAGTCGCTGGCGCTTGCGGTTCTGATTGTCTGCAGCAGTTACGCCGCCCTGCAGCGTAAAGATCGACGCCTGGACGTTGAATATATTGCTGCCGCTGTTGGCTGCGTTAACCTCGGTGTTGCCGATGACGAGGTTGTTCTGCGCAATCAGCCCGATGAGGTCACTGGAATTCGGGTCGATTCGGGGATTCGTGTAGCACAGCAGATCATTTGTGACGAAGATGTTCCCGCCCGCACCGCTCAGTGTGTCACTGACCACCGAGATCTTTCCCTTGATTGATCCCTCGACAAAGACATCCACCCCCTTGACGAACAGCACGCCGTTTGCTGGCGGGACGGTGACCGGATCACCCAGCCGGAAATCGCCATAGTATCCCGTGTTGTTCGGGCTCTGGCACCCCGTTCCCCGATTCGTCAGCCGCACTTCCGTGAAATACCGAATCTTCTGCTCTCCCGCACCATCGACAAAGAACTGCAAATGCAGCTGCTGCTGAGAGTCGAGGTTCTCGCCGTTGTTGATCGCGTATTTCTGGCTCCAGTCCGGTCCGGGCCCGCCTGGCGCAAAGAGAGGGCCGCTTGGCTGCGGCAGACTGCTTGGGAAGAGGATCGTGATCCCGCTCCTGGGGGCGCCGCGCGTGAACACAGGATACGTCCCTGCGGTGATGGTTACCGGCTTGAATGTTGTAACCATTCCCAGGAAGACGGGCATCACCGGGTTCCCGAAATAATGATCGATCAATAGCGTGTTATTGCTGTGGAGATTCCCATTGGCAGTGTCGTACGTCGTCCACGGAATGGTTCCGGGGTCATTATTTGTCAGCACAACGAACTGGTCGAAGTAGCCTTGCGAGAGGTATGCCACGAACGACACTTTCTCCTTCTGAGCGCCGCTTGCGGGATATGAGCCCTGCGAAACCACGCGGAGCCGCTCCCCCTCGCGAGTCACGGCGACATCGAGCTTCCCCCCCTCAAAATCCACATTGTTCCGGAAATTCTCCCAGTACTCCTCGTTCATTGATCCAAGCGATGCGGCGGTGTTGTCAAAGAACAGCGCTGTCGCGGCCATGTTGATGCCGCTCCGCGCTATCGCGTACGCGTTCGACCTGCACTCATGAGCGACGAAGTTGTCCACAGCATCATTCGTGTTCCGCCCGCTGTTCCACACGATCATCAGCAACGAGAGGCCGACTACCAGAAACACTGAGACACGTCCCGTCACGAGCCACCCCGCCCAAAATTTTTGAGCTCAAAATCAAGTTGTCGCCAGTTGACGCTGACAATGTTCAGCGAGTCGACGGTTTCAGGTACCACAAAGGGGAACTGGTTTTCCACGCGCAGGATCACTTCGATGCCGGTGATTTCCCTGAGCCGGCCAGTTGCAACGGGCCGGGAGAGCGTGTCGTCATTGTACTTGTGGTACCTGAATTCCAGATGGGTCACCCCGAGGCTCGAGAGTTGCCACTGGCCGTCATTTTCCCGGCGATAGAGCATGCGCTCGCGTGGATTTGCGGACATGGTCTGCAGCGGACCAAGCATATAGGCCACGGAATCGACCTCGCCGTCCCCTTCAGGATTCTCATCGGTGACAAGATCGGTTCTGAAGGCAATGTAATCCGTGCCCGCACAGAGCACGACGGGGCCGGTCATGTTCGCACGATCCGCGCAATACCCGATTCGCCGGAAATCCTCCTCAAGGATGTTCACAAGCGACATCAGATTCTGCTGAGCGACAATGTCATCATGGGATTGCTGCTTGGCTTGCAGGTTCTGCGCCTGAAACTGCAGCAGTGTCAGGAGGAATGTTCCCCCAAGGATTGAGGCACCCAGGAAATCGATGACGACTTGGAATCCCACTCACCCCTCCGTCACAGAAAATTGTAATAGCTCAGAATGACGCTCTTGTGAATTGCCGCCTGCTCTCCCTGGATCAGGAAGTGATGAACAGTTGAACCGGGCACCGTATCCGTCACCGTAACGGTGAAAATCTTATACCAGGTCCTCGCGGCCGTCGCCGCATCAGCTGAAGGATCATAGAACTGCACTGTGCAACGGACGTGGAAAAGGCCGACATCAGCCACGCCGACAGTATCATCAAAGTCATTGAAATCATCCACGTCGTCGAAGTCTCTCATGGAATACTCTCCCCCCTCAGGCCCCAGAACGCTGGAGAGATTCGTGAGGAGCATCGTGGAATCCGATGGTCGTGCCGTGCGTGGTTGAACAGCATTGGTGAGGGTGTATTCGTCGAAATAGAGGGAATTGCTGCTCACTTTCTCGATGAATGAGTTCGCAATGGAGATGGCGTTCAGGCCGATTTTGCTCGTCAGAATAGTCTCCTCTGTCGACAAGTTGCCGACATTCTCCGACAACAAGAGAAGAGCGAACAGCGTCCCTGCGACAATGAGAAAGATCGTTTCGCTGCGAATCATCAACACCTCCCTCAGTCACGCCCGGCGGCCCCCCGGAAAGACCTACAATCAGCGCCTCCAGATTGTACAATCTGCACACCACCGGGCCCCTGTCTGATGTGCAATGCCTGTTCCAACCATCCTCAGATCAAGATCCGGCCTGTGGAGAAAATAATAGCTGAAAAGGCTGGGTCGGATTGTGATCCGTGACAACAGACAATGCGGGGGACTATGTCGATTGATGAGCGACACCTCCGTATGACCGGAGATCGTTCAAACGAGGAGGGTTTCTTACGAGAAGGCGTTGAAAACGGGGGGAAAGCAGGAGGAATCAACCCTCAACAAACGCAATCATCTCTTTCGCGTCAGCGACAGCGTATCCCATCATATCGCTGTTGAAATAGAAGTACACATCGGAACCCTTCTCCGTCCCTCGCCTCAGCTTGGCAGAACGGCTAGGATTGCGGGAAGGACTAAGAATGGCCGACCGCATGGGCCCATTGGAGACGCTTACGCTATCAGCTGGAGAGGTCGAAACGGTCAAGGTTCATCACCTTGTTCCACACCGCGACAAAGTCGTTCAGGAACTTCTCCTGGGAGTCCTCGCATCCATAGACTTCCGCCAGGGCCCTGAGTTGGGAATTCGAACCGAAGATGAGATCAACGCGGGTAGCGGTCCATTTGAGTGCGCCCGTTGTGCGATCATGACCCTCGAACACGTCAGAGTCTTCCGCGGTTGCCTTCCACGTCGTGTTCATGTCGAGCAGATTTACGAAGAAATCATTGGTGAGTGCCTCTGGCCGTCTGGTGAAGACGCCGTGCGAGGACCCTCCAACGTTCGTCTTCAGGACGCGCATGCCGCCCAGGAGCACCGTCATTTCGGGTGCGGTCAGAGTGAGCAGGTTTGCCCTGTCAACCAGTAATTCCTCGGCGGAAACAGCGTAGCGGGTCTTCTGGAAGTTGCGGAACCCGTCCGCCCTCGGCTCGAGCACGTCAAAGGAGGCCGCATCGGTTTGCTCCTGTGAAGCGTCCATCCGTCCCGGAGTGAAGGGAACAGTCACTTTGTGACCGGCATTCTTCGCGGCCTTCTCCACCCCCGCGCACCCGGCCAGAACGATAAGGTCAGCCATCGAGACTTTCTTCTTGGCTTTGGACTTCGCCTTATTGAATGCCCCCTGGATCCCCTCCAGAGTCTTGAGCACCTTCGCCAGCCGGCCTGGCTGATTGACGTCCCAATCCTTCTGAGGGGCCAGACGGATACGAGCGCCGTTGGCGCCGCCGCGCTTGTCGGATCCACGGAAGGTGGACGCGGACGCCCAAGCGGTCGACACCAGCTCCGACACTGACAGGCCGGATGCAAGGATTTTCCTCTTGAGATTTGCGATGTCGCGTGCATCAATGAGCTTGTGATTGACTTCAGGGATGGGGTCCTGCCAGATGAGCTGTTCTTTCGGAACCTCTGGGCCGAGATACCTTGAGCGCGGGCCCATGTCGCGGTGCGTCAGTTTGAACCACGCCCGGGCAAACGCATCTGCAAACTGATCCGGATTCTCCATGAAGCGCCGTGAAATCCTTTCATAAACAGGATCAAACCGCAGAGAAAGGTCAGTGGTCAGCATGGATGGAGCATGATGCTTTGACGGGTCGTGCGCATCCGGCACGGTATCGGCGCCTGCGCCACCCTTTGGCTTCCACTGCTGCGCGCCTGCCGGGCTCTTCGTCAGTTCCCATTCGAAACCGAACAGGTTCCAGAAGAAGTTGTTGCTCCACTTTGTGGGCGTTGTGGTCCAGGTAACTTCGAGGCCGCTGGTGATCGTGTCGCCTCCTTTGCCTGTGCCGAAGCTGCTCTTCCAGCCCAGGCCCTGCTCCTCGATGACGGCCGCTTCGGGTTCAGGCCCGACGTGTGTTGCACTGCCGGCGCCGTGGGCTTTGCCGAAGGTGTGACCCCCCGCAATGAGAGCCACAGTCTCCTCGTCGTTCATCGCCATGCGAGCAAACGTTTCGCGGATGTCTCGCGCTGCCGCAATCGGATCGGGATTTCCGTTCGGACCTTCAGGGTTGACGTAAATCAGGCCCATCTGGACGGCGGCGAGCGGATTTTCGAGATCCCGTTCGCCGGTGTAGCGCTTATCGGCCAGCCACTTGTCCTCGGAACCCCAGTAGATGTCTTTCTCCGGTTCCCAGATGTCCTCACGCCCTCCGCCAAACCCGAATGTCTTAAACCCCATGGACTCGAGGGCGACGTTGCCGGCGAGGATCATCAGGTCGGCCCAGGAAATCTTCCGACCGTATTTCTGCTTGATCGGCCAGAGCAGCCGGCGCGCCTTGTCGAGGTTCGCATTGTCGGGCCAGCTGTTGAGAGGCGCAAAGCGCTGGCTGCCGTTGCCTGCGCCGCCGCGGCCGTCGCCGGTACGATAGGTGCCAGCGCTGTGCCACGCCATACGGATGAACAACGGTCCATAGTGGCCAAAGTCGGCGGGCCACCATGGCTGCGATTTCGTCATCAGCGCACGGAGATCCTTCTTCACGGCCTTCAAGTCCAGTTTCTTGAACTCTTTCGCGTAGTTGAACCTCTCACCCATCGGATTGGACTTAGAGGAACGCTGGTGAAGGATGTCGAGTTTCACCTGGTTCGGCCACCAGTCACGGTTGGTCATCCCACCACCGGCGGTACGCGGGTGGCCTTTGCCCGTTGTCTGATCCCACTGTTTTTCGCTCATCGGAGGCCCTCCTTTGGTTGTGCAAATCGTATCTAATACTAATTAGGAATAATTATTAATGTCAAGACAAAAAAACTTCAGTTCCTGGCCCCACCTCTCCGGCACGCGGAACAAAGGACATTGACATACACGCTGTGCCCCAGAACGGTGTTGTCACGCCGCACATGTTCGGGGATTGAGAGGGCATCCAACTCCGCATCGAGGAGGTTCGTGACTCTCTTGCAGCGAACGCAGACAATGTGGTGGTGTGGCTCAACGATCGGGTCGAACCGTACGGTTTCGTGCAGCGGGGTCAGACGCGCAATGATCCCATGTCGCTCGAACGACTCCAAGGTCGCATAGACCGTGGCACGAGAGATCGTCGGATGGGACCGTTTGATCCTGCGGTGAAGTTTATCAGGACTGGGATGCGATTCGTCCCGCAGCAGCGCTTGGTAAATAAGTAACCTCTGCGGCGTTACCTTCAGCCCGGCAGTTCTGCACTGCTCGACGAACTTCTGAATTCTGGATTCTTCGCTTTTCCTCGTCACTGAGGGGCCTCCCCATCCTGAGATCATACAAACATAACGATCAAAAAAGCAAAGGGCAATCATGGTTTGCAGTGTCGCTGATGATTGCTGCGAACGGTTTCTGAGATTCAACGCCAGTCGGAAAACCGCCGACTGCGTTGAACCTCTGTAACCGCTCATCGAAGGATCCTGAAGGCTCCCACATCTCCGGTCAACTTCTGCGATCCGGGACTGCCAGCGCTTCCAACGACGCGGAAGCCCGGGCCGCCGAAAGTCCAATCAAATTCAGATATCCGATATCAGGTATCCTGCCAGCCGCCTGCCTGCCGTGAGGCAGGGCAGGCAGGCTGATATCTGAACTCGAAAGTCCGCCTTCGGCGGACTTTCGCGGGACGGCCTCCTGCGTCATGAATGAGCTTGACCATGCCCCTCCACTCTATCGCGAATGGTGATTCTCTCTTCCCTCCAATCGGAAAATGTCCGATTCCCGTGTATTAATGAGGAGATGGGGACGAGGAGGAAATTCGCGAAGGGAGCAGGGCCGTAGAAGGCTTACCATGCGTGGACAAAGTAGAATGGAGAGAGATCGGATGCCTACAGGAACTGACATTCAGGAGCGATTAACCGGGTTCGCAGTTCAGGTTATGGAATTCTGCGACTCTATGCCAAAGACGTTCGCAGGGAGGCACGTGAGCGAGCAACTCCTCAGATCCGGAACCGCCGCAGCAGCCAACTATGCAGAAGTTCGGGGAGCGGAGAGCCGAAATGACTTCATCCACAAGCTCGGCGTTGTGCGCAAGGAACTCAACGAATCGCTGGTTTGGCTTCGGATTCTGGAGCGCCGTGGAATAGGCGCCGATGGCGAGGTGACCGCTCTGTTACGGGAGTGCGATGAACTCTGCAGGATTATCTCGGCCAGCAGGAAGACGGCCGAGGCGAATGCGAAGAAGGTGTGAACGCGTTACATGAATACAATCAAATTCAGATATCCGATATCAGATATCTGACATCTGAATTCGAAAGTCCGCCTTCGGCGGACTTTCGCGGGGCGGACGGGACTCGAACCCGCGGCCTCCTGCGTGACAGGCAGGCGCTCTAACCAAACTGAGCTACCACCCCAGATGCTTAACCTAACCAAATTGAGTGGCGCCCATGGCGCCACGAAATCCCGCCCGGTGTTTGGGCGGGACTGAGCTACCACCCCAGATGCATAACCTAACCAAGTTGAGTGGCGCACCCGGCGCCACGAAACCCCGCCCGGTGTTTGGGCGGGACTGAGCTACCACCCCGAGCAATTGACGATTGACAATTGACGGTGGACGATTGACAACCGACCGAATCAAAATACGAAATAATGGGCCGAGAATCAAGGAAAGGAGCTCATAAACCCTTGCGAATTCCCATGAACGCCCCGCCAACCGCCTCACCTCCCCTTGCTAGTGTGAACAGAGTCGATTACATTCGCTTGACGTGACATTGGTCGACGAACGATGGACCTGGCTGGCTGCTCTTCAGCTGCCATGGATGTCGTGTCAGACCTGAGAGCGCAAGTCCTCATCTACCTGTTGTTTGCACTCCCACCTCTCCCTTTCGGCAACCATAAGGCCCATCGCAAGGGTCCGTTCACCCCTAACTATTCATTGTGACCTTCTGACCCTCCTGTCGGAACTCTTTAGGAATGTCGGGGCAGAAATGAACGGCCTACCCCCTCACGATCTTTGGTTCCCCCCCGGAAGCCCCTTCGCTCCCTGGCGTGCACTTGCGTTAAAGGAGCGCAGAGGACGTTGTCTCCCGTATACGATTGCCGCTCTCTGCCTGTTCACTCTGACCGTGCTTGCTCCCGATACGGGAGCCGGCGGCCTTCACGTACCCGCAGATTCCAGCGCCGAGCGACACTCGACTGCCGAGGAGAGAAAACCGGCGCTTCCGGGCGAAGGGTGGATAGGATCCGGCTGCTACTGGGACTTTCACGATTCGGTTTTCTTCGCTCAGGGTTACTCCACTCTTGGTAGGGCGTACTACGAGCCAAAAGACTTCGGCGACTTCACGTTTGAAGTCCGATTGATGAAGCTCGCAGAGGACGGGGCGCTCGAGCTCGTCTTTCGGTACGACGAGAACAAAGTCGAAGGCTATCATATCTACCTGTGGCCACATGGAGGATTTGGTGTGGGGAAGCTTGATGGGCCGATGCGATCCGGTCCAGTGTTCGGACCGCCTGCCCATTTCAACAGGGAACTCAATGCGTGGAACAACATCAAAGTGATCGGGCGTGGGGAGCGATTCGACTTTTTCATTAACGGATTCCATGTGTGGACGGCGAGGGATGGTAAATTTCGGCGCGGGAAACTGGGCCTTGGCATGCCTGGTGATCTCCGCCAACTCGCGAGATTCCAAATCATCAGGATGAGCGACACCCCCGAGGAATAGGAAGATGGTCATTCCCTGCCGGCAACCAGGCCAGCGTGACAAGCAATCAGGGTTGCCTCCCCTCTTGCAGAGATTGCTCGTTGCGCTTCTCCTGAGCCTTCCCGCGCTGCGAAGTGCCAACGCGCTTCAATCCCTTCCTCTTGAGATCGTGAAGAAGGACTTCAAGGCCTTTTGCATCCTCCAGGACCGGTTAGGATTCATGTGGTTTGGGTCGTTGAGCGGCCTCTATCGATATGATGGCTACATGTTCAACGCGTTCCGGCATGATGCTGTTGACACAACGACGCTCTCCGACGATCAGGTAAATGCGCTGGCCGAAGATGGCACGGGAAATCTCTGGGTCGGAACGCGGGTTGGTCTGGATAGACTGAATCCCTTCACGGGAAGGGTGACGCGGTTCGTGCTCGATCGCTCGATGGCCACGGAAAGGGCGGGAACATTCGTGACGTCGCTCCTCGTCGACAGGGAAGGGACTCTGTGGATTGGGACACAGGAGCAGGGGGTGCTGGAAGCCATGATGAGAAACACGAGAGGAGAGGATACCCTCGTGATTAGGCGCCATACGTGGCGGCCCGACGATTCCTCAAGCCTCAGCAATCCCCACGTTCACGCCTTGTGCGACGACTCTCGCAGCCACGGGCAGTACCTCTTTGTTGCGACATCACACGGACTCAATCGACTTGACAAGCGGACGGGGAGGAGCGTCCGGTTCTTTCATGAGCCGGGGAACCAGGAGAGCATGAGCCACAACGAGGTGTGGAATATCAGTGAGGACAGCTCGGGAGACATTTGGCTTGGCGTCGGGAACGGGGTCTGCCGAATGGTGCGCCGGCAGGACGGGAGCACGATCTTTCGCTCGGTCCCATTAGACCTCCGCGATCCTGTGTTCAACATTTGCCACTCCCATGATGGGTCAATCTGGATCACTACGCACGCGTCGGAGATCATTCGGCTGGATTCCGCGGGTCGCCAGGCTGGTCGACATTCGTTGACATGGACAATTAACGGCCGCCTCATGCCGGATCCAGTCCTGTCCACGCTCTGTGACCGGCAGGGAACGCTCTGGATCGGCTCGTCATACCACCTCTGGCGGGTGGATCCTATGCGGAAGAGTTTCCACTTCGTCCCTATTGCCCCGCCCCGTCGCCAATGGCAGATGGCGATTACTGACTTCGTCGAGGACCGCCAGGGTGACCTCTGGATTGCAACGACGTCGCGGGGACTCCTCCGCGCTCGAGCAGCGAGCCGTGACACAATCAACTACGCACATGTCCCGGGCGATCCCCGCAGCCTCTGCTGGAACGAAGTGCAACGCATCCTGCAGGATCAGACTGGCTCGCTCTGGATCGGGACGACAAACGGCCTCGACCAGTACGACCCGCGGACAGACTCGTTCAAACACTTCCGGCGAGATTCGCGGAACGCGGAGAACATCCGGGGATTGTCCGGAAACTGCGTTTACGAGATTTACGAGGATCACGCCGGAGACCTCTGGATCGCCACGAATGGCGGCCTCTCTAGGCTGGATCGCGGAACAATGCGTTTCCAGCACTACCTCCACAAGGGGGAAATGCTAGACCTCGGATTCTACATCGGTGCCGTCTGTCAGCCCCGGACCTGGACTGATGGGAGCCTTTTGCTGGGCTCCAGGGGGCTGTACAAATTCCGTCCGGCCGACGGATCTCTCGCCCGCTATGAGCACGTGTCAGATCTGCCAGGTTCGCACGTCGACCATATGATTCACACCCTGTACGAGGATGCAACGGCCAACATCTGGGTAGGCACGTTTGCGGGGCTGTTCATGCTGGGAGCCAACGGGACGTTTCGAGACTTCAGAGAAGAACAGTCGCTACCCACCAGTCTGGTGAGCCAGATCATCGAGGACCGTGATGGTTTTCTCTGGGTAGGCACGGCCGATAAGGGGTTGGTGAAATACGATCCCACCGGAGGCACACTCCGGACCTACGAAGTGAAAGAAGGGTTCCTCACAAACGAGTTCCCCGTTTCCAGTCCCTGCAGGTCGAAGGACGGGACGCTCTATTTCGGGAGAGGAAATGGACTTACTCGATTCAACCCGCAATCTGTTCGCGACAACACATTCGTTCCCCCGATTCGCATCACCGGGATGCGGATCTTTGACCGGCCGCATGTTCCGGAGCGGGGATTCGATGAGTCTGATGGGATCACTCTCTCCCATACAGAGACCATGCTGGTCATCGAGTTCATCGCGCTCAGCTTCACGGACGCCGAGGAGAATCAATATGCCTATAGAATGGAGGGATTATCCGACGAGTGGTTCTTCTGCAAATCCCAGCGGACTGCTACATTCACCAACCTCGATCCCGGGGAATACGTCTTCCACGTAAAAGGTTCAAACTGTGACGGACTCTGGAACGAGGCCGGGACCTCTTTGCGTATCGTGATCACTCCTCCTTGGTGGAGAACCGCGTGGGCCTATGGTCTGTACGGCGTGATCCTCATGTCCGCGCTGTACGGGGTGCATCGCACCCGGCTCAACAGGCAACGTTTGAGACACCAGTTGCAGATTGAGCAGCTCGAAGCCCAGAAGCTGAAAGAGGTCGATCAGGTCAAGTCCCGATTCTTCTCGAATGTCTCCCATGAATTCCGCACGCCGCTGACGCTGATCATCGGTCCCGCGGAGAAGCTCCGCGCTTCGCTCAGCGATCCTCGTTCGCTTGAGGATGCGAACCTCATCTACCGCAACGCCAAAAAACTCCACGGACTCATCAATCAGCTCCTCGACTTCGCCCGGGTGGAAGCGGGAAGCATGAAGTTGGCCGTGAGCTCTGGCGATATCGTGGTGTTCGTTAACCGGGCCGTACAGTCGTACCAGTCATGGGCCGAACGAAAAAGGATAGGTTTGACCTTCGAGTGTGATCAGGACTTCTTCAGAGGGTTCTTCGACCGGGACAAGGTGGAGAAGATCCTCAACAATCTGGTCTCCAACGCGCTGAAATTCACGCAGGAGGGCGGACGTGTCACCGTGTCGCTCTCCAATCTGCAATCCGGAGGTCACAGGCCTGCGGAGTTGGCCGTGTGTGATACCGGCATCGGCATCTCCGCTGAACATCTCCCGCATATCTTCGACCGTTTCTACCGGATTGACGAATCGCACAAGACGGAGGGAACCGGCATCGGCCTCGCGCTCACAAGGGAGCTTGTGGAACTGCATCATGGGACGATTTCAGTGAAGAGCGAGACGGCAAAAGGGTCGGAATTCATCGTGCGTATTCCTCTGCATCGCGAAGCCTACAGCGACGATGAGATTGCGGAGAGCCGGGTGGGAACCGAGACGGAAGGGGAGCTGGGGAGATTCGTATCGGCGGCAGAGTCGGTGCCTTCATTGCCGGCGGAATTGCCTTGCCCCGGAGAAAGGCCCATCATCCTCGTGGTTGAAGACAATGCCGATGTCCGTGCCTACGTCCGTGGGTACCTTGAGGCAGAGTATGCTGTCCTGGAAGCAGAAGATGGAGCCAAGGGACTGGCAAAGTCGATAGAGACGATCCCCGATCTTGTTGTGAGCGACGTGATGATGCCTGCCATGGACGGGTACGAGCTCTGCCGTGCGCTCAAGCAGGACGAGCGGACGAGCCACATCCCCGTCATTCTTCTCACAGCACGAGCGGCTACGGAGAGCAAGATCGAGGGACTGGCGACCGGCGCGGACGACTATCTGACGAAACCGTTTGAAGCGCCGGAGTTGCTTGCTCGCATCAGCAATCTTATAGAGGGGAGGCGCCTGTTGCGTGAGAAATGGAGCAAAACTGTGGCGCTGAGACCTGGCGAAGTAGCTGTTACATCACTGGACGATCCGTTCCTGAGACGGGTCATGGCGAGTGTGCAGACCAACATGGGGAAAGCGAGCTATGGCGTCGATGAACTGGCGCACGATGCTTGCCTGAGCCGCTCGCAGCTTCACCGGAAGTTAGTGGCGCTGACGAATCTGCCCCCTGCTGAGTTCACCCGCCGTATGCGGCTGTTGCGGGCCAGGGACATGCTTGATAAAAACGCCGGAACGGTCGCAGAAGTGGCCGAATATGTTGGATTCTCTGATGCCTCGTATTTCGCCCACGCCTTTCAGAAGGAGTTCGGCGTTCTCCCAAGCGAAGTTCGTCGTACCGGCAGCATTCCCTCCAGAGCCTAGACAACTGAGCCTGACCCCTCGTTTGGCATCCATTCCCGGCGTTTGTCTCATCGTTGCGCCGATGTGGCAAAATGCGACAAAACCTCTTCTCTTTGCGACACAAACCCTAACCTCTCTCACCTGCACGTTGCTACATTGAGGCATTCAAAGCCGGAGTTGCGTCGGGTCCCCGATCTTCTGACCGAAGGTTCCAGTGAAGGGGCGTGGAGATCCGCACTACGCCGGAGAGTTCAGCTATCTGATTTCAGATATCTGAATTCGGGCCGCCAGCGGCGGCCCGAAAGGCGTTCGGTCGATTGGAGCAGAATTACGAGGTCTAGCTCAGGGAGTCGATGCTGGCAAACGGAAGGAGGACCCATGCCATGAAAGCTCATGCTCTGTTCCGAACCTATTGCTACGTGATATTCCTTGCACTGGTTGCTTTCTGTCAGGGCGATGCTTTTTCCCAAGATGAGCTGTCACAGATACGACAAGCCATTGTGGAAAAAGGGGCAACGTGGACTGCCAGCGAGAATTGGCTCACGAGACTTCCATCCGATGCACAAAAGAGACTGTGCGGCGTCGTTTCTCAACCACGCGATCTAACACGGGCAAAGATGCTGTCTATTCCATTGATAAGCAATCTCCCATCAAATTTTGATTGGCGCAATAACAATGGCAACTGGACTACTCCGGTAAAGAATCAATTTCCTGCGACATGTGGCAGTTGTTGGGCATTTGGTGCAATTGCACAGGTAGAATCGTGGTGGAAGATCCACAACAGCACTCCCGACTCGATGATTGATCTGTCGGAACAGTCACTTCTTTCTTGCAGCGGTGCCGGCTCGTGTGCTGGCGGCGACGACTGGAAAGCGCTGGATTTTGTCAAATCAGTGGGCGTCCCCACTGAAGCGTGCTTTGCGTATCAGGCGAATGACCAGGTCTCTTGCAGCCAGGCATGCAGTAATTGGGCAAATGAAGCCGTCAAGATTCCGGGGTGGGGAATAATCACGCTAGAAGAGGCAGTGGTTGAGAATGTCAAGAGTGCTGTCTTCCGGCATCCTGTGCAGGCCGCGTACCGTGTATACCAGGATTTCCCGTCCTATTCGCATGGAATCTACAAGTATGTCTGGGGCAACTACTTGGGGAACCATTTGATCCTCATCGTTGGCTGGAATGATGAGGAACAGTCCTGGATCTGCAAGAACAGTTGGGGAACAGACTGGGGCGAAACCGTCAATTTCACTCCCCATACCCCTGGTGCAGGAAATGGCGGTTACTTCAGGATAAAGTGGGGGGAGTGCGGCATCGGTTCGTTCATTCCATTCATCTGGGACGAAATCACCAGCGACCCTTCATTCGCTTACTCGCCTGACCGAATCGATACCGCCCTGTCCGTTGGCGATACATTATCCCAACGCGTGAATCTGGTCAATGCCGGGCCGGGGACGCTCGAGTTTTCGTCAATGGATTACCAATCCCCACAGGTGGCACGTTTTCATTCCTCCACTTTCCACGCCTATAGCGGACGGTCGTGGTGGTGCGGCGACTCACAGATTGGTGGCTACAGCTACTACTGGCTGCAGTATCTCGATCTGCCTGTACTGAATCTTTCTCATACCAGTCTCCCGAAGTTGTCTTTCATGGGCTGCTGGGCAATGGAAAATCCTTCGAGTAGCCCTCCACCCCCATCGTTTGACGGCTGGGACGGCTGCAATGTCTGGGTGTCTGCCGATGGTGGCGAGTCTTTTGACGTGGCAGTTCCCGAGAGCCCCGCATACAATTGCACAAGCCTGTACAGTTTTGGCGGCGCAGGTTGGGGCTGGAATATGGGGGTTGGTATTCCCGGTTGGGCAGGAAAGAGCAATGGCTGGTCGCAAATTGAATTCGACCTTCTCCCATACAGGTCAGACAGCGTCATCATCCGATTCGCCTTTGCGGCAGATGCAGGGATCAGTACTCTTGACGATCCTTCCTTGTACGGTTTCTTGATTGATGACATCACGGTAACTGATGCTGGTGGAATGCTCTTTGAGAATCATGGCGATGCCGACACAGCCATACATGTGCATGGGAACGCTGGGTGGGAGAGAGCAGACTGGATCATGTTGACCCCCGGCACGGGAACTATCGGACCGAACGCCGTGTTGCCGACCGATCTCAGAATAACCACAAAAGGCTTGGCTGCAGGTCGTTATTACGGCATTGTGGTTTTCACCTCGAATGATGTGACATACGTCCCTAATTATTCCTTCTCAGGTGGAATCCAGATCAACCTAAGAGTTCAGGATACAGCCGCTACTGCTGTTCAAGAACAAGTCGTAGAGATCCCTCAGCATTGGGCTCTGGCGCAAAACTACCCCAACCCGTTCAACGCCTCCACCAAGATCGGATATCAGATATCTGATATCAGATATCTGAAATTGGCGGTGTACGACATCCTCGGCCGCGAAGTGGCGGTGCTTGTGAACGAGAAGAAGGAGCCGGGGAGCTACACGGTAAAGTTCAACGCAAGTGGCCTGTCGAGCGGTGTGTACATCTATCGGCTTATCGCCGGGAGCCCCGCGACAGGCTCGGGGCCGCGAGCAGAGTCGAGCGGCTTCGTGCAGGCCCGAACCATGCTTCTTTTGAAATAAGGACACTACGCCGTCGGCTCCGGTTCCTCATCACGTGAGCTGGTGAGCGCGCCGAACTCCGAGAGAAGATCCCTGTGCATTACATTGCTGAATGACGATAACCAGCGAGGGAGGAATGCCTCGTCGAGAGCCCTGGCGAGTCTAGCGAGGAGGGCTTGAAACATTCGCGTTCAGTGCGGCGGCAAGTCGGACGTCGTCCTCGAGGCCAAAGAGAAGGTCATCCTCCCCGAACCTCCCGAGCTGCCTGGCCTCCTCAAGCAGGGCCTCGAGAATCATGAACTTCTGCTCGAGAGTGAGGGGCTCGGCGGCAAGCGACCTTCTTTTGAATGAGGAGAACCGCGCTGGGTCAGAAATCATACATACATGTACGAAGAAACCACCAAGGATTCAACCGACGCATCTGTCTCGATACCTTGGTTTTGAACCATTCATGGCAATGACGACATGCCGCGTGCAACGGCGCACCGACGCGCTCTTTGATCGCCTGCATGTTGGGCTATCGCAAGAGGACGAGCCTCTTCGAAGCCACGAACTCCCCAGCTTTCAGGCGATAGAAATACACTCCGCTCGACATCCCCGATGCATCGAATGTGATCTCGTGATGTCCCGCATCCCGGGCACCATCAACAAGCCTCGCCAACTCCTGTCCAAGGGCATTGCTGATCGTAAGCGTGACGCGCGAGGCCATGGGAAGATCGAATGAGATCACTGTGGCCGGGTTAAAAGGATTAGGATAATTCTGCTGCAATCGATACCCAGGCGGCAGGACGTCGTGGTCATCTACCCCGACCACGCCATTCCATCCGGCCAGCCGCGCCAGTAACCACCAGAACGCACCTCCCTTGAGCACACAATTCAGTCCCTGAGAATGAGCACAACACCCGGCACAAATCGTACCGGCTATTGAGGTGAGAATTGATGATGGGTGACTCTGGATCCATTGTTGTGCCCAATTGCCGGCGTAGTGCATGCGAAGAGAGTCTGTGTAGTCGCAGTTATCATCCGCGTACAGCTTCATAAAATTCGTCACTCCATCCGGGTCAAAGCTCTCTATGTCCGCAAAGTCATACAGTATCTTCCCATTGGCATTGCAGAATGCCCGGATCTGAGTGTTCCGTTGGTTCGTATTCGCGCCCTCCCCGAGCCCGTCCAGGTGCCCGGTCATGTACACGAACTTCACAGATGGAAAATCACGCTCGAGTGCGTTCATCAGGTTGAGATACACATCGACACTCTCAGCACTCAATTCATAGAGCTCCCCGCACCAAGCCCACATGATGACGTTCCGGTTGTTTGCAGGGTCGTTGAGGATCTGCCGGGTCCTCGCCTCCCAGGTACGAAGATCAGGCGCACCAAGATCCACCCCGTCGGCGATATTGTCATCCAGCATGCCGGCTGCAAATGAGTATTTGCTATCCCACGCCGCTATTGCGTCGACCCCCACAGCCAACTGAGTGCCATGCGACGTGTGCCCATACGCGATTCGCAACTGAGCACGCGCCTGGTCGACGTAGGTGTCAGGAATCCAGGTAAAATTGGTGTGATAGTGATTGATGATCTGGCTTCGCGCTCCGGTCATGAGGACAAGCATCGGAACAAGCACCAGAATGCGCCGCGTGCACGGTTTCAATTTCATTTCTCCTTGCTCGAGTGAGAATTCTCCGGACCTGGCGCCATTATCGCTTTGGCCCAGATCGGAAGGAAGAACGGGAAAAGGGAAAGAACAGTGTCGGACAGCAGGAATTCAGAAACGCCTATGACAAAGTAGTGAGATGATGAGTGGGATTCAACATCATCGGGCAACTCTGGTGTGCCGTTCGACATACATAGGGACTTCCTGGTGCACAAGGAACCGCACGGCATCGTTCAATGCGCTGGATGTAATACTCGACCTGAACTGGTGGGAGAAGACAGTAATCCCCCCCGCACATCGGATCAACTGCATCGTGAATGCCGAATCGGCTTCATCCGTCATGGCGCCGGTAATGACAAAGTCCACCGAGAGCTCCTTTTCAAGAGCCCTCAGGACCTCCTTGTTAGTGGGTTTGAGCGATTCAAGCCCGAGTGATGTCTGTTCGGCTCGGATTGTTGGAAAGGGGAAGATTCTGTATGACTGATTGGATGACTTCAGCGCCTGATAAAGCTTTACAGAGAGGTCGGTCTGCTGCCCGTCGGGTCCGGCAAAATCAAGAATCCCCAACCCAATGAGAGAGGTAAATCCGTCGAAGGGATTGATTGCAATCGCCTTATACGAGACATCGGCAAATTCCGCACTGGTCGCCACCGATTGTGTGTATCTATCGGCGGGTTGGCCTGCGGCATGGATGACGATAACCAGAAATGCAGTTGAGATGAGACTCAAACGCATCACCTGTCTGCGAACGCCGTTCATCGGAATCGAAGCTCCATCAGCTATTCAGCGATAAAGAGGATTACGACACTCCCCGGTCTTGCCTGTGTCCCCTGGGCGGGGCGCTGGAGGTTGACCCTCTCTTTCGCTGCCGGATCGGGGACCGCGACGCTGCGCATTTCTCCCACCTGGAATCCGCCCTTCCGCAACACGCTGATCGCATCGTCCTTCGTCAGGCCCACAACATTCGGAATCTGAATGAACCGTGGTTCACGATTCTGAACCTCGACCACCGTTTGAGCCGGTGGTTCGGCGACTGCGGAACGCTGCCACGCAAGGTAACCGGCTGCCAGCACACAAATAGCCGTCAGTGCGAACGCACCTCTCATGATCGCGCGTCGGACGCCGCTGGCAATGTGCCTCGGCGCTCTGCGGTGAGCGAGATCTTTGTGGGATGCCGCCACATTGAGGAGCTCAATAAGCTCCTTGCCATCAGAAACTCTCTTCGCAGGGTCCTTTTCGAGACACCGATCGATGGCGTGCTCGACCGCAGCGGGAAGCTTGACCAGCTTCCCGATTGGCACAGGATCCTCGAACAGGATCTTGTGAATAGTGCCGATCGGTGTGCTGGCGTGATAGGGATACCTTCCACTGAGGGCATGATAAAGAACAACACCCAGGCTGTAGATGTCGGACCGCGAATCCACTGCCTTCCCTCCGGCCTGCTCGGGACTCATGAACTCGGGGGTTCCGAGGACAGATCCGACCTTAGTGTGTAGGGAAGCGTAGTTGGCCTGCGCTATGCCGAAGTCTGTGAGGACGGCGCTCCTCGCCTTGGCCATGATGATGTTCGAAGACTTGACGTCGCGGTGCACGATCCCGTACCGGTGAGCGTAGTCGAGCGCGCCCGCAATGCACCTCGCCATCCCGATTGCTTCGCTGACGCTGAGTCTGCCGTGCTCCTTTATCAGGTGGTGGAGGTCCGTTCCGTCAAGATATTCCATTGCCATGTAGTGGACGCCGCTCTCACTCCCTTCGTCATATATCGTAACGATATGCGGATGGCGAAGCCGGGCGATGGCGCGGGCTTCGAGATGGAATCTCTCGATGTAATCCTGATCGTTCACAAGGTGCGGCAGAAGGACCTTGAGGGCGACCTTCCGGTCAAGATTCTTCTGTATCGCCTGGTAAACGGTCGCGTGTCCCCCCTGACCGATTTCCGCCACAAGCTCGTACTTCTGGGAGAGCGCCGCTGTGACGGTGTTGAAGAATTCGGGGACGACAATGGTCGGACAATCGACGGACATGCCGCTGCACCGCTGACAGCGGCCTGAGTCTGGAAGGGCTTCCGCACCACAATATGGACAGCGTCGTTGAGTCATATCAGATGCTGATCAACGCAATCCTCCCCGTCCGCGGGATCCCGCGCGGATATTACCTATGCCTCTTCTTTGGTATCTGCAAGATTGAGGCCAAAAACCCTACACGAGTGTGATGTTTCCCGCTCAAACTCTGGGGAAAACCGATGTGAATTCGCGGTTTCACAGAGCAATACGGATCCACGTGACCCGAGAGTACAAATCGACCTTCAATCAGGAAATAGTTACCCCCGCATTTCAAAAACTTGTCCGAGATCCGACGTGGAAGCCCTTGGGTTCCAGTGGGGTTCTTGCGTTTGACAATTCCGATCATCAAGGGTATATTTCGACACACCCGCTCGGTCTGGCTCAAAGGCCGGAACTGCTGCGACCTTCCACAGCGCTCTCCAAGCCTGATTTTTCAGAGCCAGCCCAACAGGGCGCACTCCCGCAGACGATGGACAACGTGTTCGTGCGAGAGACGGCCGTGCCGATAGACGCCCGGTCTTTGCCCGCGATACTCCATGGTGTCGCGTGTCGCCTTTCTCCGTGTTCTTACCCAATGGCCACGTAAGGGAATCCCTCCATGAATCGAATTACGCGTCTTTACGCAGTATCGGTTGTTGTGAGCAGTCTGTGTGCCTCCCACGCCTTCGGTCAAGCCAAGCTTGCACAAACAGGATTCAACTTTTTGAGCGTTGGCACGGATGCCCGTGCCACCAGTATGGGAGAGGCCTTCACGACGATCGAGGGGTCCTCCGTCTCCCTCTTCTACAACCCCGCCGGCCTTGCCGGGATCGAGTCATTCGTCGACCTTTCGCTGAGCCATTTGAAGTGGATCGCTGACATCAAGTATCTGGCGGGCACCGTTGCCTTTTCTCCGTTTGAGGGGCGGTACGGAGTCATTGGTGTCAGCTTCATGGGCATCACCTACGGGGACTTCAAGTTTACTCAAGTCGCCGCGAATGAACAGGGATACCAGGATATCGAAGGGTGGCCGTCTCCAAGCGCCTATGTCATCGGGATCGGGTACGGGAGGGCCCTTTCCGACCAATTCTCCGTTGGCGGCCAGGTCAAGTACGCGCATCAAAGCCTCGGACAGAGCATTGTCCCCGCGTACAGGACAGTTGTCGTTGGATCGGGACAGACCCGGCAGGACACTACGTACGAGTTGAGAGACTATTCCGTCGGAACCCTGGCATTTGATTTCGGCACCCTGTTCAAGACAGGTCTGAAGAGTCTCGCCTTCGGCGTGGCCGTGAACAACTTCGCGCAGGAGATCAAGTACGAGCGCGAAAGCTTTCAACTTCCGCTCTCGTTCAAATTCGGGATTTCCATGAACCTGCTGGATCTCGTACCCGACATTGGTGAGGACCATTCCTTCGTTGCCTCCGTTGACGCCGTGCATCCCCGCTCGTATGACGAGTTTCTGAATATTGGCGGCGAGTATATCTTCAGCAAGACAATCGCGGCCAGGATCGGGTACATCACCAACCACCCGGAGTACGGCCTGACGGCCGGCATCGGACTTCAGAAGGCAGGCATCGCAATCGATTACTCCTATATGCCGCACAAGATCTTCAACAATATTCAACGACTTTCTGTGAAATTTAGTCTATGATCAGAAGGAGCGCAATCATGAGGAAGGTTACAGTGTCAGCCGTGATGATCCTCCTGTGCACTTCCATTCCTGCGCTTGCCGGACCTTACGGAAAGATCGCAGGCCGCGTAACAGACGCAGAGACCGGTCAGCCGCTTCCCAGCGTTGACGTCACAGTTGTGGGGACGTTGCGGGGGGGGTCGACCAACGTCGAGGGATTTTACACGATTCTTAATGTCCCACCGGGCACATACACCGTCCGCTTCAGCATCGTGGGCTATGGGAAGATATCCGTCGAAAACGTGAGGGTGGAGATCGACCTGACGACCACGATCAATCAGCAGTTGACGAGCACAACGCTGGAGGCAGCAGAAATCACCGTGACCGCCAAGCGCCCGGTGGTAACAAAAGACGTTTCCGCGAGTCAATTCAACATTGAGGCAATTGCCGTTGCGGAAATGCCGGTACAGACGGTGACGCAGGTCCTTGCGCTGCAGGCAGGGATCAAGGAGGGAAGCGACGGCATCGTCGTCCGCGGCGGCGGGACAAACCAGACGCTTTTCGTCGTCGACGGTTATCTGCTCAACGACGGGCGGTCGAATATCCCCTACGCTGCTGTCGGGCTCTCCGCGACGAAGGAACTGCAGGCGCAGACCGGGGGGTTCAATGCCGAGTACGGCAACGTCCGTTCTGGCGTGGTAAACGTCGTCACGAAGGACGGCGACCGGACCCGCTACGGGGGGATGATCAACATCAGCTACCGCGCGCCCGCGCCAAAACATTTCGGCGTTTCGCTCTATGATCCGAATTCATATTTCAATCGCCCCTATACGGACCCGGCAGTCTGCTGGGTTGGGACGAAAAACGGCACATGGGACGAATACACCCAGCATCAATATCCGTTCTTCCAGGGTTGGAATGCAGTAGCTGCCGCCACCGTGGCGGACAAGGACCCGACCAATGACCTCACAGCCAGCGGCGCGAAGCGGCTCTGGGAGTGGCAGCGCCGGCGCCAGGGGGACATCACCAAGTCGGATTATGTCATCGACGTTGGTTTCGGAGGCCCCATGCCTTTGATCAGCGAGGAGGTCGGCGACCTGCGTTTCTATCTTTCTCATTTCAATCAGCGCGACATGTTTATCTTCCCGCTCTCGAGGGATGCATACACGGAGAACCACACCCAGCTGAAGCTCACGGCCGACATTGCGCCCGCCATGAGGCTGGCGGTTCTTGGCCTCTATGGAGAACAGTACTCCGTGTCCCCGTACGAGTGGACGACGGCACCGACCGGTTACGTCATGCGAAGTCAGTCGGAGGTCGCCGACCTTCTCAGCAGCACCGACGGCATGAACGTTCTCTACATGCCTGACCGGTACAGCCCAAGTGCCGTGTATCGGTACACCATCGGCGCGACGCTGACGCACATGCTGAGCCCCACGAGCCTGTATGAAATCGCCGTGCAGCGCAACCAGAGCCGCTACAGCACACATCAGTCGCCGTTGCGCGACACATCAAAGGTGTACCAACCGGTTCCCGGATACTTCGTGGATGAGGCGCCTTATGGCTACTGGGGGTACAGCTCAGGAGCGATTGACGGCGTGATGAGCACGGGCGGGTGGATGAACCTGGGGCGTGACCAGAGCGTGAACTCGACGACAACCCTGAGAGCCGACCTGACGACGCAGTTGGACGAGAACAATCAGGTCAAGGTGGGCGCCCGGTTCGCGTATGATGATCTTGACATCAACTCAGGCACGTACAGTCCTTCGATGTCGACCTGGACTCGGAGCATGATCTATCATGTCTTCCCGTACAGAATCGGTGCCTACATCCAGGACAAACTCGAGTTCCAGGGCTTCATCGCCAATATTGGCGCGCGGCTCGATTACTCAAACCCCAACAGCGACTACTACATGCTGGGCCCGTTTGATCCCCTGTACAGCCAGGGCCTGGGGAAAACAATCGAACAACAGGCTCCCAGGGAACGGGCAAAGCCTCAGACGTACATCAGTCCGCGGCTTGGGATATCGCATCCGATCACCGAAGACTCCAAGCTCTATTTCAATTACGGGCACTTCGTTTCCGAACCCTCCTCCTCGATGCGCTTCCGGCTGCAACGTGAATCAAACGGCCTGGTAACCTATGTCGGCAACCCGAACATGTTACTGGAGAAGACAATCTCCTACGAGCTCGGGTTCGAACAGAACGTCATGGATCAATTCCTGGTCAACATCGCGGCGTACTACAAGGACATTACCCATCAACCGGGGTGGATCTACTATCAGAATATCAACACGTCTGTTCACTACTATGAAGCAGCGAGCAACAACTACGGCGATATCCGAGGCTTTGAATTCACGCTGACGAAAGTCGGGGCTTCGTGGGTCAGCGGGTTCCTCAACTACACCTATGACGTTCAATCGTCGGGATACTTCGACCTCACGTCATACTATCAGGATGTCAGCAAGCAGCGAAGCTACCTCCAGTTGAACCCGTACCAGTCCAAACCCCATCCACAGCCGTATGCAAGAGCGAACATTACGGTCCGTACTCCCGACGAATTCGGCCCGACCGTCTTCGGCATTACTCCGTTGTCGGGCTGGAGCCTGAATATTCTCGCCACCTGGACGTCCGGAAGCTATGCGACGTACAATCCGAATTCCATCCCCGGAGTGGTCGACAATGTCCAATGGCGCGACAACTACAACATCAGCATGCGTCTGATGAAAGCCCTTGCCCTCTACGGCGTTGAGGTCCAACTCTACATCGATGTCCGGAACGTGTTCAATTTCAGATTTCTCAATTTTGCAGGCTTCGCGGACTCGTACGACTACCAGGATTACCTCGCTTCGCTCTGCTTCCCGTGGATGGATGGGGACAAGAAAGGCAACGATAGAATCGGTGATTATCGCCCGGACGACGTTGCGTATGATCCGCTCGAGCCGAATCCGAACAATGACCCTGCCATCAGCGCTCGAAACCAGGTGCGTAAAGACAAGAAATCATACATCGACATGCCGAATATCACCTCATTGACGTACCTGAACCCGCGCAACTGGATATTCGGCGTTCGAATCAGTTTCTGATGAGTGCGGCGGTACGGCACCGATGCGGACAGAAACAGATTCCGTGTGGACATGGGTGCCGGTGACTTGACATGAACAAAGGAAGAATCACGATGTGCTCCATTCGTCGTTGTACCCTCGCGCTTGCCATTGCAGCGTGCCTGCTCCTGTTATCGTCCCCCACCTCAGCCCAGGTGCCGGAGACTCAGAAACGCTATGTGCGGATTGGGACACTTCAGAGCCGCTTCACCGCGTATGGATCGGAAAGAGCCTGGAACGACGTCTACTACGAGGGGCTCACGTGGCCATCCGATTACAACAACTGCGACAATGCAGTGATCGAGCGTCAGTGGATCGGATGCCAGGACTTCACCGATACCAGGCCACAGACCTGGGAGAACTACTGCGTTGCGTTCACTCAGGCGTTTGCAGGCATCTCAGTGTTCCCCATGGTTCACAAACAGACTGCACGATTCGCCCCCCCAGCGGTGCTTGTGGACTTCATGGACATCACCGCCGCCTATAGCGGGGAGATCGATGAGATCGACCCGAACCAGATACCGGACCGCATCGTCACCAATGTCGTAAACACTTCCATGGGAGTGACGATGACGCGACGCATCCTTGCTTTCAGCCAGCAGTGGCATGACAATTACTTCATCAAGGAGTTCACCTTCAAGAACACCGGCTATGTCGACGCTACCGAGCGAAAGGTCTTGAACGCCGTTGTGAAGGGATTCCGGTTCGGCTTCGGTGTTCGCTACAGTGTCAGCCGCGAAGGGGCCTTCAGCATTGCTGACGGTCAGGACTGGGGGAAGCACACGTGGGTCACGAGACGCGGCGAAGACTATGCCCAGCACGTGAACGACGTACTTACCGAGGCAAGTGGGATACCCCAGTGGCTCCGTGCAGGATACTGCTGGGCAGGCCAGTCAGCAGTGAACACGTTTAACAACATCGGCGGACCCTACAAGACCAGCGACGGCCGTCTGCGTGCCCCGCAATTCGCGGGAATCGCCATCCTCCACGTCGACAGGAGCGCCACGGACAAGTCCGATGACCCGACGCAGCCAAACACACTCGGCTGGCACGCCGGCGATACATATCCGGGGCTTGGCGACATGTCGATCGTCACACTGCCGAATCATATCGACCTGTACAGGATGTTGAGCGGGGTTCCGTACCATGGCCTTGGACATCCGACCGAGCGCATGGATGAAGCGTATATCGCAACACAACCCGATCCGTGGAAGGTGCATGGAGACGGCGGCGGAACGAATCTCTGGATTAACTTCGGGCCGTACGACCTGGCGCCGGGAGACAGTGTGACTATCGTTCTCGCGGAAGGGGTGGCAGGGCTGAACAGAGCGGCGTGCTTTGAAATTGGCAGACTGTGGAAGAGGGCGTTTGATGACCCAACTTTCCAGGGTCCCTTTACCCTGCCAAATGGATCAACGACGGCGGACAAGGACGCGTACAAGAACGCGTGGGTGTACACCGGAAGGGATTCGGTCATGCAGACCTTCAGCCGCGCGAAACGCAACTATGACCTTGGCTACCAGATTCCGCAGCCCCCGTTGCCTCCCCAGCAGTTGTCCGTGAACTCCGGTGGGGATCGCATCAGTCTCTCCTGGGTCGCGAGCCCCTCTGAAGGGGATGCCGGATTCGCCGGCTACAAGATCTATCGTGCCACGGGAAAGACCGACACGACATTCCAGGAGATCGCCAGTCTGGGACCAGGCAGCACATCCTTTGACGACGTCACGGCCCAACGAGGCGTTTCGTACTACTACTCCGTCTCCTCAGTCAACGACGGGACCAACAACACCTCGGGTGGACCGAATCCGGCGGGAGCTCTGCTGAGCAACCGATTCCATACGCGAACGAATCAACCCGCATACCTGCGGCGGCAGGCCGGACAGAGCCTATCATCTATCCGGGTGGTGCCGAACCCATACAACATCGCTTCTCCCGGCATGCAGTTTCCCGGCGAGCCTGATAAGATCATGTTCCTCAACATCCCCGGACACTGCACGATCAGGATTTATACGGAGAATGGCGACCTCATTAACGAGATCCAGCATGAAAACGGAAGCGGCGACGAGGCCTGGAACTCAATAACCTCCTCCCGCCAGGTGGTGGTAAGCGGAATCTACATCGTTCACTTCACTGTCACGGCGGACCAGACTGATCCGGCAACGGGTCAACTATTGTACGCGAAAGGTGATACAGCATATCAGAAGCTGATCATTATCCGCTAACAGGAACCGCTCTTCACGGACGTTCCCTCTTGGGCAAAAGGCGCGCGACAAACGGCGCCTTTCTATTATCAATGTTGAACAGATCAATCGCGAACACCCGCTATGCGGCACATGCGACCTACCCTCCACATCCTCGCATTCGTTCTTTTGGTTGAGACCTCTATTGCGCAGATGTTGCAACTCCCTGCGCGACCAGCTGACGCTCTCTCGCGAGACGAGCTCATTCAAGTCATCGCTCCCCTTTTGCGCCAGAGCAGGGAGGATACGCTGTTCAGACAAATCATGAGCGGGAACGTCCCCCAGTTCATAAGATCGCTCGTACCGGTCAGCTCCTCGGCCTCCATTGGAGGAAAACAGTATTCGGTGACGTACTATGTAACGCCCGACTACCTCGCGGTTGGATCGGACGAAAGCTACTTCCTGGCGCCAATGACTCCGTCGCTGGCCCAGCGACTCGCCGACTTCCTGAGTTGCACGCTCCCGACGAGGAAAATGGTGAACGACATTTATGCTGCGGCTGCGCTGAAGCTCCCCCCTGCTCCAATTCCCCCGAGCCCGGATATGACCACTGTCCCGGTCTTTGCGCAGCACGACTCGATGGTCTGGTCGCAGCGAGCGCCGCAACTCAGTTCCTCTCCCCTGGGTACACTGGTCGGAGGAACCAAGAAGGACGTCGTCGTCTCGAACAAGATCAGGAATGACCTGAAGGCGGGCGTCCCGAGGCCCGTCGTCATCTACGGCTGGCATCAGCTGAATGGTGTACCTATTCAGCCACTCTACAATGGACATGGCGAGACCTATGCAGATTACAGCCACGGCATTCGTCTCGTCCACGAAACGGTGGTTGTGAACGGATCAGCGATCACGATTTCGGCGATCCTCAAAGACGATACGCTTTCCGCTTTGCTGAGTGATGAAGGTCCAATTCCAATTCCCCGATATGGAGACGCTCCAACAGGAGTGGAGAATAAGCCCGCAACGAAGCCACAGGGTATGTCATTGTTCCAGAACTTTCCCAATCCATTCAATCCATCCACAAAGATCACATTCCAACTATCCGCGCCGAGCGACGTGAAGCTAACAGTCTACGATGTGCTGGGGCGCGAGGTAGCGGTGCTGGTGAACGAAACAGAGGAAGTGGGAACATACGCGATGTTGTTCGATGCTTCTGCCTTGTCCAGCGGAGTGTATCTGTACCGGCTAACAGCGGGCGAAACTTCACAGGTTCGCAAAATGCTCCTGATGAGGTAAGACGATTATTCCGGCCAGGCTTACCCCGCCCACCTTGAATCCCGTCTTCTCTCCTGCTACATTAGATGGTTGGCTTTCCTGATCTGTCGGGAACCTCCCGCCAATCACATCCGGTACTTCACAGAGATTCAATAAACGTTTAAAGGGTCACCACATGTATTGTTTCACCGCTCGCCGCGTTTCCTTTCTTCTGCTTTCGTCGATCCTTGTCGTTTCCCTGCTCTCCTCGGCCCAACCTGTCACCTCAGTCACAACGAACGGAAGCGGAAAATGGGACGTCTCAGCTCCGCACGGCCCGACACAGGACATCGAATTCGACACTGACGAAGGGACATGGATCGACCTGGACGTGAGTCCGGATGGCCGGATGATTGTGTTCGACCTTCTTGGCGATATCTACACTCTTCCTATGGAAGGTGGAGAGGCAAAACTCTTGAGCGGCGGACCTGCAATGGAAGTGCAGCCCCGGTTCAGCCCGGACGGCAGGAGGATTTCCTTCACGAGCGACTGCGAGGGAGGAGACAACATCTGGGTAATGGATTTCGATGGCAGTCACCGGCACTCCGTTACAAAAGAGAAGACCCGTCTCCTCAACAATGCAGTCTGGACGCCCGACGGGCTATATCTTATCGCACGAAAACATTTCGTGAACACTCGCTCTCTGGGAGCAGGTGAGATGTGGCTCTACCACATCAGCGGCGGAGAGGGCGCTCAGCTCACCAAGCGGCGCAACTGGCAACAGAATGCGGCCGACCCTTGCATCTCCCCAGATGGTCGCTATGTCTACTACGATGAAGATGTCAGTCCGGGGAATGCGTTCGATTACAACCGCGACCCGTACAAGGGGATTTATGTGATCAATCGGTTCGACCGTGAGACCGGCAAACTCCTGCAGTTTGCCGGGGGGCCTGGAGGCGCGGTGCGTCCGCAAATCTCACATGACGGGAAGACGCTCGCATTCGTGCGCCGGGTCAGACTGAACAGCGTCCTCTACCTCCGGACCATCGAAACCGGCGAGGAATGGCCGCTGTACGAGGGGCTGAGCCGCGATCAGCAGGAGGTCTGGGCGATCTTTGGGCTATATCCGAACTTCGCCTGGACGCCGGACGACAAGCACATTGTGATCTCGGCAAAAGGAAAAATCTGGAAAGTCGAGGTAGCCACGGGGAAGGCCACACAGATTCCCTTCCGCGTCCATGTGCGCCAGACCATTACCGAGGCAATCAGATTCCCTCAGACCGTCGCTCCGGATTCATTCAGCGTGAAGATGCTCCGTTGGGTGACTCCCTCTCCCGACGGGTCAGCAGTAGTGTATAATGCCCTTGGACATCTCTGGGTGAAAGCACTACCAAACGGTACCCCGCGTCGGCTCACCCCCGAACCGCATTTCGAGTTCTATCCTTCCTATTCGCCCGACGGCAAGTGGATCGTCTATGCCACCTGGAGCGACGCAGAGAAGGGAGCCATCCGCAAGGTGCCGGCGAACGGCGGGACGTCGAGACGACTGACCGCAGTCAAAGGGACATACGCGGAGCCATCGTTCTCGCATGACGGCAGACGAATCGTCTTTGTGAAGCGGGGCGGAGATCTGCTTCGAGGCCAGACGTTTGCCGCCGATCCAGGCATCTACTGGATTTCGTCTGACGGCGGCCCCATGACACGCATTACCGATGAGGGGTCCTCCCCCCTGTTCAACAGGAACGGTGACCGGGTATTCATCATGACCCGGGAGGGTGACAAAGCCGCCCTTGCAAGCGTGGACCTCGAAGGAGAGAGGCGGCGCGTTCATCTGACTTCGGACTGGGCACAACAGATTGTCCCATCCCCCGATGAGGAGTGGGTGGCATTTACGGAGCGATATAATTCCTATGTTACCCCCCTACCCCACACGGGGCAGGCGGTGCAGATCGGGCCGGACAAATCGAATTTCCCCCTGAAGCGGCTGACCCGCGACGCCGGCATGTACCTGCATTGGTCGGCCGACAGCAAAACGATCTATTGGTCGCTCGGCCCGCAATTCTTCTCCAGGAGACTTTCCAGGACGTTTACCTTCGTGCCGGGAGCGCCCGACTCAATCAATGACAGGCCAGATACGACTTGGATCAACATTGGCTTCATGGCCGCGACGGACCGCCCCACCGGCAAGATCGCCTTCACCGGAGCTAGGGTGATTACGATGAAAGGGGATGAAGTCCTGACGTCGGCAACCGTCCTCGTTGAGCGCAACCGGATCGTTGCCGTAGGCCCATCCGTTGCCATCCCGGAAGGGACGAAGGTCGTCGATGCGGAAGGAATGACGATCATGCCGGGGATGATCGACGTTCATGCGCACGGGCCCACGGGGAGCGACGGTATCCTCACTGAGCAGAATTGGGCGTTCACTGCAAGCCTGGCCTACGGCGTTACGACGGAGCACGATCCGTCCAACGATACAGAGGAGGTCTTCGCATCCTCGGAATTGCTGCAAGCGGGACTCACTGTCGGCCCTCGGCTGTTTTCCACCGGCACAATTCTCTACGGGGCCGAAGGCAGCTTTAAAGCCATCGTAGATTCGATCGGGGACGCGCGGTCCCACCTTCGTCGACTCAAGGCCGTCGGGGCGTTCTCAGTCAAGAGCTACAACCAGCCGCGGCGCGACCAGCGACAGGAGATCCTCGCCGCGGCCCGGGAGTTGGGGATCATGGTTGTGCCCGAAGGAGGGTCGACGTACTTTCACAATCTCGCACAGATCATCGACGGCCACACGGGCGTGGAGCACTCCATTCCAGTCGCTCCGTTGTATAAGGATGCGAAGACGCTCTTTGCAAGGAGCAGCGTAGGGTATACGCCGACGTTAATCGTGAGCTACGGCGGACTCTTCGGTGAAAACTACTGGTACCAGCACTCTCGCGTGTGGGAGAACAGGCGGCTTCTGACGTTCGTCCCGCGTGTTGTCGTTGATGCGCGCTCGAGACGGCGGATGATGGTAGAGGAGGACGATTGGGGTCACCTGGACGTGGCCCGATCCACACGGGAAATCATTCGACTGGGCGGGAAGGTTCAGCTGGGAGCCCATGGACAGCTTCAGGGTCTGGGTGCCCACTGGGAACTCTGGATGCTTGCGCAGGGGGGAATGACGCCGCTGGAGGCGCTTCGCTGCGCGACCCTGTACGGGGCGCAGTATCTGGGGCTCGACAAGGATCTCGGTTCGCTAGAACCAGGCAAGCTCGCGGACCTCGTCGTAATGGAGAAAAATCCGCTGGACGATATCCGGAACAGCGAATCGATCCGGTACGTTATGGTCAACGGAAGGCTCTTCGACGCGGCGACGATGAACCAGATCGGGAACCATCCGGCGACGCGTCGGCCGTTCTTTTGGGATGGAGGAAAGGATCCTGCCGCGATCCAGGTGAATCAGGGAGAAGAATAGGCTGAAAGCTTGGCGTATTACGTCAAAGAGATATACTACACGATCCAGGGGGAAGGAGCTCTGACAGGGAGACCTGCCGTGTTCTGCCGGTTTGCCGGGTGCAACCTCTGGACGGGCCGTGAAGAAGATCGCGGGTCGGCCGTATGTAAATTCTGCGACACGGAGTTTGTCGGCACCAACGGTCCTGGTGGCGGAGAGTTTCGCTCGGCCGACGAGCTGGCAGAAGCGGTGGTTGCAGAGTGGCCGGGCGGAGAACGACTGACGGTTCGGCCATTTGTTGTCTGTACCGGAGGGGAACCGCTGCTGCAAATGGATCAGGACCTTGTCGACGCCATGCACAACCGAGGCCTCGAGATCGCTATCGAAACGAACGGGACAAGACTTCCTCCCGGAGGAATCGACTGGATCTGCGTGAGTCCGAAGGCCGGAGCTGAACTCGTGCTGAAGAGCGGAGACGAGCTCAAGCTAGTCTACCCGCAACCGGGTGCGGAACCTGAGCTCTATGAACACCTGGAATTTGAGCACTTCTCACTCCAGCCAATGGATGGGCCTGAGCGGGAGGCAAACACGAAATTGACCGTTGAGTATTGTCTGAAGAATCCTCGATGGCGTCTCAGTTTACAGGTGCACAAGTACCTGGAAGTCCCTTGATGTGCTAGGCCGTGGTGGGGTCCGTTCAGTGTCCCGCCCAGGCAAGGAGACCTCCTCATCAACCGAGGAACGGCTGCGCAGGTTCAATCACCTGGTTTATCTGGGATTGTCCCAAGTAACGCGCATAAGGCCTCCGACATCGCAGTGGCGTACTCAGCCCCCAGCTCCCGCCTGAACAGAAGCGCAACACCGCCCTCGCGCGCGGGTTTCCACTCCACAATCGCATCAGCGTTCACCGTTGCCGCAATGGGCTCCAGCTCCCATTGCCATACCCTCTCGCCTCCAACCGCCTCCGACGGAATGAACCTCCACCCTTCCGACATTCTCGCGAGAACCCGGCCCGCCGCCATGACGAGCGACGCCGTGGACCACATGTTTCTCTCCTCATTGAGAATGCGCTCCCAGCTCCGTTGAGCGTTCGTTGAATCCCGCCGTTCGTCATTCAGTCCCGCTGAGAATTCCTCCGTGAACCAACCGCGGAATCCACGGCTGAGGCTCTTGAAGATCGCTGCGTGGCTCGTGTGCCAGTAGGTACCATGTTCATGATTGGGATCGGATGATCCCCGTTCCGTGGCGCAAGGATACCATCGGATCGGCAGTCCGCTGTTCCATAGGCAGATATACGCATGAGGGTCCAGGTCAACATTCCATTCTTTTTTCGGTCCGGCAAGTGATCCGGCATTGAGGAGGACGGAACTGACCTTCGACCTGACCAGACCGGGGGACCGGTTGAAGGCCGCCGCCAGGATTCGCGCGGATCCCACCACCGAGATCACAACTTTCTCATTCGACTCCTCAAGCGTTTCAAGCAGAAGCCTAATGCCCGACTGTTCAGTGGCAGGTCTGTCAGCGATGTCGTCAATCGGGCTTTTAAGCGGTTGCATCGGACCGGCAGCGACAGGTATTGATCTAGCGAGGATCTCCGCAAGCGACGTCACGGCACGGAAGCCTGGTTTTCGCCGAACCAGCCCTCTCGATAGTTTTTCCGACAGGTATTTCTCCGTCGGGTCCAGGATTACCGCCTTAAGGTCATACTCCGGTAGAGCGGCTGCGGTAGCCAGATCGATGTGATCGTCCGGGTCTTGAGGGGGATGGTACAGATCTGTAGTGTGGATGAGGGGAATTCTGGTGGGGTCTCCATCAGCGCAGGCTCCTCTCGACTGTTCGCGCCTCATTATGCCCCATCCAGTGATTACAGCAGCAATCGAAGCGAGGGCTGAGCGTCGGTTCATCGTTCGATTGGGTGGCGTGAGTGTACGTGCAGAGTAAGAAATGGGTGCGAGAATGTCAAAAATCAGGGCTTGAGAATCGAGTACGACTGCTGTATATTGCTCAGCATACCCTTGCCACACTAGTCAGGCGAGGGTTTTTCGTGAGCCACCATGAATATTGTCAAGACATGGCGCACGGCCCTTCGCGGCCGGGTGTATCGAGATCAGCTGATCACCTCAGTCGTCGTTCTGGCTGTCGCAGTCCCTCTCACCGGCTCGTTCTTGAACTACATCGGCGCCCGGATGGGAACGGTCCTTCACGACCCCCTGCTTGAGCTCTTCCCCCCCGTCGATTTTAAATGGATCACCTTCGGTCTCATCTACGCGGGACTCGGGTTCGGTGTTATTTTTCTCCTCCTTCATCCTTACGCCTTACTGCTCGCCCTGCGCGGGTTGATCGTCCTGATCGGCATCCGCGTCGTGTGCCTCCTCCTGGTCCCCTTAGACCCGCCTGACGCTTCTATTCCCCTCGTGGATCCGTTTGTTCAGTTGCCCGGGATTCGGGCTGTCAACGCCAGGGACCTCTTCTTCTCCTGGCAGGTCGCGATCATGGCGTTGTTCGTGTTCACCGCTCGCTGGAACGACATGAAGATCATTTTCACCTGCGTCGCTGTCGCCGTCTCAGCCCTTCTGTTGCTTCAACATGCGCACTACACCATTGATATCATCGCCGCCCCCTGTTTCGCATACGTGGCATTCGCGATCGCACGATGGCGTACGGTTCAGGAGGTCGTCGGGCCACCCGGCAGGATCGCCAACGAGAAAGTCGTTTCACGCACGTGACGCACCGATGGACCCTATCGCACTGAAAGTCGGGGAAACCGGACAGCAATTGAGGCGCTCATGGGTTTTGACGCTGCACGCAAGGTAAGCATCATCGGCACGGGCCTGGTCGGTTCCTCCTTCGCCTATGCCCTGATGATCCGCGGGATCGCCTCGGAGATGAACCTCGTGGACATCAACAGAGAGAAAGCAATCGGCGAAACGATGGATTTCGACCACGGTCTTTCGTTCGTCCGGCCGATGAAGATCGCTGCCGGAGGGTACGAAGACTGTGCAGGTTCCCAGGTGGTCGTTATCGCCGCCGGTGCTTCACAGAAACCTGGGGAGACACGTCTGGACTTGCTTGCCCGCAACGCTGCGATCTTCCGTGAAATCGTGCCGAAGGTCGTCCGGCACAATCCGGACGGGATCATCCTGATCGCCACAAACCCAGTAGATATTCTCACATACGTCTCGCTGGGAGTGTCGAGGCTTCCGCCCTCTCGCGTTATTGGGTCGGGCACGATACTCGACACTTCACGCTTTCGCTTCCTGCTGGGCAGGTATTACGGCGTGGACGCCCGGAGCGTACACGCGTACATAATTGGAGAACATGGTGACAGCGAAATCCCCGTCTGGAGTCTGGCAAACATCGGCGGAGTGCGGCTGCAGGAATTCGCTCCGCTGAGGAACAAGACCTATGTCCAGAAAGATATGGACGCGATCTTCGTGCAGGTCCGGGATGCGGCCTACGAGATCATCACGCGCAAGGGAGCGACGTATTATGCAATCGGACTGGGGCTCCTCTCGATTGTTGAGGCCATTCTCGGGGACTATCGAAGGGTGCTGTCCGTTTCAACGCTGATGACCGGACAACACGGGGTACGGAACATGTGCCTGAGTCTCCCCTGCGTCGTGGGCGCCGCGGGCGTGGAGGAGGTGCTTACACTGAACATCGACCAGAAGGAGGAATCGGGATTCCAGGCATCGGCAGAGAAGCTCCGCTCAACACTGAGGATCCTGGAGTCCGGCACGGAACAGCACTGAGGTGGCCTCCTCAACGTCGTTCCCTCCTTCAATTTGGTCTCGTCACAAAGGCAAAGCTGTACGCCCCTTTCATCGGAACTCCGTACATGTCGTGCGCGGCCGTGGAGATCGTCACGGTATATTTCGTGTTTGGCTGGAAGTTCCCTGCCGGGGTGAAAACCACCTGCGACGGATTGTCATAGGGATAGGTGCCGGCAAATGCAAACGATCCCGTGATGGACGGGGTGATCGAAAACGCCTGTTGTATTGAAGACAGCAGCACATACGAATTGAACGAGAGCACGATTGTCTGCTGGAGGGGGACATACAGTTGCGCGTTTGCAGGATACGTGTATTGTACGCGAAGCGGTGACGTCCTGAACCAGAAGCTGAAATCCTGCGACAGCGGGATCCCGTCCCGGTCGCGCGCCGTCCCGGCAATGGTGACATTGATTGTCGTATCGGAGAGGAACGGCCCCCCCGTATAAATCTTCATCTGATTCCCATCGGGCCAGAGGAACAATCTATTCATCGGAGGAGAGATTGACGTCGCAGCTTCAGTGGACGCAGGATCCATCCGACGCGGGAATGTGATCAGGATGCCGGAGTTTGAAATCGGCTCGACATTGATATCGCCGTGCATCGGCGAGGTTTGAATGCCGTAGATGGTCGTATATGACTGCACGGTGCTGAACCGGAATGTAAGTGGAAATCGCAGGTGTACTCCGCTCGTATCATGTGCTTCGGTCGAGATTCTCACCGTATAGGTTGTATCAACGTATGAGTCCTTTCTGGACATTGAATAGGTAACAGCGGTGACCTTGCTGAACGTCGTTATGGTGGCTCCCGGTTCGAACTCCCCCGCGGCTGCATCAGTGTATAGTGTCCTCATCGGCGCGCTGGTGTAGTTTCCCCAAATGAAGACCCCCTCGCTCGCCGGAACGGTTGAAAACGCACGTTCGACGCTCACACGATCCATCGGATGCGTGAAGAGAATGGAGATGGCAATCCGGCCGTATCGCCAATCATACACGATCTCGCCGTTGTCCTCCGGGTAGAATCGGTCAACGAGGTCAGGTACCGTGGAGAGGTTGATGTCTCCCAGATACGTCACCCCGCCCCCCTGAATCTGGACGTTTGTCCGCTGATAGATGCGGAAGGACTCTGTGGAGATTGTCACATCGTAATTACCGATCCGCAGATCACGGAACGCGAACGACCCGTCCATAGGATTGATCAGCTGAGAATCTATCGGGTCAACCTGGCTCACAAAGACCTTCGCACCTGAGGATTTCTGGAGGACGCGGCCAATGAGATCCCCATGGAGCAGATCGTTCGTCAACTCCTTTGGAATCTGTGGCTCGATAATCGTCTCTTTGCAGGCGAACAGGACAAAGGCAAGAGCGAAACAGCAGAGCTGATAGGGTTTCATGGCGGGGCCCTCCTCGGCTGTCGAATGCTGGCGTACGAAGTCCGGCGGTAACCACCGCCGTTCTATGTCATCAAGATATTGCACACCCCCTCGAGAATCAATAACGTGGCCGGTGGAGTGCGAGGGATCGACCGACGGGGCATGAATGAACGAATTGACAGGTTTTAACAGCGGCGAAGGGCGTCCTCCCTTGATGCGACCAAGCTGTCCCCCCAGCGGATCCGATTGACATCAGTCGTTTTGTGGGTCCCAAAGAAATCGAATTGAGTTTTCCTTACGTTTGTTTCTGAGACGCCCCTCTGCTACCTTGGTTGAGAGTTCCATAATGGATCGAAGAACCTTTCTCAGTGCCCTAGGGGCAGCCGGAGCTTCATCCCTTGTCTATTCGAGGGAGGTGTTCGGACGTCCCCTCCCCTCAGCCCCATATTTCGGCGTTCATCCTTTCATCGAGAGCAACCCTGAGGCCGTGTTCATCCTCCGTACCTCGGTCGATTCGAAACTGAACTCGGCAGCAAAGAGACAAACAGGCCTCGACTTCGCGTCGTCGGTCCTTGTCCCGATGACGACGGCCGGGACTCCGGTCGAGGCGAACGTGGCGATCAAGCCAAATCTCACGTGCCGCTCGCGTTCCCATCCGGCGTATACGATCGAACGCTCGATGGGAATCGTCACGGACGTCTGGTTTGTCGAGGGCATCATCGAACACCTGAAGAGTCTTGGGGTCCAGGGAAGCCACTGCTTCATCCGTGAAGTCAATTGTTACGCCGATTTTGCAGACGGCGGTTACATCGACATGGCCGCGAGAACAGGAGCTGATGTCCGCAGCCTGGGTGCTCCGGTCGGCTCACTCCCTTCGGGAAGCGTCCAGTGGGCCGATGTTCCGATGGGCATCTGGTTTTCCCGCATACCCTACCTCTGGCCGGTAAACGCTCCTGGATCATTCCTGATCAACATCGCAAAGTTCAAAACTCATTTGATGGGCGTGACGGGGTGCGCGAAGAACCTCCAGGGATCGATATGCTCCGGGTACGTATCTCACTGCCGCCAGTACGGCCAGTCAATGAACGTCGATTCGGCGCACGTCCGCCCGGATGCCAATTCGGTGATCATGGACAACTACCTGCGACACGTGGCGGACGGGATACCGCGCTGGGACCGCCCCGGGAACGACGGCGGGATCTGGCAGGAAACATGGGCCACGCGGTGCCTCGACAACAACTCAGTGACGAAGCCGGCGCTCCATATTATGGAGGGAATCTACGGGCGGGACGGTCACTTCATGGACGGGCCGAGCGCTGAAGGACTCGCGACAGATTACATGTCGAACGTTGTCTTGTTCGGGAAGAACCCGTTCAACGTGGATGTCATCGCTCACTGGATGGGGGGACACGAGCCGGGGAATTTCGGACTCTTCCACCTGGCCGTCGAGCGGGGGCTCACAAGCACGATCGATCCTATGAAGATCACTGTCTTTGAATGGACGACGACATCCACTGCAACCCAGCGACTACTGACAGCCTTTGCTCGCACCCCCCTCCTGACGAATTTCCTTCGCCGCGACTACAATGGGCAGACCGAACCTCAGTGGCACCTGGTCAACGAGCCACACGATTACCCAACTGCCGTCAGCGGAAACCCGTCCCCTGCTCCGCGTGAATTTGCTTTAAGCCAGAATTTTCCTAATCCGTTCAACGGCTCGACCACAGTGCAGTTCACCATTCCCGAACCGGGCCCGGTGCGTGTCGATGTTGTGTCCATCGAGGGCGAAGTTGTGGATGTCCTGGCCGAGGGCATTCTCGGCCGCGGGTCGCATCTGGTTAGGTGGGAAGCAAACCACCATGCCTCGGGAGTCTATTTCTGCCGCCTGCAGTTCGCAGGGATGAGCCGCGTGAAGGCGATGGCGCTGATCCGCTGAGATAGGCGCATCGCCGTCCTTGCCACGTATCACCCGGTTTGACTCTCCCCCGGAGGCGGCGTATCTTATCCCCGTTTATCACTCCGGGAGCTCAATCGACCTTCGCAGCTGCTATTCAGGGACCCGCATGATCGGCTCGACGATATCACATTTCAGAGTCCTCAACCTCAATCTCAATCTTAACCTCAATCTTGATCTCAATCTCACCCTTCATCTCCATCCCGCCCTTTCTCTTCCCCTCATCTTCGCCTTCACCTTCTTCACCCCGTCCCTGTTTGGGCAGTCTCTCGGCCCCGTCACGGACATCCGAATCTCCGAAGACGCACTGATCCTCACGGCAGGATCCGACGTGGTCGTGTTCAAGGCATGCACCGATAAGATCCTGATGGTCAACTATCGGCCGGCCGGGATTGAAGACCCGGATACCCTTGTTGTGGAACAGAGGAATTGGCAGCCGGTCGGCGCACAGGTGGACACGTCAGGAGATCCTCTCCTGTTAAGCACTTCATCGTACATTGTCGCCGTCGACCGGAGTCCGCTGCGGTTTCATTTCACCGGGACTGACGGCAGCCACGGCACCCGTCTGATGTGCGAAGAGCCGCCCGCAGGAGGCATCTACCAGAACCTGATCTCTTTCGCCACCACCGGCGGAACGTTCTACGGGGTCCATAACAGGATGCAAGGAGTGCTCCCGTCGTCAACCGGTGGTCCCGTGTTTGCCGGCAATCAAGGGCAGGCGGGAGGACCATTTGCATGGACGACGCAGGGCTGGGGCTTTCTTGCAGATGCAGACGGAGGGACGATCACGATCACAACGAATTCTTTCACATTTGAACGGCCGGCGTCTCCCATGAAGAGAGATATCGAATTCTATCTCTTCGTCGGATCCCCGAAGGAGATCATAAGGTCGCTGCACGAAGTCACGGGGTTCCCTCCTCTCTTTCCCAAGTACGCACTGGGATTCATGAACACGGAATGGGGGATCGATCAGGCGGAGCTGTACGATAATATCCGGACCTACCGCGCAAAGTCGATCCCGTTAGATGCCTACATTCTCGACTTTGACTGGATGGACTGGGGGAGCGATAACTACGGGGAATTCCGCTGGGGTGCGAAATTCCCCGAGGGACAGTCAGGCATCATCGTCGACACATTGCAGCGATACGGCATGCATCTGATGGGGATTCGGAAACCACGGGTCCATGCAAACACTGTGCAGGGACAGTATTGCCAGAACCACGGCTACTTTGTCGACTACGTAAACGATTATTTCAGCGGGCAAACCGTCGGACGCATGAATTTCCATCTCCCGGCGGCGCGTACCTGGTATTGGGAGAGTTTCGCATTGCTGAACAATTCCTACGCCAAAGGAATCACCGGGTATTGGAATGATGAGGCGGATGATTTTGGCGGGAACCTGATGTTTCTGCAAATGCAGCGCGCGATGTATGAGGGGCAACGCTCGTACAACAACAGGCGGGTCTGGTCGCTCAACCGGAATTACTACACCGGCGCCCAACGATACGCGTATGGGTTATGGTCGGGGGACATTCAGACGGGGTTCGGTGCGATGGCTGACCAGCGTCTGTTTATGCTCTCAAGCATCACGCTCGGCGTGTCGTGGTGGGGGATGGACATCGGCGGGTTTTCGGGGACTCCAACGCCCGAAAACTATTTCCGATGGATGCAGTTTGGAGCTTTTGTCCCCATTTTCCGAGTCCACGGGACGTATAACCGGGAGCGCGAACCGTGGAATTACGGCGCGCAGTCGGAGTCCATCGCGACAGAGTATATTCGGTTGCGGTACCGGCTGATGCCCTATATCTATGCTTCGGCGTGGGAGACCCATCTCACGGGAGTATCCATCGTCCGACCCCTGGTGATCGAGTTCCCCGGCGACCCTGCAACGGAAACCGTTTCGACGGAATGGATGTTCGGCCCCTCCCTTCTCGTCTCCCCGGTCGTTGTCGCCGGGGCGACGCAGCAATCAGTGTATCTCCCGCATGGAAATTGGCTTGAATTCCATAGCGGGCAGGAGTACACAGGGGGATCCTCCTATGCCGTCCCTGTTACCCCGGAACAGATGCCGATCTTCGTGAAGAGCGGTTCAATCATTCCGATGTCGCCGCCGGCACAATACGTCGATGCGCCGGAGATGACGAAGCTGGTCATCCTGAGCAGCTATCCCGGTGGGTCGGGTGAGTGCACACTGTACGACGATGACGGTGTTTCGTACAACTATGAATCTGGACAGTACTCAACGACTTCGATCAGCCATGACCGAAATGAACTTCGTGCAACAATTACCATAAGCGCTTCCAGCGGAATGTTCACACCCCCGCAGCGCGATTGGCTGTGCGAACTGAACTGGGTGAACGTGTTGCCGGACAGTGTAGTTCTTGACGGGACTCCCCTCTCCGTTCGGTCCTACGATTCACTGACCGCCTTATCAGTCACCGGCTGGGGGTTCGACGGGACTTTGAAGAAATGTGTGGTCCGGTTTCCGGATGATCGATCGTCGCACACTGTGGCAGTGCACTTCACATCGTCGTCATCTGGGGTTCTCGACAAGGGTCTCGTACCGCTGGAGAATTCCCTCGGGCAAAATTATCCGAACCCGTTCAACCCGTCGACCAACATCGGGTTTGGATTGCGCGAGGCCAACAGGGCATTGCTGGCCGTGTATGACATTCTCGGACGGGAGATCGCAGTGCTTGTCCATGAACAGAAAGCGCCGGGTGCCTATGAAGTCAGCTTCAACGCAGGCGGGCTTGCAAGTGGCGTGTATCTGTACCGGCTCCAAGCAGGCGAATTCGTCCAGACCAGGAAAATGATCCTCATGAGGTGAGATCCAATTCTGCGTTCGCCATTCTTCCTTCCCCATTCCCATTTGAATCCTAGTACTGTGCGGGTGCATATTCCCTCGCCACCGCCGGCGTTTCCTCGTATCCTTTGATCCCCATCTCGGGGAGATCAAGTCCCTCGATCTCATCCTTTTCGGCAACACGGATGCCGAAGAGTCTGTCGCTGAGCTTGAAGAAGCCGTACATCGTGCCAAACACGAAGGCGAAGCAGACGACGCATCCGATCAATTCCGCCACAAATTGGCCGGGATCACCGTAGAGGAGCCCCCGAACGGTCCCGCTGACACCGTTCCACCCCTCGCCGTACGACCCATCGGCAAAAATTCCCAGCGAGAGCACCCCCCAGCACCCGTTCACGCCGTGGACCGCCACTGCGCCGACAGGATCATCCACCCGGACCCGGTGGTCGATGATGAAGACCGCGGCGACCACGAGGTAGCCGGCGACGGCGCCGATGAGCACCGCGGCCGGGGCGCTCACAAAAGCACACGGCGCGGTGATCGCGACAAGGCCTGCAAGCATGCCGTTCGCCATCATGCTCGGATCGGGCTTCTTGAACTTCAGCCACATGGTGATCGTCGCAACGAGCGCGCCTGCTGCAGATGCGAGCATCGTGTTTGTTGCGACGACGGCGATGCGCAGGTCATTCCCTGCAAGTGTCGAACCGGGATTGAATCCAAACCAGCCAAAGGCAAGAATGAACGTCCCGATAATGGCCATCGGGATGTTATGGCCGGGGATGGCGTTGGAGGTGCCGTCCTTGTTGTACTTGCCGATGCGGGGGCCGAGCACCAGGGCTCCTGCAAGCGCAGCAATCCCACCGACCATATGCACCACGGATGATCCGGCAAAATCGACATGGCCGTGACCCAGGCCGAAATTCGTCCCAAGCGCCGCCAGCCACCCTCCTCCCCACACCCAGTTGCCGAATATGGGATAAACGATCATGGAGATGAAAAAGGCGTACACGACGAACGAGACGAACTTCCATCGTTCCGCCATTGCTCCGGTGGGGATGGTGGCCGTGGTATCCATAAACACCATCTGGAAAAGAAAAAGCGTGTAGATCCCGACATCGTACACAGAATTGTTGAGGAAGAACCCGTTGGTCCCGACCAATCCGAATGTTTTGCCAAACAGCTCGATGGCGAACTCTCCGGACAACCCGGGGGTCCCGCCGAGAGCCGCCACTGCTCCGACCCCGCCGAACATGAAGGCAAAGCCGCATACCCAGAATCCAACGACGCCAATTGCGTAGACCAAAAAATTCATCCCCATGGTATGCGCGACGTTTTTCGCCCGGGTAAAGCCGGTCTCCACCATCGCGAATCCCGCCTGCATGAACATCACGAGGAATCCCGTGATGAGAGTCCAGACGATGTTGAGCGCAATGCGACTGTGCCCCAGGGCGTCCGCCAGCTCAGAGAGGGTCGGTTCTCCTGACTTAGCCGCCGGGACATCGGCGACAGTGCCGGTCTTCGTGCCTGTAGGATCGCCCTCGGCGCGAGTAAGGGAAATGAAAGTTGCAAGAAGCATCAGGACCGCGGCACTCACAAACGCCATCCTTACTCCAGAAAAGGCTCCGGCCATGCTGTACTCTCCTTGAGATATGAATGAATCGGTTTGGAAGACACGAAGCCATCGCCCTCAAAACGTGATGATGCTGCCGATCCCCAGCGTGCTCTGATGGGTCATAGTCCCCGAGCCATTCTTCCCGTCGAACGCAGGGGCTGACGACCAGTCATGTCTGAATTCCGCGCGTAGGGCAAGGTTTGCGACGAGGCGATACTCAAAGGTCAGCGTGATTTCTTTCAGCTCCTGTGTCAGTCCCGTAGTATACCCTTCCGGATCCGAGTACACCTCAGCTCGCGCAGCGAATGTGGAAGCTTCCGAAAACAGATACCTGCCGTAGACCGCCACACCCTTCCAGACCATGGTGGCGCCGCCGACCGGCTCAGTGCCGTAGTTGCCGTCCACGGCGAAACTCAGCCGGTCGTTCGCCTGGAATCCCACGATCGCTTCGATCACGTGTCGGGAATCGTTGCCGAGAGTATCCGGCTGCTGCGGACCTCCGATCCAGCCTGCCGCAAGCGAAAGCGAGGGAACGGGCGCGTAGGTGACCATCGCACCAATCGTCTTGTGGCTATTCAGCGCGCTGGCATTCCAACCGTTGCACACGCTCGCACCGATTGTCACGTTGTCTGCCACAGGGTAGCTCGCACGCACACCAAGGTGGTAGTACGGAATTGCCCACGCAAAAAGGAACGATCGGCTGTAGTTGGCGTTGTCCTTCGATTTGATCGTTTCGTATCCCATGTGCGTGACAAACTTTCCCGCGTCCACCGTCACGCCGGCACCCACCGGGACGACTACGGTAAGGTACGCCTGCTGGAACGTGTTGAGGGTTCCCGGACTCCCCGAGTGGATGATGTCGGTCGCCGCTCCGTAGTTCGCGTCGATGCGAAAACCGATGGGGGCGGCGGGTCGCTGCACGTCCAGTTCCGCCGCGGACACCACGAACTGATTCTCCGTGATGTCGAAATTCCGGAGTCTGTTCGTATGGGTCGTTGGCCGCTCAAAGTTCCAATTGAAGTAGGTATCCACAAACCCGCTGATGTTGACGGGCGGAGGTTCCGCCTGTTCATGTGTCGGTGTCGGATCCTGTGCGGCCAGCGGCTGAACAGCCAGCGCAAGGAGCGGAACTGCCACCCGCATCACTGCCATCGTGCCCCATCGCGTTCTCATTGTCTCCCGTTCCTTCTGGTGATTGAGAATTGAGCCAAATCACTCTGGGCGTGTTACAACGCAGTTTCTCCAACTTCATGTGTCCTGACCCGGATCGCTTCATCGATGGTCGAGACGAAGATCTTCCCGTCGCCGATTTCTCCCGTCTTCGAGGCCTTGAGGATGGCTTCCACCGCCGTGTCCAGCAATTTTTCGGACACAACGAGTTCGAATTTCACCTTCGGGACGAAACCAATCTGGTACTCGGAACCCCGGTAGATCTCCGTGTGACCTTTCTGCCTCCCGAGCCCCCGCACTTCGAGGATGGTCATCCCCTTGATGCCGGCCTCCATGAGGGACTCCCGCACCTCCTCCAGCTTGTGCGGTCGGACGATTGCTTCAATCTTCTTCATAGTCCTCCTTTCGAAAGTGATAGAAAAAGCGAGCGTCCTGCCCTTGTGGCACCGGATCGTCGCGGGCGATATTTGTAAGGTGATATCGCATTGTGACCTTATTATATTAGGAGCAATAACGCTGATGACTTAGATAATAAGGAATTGTTTGAAAATGTCAAGCACTTTTTCAAGTTTTTTCGTCGCCGATCGACCCCTGCGATGTTGTCCGTGAGGCCACCCGGCAGTGGCTTGTCGCTGTCTGCTCCTTGAACGCCATGTTTCTTGGAGGTACCTTCGACCAGGAACCCTTGAGAGGTGCGGTATGGCATCCGACCATGCACGAGAGTTCATCACGGCATTGCTTTCGACTGCCGGCATCGCGGTCGGCGGCAACAATCCCTGGGACATTCAGGTCCATCGCAACGAGTTCTACGGGCGCGTCGTGCGCGACGGCGCGCTCGGGCTGGGCGAGTCGTACATGGACGGCTCGTGGGATTGCCCGTCGCTCGACCAATTCTTCGACAGGGTGCTGCGGGCCCGGCTCGACGAAAGGGTGAGGGGGAATCTCCGGGCTGCCTGGCATGTCGCACGTTCGAAGCTGTTCAACCTCCAGTCACGAGGTCGCGCATTCACCGTGGGAGAGGAGCATTACGACCTCGGCAATGACCTGTACGTTGCCATGCTGGACAAACGCTTGAACTACACCTGTGGCTACTGGAGGAACGCCTCCACACTGGACCAGGCGCAGGAGGCGAAACTCGACCTGGTCTGTAGAAAGATCTCCCTCGAACCGGGGATGACGGTGCTCGAGCTCGGATGCGGTTTCGGATCGTTCGCCGCCTATGCCGCTGCTCGCTTCGGCGTCAGTGTCACGGGCGTGACCGTATCAAAGCGACAGGTGGAGCTGGGTTCCGAACGCTGCAAAGGGCTCCCCGTGGAGCTCCGGCTCATGGACTACCGCAGCGTCGAAGGGAAGTACGACAGGGTGATCTCGATCGGAATCATGGAGCACGTCGGCTATAAGAATTACCGGACGTACATGGATGTCGTGGACCGGACATTGAAGGATAGCGGGATCGCGTTCATCCACTCCATCGGCACGAACAAGAGCTCCACCACAACCAACGCGTGGACGACGAAATACATCTTCCCCAACAGCATGCTCCCTTCGATCGAACAACTCGGGAAGGCGATGGCGGGCCTCTTCGTTGTGGAGGATTGGCACAACATCGGACCTGACTACGATAAGACGCTCATGGCCTGGTATGAGAACTTCGAGCGCGCCTGGCCCGAGCTGTGTGGGAAGTACTCCGAACGCTTCAGGAGGATGTGGCATTACTACCTCCTCAGCGCCGCGGGGGGGTTCCGGTCTCGACAAACACAATTGTGGCAGATTGTCATGACGAGGACCGGGACACCTCAACCGGACTGTCGGATCACCTGAACGCAGACGCATCGATGGAATTCGTGGACGTGGTCATTGTCGGCGGGGGACCGGCCGGTTCAACCTGCGCCTGGAAGTTGCGGGACGCGGGCCGTGAGGTCGTTCTCTTCGACAAACAGGAGTTTCCCCGCCCCAAGCCCTGCGCCGGGTGGGTCACACCCCGTGTCATTCGCGATCTTCATATCGATGTTTCGCGCTACCCTCACACCGTTGCCCGATTCGACCGCCTGCACCTCCATTTCGGACCGCATCAGTTCCGCCTTCCCACGCTTCAGTACGCCATCCGGAGAAGTGAATTCGACCACTGGCTTCTTCATCGGGCAGGCGTTACCGTCCACCGCCGTTCCGTCACACACATCAGGGAGGATAGGACGGGATTCATCATCGACGATGCATACCGATGCACGTTCCTTGTCGGCGCCGGAGGGACGCATTGCCCAGTCCGCCGGGCGTTGTTCAGCGAAGCGGTAGGGCGCCCCCCGGACTCGCAGATCACGGCCATGGAGGCCGAGTTTCCCGCGCCGGTGGTCGAGAAGGACTGCCATCTCTGGTTCCCCAAAGACATGCCTGGATACAGCTGGTACGTGCCCAAAGGTTCGGGCTGCGTCAATATCGGCGTCGGCGGGAAGAGCCGCGAGATGGAGGCCCGCGGAAAGACGATCCGTCACTACTGGGATGATCTGGTCCGCTTGCTTCTGGATGACTCATACCTGGAGGGGGGACCGGGGGAACCAATGGGGTACGTCTACTACCTGCGCGCTAGAAATGCATCGGTGAAACGCGGACATGCATACCTGATCGGCGACGCGGCATGCCTCGCGACGCGGGACATGGGTGAAGGGATCGGTCCGGCAGTTCGCAGCGGCATCCTCGCCGCGGAAGCGATCCTCAAGGGGGCAGAGTACTCCATCGACTCGGTCCCGAAGTATAGTGCGTTCGACCTCCTGTTCCCGCGAGCCGCCGGAAGACGACACACTCAGCGCGAACCCCTGTTTTGACTCTCCACCGGAGAAGTCGTATCTTGGTGGTGAGTCTGCCCCGCGACAATCACCCTCCGACCGCTGCCCATGAAATCGACCATCGCCGCGCTTCCGCTTCTTCTCCTCGTGCCGGTGGGCTCCCTCCACTCGCAGGGGAACGTCTATCTTGTGCTCGGGTCCGACACCGCGATCTGGGAGGGCATGGATGTCGGACGGTACCACTGCACCTATGCTCTCTCACTCTTCACCGATCCGGCGCGTAATGCTGCGCGGGTGATGGATCCGGCATTTCGTCAGCCTCTCAGGGATTCCTACGGAACTCCGGTGAAGCTGACCTGGTGGATGATGGCCGGCAACATCTTTCGGCATGCGACGAACACAAATGTCCCCAACCCGAACACGATGACAATGTATCTGATGCAGAAGTACGAAGGGGAAGGGCTGAGGACCTGGGGAGACGAGTTCACGCTGCACTATCACACGTTCGTCTGGACCGACTACAACCGCGACGGGGTTTACTACTGGAACCAGGCCCTTTCCTTTGCAGAGTCATCCGAGGACTTTGATGTCACGCTCGCACAGATGCTGCTGGAGGAAGGGCAATTTCCGGTATCGTTCCGGAGCGGCTGGCATGCGATGGACAATGGCTGGCAACAGCGGCTGGACACCTTCCTCCCCTACTCGCTGCACAACGACTGGCCGGCACGGCACACCGATCTGACGGAACCCCTGGACAACATCTATGACTGGTCGCGTGCGCCCGGGTCGTTCGTCCCCTTTCACCCCTCCCCCACCGATTATCAAGTCCCCGGCGACTGCCGCGGTTGGAACGTGCGTTCGGCATACATGTCGTCAGCCGATTCTGCATTCATGGACAGGATCTTCGCACAGGCCGCGGCCGGAACCGACCAGGTGGTCTGCCTCTGGGCGCATCTCCCCGAGACAGATTTCCTGGACAACATCAGGCGGGTCGACGCCTCAGCCCACAAGGTCGCGCCGAAATTTCCGGGAGTGAACTTCCGCTACTGCACGGCCGTTGAGGCCATGCAACGGTGGCGAACAACGGATGATACGACCCGTCCTCATGTGACGCTGGAGGAGATCCCCGAAGGTGCAACGGTTCGATGGGCCGTCACGAGCGACGAGCCTCTGTTTCAACCTGCTCCCTTTGTCGCTGCAAAGGATAAATATGGGGAATATCAGGTTCTCCCATGTCGTACAGTCGGAGGGCAATCCTGGGAAACGACCATCAGTCTTCCCCGGGCCGACTTGGCAAAGGTGGGCGTTGCTGCAACAGATACGGCAGGCAACCTGATGATCACTTTGCTCCCCTACCTTGCGGACGATATCTTCATCGACAACGTCGACCCCGGGTACGAGGAGCGTGCCGGCACGTGGTTCACATCGTCCAATGCCGCGTGGGGAACCTCCAGCAGATATGCAACGTTGGGGGCCGCGGATTCCGCCGTAGCCGTGTGGTCTGTGCCCATCACGACGTCGGGACTGTACAACGTGCACCTGCAGGTTCCCTCGCTGTCTGCCGCCGCCCAACTCGCGGAAGTGCGCGTCATTGATGGTGCTCAGACAATGTCGTCTACCTCGTTTTCGTCGGGAATTCCAGGCGGGCGCTGGGTGTACATCGGAACCCCCTATATGTCTTCCGGGTCCGTGTGTTCGGTCGTGTTGACCGCGTACGGCAACGTCCAGCCCGGAACCCAGCTTGCCGCTGACGCAGTCAGAATCTCTCCGCTCGTTCGCGACCAATGGCTTGTTGTCCCTGAAACATACGACGCCGGGGAGATGATCGTTGAAGAAGAAAGTGTGCGGACGTTCCCCATCCGCAATGAAGGGATTCAGCCCGTTGTCGTTACTGCAGTATCGTCGACCGCGGGGACAATCACTCCGCAGACCCTCCTACCAGTTACGGTTCCCCCAATGGGCGAGACTGCCGTAACCCTCGCCATCCAGCGGTCTTTTGTTGGGCCTCTCACCGATACGCTGATCATCGCATCAGACGATCCGCGTCACCCTGAAGCACGGTCAGTCGTGCGGGGCAACGTCCAGGAGTATTTCGCCCTTGTGGACGACCGTGATTCGCTCTCCTACGCCGAATCGGGGGCCTGGTACTTCAGCGTCGCACAGGCGTTCGGGCCTTCGAGTCGTTATGCGTATCCGGCCCCGGGGGTTTCAGCAACCTTCTCGGCACGTCTCCGGAAGGAGGGCATGTACGAGATACGGGAGATCGTTCCCACGACAGTAAATGCTTCAGTCCGTGCGCGGTACGTCCTGCTGGTGAGCGGTGCAAGGGTTGATTCGGCATTCATCGACCAGAACGTCGGCAGCGGGAATTGGGTCGGTGTGTTGCAGCGGCAAATCCCTCCGGATGTCGACGTTCGCATCGAGCTGACGGATGCCATGTCCCCGATCGTCGCGGGGAAGGTGTTACGCGCGGACGCGGTTCGGTTTCAGTGGGTTGGGCCCGGCCTGAATGCCACCCAGACCGGCCCGGGGAATCTCCCGACCGAGTTCGCTCTGGGGCAGAATTATCCGAACCCCTTCAATCCCTCCACGCGCATTGCGTACCAGATTCCCGTCGGGAGCGAAGTAAACCTGACGGTGTTTGACCTCCTGGGCCGGCCTGTAGCGACGCTCGTCGACGGGCGGAAGAGCCCGGGGCACTATCAGATCGGATTCGATGCGGGGTCGCTTGCAAGCGGGGTGTATCTTTATAGATTGACGGCGGGGTCTTTCGCTCAGACGCGCAAAATGATGGTGATCAAGTAAACGCGCAAGCGGTCCTTTGTTCGGGTGCAAGCAGGGAGTTGTTCAGGCGGCAGTCTGGCTGTTGCTCCTCTTTTGTTCCAGCTCATGCATGATCCGTTTCAGTTGTTCCTCGTTTGTCACGGCGGTAATCGCGGCAAATCGTGCACCGCAATCCGGACAGAGGAGTGGCGTAAGGGCGAAAATCCTCTGAAGAAGCCATGACCACGGCACCGAGAGATTCTTGGCGCAGGAGGGACAATGGATGTATATCTTCTGATCGGGTGGTTGGATCCGTCCCGACGTGTCTCGCTTTGAGGTCCCGGAATGACCGAACCGCTCACGGTACCAGATCGCATAATGATGGCGGGCCCACTCACTTTCCACATATCCCGTTGTCATCCCATTGAGCCCGACTCGCGTGTCAGGGTTTACGGTCGCCATGTAGATGTGGCCAAGCATCGTGGGGGTCACGAGAAGCGCCATCCCGCCGTGGACAAGCCATGCCACCCATGGGATGTCCTGCAGAATCATCATCACGCCGGTCACAGCTAAGATGGGGAGGGACACCATGACGAGCATGAAATTGACCTTTTCCGCCGCGTTGAACTTCCCCTGCTCCGGAAGGACGAATCGCTTGCTGATGGCCGCAAGCCCCATGAGGAGTATCCACTTGATGTCGTTCAACGACCAGAGCCAGGCAGTCTTGATGTTGGAAAGATGCAGTTTCAGATCATTGCGGCCTTTCACGAGGACAACGATCGGTAGCACGATCAGCGAGATGCCGGATAGCCGGTGCACCACCGAAAAGAACGACCGGAACGAGCGGTGGGGATCAGGATTATAGACAACAAACAGGATGAGCGCAGAAAGCCAGCAGATCATGAAGGGGATCGCAATCGCCCAGTGGAGCATCCGCTCCGTCTTGTGGAAGCGGAGGACTTTTTCGGAGTGACCCATTTTGTCGTCCTGAGAAACCTGATCCTATGTCGGGGAAGCCTGCGTTTGTCCCAAGGCAGCGCAACTCCTGTACCAACGCCATTTTCAGCGAAATCGCACGAAATCGGGGATTCAGGTTATCACATCCTACAGATTATAGCATTTTTGAGAAAGTTGTTATGCTCCTTCACTGGACGATGTCAATGGCCCTTTCGGTTGCAATGACGCACAGCGCTTTCGCACAGTCGCTTGCGGAGAGGGCGAAGCAGACCGATTTCGATCTCATTGCGCGGGCCGGTGTCGTGGGCGATACGTCTGATTATCATGGTTACCTGTGTGTCCGGTTTTCTTTCGAGGGTCATGAAGCACGCTTCGTCAAGCCGAAACAAACCGCACGCGGGCGCCCCTGGCTCTGGAGGGCAAGGTTCTGGGGGCACGAGCCGCAGACAGAAATCGCGCTCCTCGAGAGAGGCTTCCACGTGGCATATTGCGATGTCGCCGAACTCTTCGGGAACCAGGAGGCGATTGGGGTCTGGAACAGGTTCTACGACATGCTTGTGAAGGCAGGAATGTCACGGACACCAGCGCTGGAAGCGTTCAGTCGCGGTGCGATCTACGCCTACCGTTGGGCGGCGGCAAATCCGGGGCGCGTAGCGTGCATCTACGCCGACGCGCCGGTCCTAGACGTAAAGAGCTGGCCTGGAGGAAAGGGGAAGGGACACGGCAATCCCGTGGAATGGAAGCGGTTGCAGGAGAACTTCGGTCTGAATTCGGAGGAGGAGACCATGGCGTTTCGTGGAAGCCCGATCGACCTCGTCGAACAGATCGTCCTGGGTGGGTTCCCCATGCTGCATGTGTGCGGGGACGCTGACGAAACCGTCCCGGTGGAAGAGAACACCGGTCCCTTCGAGAAGCGGATCAAAGACCTCGGCGGCGAAATCACCGTCATCCACAAGCCCGGCGTTGGCCACCATCCTCACAGCCTTGCGGATCCTCAACCGATCGTTGATTTCATACTTCGCGCCACTCTGAACAAGTGATCGAAGCTCACCCGCGTCAACCTTCATTTTTTCTGTTAGTAGAGAGGATTGCACGGCTTGACTCTCCCTTTCCCGTTGGTTACTTTCAGGCTATTCCGTAACGCCGCGCTTCGCCTGAAAACCCGGAACACCCCTCACGGGAACGACGATGACATATCCGACCTCACCACATCCGCCCGTCATCATGGAGCCGAATACTTTTTCGGCCGTCTATGTCTCGCGCAAACCTTTCTTCAGCGGGAGGAGATACTTTTTCAGAAAAGTGCCGCTGGGGTGGGACTGTGTCTTCCGGTATTATCCGGGAGGGGCACCGGTGACGTTAAGGATTCACAAGGACAATCCTATCCTTGAGGATCTCAGGCCCAACAACGTCTACCGGTTTCAGGCATTCGATCCGCTTGGTTTCCACCGGCACGACGGAACGGTGACGGATCTGAAGACAGCGAGGATATACCAGCTGATAAAGTAATTATCCATTATCCATGGATAATGGATAATTACTGGGGGAGTCTGTCCCGCACTGAGCCGTACACATAGGCCCCTGCGATTGCACTGAGCAACGCCACCAGAAAAGCGCCATAGCCGTTCCCCACCAGGGCATACAGCGGCCCGGGGCAGGCACCGGTCAACGCCCAACCCATCCCGAAGAGCAACCCTCCGATCACCGTCCCTTTCCCTAGTGATTTCTCCTCCACGACAATCGGGTCACCGCTCAGCGTCTTCAGGTTGAGCTTTCGTAGGACAGCCATGGAAAGCGCCCCGACGACGATCGCTGACCCGATCACCCCGTACATGTGGAATGAATCGAAGCGGAACATCTCCTGGATCCTCAGCCAGGCGATCACTTCCCCGTTGGTCAGGATGAGACCGAAGAGGATGCCGAGCATGAGTACGATGAAGTAGACCATGGCGGTGTTCCTATCTCAGAGATTCAGGATAAGGGGAAGGAGAACATAGGTTGAGAAAAGACCCCCGATGAAGAAACAGAGTGTCGCCACGAGCGAGGACCGGTGGAAATTCGAGACCCCATGGATCGTGTGCCCTGATGTGCATCCGTCCGCATAGCGGGTCCCGAATCCCACAAGAAAGCCCCCGACCACCAGGAGGAAGAACCCACGGAGCGAGAAAATCGCGTTCCATGAAAAGAGGTCCGGCGGGACCAGCGAGGTGAAGTCCTTCAGGCCGAGGGAGGCCAGGACGTCGAGCGTATGCCCCGAAATCTGCCCTTCGGCGGCGGTCGTCAAGGTCGGGTGGCCAAGGAAACCCCCGATCACGATCCCCGCGACAAAGACCAGCCGCCAGCTGTGGTCCCTCCAGTTGTATTGAAAATAGCGGGCTTTGGGACGGACGGTCACCGTGCAGATGTCCCGGAATGTCGACGAAATGCCAAAGTGCTTGTTTAATAGGAGATAGATCGCCGGCACGTAGAGCCCGATGAGAGGTCCCGTAACGTACCAGGGCCAGAAGGATGAGAGAATGTCCATATCGCCACCTGGGAGATGAACAGGGAATTGATCAAGCCGTACGCCGATCGAACTACACCAGCTGGCCTGCAGTTCCGAGCCACCCTGCCAACTTACAGAAAAGATAACACTGAAACCGTTTACAAAGTTCGGACACGGTTGACTTCAAGGTCCGGGTTCTGTACATTCCCCCCCACAGTTCTTTCTCATACATTAACCCCATCACCAGAGGAGGATCCACCATGTCCACTCCCCGCGACGGCATTCAACGCCGTGATTTTTTGGGAACCTTGCTCGCCTCCACCACAATCGGCCTGGCAGGGCTCTCAGCGCCCATCAATCTCGCGGGCGCGCAGGAGAAACCAGCCGCGATGTCGGGCAGTTCCGATTTCGAAACGTGGCTTGGAAAGATCAAAGGGAAACACCGCCAGGTGTTTGACTCTCCCGATCCGCATGGCGGACTTCCACTTGCGTGGGCGCGCGTGTTTCTGATGACGAATAAGATGGTAGGTGTTCCCGACGACGACGTCAGCGCCGTGATCGTGCTGCGTCACGACTCAATTCCTCTGGCGATGGAGGATAAGCTCTGGAAGAAGTACAACTTCGGCAAGATGTTCGGCGCAAAGGATATGATGACCAATGCCATCCTGAAGCGGAACGTGTTCTGGAAGCCAAAGGAAGGGAGCCTTCCCGTCCCGGGAATGGGGGTCGATGAGCTGTTGAACAGCGGCGTCCTGATCGGAGCGTGCGACATGGCGCTGACCGTCTACTCCAAGATGACCGCAGAGAAGATGAAGCTCAACCCCGACGAGGTGAAAAAGGAGTGGGTGGCGGGCGTGTTTCCGGGGATCCAGCTCGTCCCCTCAGGCGTTCTGGCCATCAACCGCGCTCAGGAACACGGCTGCACGTACTGCTACGCCGGGTAAGGGGCTGTCTGCATCACGGCCGCTTCCCGTAGTACACCGCATCAGGCGGGAGTTTCTCGACGCGATAGTCCTGATCCTTCAACGGATAAGCCGGCCTGCGCATGGAATTGATGAAGGCGGCGATCTGCTGGGCTTCCTCGTCAGTGAGACTGCCGGGGCTGAGGTAGGGCATCGCATAGCGGATCATGCCCGCAAGCGTGTAGATACGGGCGGCACCGGCGCCGTCGTTCCAGGAATCGGGGCCCCACAGGGGCCCCGCCTTTTTGTCCCCAATGTGCACCCCCTGCCCATCCTTCCCATGGCATGAGCTGCACTTCTCCATGAAGAGTTTCTTTCCGCGGGCGATGCTCAGCCGCTCAACAGGGATAAGATTCTCAGGACTGATCGTGTTCCGCCCCCGCCATGGGAGCCGTTCGCCGCGGGAGAATCCCTCCGAGATCCAGGAGATGTATGCAGCCAGCGCGGTGACTTCCTTTGAGTCGTGGCGCGGCACCTCCTGACCCGCCGACCCGTTTTCGCTTCGCATGAAGCAGCCGACAATCCTGTCCTCGAGTGTGAACATCCGTGCCTCCCGTTTGTTGTACTCCGGAAAGACGGACGCGACGCCGACCAGCGGCATCGCCGCCTCACGTTGTCCCCCATTCAGGTGACAGTTGCCGCAGGTCAAGGCGTTGCGGACAAACTGCGGGGCCTCGCGCGGCGTGTGCATGAACAGTCGGAACCCCCAGCGGATCGTCTCGCCGCGCGGAGAATTCTCGAGCGTGGAATCCGCGTCAGGGTGACGGGGGATGTCCCAGGCGGTGACCATCGTAGTGCGGGCGGGGATAAGACGCGGCGACGAGCTGTTCTCGCCATCTGGTGCGTTGAGGGATTGTGCGATTGCTCCTCTCTGAAGAATCGAGGCAAGCAGTATCGCCGTGACGAGAATCAGAGTCCTCAGAATGCTCACCATCGATTCTCTCCTCTGGCAATTGTCGATAGTCCAGTGTCCATCGTCAATCGGTCTTTTTCGCTCACCCCTGAAGAACTACACGGCAGGCAGGCCCGGCCCCTCTCCCAAACTGGGAGAGGGGGACTGGGGGTGAGGGTTTGCACGGGGGCGGGCAAATTTCCACTCGGTTCACTACATTGCAGATCGTTCACGGACGACCAGATTCTGGGACGCGACAATGAACTTCCGGATTCTTCCTCTTTCTATTCCCATCCTTGCACTCATGTCATGCGCAGGTTCACAGGAGACAACAATGCCCGAAGGCCGCCAAGTTCCGGGACAGTATTCAGGAACCGTCACAACGCACGTCGAACTGCAATACCTGCTCTATCTTCCAGAGGGCTATGCTGCGAGCAAACACGCGTGGCCGCTCGTCCTCTTCCTCCATGGCATGGGGGAGCGCGGGAAGGACCTAAATCTTGTGAAAAGGCACGGTCCGCCGGCGCTGGCGGATAAGGGAACGCAGTATCCTTTCATCTTGCTTTCGCCCCAATGTCCCGACGATGAATTCTGGTCTGTGCCTGCCCTCAAAGCGCTGCTGGACGATGTTGAGCGCAGGCACCGCGTGGATCCCGCGCGCGTGTATGTCACAGGCCTCAGCATGGGCGGCAACGGCACCTGGAGACTGGCGGCAGCATATCCCGACCACTTCGCTGCCATCGTGCCGATCTGCGGATGGGGAGATACTGCAGCCGCTGCCGCAATGAAGGACATCCCCGCCTGGGTGTTCCATGGCCAGAAGGACCCAGTCGTTCCCGTGGATCGGTCGAATGCCATCGTGAGGGCCTTGCGTGCCGTGGGTGCCGATGTCCGCCTCACTGTGTACCCGGAGGCGGGGCACGATGCCTGGTCGGAAACTTACCGCAACCAGGAATTGTTCCAATGGTTGATGGCCCAGAAACGGCCCTCCGCTCGGGGAAGCGCGGGAAAATGATAAGGAGAAATCCGGTCCTATTGGTCTTGATTATCTCCGGTCAGCCGCGTATATTGTCGATACTATGGATTTGCGTCAGACACATATCGCGAACCATGCAGGTGCTCGGTGGACGTGTTGTTGTCCCACTGCCATGGGAACCGCCTACCTTCGCGAAGGAATGAACTGACAAGCAACACATATTCACCTGGCCACTATAGCCCTTCGACGAACATGGACGAAGGGCTTTCGTGTTCTTAGGGGAAGGATCAGCAACATGTTTGTGGATCATAGAACGGGTGAGGGAGGCGTCCCTCCAACCGGGAGGATTGCCAGGTCACAACATCCAGGCACGCCGAGGGTCAGGGGACCGATTGAGTGCGCCGCACAGGACCCCCGCTCCCTTCCTGGTCGTATCGGAGGAACACCCTTGCTCCGAATCCGGAAAATACTGCCACGCAACGCTCGGATAGAGATCCTGGCGAAAGCAGAATGGCTGAACCCCGGTGGGTCGGTCAAGGACCGTGCCGCACTCAGCATGTTGCTCGATGCGGAACGGAGGGGAGCGCTCAAGCCGGAGACGATCATCATTGACGCGACGAGCGGCAACACCGGCATTGCCTATGCAATGCTTGGTGCCGCCTTCGGCTACCACATCGCGCTTGCCCTCCCCGCCAACGCAAGCGAGGAGCGCAAGCAAATCCTGCGCGCTTACGGCGCAGAGGTGATCCTCACCGACCCAATGTCGGGCACCGACGGTGCACAGGAGCGCGTAAAGGAGATCGTTGCGGCACGTCCGGATCTTTACTACTATCCAGACCAGTACAACAACCCCGCCAACTGGAGGGCGCATTACGAGACCACCGGCGCCGAGATCCTGGAACAGACCGAAGGAAGGGTCACACATTTCATTGCGGGACTTGGCACGACGGGAACGTTTGTCGGGAATGCCCGGAGATTGAAGGAGGCAGGTTCCCCAGTCACCTGTATATCGTTTGAGCCCGACGTGCCTCTTCACGGTATGGAGGGCCTCAAGCATCTCGAAACCGCAATCACGCCGGGCATCTACGACCCTTCGCTCGCCGACGAACATCTGACCGTTTCCACGGAAGAGGCCCGGGCAATGACACTCCGGCTTGCCCGCGAGGAAGGATTGTACGTCGGCGTGTCGAGCGGCGCCGCGATGGCTGCCTGCCTCCGCGTCGCCTCACGGCTTGATGCGGGCGTCATTGTGACAGTGTTTCCCGACGGCGGGACCCGGTACGGGGGCGAGCGATTCTGGCACGAATCGCCGGAGATGAAACCATGATCCTCAGGATTCCTCTGGCTGCATTTGACCGGATCCGCATGCACGGCGAGCAGACGTATCCCGAAGAATGCTGCGGGGTGATGCTCGGCGTGCAGACCGATGAGGAGCGAACGGTCCGCATGATCCTTCCGATGGATAACGTGCAAACGGAGAACCGCGGGCGACGCTTTCTCCTTTCTCCCGAACAGTATCTGGAGGCGGAGCGGCAATCGGCGGAATTGCAGATGGATATCCTCGGATTCTATCATTCTCATCCGGATCATCCGGCCCTCCCTTCATCCTTCGATACGGAACACGCGTACCCATGGTTCGCGTATGTAATCGCCTCGGTCTCAGGGGGGAAAGCGGGAGAAGTGACTGCGTGGCTTCTGGCCGAAACAAGGGGACGGTTCGACAAGCTCCCGCTCCTTGTCGGCGATTCGGAGGATGCACCGGTCGCGGCCAGACATACGAAAGCGTAAACAGGGAACGAAAGGAGTACTCATGGCTGTAACGGTGTTCATCCCATCACCTCTGCGCAGCTTCACGGATTCGCTCTCGAAGGTGGCTCTGGAAGGGGCAACGGTCGGAGAAGTGTTGCACAACCTCGGGGCACGGTACACGCGTGTCCGCCCGCATCTCTACGCTGAGAACGGCAAGCTGAGAAGCTACGTCAACATCTATGTGAATGATGAGGACATTCGTCACCTCCGCAACGAGCAAACACCCGTGAACGATTCGGATACGGTGAGCATCGTCCCCTCCATAGCGGGAGGGGCGACCATCGCTCCCTCTCCAGGGCGCGCCGAACCCGCGCTGACCAATGACGAGATCCTGCGTTACAGCAGGCATCTCATCATGCCCGAGGTGGGGATGAGGGGACAGAAGCAATTAAAAGCCGCCCGGGTGCTTATCATCGGTGCGGGGGGACTTGGTTCCCCGCTCGGCCTGTACCTTGCGTCGGCCGGGGTCGGAACGATCGGCATTGTGGATTTCGATGTCGTGGAGCTGACGAACCTCCAGCGCCAGATCCTCCACTCCACGTCGGACATCGGCCGCCTTAAGCTGGAGTCAGCGCGGGAGTCGATCGAGGCGATCAACCCTCATGTACGCGTTGAGACGCACAACGTGCGTCTGACATCGGAGAATGCACTCGACATTGTTGCTCGGTACGACATTGTGGTGGATGGAACCGACAATTTCGCCACCCGCTACCTCGTGAACGATGCTTGCGTACTGCTGGGAAAGCCGAACGTCTACGGCTCCATCTTCAGGTTTGACGGACAGGTGAGCGTCTTCGATGCGCAACGAGGGCCCTGCTACCGCTGCCTCTATCCTTCCCCCCCACCGCCCGGCCTCGTGCCGAGCTGTGCTGAAGGGGGCGTACTCGGTGTGCTCCCGGGGGTCGTCGGATCCCTGCAGGCCCTGGAGACGATAAAACTCATCCTCAACAAGGGAGAGCCCCTCATCGGACGGCTGTTGCTGTTCGATGCGTTGCAGTTCACGTTTCGTGAGCTTACGCTCCGGAAGGACCCCTCCTGCCCGGTCTGCGGAGAATCACCGACGATCCGGTCGCTTATTGACTACGATGAGTTCTGCGGCGTCGGCACGGCGGAAGAATCCCCGCCGATCGGCGAGCGAAACGTCATAACGGTAGAGCAGCTGAAAAGCGGGCTCGACGCGGGAAACGATCTCTTCCTTCTTGACGTCAGGGAGCCGCATGAGTTCGAGATCGTCCACCTTCCTGCGCACCTTATCCCGCTCGGAAATCTTCCGGAACGCGTTAACGAGCTGGACACGGCAAAGGAGATCGTCGTCTACTGCAGAACGGGAGTGAGGAGCGCGAAGGCGGTGGAATTCCTGCGGACCGTTGGATTCACAAAGGTGAGGAACCTTGCAGGGGGTATCGACGCATGGGCGAGACGCATCGATCCGAGTCTGCCCCGCTATTGATGCGCAGCGCTGAGGCGTATCGGAGTGGATTACCCCCCTACCGGCTCAGCCCGTCGCGATTGATGCGATGTAAGGGCCGCTGAAAAAATCTCGTGCGACGCCACCGCCTCATCAGGAGTAACACACCCGAACCTCTCTCCGAGCACACCGGCCCTCTCGGCCACGCACGCCCCCCACATCTGCAGAAAGCAGTCGGGGAACCCCGGCTCAAAGATCCCGCCGGTAACGGTCGGGAATACCGACTGGTGTCCCAGATCGGTCCGCTTCCACGACTGATCCCGTTCTCTCTCAAAAACCCATAGCGACTTCGGCTCCTTCGTGCTGTACCTGATCCCTCCCTCCGTCCCGAGGACTTCGATGTACCAGGTGTTGGTCTCTCCCGGCGCCATCCGTTTCATCTCGAGCCGCATCGGGACTTCGGCCCCGTTCATATCGACGTCGGTGTGGAGCATGGCGTTGTCCCACGTATCACACACCGCCATCCCTCCTTTGCCGTCCGGCCGCTTCGCGTAGATCTTCTGAAGCTGTGCAAATACCCGCTTCGGTTTCCAGCCGAGCCTGAGAGGCATGTGGAGCACATGCATGCCCAGGTCACCCATCACACCGATCTCGCCGCACGTCGCATTCTGGCGCTTCCAGTTGATCGGTTTTGTGGGGTCAAGGTCGCTTGAGTGCCAGAACCCCGCCCGGATTTCCAGCGGGATGCCCAGCATCCCGTCCCGGACATATCGGTAAACGCGCTGAGCACCGGGAAGAAAGGTAAATTCCGAGCTGACACGCACAAACCGTTCCGAGCCCCTCGCAAGTGACGCAATCCGCTTCGAAGCGGCGAGGTCGATGCCGAAAGGTTTCTCGGCCAGGAGGTCCTTACCGCCCTTCAGGACGTCTGTGTAGATCCCTTCATGGAGATTGTGGGGCACCGCAACATATATCAGGTCCACGTCGGGCGAGTGAAGGAGTTCGCGGTGATCGGCGGTGATCAGTCGTACCGTCGGCACTCTCCGGAACCATTCGCGCGCTCCCTCGGCGACATCGCAGACAGCGACAAGCTCCGCATGCACGGGGAAGTTATCGAGCGCAAACCAGCGGCCGAGTGCGCTGGCGGTCTCTTTCCCCATCAAGCCACCGCCGATAATGCCCACGCGCACGTGCGCACTCATGATTTCTCACCGATGAATGCCGCGGCGCTCTCTGCGCTCGCGCCGTCATGGACAATCGCCATAAGTGCCCTGGTCATCCCCGCGGGATTCCGGTGTTGGATGATGTTGCGGCCATACACAATCCCTGCGATCCCCTGTTTCATCAGGGCTTCCGTTCGCTTGAGGATCTCGCCATCAGGTGCCTTCCCCCCTCCTCGCACGAGGACAGGGACTCTGGCGATTTCGACGACGCGGTGGTAGAGATTCACATCGTCTGTCGGGTCGGCTTTGATCACGTCGGCACCAAGCTCCACCGCCTGCCGCACCAGCGGCAGGATCTTATCGATATCGCCGTCCACCATGTACCCTCCCGCCGACTCGTTCGTTCGGAAGACGAGCGGTTCGATCATGAGCGGCATTCCAAAGACGTCGCACTCCGGTTTGAGCTTCAGGATATTCTGGATACATTGGTCGGTCACTTCCGGCTGACCGGGAATGCGGAAAAGGTTCACCACAACGCAGACCGCATCGAGGCGGATGGCCTGTTCCACCGGCCGCTCGATCATCCTGCTGAAGAGCGTACGGGGAAGGCTGGTGCCGTAGACGTTCGCGACGTCGGTCCGGAGCACGAGCGAGGGTTTCTCTTTCCCGGGGAGCGACTGGAGAACCCCGGCCTGGCCGACGGTGAGCTGGATTGCATCGGGGCGTGCTTCGACGAGGGTTTTCACGCTGCGCGTCATATCCTCGATGCCGTCGAGAAACCCCCGCTCGTTGAAAAACCCATGGTCAATGGCGACGTCGAGGCAGCGACCGGACCGGGCGTTGAAGAGTCTGTTGAGTCTGAATTTTTCCATATCACCAAAAAGCTCGGCATTACGTATCCAAAATGCAAGATTGCCGATTGATTCCTGCGCGGGTGGTATGTATCTTGGGCGGCACACGCCGGGAGTGATCCCAGGGCGCTTCAATCAACAGGTGGACGAACTGTCAATTGATTCCTCTCTGGACGCCGGAGTTTATGATCCGGGTCAACCGCGTCGGGGGCACTGCCATTTCTCCAAACGGAAGCCTCGTCGCGTATGTGATCTCCTCACCGATTCTGACGCCGGACACGTCCCGATACCTCCCACAGATTTGGCTCGCATCGAGTGACGGCCAACGGAATGAGCGGCTGACATCGGAAGATTTGGGCGCGCTCGATCCGGCATTCTCGCCGGACGGAACGCTCCTCGCCTATCGCAAGGCGCCTTTCAACGGCACACCCGGACAACTATTCTGCAGGGAACTCACCGGCGGGGAGACCAGACAGATCACCGCTTCCCCCAACGGGGTTACCGCCTTTCGCTGGGCGCCGGACTCGCGCAGGGTAGCGTACACGATGCCCGAGACAGGGCCTGATGGCGGTGGCGCGTCGGCTTCCGTTATCATCGCGGATGAATCCCCCCGTCGGGATCACCTCCATGTCGTGGAGGTAAACAAGAGTCAAGCCGGCATCCCGGCAGCGCGACGGCTGACCGCCGGATCCTTTCATATCACTTCGTTCGATTGGTCTCCCGACGGAGCAATGATTGTGTTTGCGCATCAACCGACTGCCTCGGCCGACGATGGGCCGGAGAGCAGGATCGACCTTCTCAGCGTCAACACGCTCCGCATTGTTCCTCTCGTTCACGGGGCCGGCGCAAATGTCAATCCGTTATACTCTCCCGACGGTGAGCGGATCGTCTACGCCTCCAACGGCGGAGAGCCGTACTGGGCACATACGCTTGATCTCTACATTGTTCCCGCCAGCGGGGGCAACGCGAGGGCGCTGCCGCAAAGCGCAGGAAGATATGCCACGCCTGTTGGATGGGCGCACAATGGAAGGAGCATTCTCTTCGTCGAACTGGAGGGAACCTCACAGCGGCTCTTCTCTCTTGCGCCTGACAGCGGGCGGATCGCCACGATTACGACCGGCCCTGGGACGTTGAACTCCCCGGCAATCAGCACGGATGGAACGTCATTCGCATTCGTCCATGAAAGCTCAGAATCGCCCCCCGAAGCATATGTGAGCAGACTCGCGGAGTACGCTCCGAGAAAAGTGTCAAACGCCAATGGAGAATTTGCGGGCCTCCGCTACGCCACAACGGAGGTGATCCGTTGGCAATCTGGAGATGGACGGGAGATTGAGGCGCTCCTCACCTATCCTGCTGGATATGAGCCGGGGACCCCCTGCCCCTTGATCGTCCAGATTCATGGCGGCCCTGCTAGCGCTTTCCAGCAGTGGTTCACCGGCACTCCGTCGGTGTATCCAATCCAGGCGTTCGCGGAACGGGGATACTGCATCCTCTGTCCCAATCCGAGGGGGAGCAGCGGATACGGGCGAGAATTCAGATACGCCAACATACACGATTGGGGCGGCGGCGACATCGAGGATGTGATGGCAGGAGTCGAGACTCTGGTTCGAGACGGAATCGCCGATGCCGACAGACTCGGGGTCTGTGGGTGGAGCTATGGGGGATACCTTGGAGCTATTCTGGCTGCACGATCAACCCGCTTTCGAGCTGTGAGCATAGGCGGGCCCATTGTCGACCTTTCGAGTTTCGCAGGGACGACTGACATCCCGCGATATGTCGCAGAATACCTCGGCGGCGAGGCATGGCAGATTCCTGAAGAGTACGTTCGACGATCCCCCATCTATGTTGCGGCATCAGTAAACGCACCGACGCAGATTCTCCATGGCGCCAGGGATATGCGGGTCCCGGTTTCGCAGGGGTGGGAGATGTATTCTGCATTGAAGCGCCGCGGAGTCCCCACGGAGTTCATCATTTACCCTTCTTCGCCACACGCGCTTGACGATCCCCGCTCGATCCTTGACGCCGGCAATCGGGTCCTTGCCTGGTTCGAACGATATCTTGGGGGCCCGGCGAAGTCGAGGGACCGTAGCCCCCGAGCTTGGTCGAGGGGGCGTTGATTTTTGGGTTCTTCTCCCCTATCTTGATTGCCGTTCGTTCATTGAAACGCCGCACAGCCCTTCTTGGGCAACGATGCGGATTCCCCCCTGTGGTCGGGAAATGTCGTGACTACCCTCGTCGGTCGGACGGTTTCTCACTACAAGATCCTCGAACAGCTCGGCGGCGGAGCAATGGGGGTGGTGTACAAAGCCCGCCAACTCAAACCCGACCGTCTTGTCGCACTGAAATTCCTTCCTCCACGTCTCACCCGCAATCCTGACGCAAGAAAGAGATTCATCCAGGAGGTGCGGACCGCCTCAGCGCTCCAGCATTCCAATATCGGCCTTGTCTATGACGTCGAAGAAACTGACGACGGACAGCTCTACGTCGCGATGGAATTTTATTCGGGCGACACGCTGAAGAAAAGGCTGACACGGGGCCCGGTGCCGCTCGCAACGGCACTTGAGGTGGCGTTACAGACGGCACGCGGTCTGGCACGAGCGCACAGGCGCGGGCTTATTCACCGAGACATCCGACCGTCGAACATCTTCGTCACCTCAGACGGGACGGTGAAGATCGTCGATTTTGGACTGGCGATGCTGGCTGCGGAGTCCCGAACCCGCAGCGTTACGGCACTTGCATCGGCGCCTGATTACATGTCCCCCGAGCAGGTGGGAAAGGGGACAGTCGATTCCCGAACGGACATCTGGTCGCTGGGGGTCGTGTTGTTCGAGCTCCTGACCGGGAGACGCCCGTTTAAGGGGAAGAATCCGCACGAGTTGATCCATGCCATCCTCACCGCTCCTCTACCCCGTCCTTCCGTCGTTGGACATGACATCCCCGATGAACTCGATGACGTTCTCCTTCAGGCCCTTCGAAAGAACC
>JBFLYO010000019.1:0-67646 GCA_040756745.1 Bacteroidota bacterium
AGGTGAGGCCGCTGATCTCAAATATCTCCTGCACATAGCTCTTTGTGTTCGCCCTGCTGAGATCATCGAAGAGGCCGGTCATGTACTTGCGAACCGCATCCGCGTCGACGGGCACCGGGATACCGTCCTTCAAAGTGAATCCTCTGCGCTCCTTTGCGTTGAGCATTACCGCGAGGGCGCACGCCTCACGGTCCTTGTCGAGGTTCACAAGAAGGTCGAAGCGCACCGCCCCCAGCGTGGCGAGACTTTGGGGTGTGAAGGGGAGGGGAACGTCGACCTGCGACGGCAGGATTTCCGGCGTCAGCGTCAGCCACCAGATGTGAGCAGCAGGATGGGTGCGTTTGAATGCATGGAGGATGGGCGTGGTGCGGATGACGTCGCCCACGGCGCCGAGCTTGATGATGAGTATCCGCTCGGTGATCCGGTCGTACTGCGGACACACGGTGCCGTCCGGCTCCGTGCAATGGACGCCCGTCTCCTTGTGGGGTCTGCAGGGGATCCACCCCTTGAACCAGCGGCAGTCCGTCCGGAGTGATTCCGGACCCATGGGGGAGGAGGGCATCGAGGGCAGAGGGTCACTTGATGAAGTCGCGGATCACATACTCCTGCTCGTCGGTCCTCGTTTTTGTGATCATTTCACCCAACAAGCCGATGGAAATGATCTGGATGCCGACGATGATGCAGAGGATCCCTCCCAGGAAGAGGGGGCGGTTGCTGAGAGAGGTGTGTCCCATGAACCATTCTACGGCGAGCCAGCCGTCGATCAGGACGCCGGCGCCCACGGCAACGATTCCCCAGAACCCGAAGAGATGCAGCGGCCGTCGCAGGTACCGCGTGGTGAACAACGCGGTAAGGAGGTCAAGGAACCCGCGCCAGAACCTGCCGATGCCGAATTTTGTCCTGCCGTATTTCCTCGGGCGGTGCTGCACCGCCATTTCGCCGATCCGGAACCCCTCCCAGTGGGCAAGCACGGGGACGTAGCGGTGGAGTTCGCCGTACACTTTGACTGTCTTGACGACTTCGCGCCGGTATGCCTTCAGTCCGCAGTTGAAGTCGTGGATCTTGATCCCCGTGATTACCGCCGTAACGAAGTTGAAGAACCGTGAGGGGATGGTCTTCGAAAGAGGGTCTTTCCGCTTCTTCTTCCAACCCGATACCAGGTCATAACCTTCGTCCAGGCGCCGCTTGAGTGAGGGGATCTCCGCCGGGTCATCCTGCAGGTCGGCGTCCATCGTGATTACGATGTTGCCTTGCGCTTTCTCGAAACCGACGGCGAGCGCAGCCGATTTGCCATAGTTCCGCCGGAAGCGGATGATCTTGATATGCCTGTCGTTACGTTTAAGGTCGCGCAGAACCTGGAACGATCGGTCTGTGCTGCCATCGTCCACAAAGATCATTTCGTGCCGCATTCCCATGCGCCCGAGCACCGAGCGCAGCTGCTGATGGAGTTCCCTCAGCGACTCTTCCTCGTTGAAGAGAGGGATGACGACGCTGATATCGGGCCATTGCTGCTGCTGGGAGCGTTGTTGCTGGTGAGGTCGTTGCTGCTGTTGACGCTGAGGCTGGCCTGGGCGTTGTTGCGGAGCGGAGGGAGGAGGGGGCTCCGCCGCCTGTGGATGCGCGCCTCCGGTTGTCTGGTCGCTCATGGGCATGCTGTTCGGATGGAGGATCTCGGTCACGTGCCGACCGCAACAGGAGAAACTAACCAATTCCGCCAAGAAAATCAACGCGGCCGAGTCGTTGACATTCGGAGCATTGTTCTCTATATTTCGTGCACCCGCACCGGAACACTAACGTCGCGTGACACCCCCCTGGCACCGCGCATCACCCCAAGAAAGTCCCTCGGGCAGAATTTCCTTCGTGACGAGAACATCGCAAGGAAGATCATCGCTGCGATCGATCCCCGCGCGGATGACTGCCTCCTGGAGATCGGACCTGGCGACGGGGTGCTGACGCGCCATCTTGCCGGGCGGGTGCGCATGCTGACTGTGGTGGACGTCGATCCTCGCGTAACGTCCGCCCTCCGAGATCAGTTCGCCGGCACAGGGGTCACGGTCATCGAGGGTGACATCCTTGACACGGACCTTGCTGCTCTTGCAACCTCCTGCGGCGGGCCGCTGAGGGTGGTGGGAAACATCCCGTACAACATCACGAGCCCGATCCTCTTTCATGTCCTGGACAACCGGCGGCACGTGGTTGATGTCACCCTCATGGTGCAGCGGGAGGTCGCGCGCAGGATGACCGCCCGCTGCGGCAGTCCTGACTACGGCATCCTGTCGGTGTTCTGCAGTTACTGGGCAGACACGAAGCTGCTGTTCGAGGTTTCCCCGCACGTGTTCCGCCCCGAGCCGAAAGTGACCTCGGCCGTGGTGCAGCTTCGGATGCGTTCTGCGCCGGAGACGCCGGCGCACGATGAAGAGCTCTTCAGGGTCATGGTGCGCACGGTATTCGGCAAGCGGCGGAAAACGCTCAGGAATTCCCTGGCCTATCTCCCCGCCCTAGAAGGACACCCCCTTCCCCCTCTCCCGTTCATGGACCGTCGCCCCGAGGAGCTGACGGTTCACGAGCTGGTCGAACTCAGCAATCTCCTGCAGGCATCGATGGACACCCACGAGACCGGAACGCACGGCGCATGAATCTGCGTACGATCACCCGGCATCTCCACTCAGCCGATATCCTCATCATCGCGTTCTTCACGCTCCTCTCGGTCATCAACGTCGCATTCGCGTCGCGCATCCCCTCGTGGTGGCTCATGGTGCTGATCAACATCGCCGTGATCAGCCTGATATGCCTGCTGGGGTGGGCCAGGCACACGACGGGCTCCAGGATCCTCGCGCTGGTGCACGACTGGCACGTCGCGCCGACGGTCTTCTTCACGTTCAAGGAGCTGTACTTCATGATCAAGCCGATGCATCTGGGGAGGGACTACGACGACTGGCTCATCCTGGCCGACCGTTGGCTGTTCGGCGTCGACCCGACGCAGTGGCTCACGCAGTATGCTACCCCCTGGGTGACGGAGATCCTGCAGATTGCCTACACGCTCTTCTATGCCCTGTTCATCCTCATCGGGCTGGAACTGTACCGGAAGAAGACGATGGACCTCTTCCATTTCTTCATGTTCACTTGCGTATACGGGTTTTTCATTTCCTACCTCGGCTATTTTTTCCTTCCTGCCGTCGGGCCGCGGTTCACGCTGCACGACTTCAGCGCTCTGAACCATGATCTCCCGGGCGTCTACCTGACCCCCTATCTCCGGTGGTTTGTCAACTTCGGCGGGTCGGTGCCGATGGGCGTGCCCAATGACGTCGCTCTTGCCGGCACGCAGCGCGACGTCTTCCCCAGCGGGCATACCATGATGACCCTCGTGCTGATGTACCTGAGCCTGCGGTACAAGATCCAGATGCGCTGGTTCGTCGCGGTGACGGGAAGCCTGCTGATCATTGCGACGGTGTATCAGCGGTACCACTACGTAATCGATCTCATCGGGGGAGCGGTGTGCATGATCATCTGTGTCCTTACGACGGCACGCCTGTACGCGTTCACCAAGGAGCGGTTCCAGACGATGGAAAACAGGTTCACTGGGGCGTGAGACATAGGCCTATCCCCCCTCCCCTTGTTGACATTCCTCCCGTGCATCACTACCTTTCCGTTACTCTCCTGATCTGCTAGGCTCTCCGTTCTCTTTCATACTCATTTCTCCCGCTTCTTCTATGCGTGTGCGAGCCCACCATGGGCAGGGACAAACACACATATTCCGACATTGACCTAATACTTCTTTCAGGCGCGCTCGCACTGGCCTGTTTGGTCATGAGTTTTCAGCCCCTCCTTGCCCAAGAAAAGCTCCTCCCCGTCTTCCACTTCCAGCAAGTAAGAGGCCTTCCTGCGGGGCTCGTCTTTTCGAACGTGGTCCGAGACTCATTCGGGTATGTGTGGATCGGAACCGTTAATGGACTTTGTCGATATGATGGCTACTCCGTGAAGGCGTACCGCGATGTACAGCTTGATCCATACTCGCTTTCCTCCAAGATCATTACATCCCTGTTTTGCGATACCAGGAAACGACTCTGGGTCGGGACGAGTTTTGGCATGATCTCCGTCTATGATTACACCCGGGATCGGTTCGTGAACCTCCGGAAAATCCAGTACGACTCCACCAAAGTGAACAGGGGCTATTTCGGCCGCTTTGTCGAGGACTGTGACGGCAGTCTGTGGTGCACAATGCAGGAGGGAATCATTCGCATCGGATTGCCTGAGCGGTTTGCCCCTCATGAGATTGACAGCATAGTCTCCAATGTGAGCCTAAGAGTGATTCCAACCGGAACCTCTACCGGGGCCGCACGAAGTCTGATCGCACGAAACCGGGCCAGTCTCATTGCTGGAACCGACAGCGGGCTCATTGCGATCGATCGCACTACGCACATCGTTTCGCGCCCCCGCTACTCTGACCACCTCGCCCGGCGGCTCGATTCTTTGGTCATCAACTGCCTTACCCTGGAACCTGACGGTACAGTCTGGGTTGGCACAAAAACTCAAGGATTGTTTCGATTTGACTGGGACCGTGGAACAGCCAGAAATTTTCGACATAACGATTCTGACCCATCTTCGATTAGAAGCGATGATGTCCAGAGTATCGAGATTGACCCGCGCGGAAATCTGTGGGTTGCCACCTATGGAGGTTTCGACCTCTTCTCCCTCTCGGAAGAACGGTGTATCCCCTATCTCACTAGTGGACCGACGCCCGGAACGGGTCCCCGTCAAATGATTTCTGTCGACTACACGGGCACGGTCTGGTTCAGCACAGGTGGTCCCGGCGTCCTGTGGCTCAGCCCGCGATCCCTCCTACTTCCTCACTACTCACTCAGGAATCCAAATGGGTGGTTGCGGTCGTTTGAATCTGTTGAGCGAGGAAGAGATGGAACGATATGGTGTTTTTCCCAGGGGAATCTGCTTGCGACTGAGACCGCGAACAGGACTATAGTCGGCACGATCGATGTCTTTAGGGGAAAATCTCAGCTCTTCTACGAGACTCCCGACCGGACCGTTTCACTGCTCGACACGCACGGGAATTTCTGGTATGCAGCCTATGATCGTGGCCTCTACAAAGTCAATCTTCGTTCAAGGAGAATCGACAACTACGAGCCTCGCCTCAACCGAAACTCTGTCGGGGTAAGGAGTATTGCGCAAGGCCCCGGCGATTCCCTCTGGATCGGCGTGGAACCCGACGGACTTTTTCTCTTTGATCCCGCACACGGGACCTTCCAACCAGCGGGCTTTGGTTATGAGGTGATTGCTCTGCTCAGAGCCAGGGACAGTCTTCTCTGGATTACCACGGAGGGGAGAGGACTTATGGCTTACCAGCGCGCCACCGGGGAAGTAACAAGATTTGTGCACAATGCATCAGACCCTCATTCTCTGAGTGACGATCTTACGCGGGTGGCATACGAGGATCCTGCCGGTCGCATGTGGGTGGGGACCGGGAAAGGCTTGAATCTCTGGGACCCTGCACATCGATCCTTCACTTTCTACGCGAATCCGCAATTCAGCGATGCACTCTTCGTCATGCCGATCGGTGCAGACGCGAAAGGTAGAGTGTGGGTACGACATTCCCCCCAGGATCTCTCGTTGTTTGACCCGGTAAGCGGCAAGTTCACGAATCTCGATTATGACAATGGGCTCTGCGGTTGGCCCACCGACATGCAGCTCCTGGACGATGGACGTGTCCTCCTGACTGGCACGTCGGGCGTGAATCTCATTCATCCCGACAGCCTCCACTACAGCCGCCAGACACCTCCTCTGGTCATCACACAGCTTCGCGTAAATGATACGTTACTGATCCCCCTGTCGAATGTTGTCGAGTCTAGGACGGTACAGTTCTCGCATGACAAGAACGTTCTCGAGTTCATGTTTGCGGCGATAGACATTGATGCCCCGCAGCTTGTGGAATATTCATACAGACTGGAGGGTCTCGAACATGACTGGGTGAAACCGGTGGACCGTCGCTATGTCCGTTACACCGCACTTGCTCCGGGCGACTACACATTCCATGTGAGGGCGACGTCGTCCTGGGGGGAATGGCCGGAACGGGAGATCGCATACTCCTTCACCATTGCACCACCCTGGTGGCGAACGATCTGGGCGTATGCGTGCTATCTCCTTTTCACATCCGCACTCCTCTTTGCCATATACGGTGTGCGGCTGAACCAGGTACGGCTGAAGCAACGGGTAGAGATGGAGCGCTTCCAGGCGGAACATCTTGCCGAGGTTGATCGAATGAAGTCCCGCTTCTTTGCCAACATTTCCCACGAATTCAGGACTCCGCTGACGTTGATTCTCGGACCGGCTGAACAGGCAATGGAATCGACTCATGAACCCTCGACGCGTCAGAAACTCCACCTCATCAAGAACAACACAGAAAGACTGCACTCTCTCGTCAACCAATTGCTCGATCTGTCCCGCCTGGAATCGGGTACGATGCGACTCCAGGTATCTCGGAATGATGTGGTAGAGTTCATGCGCCGGACGGTGATGTCGTTTGAATCATGGGCAGAGCGCAAGCGAATCAATCTCGAATTCCACTCAGAGGCCGACACACTCGAAGGTTATTTCGATAGGGACAAGCTGGAGAAAATCGTCAATAACCTGATGTCGAATGCGCTAAAGTTCACTGCGGAGGGTGGCACGGTGCGTGTGGCACTTGGTATAACCCAATTCAGAAATCAGATATCTAACTTCAGATCTCTGAATTCGGTGACGCTGTCCTTCACCGACACCGGCCCCGGCATCGCTCCGGAGCATTTGCCCCACATCTTTGATCGGTTCTACCGAGTCGACGAGACTCACACGACTGAAGGAACAGGGATTGGCCTGGCCCTGACGAAAGAGCTTGTCGAGTTCCACCATGGGACAATCGCTGTCGAGAGCACGCTAGGAAAAGGCTCGGCATTCACCGTTACGTTGCCCGTCGAAGAGTCTGCATATCGACGGGATGAAATCATTGAATCTCCCCTCCAGGGTGAAAAGCCTGAACTCTCGTCTGCCGTTGGCTCTTTCGCAGAGCGGGGCGATCGTCCTACCCCTCCATCGCCGGATGGAAAGCCCATCGTGCTTGTTGTCGAGGACAATGCGGATCTCCGCGGATATATTCGGGAGTTCCTGGAAGCAGAGTATGCGGTCCTTGAGGCAGAGAATGGAGAAGAGGGATATGATCAGGCGATAGAAACTGTCCCGGACATCGTGATCAGCGATCTGATGATGCCCAAATGGGATGGGATGGAACTCTGCCGCGCACTAAAGAAAGACGTGCGGACGAGTCACATTCCGATCATCCTACTGACCGCCCGAGCCGGTATCGACAGCAAGATCGAGGGGCTTGAAACCGGCGCTGATGACTATGTGACGAAGCCGTTTGATGCCAAAGAGCTGACGGCCCGGGTGCGCAACCTGATTGAGCAGCGGCGGCAGCTCCGGGCTAAATTCTCAGCGGGGGTCGTCCTCAAGCCCGGTGAGGTAGCGGTATCTTCCCTCGATGACGTTTTGCTCAAGAAGATCATGGAAATCGTGGAAAAGAACCTCGGGGACGAGGATTTTGGCGTCGATGATCTCGCCCGCGAGGTCTGCTTGAGTCGAAGGCACCTCGGCCGAAAGCTCCACGCCCTTACGAGTCTTACGCCCGCCGATTTTGTGCAGTACATGCGCCTGCAGCGGGCCCGCGAACTTCTTGAGAAGAATGCAGGCTCGGTCGCCGAGATAGCATTCCAGGTCGGCTTCAGAAACCCCACCTATTTCAGCACCTGCTTCCGGGAACGATTCGGCGTGACTCCCTCGGAAATACGCCACGGGGAGTGCTGAGCCAGACTGACCTGCCTTGCCCGAGGGCCGCACGGCCGGCCAATTCCGTTAAGCCTTTTCTGTCCTCCTTTGTTGTGCACATTCTCTCGTGGTGTCCCAATTTCAAACGATTTTGGCGTGGGGTCAATATGCTTAGGGCTCTGGCTGACCGTATTTTGAGGCCGTGGCCAACTACGATTCTGAAGGTGGCATCATGCGTAACTTAATTGCAGTACTGGTTCTCACGGCTTCTGCGTGCATGCTCCATGGACAGACTCTGTTGCAGAACGTCCGGCACACCCAGAATCCTGCAAGGGGTCCTGCCCATGAGAATTCATTTGTGGCGGAGGATTTTGAAGGCCCATTATTCCCACCTGCCGGCTGGACGCTTGAGTTTTCCGGTGCTCAATACTGGACGCGTTTTGGCGGTGCAAGTGCCTATGGCATTGGTTTAGCCAGTGCCACATTTGAGAATTGGAACGCCCCCGCAGGCACAACACAATCCCTGGTCCTTGCATCAATGGGCAGTTCGACTGTAGGTGACTCGATTCGATTTGATCATGCATACGCAACATACGCGTCGGAGAACGACCGCCTGATCATCGAAACCTCAATCGACGGAGGGAATTCATACGCCATGCTGGTGACATTGGACGGAGGCGTATCCGGCCCGCTCGTGACGGCCCCGCCAATATCATCAACGATCTTTGTGCCAACCTCTACTCAATGGGGAAGCAAACGTTACGCCCTGCCGGTAGGAACCAACAGGGTACGCTTCAAGGCCGTGAGCGCGTTCGGGAACAATCTCTACCTCGATAATTGTATAATTGGAACGCAGACTCCCATCGATGCGGCACCTAGGTCGATAGACATTCCGGCGGCGATTTCGACCATCCCCCGGCTTCCCAAAGTCACCGTAGAAAACCTCGGGCTCACGTCCCAGACCTTCGTGGTGACACTCCTGATCTCACCTGGCGGATACAGCTCGGCAAAAACCGTCACCGCCTTGGAGGGTAAAGGAAGCGCGAGTGTGCTATTTGACGTTTGGACCCCCGCGGCCGGTGCTCATACACTCACGGCTTTTACCTCCCTGGCTGGAGATGCCGATCGGTCCAATGACACGGCTCGAGCCGCGGTAGTGGCAACTGATGCTCACGTAGTGACAAACATCAGCGCCGCGTACCGGGCCGGGCAGGTATTTGTAACGTGGGACAATCTTACAGCAACGAACGTCCGTTACAGCCTGTACAGATCCCCTTCACCGATTCAGCAAGGCTCCCAGCTCTCTTCCGCAGAGAATCTCGGGGATGTTCGGGACAATTCTGCACTCGACAGGCGCCTCACGGATCTTTCCGGAGGGATTCCAAAATACCTGAAGATCGACTCCGCTTCGCCCCCGCTTGCTAGCAACAAAGGGTTGTTCGTCGCGACTTCGACCGGAGCTGGATTGTTTTACTATGCCGTCACTGCGACTTTCGGTGGCCTCGAAGATACAACCATCGTTGCCGGCTCGAATGCAACAACGGTGCCTCTGGATGAGGATGTTGTAATGCCGGAACCCGTGTGGCAGGAAAGCCGGTCGCTGGGAGGGAAGACCTACGATATCTATGTTCAGTACGTGACCAAGGTCACTTCGACTATGTATCCTCAAATGACGAATGCCGGGTCCTATCCATTCCACTTTGCCATCATTAAATCGGGGGCCATGTCGCCGCGTCCTGTGACATTCTGGCTCCACGGTGATGGAAAGAGTTTTCTGTACGTGAACCATTTGAAAGGCATTGGCGACCCGAACGAATGGATCGTCACCATAGATGACCGGATCCCGAATCAGGATGGGCTTACCAGTTATTATGGCTATCACGAGAATTACGACATGCAGTCAGACGCAAATCCGGTTCCGGCTACGGGGGTGTTGTACAACTACACCTCCGCCAGAGTGCTTCACACGGTCAACTGGGCGATCTCAAATCTCCCGGTTGACAGCACCCGTACCTACATGACCGGATATTCGGGGGGAGCGGTCGGGGGCATCCTGAACGCTCTGGTGATGCCCACAAAGATCGCCGCCATCTTTTTGTACGCGCCCGCGTTGGACAATTCCACGTGGATACTGTTGAGACAGTGGGGGACACGTGAGTCGAACCTCCTTACGAACGAAGGGTACAGGAGAAATCAGAGGCTGGATGCAACGTTTCTCGCCGGACTTCATCGGACTGACTATGAGCCGGTCACATACCTCTTCTGCGGCAAGAACGATGAGGCTGTGGGATGGCAGGAGAAGATCCCCTTCATTGATTCAGTGAATGCGTTCCGCCACGGGACATTCGTTTTCTGGGGCATGACCGATCATCTGCAGACGTTCAATCAATCCCCCTGGCAACCAAGCTTCCCGAACTTCTCCTTCTTCACGAAGTATCGGACGAATCTCTCCTACCCCGCCTTCTCCAACTGTTCAATCAACGACGATCCCGGCAATGGGAATCCTGGGAACGGTGATGCGATCGGTACGATAAACGGGCACCTCGATTGGAATGACGACATCGCAGATCAGGTGAACAGATGGGAGATCACGCTCAGGGTGAAGGATCTAACGACGGTCTACGGTTCCGACATTGCGCCCGATTCTGCAACAACGGATGTAACACTAAGAAGGCTGCAGGCGTTTAGCGTTCCACCAGGCTACAGAATCAATTGGGAGAATCGCCGGAACAACATCGTGGTGCAGCAGGAATCTTTTGTGTATGACAGCGGTCTGATAACCATCCCTGGAGTGAAGGTCTACAAAGATTCCAGTCGCTTAACCGTCACCTATACTCCTGTTTCTGTTGCTGAACCAGATGCTCTGCCCCGGGAGTTTGCGTTGCTCCAGAACTACCCCAACCCGTTCAATCCGACGACGACGATACGCTATACCATCGCAGGAGTCGTCGCCCCGAGCGGAGCGTCTCTCAGCGGAGTCGAGGGGCGAGTCAGTAATGTAAAGCTGGTAGTGTATGATGTGCTTGGTCGTGAAGTCGCAACGCTGGTGAACGAGGTGAAACAGCCGGGAACGTACACGGTGCAGTTCGATGGAAGTGGGCTTGCGAGCGGCGTGTACTTCTACCGACTCACAGCGGGGTCGTTTGTCCAGTCACGCAAAATGGCTTTGGTCAAATGAGCGCCAAGGTAAACTGTTCCTGATCTTGTTGGGTGGGGAGCGAGGGTCGTCTGACTGCGACGGACCCTGTCGAGCACTCTGCTCCAAGTCCTAACCGTGGCGAGACTCTGGAAGCCACGTTGCGAGGAGTCGGTACGAACCGGGAAACGGCTTCATGCTAAGCGACTCGACAACGTAACCTGAAAGGTCGACAGACTTCGTCGGACTCTGACGAGGTGCAACGCAAACAGCCAGGTCGTAACACGATGTGAACGCATCGGTAGCTTCGTAAAGAGTGCTGAGGTGGATGACCCCCTATCTTATGGGCGAAGTCTGGACTGCACGCTGGGAACAGAGAGAACACGGCGATGTAGCACCTCCGGGGTATGAGCGACGACATGGTCGGAAAGAGCAGGAACGGGACTTGGGAAGCCCTCGCTGGCCCTGTGACCCGACATGCCACTCGGGGAGATCAGGAGAAGAGCCCTCCTATTGAAGGTGTACGACGATGTCCCGGGGTACGAGAAGTTTGCGGTGGTTGGTGGTGTTGAGACAACAGGACCCGGGAAAGGCTACTTTGAAGTCTGGTGGCTGGCGGTCAACGGCCCGGGTGGAAACAACTTCACCGCCGACGGCTTTTTCTACGACCTGGACTCTGCCGTGGTTGCCGCGGTGTGGGACCTCCCTCCCGTCGAGATGATGCAGATCCCCGGACTTACTCCATCTCCGGCCATTGACGGCGGAGCGCTTACGATTCAGTAGCTGGACAATTAGGGACTACTCGCGATCGGGTGGCTCTCTGCTCTCATTGTCAGAGGCCCGGGCTGGGATGGCCGGGCTTTTTCATTTGCATGCGTGCGGACGTGACACGGCTGCTGTTGGAGACCTGCATGGCACGATGAGGCATCGCTGCTCCTTCAACGCGAGCGCTAATAAGACTTTCGAATTGACACAGACGTTGAATGACGAGTCCTGGGTGGATACGCTCCGGGAGAGGATCCGCGGATTTCGGAACTGGATCAACCGACAAACACCCGCTTGACAGTGCGAGCACCGTTGAGTATATTCAAACATATGAACAGTTGTTCAACTGTTACTTCGGGGGTGGCATGAGACCGAACGGCGGCATCGGAGGAAGAGTCACGCCGGAGTTCGTCGACCGCCGGCACGCGGAGGACGCACGGAAGGCGATCCACGCCCCGGCAGTTCTCAGGGGCCTCAGCCAGACCTTCAAAATGCTGGGCGACGAATCCCGGCTGAAGATCTGTCTGGCGCTCTCGCGCCACGAGCTCTGCGTGGGCGACCTTGCCGGCCTGGTGGGGCTGAGCGAATCGGCGGTGTCGCACCAGCTCCGCATCATGAAGGCAATGCGGCTCGTGACCTACCGGAAAGAAGGGAAGATGACATTCTACATGCTGGACGACGAACATATCGAGGACTTGATCAGGCTTGGTGCAAAGCATGTCGCGGAATAGCGCGACGACATACATCGTCTCCGGGGTCTGTTGTGCGACGGAGGAAACCGTTCTGCGCAAAGCCCTCGATGCCGGACTGGGACCGGGACGGTATGCATTCAACCAGGTTACAGGCGAACTTCGTGTTGCGTCCGGTGTGCCGCGCCCGGAGGTCATCCGCCGCATCCGCCAGGCGGGGTTCGAAGGGCGTGCGCGGGAGGGCCGGCCGCCGGAGAAGCCGTTTCTTCGCAGGCATGCCGAAGGATTCACGGCAGGCACGGCGGCGGGACTCACGATTGCCGGACTGGTGATCGGCGGGAACGCAGCGATTCTGTTATATGCCGCCGCGATCGCTATCGGCGGGTGGAGGATCGGCAGGCGGGCAGTAGGAGCGCTCCGGACCCGTTCGCTCGATATGAACGTGCTCATGTCGATTGCAGTAATCGGTGCAATGGCGATCGGGAAATGGGAAGAGGGAGCGGCGGTGATCGTCCTCTTCGCCTGTTCCCTGATGCTCGAGTCGTACAGCAATGAACGGTCGCGTCGTGCCCTCCGATCGCTGATGTCGCTCGCCCCGGACACCGCCTCGGTTCTCCGCCAGGGGGGCGAGGAACGCGTACCGGTGGAGCACGTGTCCACGGAGGAGACCGTGATCGTCCGGCCAGGGGATCGGATCCCGCTGGATGGCGTGGTGATCGAGGGATCGTCGACCGTGGATGAAGCAGCGGTGACGGGCGAGGCCATGCCCGTCGTTAAGATGAAAGGCTCGCCGGTGTACGCCGGGACAGTGAACAGTAATGGAGCACTACGCATCTGTGTGACGGCGAGCGCGGGTGAATCCACGATCGCCCGCATCATGCGTCTTGTCGAGAAAGCGCAGGAGCGCCGCGCTCCCGTTGAGCGGCTCGTGGACAGATTCTCCCGGGTGTACACTCCCGCTGTCCTGGGCATCGCCGTTGCAGTCGCCGTTATTCCTCCCCTCATCCCGGGTGAGGACGCAGGGATGTGGCTCTACCGTGCCCTGGTCCTGCTCGTCATCGCGTGTCCCTGCGCTCTTGTGATCTCCACGCCGGTCGCCATCGTCAGCGCGATCACACGGGCGGCACGACATGGGGTGCTGATCAAAGGTGGAACACATGTCGAGAGTCTCTCGCGGGTCGCAGCCGTGGCACTGGACAAGACGGGAACGCTGACCGCAGGAACCCCGCGCGTGACCGACGTCGTCCCACTTGACAACCGATCGGGTGACGAGATCATGGCAATCGTTGCGGCGCTGGAGCGCCATTCCGAACACCCTCTTGCAGCCGCAGCCCTTCTTGCCGCTGACGCAGCGGCGGTCAGGTACGACACCTTCGCCGTGGAGGGCTTTCAGGCATTTCCGGGCAAAGGGGTGAGCGCCGTGATCAACGGAACCACCTACCACCTGGGCAACCGGACTCTCGGTGAAGAGACCGGCATGCTCACTCCGGTTGCCTCGCGCCGTATGGACGAGCTGTCGGCGGAAGGCAAGACGCCGATCCTCCTCGGGACTGAAGGTCGGCCGCTGGGGATCGTCGCGTTCAAGGACGGCGTGAGGACGCAGGGACGACGGACAATGCAACAGTTGCGCCGGATGGGGATTGGCCGGACTGTGATCCTCTCGGGCGACCATGATGCGGCCGCGCGAGGCATCGCGGAAACACTTGGCATCGAAGAGGTGCGTGCCGAGCTCCTTCCCGAAGAGAAGGTGGCGGCCGTGGAAGAGCTCAAGCGTGAGGCAGGCACGGTGGCGATGGTCGGCGACGGGATCAACGACGCTCCTGCCCTTGCAGCGTCTTCGGTCGGGATTGCGATGGGGGTCGCCGGGACGGATGCCGCGATGGAAACAGCCGATGTCGTTCTTATGTCGGACAACCTCGCTCATCTCCCGTACGTCTTCGGGTTGAGCCGATCGACGATGAATATTGTCCGTCAGAACATCGCGCTGGCGGTGGGAGTGAAACTGGTGTTCCTGGCACTCGCACTCGCCGGAGTGGCTACGCTGTGGATGGCGGTCCTGGCCGACGATGGGGCTGCACTGGCCGTGATCCTGAACGCCATGCGAATCCTCAGGTACAACCCGGAGCCGTCATGAGCAGGTCATCGCACGTGTCGGTGCTCCTGGAATCCTTGGGCACGTCCGAGAAGGCGCGGCGGTTCACCGCAGCGCGGTCGTTCCTCCGCCAGCGCCTCGTGATGACGCGGGATACGCCGATCGGGCGTGACTTTCTCTTCAAGGGAGATGCCGCAGAGATCAAGGCGGCGTTGAGGGACCTCGTCGACGTCGAACACGGGTTCCCGGGGGGACTGCAATTCGATTTCACGGCCTTCAACGACCTCTTCCTGCTGCGGATCGTCGGCCTCCCCTCACGACAAGGGGACATTGCGGCCTATTTCGAAGGCGAATGACGGCCTTTTTCGTTGACATTGCGACTGGATTTCTGTAAATTATTATCCCATGGCATTTTCGGGGCCGTCACCTCAGGAGAGAATAAACGCGATGTTCGCTGTTGTGGAAATTGCAGGGAAACAATTCACCGTGTCGCCGAACGACATGATCGTCGTTCCCGCGCTGAACGAGAAAACGGGGACCAAGCTCAATTTTGACCGCGTGCTGATGGTCGGCGGAGAACGCGACATCACGGTCGGCCATCCTGTGGTTGCCGGCGCAAATGTGGAAGCGACCGTCGTCCGCGATCTCCGCGGCGATACAGTGATGGTGTTTAAGAAAAAGAAACGGAAGGGATACCGCGTCAGGCGCGGGCACCGGCAGGACTACACGGAAGTCAAGATTACGCACATCGCGCTCCAGGGGATGGGTCATGGCACATAAAAAGGGAGTCGGCAGTTCCCGCAACGGGCGCGATAGCAATGCCCAGCGGCTCGGCGTCAAGCGCTTCGGCGGAGAGCTCGTGCCGGCGGGGAGCATTCTCGTGCGCCAACGCGGAACCCGCTTTCAGCCGGGGACCAATGTCGGCATCGGTGGCGACGATACACTGTTTGCAAAGATCAGCGGCGTCGTCCAGTTCCGGAAATACAGCAAGGCGAAGAAGGTCGTCAGCGTCCTTCCCAGGGCGTAGCACACCGTTTCGTTCAACCTGCGGGGAACCCGTGTCCCGCCACACGTCCATCCGGTGCATACCGGAGGTTCGCCGCACCTGTCCATCTGGCATGGTCCTGGCGGGACCGGCCGCTCAGCCTCTCCGTTCTCCCAACTCACAAACCTCTCGTTCGACCATTCTGGAGGGTGTCCCATGAAAATCACCGTCATTGGCGCTGGTAACGTCGGTGCGACCACGGCACAGCGCATTGTAGATAAACAGCTCGCCAACGAGGTCGTCCTCGTCGATATCCTCGAGGGAATTCCCCAGGGCAAGGCGCTGGACATCTATGAAGCAACGCCCGTCGAGAAGACCGATGTCCGCGTCGTCGGCTCTAACGGGTACGATGAGACTGCGGGTTCCGACATCGTGGTCATTACGGCGGGCATTGCGCGCAAGCCAGGCATGAGCCGCGACGACCTGATGAATACCAACAGCGGCATCGTGAAAAGCTGCACGGAAGCCGCCGTGGCCAAGTCGCCCGGTGCGATCCTCATTGTGGTGTCCAATCCGCTCGACGTGATGACCTACGTCGCGAAGAAGGTGAGCGGCTTCGAGCGGCACCGCGTGATCGGGATGGCAGGTGTGCTCGATGTCGCGCGGTTCCGGTCGTTCATCGCGATGGAGCTGAACGTCTCCGTGGAGGATGTACATGCCTTCGTGCTCGGCGGCCACGGGGATTCCATGGTTCCGCTTCCCAGGTATTCTACCGTCGCGGGGATACCGATCACCGAGCTCCTGAGCCAGGCCACCATCGACCGGCTGGTGAAACGGACGCGTGACGGCGGGATTGAGATCGTCAACTTCCTGAAGAGCGGCAGCGCGTACTATGCCCCATCGTCCTCCACCGTGGCGATGGTGGAATCGATCGTGAAGGACAAGAAGCGCATCCTCCCCTGCGCGGTATGGCTGCAGGGCGAGTACGGACTGCGCGACACGTTCGTCGGGGTACCGGTGAAGCTGGGGAAGAAGGGCATGGAGGAGATCATCCAGATCAAGCTGAATGCGGAGGAGCAGGCGGCGTTGAACAAATCCGCCGAAGACGTCAGAAGCTCGATCGCGAAAGTCAATCTCTGAGGAATGTTCACTGTTCTTTGCAGGGCGAAGGCGCGTCCGTGCGCCTTCGCTCTTCTACTTTTGACCGCAGCGGCTGTACCGGGATGCCGGGATCTTTCCGGCGTTCCCGTCGTGCCGTTCTCTCCTGCTCCTCCCCTCGTCTCGCTGGCTCCGGGAGATTCCCTGATGTTCTATTCCTGGCCTCTTGACAAATTCGGAAACCGCATCCTGTCCTCGCAGACGGGCGTCACTTGGCATGTCCTGGCGACCGGTGAGTCGTACGACGGCAAGGACGGGGTGACCACGATCGTAGAGCTCGCCTCACCCGGGAGTCCCCCCACCCCGGTCGATACGCTTCGGTTCCGCTTCGGCGCCGATGGCGACATCGAGCAATATGGGTTTCTCGCGCGGGCGGCGCTGAGGAGGGACGGACAGTCCATCGCGCCGGGCTGGGACCGGATCGCGGCATTTTCGCTTGCGGCGAACGCCACATGGAGCGTCGGAGCGATTGACACGGCGGGGAACGACGTGGTACGCGGAGTGGTGAACGACGATCGCAGTTACTTCTCTGCGTCAATCAACGGCGTGGAAACCCTGGTACGTGGGTACAGCGTGAGTCTTTCAACGATCGACTTCGGGTACACCCTGACAATTGCCGATCCTCCGCGCACGGTGATGTTGCTCCGCGAGGAGAGTTCGCCGTCGCACGCCGGTTTTGTCCGCGTCCTCTGGTCAACCTCTCTCTCCGGCTGGTCTCCCTGAGGACGGCCTTATTTGTTCAGGTCAAGCCAGAGGCGGACCTCGGTTCCCTTCCTGCCGAACTCGAATTCCACCTTGTCCATCAGGGTGCGCATCAGAAAAATCCCCCTGCCGCTCTCCCGCAGCACATTCTCTTTGGCCAGAGGATTTCCCACCTTCTCGGGCTTGAATCCCTTCCCCTGATCGTCCACCATGATCAGGATCCACCCGGGAAGGATCTCGCAACAGATGCGTACGCTCCTGGCGGGGTTCGCGTTGTTCCCGTGAATGATCGCGTTGTTGACCGCCTCCGTGAGGGAGACCATGAGCTTGTGAAACTGGATCTCGTCCATCCGGACCGACTTCGCGACCTTCTTGAGAAATCCCTCCACCCGCGTCACGTTCCGGGGATTGCTCCTCATCGTCATGCGGAAGATCGTCTGCTTTGGCACCGCCACTGCTCCCTTCACAAAGTGAGACTCACGCTCATGGTCATGGTCGAGAGCGGCTTGATGCTCCCGTCGGGTTGCCGGCGCCGTTCGTACCAGCCCTGAAACTGGATCCGGCTGTGGGTGCCCGGCTTCCAGACCAGCGTACTGGTGGGGCCGAAGCTGCTCAGGAACGAATCGAGCAACCTGTCGCCGTTGACGAAAATATAGCGGGACTGTCCGAAATACCGGAGGCCGACGGCGGCATACATCCGGTCCCCCGGTCTCACCCGCACCTGCAGCGCATACGTCTGCTCAACGGCTGCGTTCTCCGTTAATTCCTTGAAGTCGCTCCATTTCAGCTGCCCGCGCTCGTACACCCGCCAATATGCATAAAAATCTACGCCCAGACGGTGCGTCAGATCAACCGATGTGGAATCGATCCAGCCGAACTGACGATAGGAAAAACTCTTGACGGATGCCAATTGCTGCTCGAAATCATAGACGGTATAATTGGCGAGGACCTCAAAAGCGTTCAAGCTGGCAATCCAGGCGACCGGACGGAAGATCGTGCGCGGAGAGAGACGGAGCACCCGGTTGATGCTGTTGTTTGCGCTTCGTTCCTTCAGCAGATAGACCGTATGGCTGAGGGTGCCGTCGAGGACGATGCCGAGATCGAGTACCGGGCTCAGCCGGTGAGAAGTCGCGAGCGTGACCGCGAAAAGGAGTTCGTCCCGGTCCTCCACATTTAAATCGCTGGGGGTATCGTACCTGAGGATGCCTGCGGAGCCGGAGAGCGAGAGGTTGTCGGACAGCGAGAGCGGCACGTTGACCGCGCCGTTGAGCACCGTTCTGCGCGAGGCATTGTCTTTGAGTTGTTCCTGTTTCATCCTTTCGGCGAAGCGAAGATCGATTGCCGGCGTTGATACTCCCGGGCGACGGGCCGTATGCGATTCGGTTCGCTCACTGTAATACAGACGCAGCCAGCCTCCGGCACGACCGTCAGCGCTGCGATAGGACGCCTGCACGTAGCTGTCGAGCCGGAGTTCGTCGATGTGTGTATCGAACTGAACCTCCCGCGGGGCGACCGCATTCCAGTTGCGGAGTTCTTTTTCAAGTCCGCGGCCGTTGATCCCGACAAAGAGCGAAGTGGTCAACGACGGGTCGAAGTCGTAGTCAAGCCTGTTGACGAAGGTGAACACCTGTTCCGTCCTGCTCTCGACGTTGCTGTCGGCCAGCGCATAGAACTCCCGCCGGCTCCTGGTGAATCCCGCCTCAAGGCTGTCCCGGGTGAACCGCGAGAATGCCTTCTCTATTCCGATACGCGCGAAATGCCCCTCGAGTTTCCTTGGGCTCACACGGTCTTCTCTGAACTGCGCACTGCCGGAAATCTGATATCCGTCCGCGTCCAGGCCCGGCACCCGTGCGCCGAGCATATAGGCGAGCCCCTGGTCGCGTATGCCTGCCTGCGAATCCCACCGGTACCCGGCGACGGGCGACAGGAGGAGCCAGGGCGCTGCAGCGTATTCTACCCCCCCGAGGAGAGCTGAAGTGGACGCGTTGTTAAGCCCTGTTCCCTTCTCGTCAGTGTAGATCATGGACGACCACTGGACGAGAGGTGTCAGCGTGAGGCTGACCGGTGCGCGAACGGACAGGGTAACGGTTTGTTGCGTGCTGTGAAGTCTGTCGCGTCCCCCTGGAGGCACCCCCTCGAGGCGGATGATGTTTGCGGCGTACTGCTGCAGGAGGCCGATGCGCAACGGTCCCGCGGTTGTATCAACGGCAGCCCGGCCAATCCAGTTGTAGGTATTCAGGTTCCTGTCGAAGAGGATGGAGCCGGTGTTTATGCGCTGCACCGAATCTCCGGGAGCGCTCTCCGGCGCTCGACCGATTTCCTGAGCGATGGCGGCGGAGCCCGCGCAAAATGCAAAGCACAGCGTGCGGGCGACAGTATGCTGACGGCAGCGCATGGGCCGCGTCAGGCCAACGGCGCCGTGTCGCCGCGGGATGGGATGCTCACGGCGCCCAAACCCTGCTCACGCAACCCGGCGCCAAGCTTCTCTGCCTGGTCCGGATCGCCGTGCACGAGGAAAGTCCGCTTCATGGTACGCGGAGGGAACTTCCCGATGTAGGCAAGTAGCTCGTTCTTGTCGGCGTGGCCGCTGAACGAATTGAGCACCACCACCTTCGCCTTCAGTTGGTGCGGCTCACCGAAGATGTTTACGACCGGCTCGCGCATCACGAGCTTCTTCCCGAGCGTATTCTCCGCCTGGTATCCCACAATCAGCACCATCGCGCGGGGATCACCGACGTTGTTGGCCAGATGATGGACGATCCGCCCGGCCTCGCACATTCCCGATGCGGCGATGATGATGCAGGGCCCCTCCACGTCATTCAACTGTTTCGATTCCTCCACGTCGCGGACATAGGTAAGCCGTTCGAAGCCGAAAGGGTCGTTATGGTGGGGAGATGTCATGATCGCGAGCGTCTGCTCGTCGAAACACTCCGGGTGGCGGCGGAAGACCTCGGTGACGTTGACGGACAGGGGGCTGTCCACGAAGACGGGGATGTGATCGATTTTCCCTTCGACGCTCAATGTGTGGAGGACGTACACGATCTCCTGTGTTCGCCCCACGGAAAAGGCGGGGATGATGATTTTCCCTTTCTGTTCGGTCATATGGAGGATCGGGCCAAGGAGCTGGTCCTTCATCTCCGCCACCGGGGCGTGGAAGCGGCCGCCGTACGTGGACTCGCTGATCAGGTAGTCTGCGCCCTCGCTCCCGATGAACACGGGGTCACGGAGAATCGGCAGGTTCGGCCTTCCGAGATCGCCTGTGAACGCGAGTCGGACGGTCCGCCCTCCTTCGCGAAGGGTGAGGGCAAGCGACGCGGAGCCGAGAATATGTCCAGCATCTTCGAACCTGCACTCAAGCCCCTCCAGAACCTGGAACGTCCGGCTGTACGGGACACCCTGCAGCAGCGGCAGCGTCGCGGCGGCGTCCTCCTCCGTATACAGCGGCTCGATGCGGGGCTGTCCCCGCCGGCGGTGTTTCTTATTGACAAACTCGGCGTCTTTCTCCTGAATGAATGCGCTGTCGCGCAACATCACCTCGCAGAGACTTTTCGTCGCGTCGGTACAATAGATCGAGCCCCGGAACCCCTGGTGTACCAGCGTCGGAAGGTTTCCGCTGTGGTCGATATGTGCATGCGATAGGAGAACCGCGTCGATGCCTGCCGGGTCGAAGGGGAAACGGCTGTTGCGCTCCCGTGACTCCTCGCGCCTGCCGTGGAAGATGCCGCAGTCAAGCAGGACAGTGCGCCCCCCCACGGTGAGCATGTGCATCGAGCCGGTCACCGTGCGGGCGGCGCCCTGGAATTGAAGATGCATGAAACCAGTGTAGCGATTTGAGGGGGAAAAATCAACGAATCAGCGAAGGAGGAGGACGTAGAGTATGCTGCGGATGGTGCCGTCTCGTCCACAACGAACCATGAATTTCAAGCTGTCCTTTGCCAAGGCGTACTCCTCGTAGGCTCTCGACCCCTGCCGGACAACAAATACTTCGGCGATCACAACACCCTCTTCATCCCGTGAGACAAAGAGAATGCCGCGGGGGCGATCACCCGTGCCGTGATGTGGCATCCACGGTGCTGGGAACGTGCGGAGCGGCCGGAGGACATCGGCCTTGTACACCGAGATCTCGTCACCCTCCCGTACGGGACGGTCAAAGGGGAACCTGTCGATGGTGTACAGACTGTCGACGACGACTACGTCGGTGCTGGCCACGGCACTCATTTCGACCCCAAGAAACTGCGCGGTGGCGGGATGATGCAGGATCTGATCGATGATGCGTGCGTACATCGCAGCCGGCGTGGAGTCGACCTGCATGCACGGGATTGCAGAAGCGAGCGTGAGGAGGGTGAGGATCGACATCGGGCTCGACAGGCGGCTTGACCGTTATCCCAGAAATCCGTCCGACTTGAACCTGCGGTATCCCTCACGGGTCAGACGGCGGAGCTCGGCAAAGAGCGCCCTTTCAACCGTGGTGAAATTGAAACAGGACTTCCCCTGCATATGCTTTCTTAGTGCAGGCGAGGCGTTCCGCAGAAGCTCAGGATAGGCATAGACAGGCATCAGGTGGAAGCTGACGTACGACTTGCCGATCCTCGCGGCACCAAAGAATGCCGGTTTCTTGTTCTTCGGCCAGATGTAGTGCGTGTTGAGGTAATACAGAGCTTTCGTGTCTGCAACGACGACCATTCTGCCAGCATAGGGGCGGAGAATGTCCCGGAGCTTCACGAATACTTCATTGAACCCGGCCCTGGTCTTCATCGAATCACCTCGTCGCATCTACTTCATCCTTGATTATCCCTGCCACCGCTGAAGTTCGATGATGTTCCCTTCGGGATCGGCGACGTAGCACCAGGTGACCTCGGCTCCCGTGGCAACCCTCAGGGTGACGATGTCGCCGACGGCCCCTCCGCCTGCGGCGAGGACCTCCTGGCGCGCGAGCACCACATCCTCGACTGCAAAGGCAATATGGCCGAACCCGGGACGATTGAGCGCTGAAGCAGATGCATCCTGCAGCCGGTCGTAGGTAAAGATTTCAAGCGTCGGTCCAGAATCCCCCCAGCCGGGCATGCGGAGATGCGTCCCGCGCAGAGCTGCCCCCTCAATCCCGGTCCCACGCTCAAGTTCTCTGCCGCTGAAGTTTCGCTCGGGAGGAACCGGAACGCATCCAAACACACTCTGATAGAACTGCGCCAGCGCGCGCCAGTCGCGCGCAATGAGGTTGGTATGAACGTACCGTGCTGAAGGGATCATGTGAAGTGCGGTGCGCCGCTATTTCAACCCTTTCGCAGATACCTCGTAGTGCTGGACGTTGGGTTCGAACTCCAGCAGGAACTTCTGATCCTCAGGGTAGTACTTCGCCTTTGCTATGTCCTCGCCGGCGAAACTCTTAATCGCCTCGATGGAGTCCCAGAATGACAGGCAGAGAAAATGCGCCTCGGCGCCATCCAGCCGATGCAGGATGTACACTCCCCGGTTCCCCGGGCTTGTTTCATAATCCGGGATTGCGCGCCGTTTCAAGAACTCCAGGTACTCCAACGCTGCATCATTGCTTGTCCTGCCGTGCCAGATTCTGGCGATCATGATTTCCTCCCGCGATTCGAAATCACACCCTGCCTGTATCGGGGAAAGTACGGTTCATCAGAGACATTCGCAAAGAAAATCTGTGCGGTTGGCTCTCTCTCACCACATTGCAGTCAGCGACCTCCCATGTAACGCACGATGTGTTCCCGTTTCCGCAGTGCAACACCGATCCCTCCGAGAATCGCAACGGTGGAGATTATCAGTCGAAGGGAGACCTCTTCGCCGAGGACCGGCAGTGCGCCGAACGCGGCGAACACCGGAGTTGCGAGCTGGACCAGTGCTGCACGTGTTGCCGATAACCCGCGCAGCGCGGCGTACCAGAGCACATAGCCAAGGCCCGAGGTGATCGCGCCGGAGATCGCCGCAAGGAGAAGGCCGCGGGGAGTGGCGTGCAGCCATGGCAGCGCAACGAGGGATAACACAGCAGCGAAAGGGAGAGCGCGAAAAAAATTGTCCACGGTTGCAGCAATGGGGTCCGTCGTGCCACGGCCGCGAAGCGAGTAGAACCCCCACGTAACGCCGGCAATTGCCATCAGCGTCGACCCTCCCGGTGACGGTGCAGTCAATCCCGGCGACACCAGGTATACCAGTCCGCCGGCTGCAAGCATCATCCCTCCCCACTGCAAAGCATGCGGGCGTTCCCCTGAGAGCAGTCCTGCGAGAATCATTGTTCCCTGAACCGCCCCGAAAAGAATCAATGCGCCGGTACCAACGCTCAGCGTGACGTACGCAAAGGAAAACGCCGCCGCATACGCAAAGAGCAGCAATGGTGACAGCCAATTCCCCCTGTTCCACGACGGCCGACGCCTTCCCATGAAGACTGCGACGAGCCAGAGCATGGCCGCCCCTGTTGCGAGCCGCACTGCCGAAAAACCGGCGGGGTCGATGGCAAAATCCCTGAGCGCCATGCGGCAAAGCAGAGAGTTCGCCGCAAAAGCTACCAGGGCCAGGGCCGTCAGGATGGTCGTCCGGATCGGGATGCTCACCGGCCGTGCGAGATGCGGAGCGTGGCCACATACGATGCAGGATCGATCGGGACGTCGAGCACGGGGTAGGGGAGGAGGCGGTGGAGCGTCAACGTTACCCCGTCAAGCCGTATCGAGCGCGGGTCAAGCGTGGTGTGGAGTGTGCAGTCGATTGCGGTGGCCCTCATCCTGCTGATCATGAACCTCGTCCCCGCATCGCCCGCCCAGATGCACAACGCTCCTGTCGGACAACGGGAATCCGATGTCACGCGGTCGAACGTGACCAGGAAATCTTCGGGCAGGATGCGAACGGATTGCCCCGGGCGCAGGTGTACGTCGGACGGCCCGCCGGTTATGACGTCGGTCAGAAGGTCCCGGTCGAGGCAGGAAGGGAAAGAGAAGAGGATAAGGATGAGGATAAGGGGGAGTAAGAGATTAAGATTAAGGAGTGAATGAATTCGGTTCATGGCCAATCTCCTGCCAGCGGTCGCACTCCGGCGGATTGAGCGGGAGCGTAAGGTAACACGTCCGGTGTCGGACACACACCAATGTACATGTTCGGGAGGACAGCGTCAACAGCGCCCGGGCGACCCCCAGAAGGATCAATGGAAGGTGTGTGCGTCAGATCAAGAACGGGATGAAGCGCTTCGTGCGGCTCATGTACGTCCGATACGCCGTACCCAACGATGCGATACATTCAGACTCCTCAACGAACGCCGTAACGACAAGAAAGAGCGTCGCGATGCCGGCAACGAGCAGCGCAGCAGGTGAAGGGTCTTTACACAACACACCCCACGTGAGAAAGAGAAGCGAGCTGTAGAGCGGATGGCGGATGTACTTATAGATTCCGGTAGTGACGAGAAGGGTGGTTCGCTCGAATGCGTGCCGGCTGTCTCCGGGCACACGCTCGCCTGTCTGACCGCCACGCCGTAACTGGAGCACCCCCGCGACCACGAGATAGACCGAGCAGACGAGGAGAAGCCAGGACATGGATTGATGCAGCGAGAAGGGATCGACGAACCACCTGTCGATGTTCATAAGAATGAGAATAAGCATGGCTTCCCATGCAAAGAATCGATAGAAACCGTGCACACGGGGATTTGCGAGACTGGCCCAGGACACCCAGGCACAAAGTGCAGAAACAACGATGAAAAGAAGGGTCCTGCTCATAGCTCAGCGATGGCTCTGCCCGCGGCGCATCTGCTCGAGGAGCTGTCTCCCTTTGTCCCACACGCGCATGTCGAGTCTGCCGGTAAGGTGGAGTCGCCGGGCGGTTTCAAAGTCGATGCGTGTGGCCAGCGCACGGCAATCCGCCGAGCGGCAGAGCGACGGGGCGTGATCATGAATGCTGCATCCCCCCGCGTCAAGGTAGACGCACTCGCCGTTTGCTTTATGCGCCAGCATCAGTGCTCCCTTGACGTAGGGGTGGGGTTCGGTCAGGTACTCGGAGGGATCGTCTTCGGGCTCGAGTCGGATGGCGTCTCCCTGGCAGCAGAGAGTGCAGCCGTTGCAAGGCACGTGGGCGGGGCGCGAAGCCATGGCACAAGATGGCGAAGAGAAGTCAGTAGTCAATCGTAAGGGCAGAAGGGTGAGCACTCCCTATCGTAAGGGCAGAATATATTCTGCCCCAACATCACACATCTCCCAACGACACCTCCATAAATATAGCTCCTTCGATCGGGTTAAAGCAATACGGCGGGATCTTGCGGAAGCCGAGGGCAGTGTAGAGCCGGCGGGCATCATGCATGTCGGGCAGCGTGTCCAGGCGGACACGTGTGTAACCCTCAGTGCGTGCGCGGTCGAGGGCAGTTCGGCAGAGGGCCATCCCGATGCCCCTGCCCCGGTTCCCAGGGCGAACAAACAGGCGTTTGAGCTCAGCGATTTCCGGCGGCTCAAGCGGCCGGAGTGCCACGCAGCCGATGGCGAGGTCTTCATCCCATGCAATGAACAGTCCGCCCGATGGCGGGACGTACGGTCCGGGGAGTGCTGCGAGCTCTTCTGAGAAGTGTTGGAACGCGAGATCGATGCTTAGTGACGCGGCGTATTCACAAAAGAGTGCCCGCGCAACCTCAATGTGTTCCGGTGTCACCGCCTCGCGGATGGTCATGCAGGCCGTTGAGCGTCAGAGGCCCAGGAGAGTTCCCAGCTTCATGACAGTGTTCCAGTTGCGTGCTGTCCCCCGCGTGCCGAGCCTCGACTCGATCAGTGTCAGCGTCAGCTTCGACCGGCCGACGCCATCGGGATACGAGACGTAGAGGTGCCTTCCCTTACCGCGCACGAACTCCCGGCCCACGATCGCCTCCTGCAGGGCACTGACCCGCGCCGCTGTCACAGGGGTTTTCAGGAACAGGACAAGAAGATGGCCGGGGTCGTTCTTCGCTTCGGCCTTGAGAGGATTCTCTGCCGTGACGCGCTTCCATTCCTCGGCCGTGCGGATCATGACGTGGGTGTCGAGTCCCAGTTGCTTTTTTGTCTCGGTTTCGAGAAGGCGCTCGAGACCGTCCCCTGCCCGGCTCCCCGCAGCGAATACCAGGTTGCCGGAGTTCAGAAGTGACCGGGGGTTCTTGAGCCCGAGGCCGGTGCAGAGCCGGACGAGATCGGCCATCGCAACGTTCTTTTTGCCGCCGACGTTGATGCCGCGAAGGAGAGCGCAGTATAAGACCATTAGTCTCTGTGGTTCATGGTCTCGCTGTACTCCAGCGACGCCTTGACAAAATCACGGAACAGGGGATGGGCATTTGTTGCGCGCGATTTCAGCTCCGGATGGAACTGTCCACCCACGAACCAGGGATGATCGCGCAGCTCGATCATCTCCACAAGCCCGTTGTCGGGGCAGATGCCGCTGAAGACCATACCGTGTCTCGCGAGCTGCTCCTTGAACGCATCGTTGACCTCGTAGCGGTGACGGTGGCGTTCATGGATCAGGTCCGATTTGTACGCCTTGTGCGCCTTTGTTCCGCGCTCGAGCCGGCAGGGGAAGGAACCGAGCCGCATCGTCCCCCCGTACTCTTTCACCTTTTTCTGCTCCAGCATCATATCGATCACGTTCTGGTCGGTCTGCTTGAACTCGGTGCTGTTGGCCCGCTCAAGCCCGCAGACATTGCGCGCGAATTCGATCACCGCGCATTGCAAGCCGAGGCAGATACCGAAGAAGGGAATCTGCTGCGTGCGCACATACTCGACGGCTTTGATTTTTCCCTCGATGCCCCGCTCGCCGAACCCGGGCGCAACGAGCAGGCCGGAGATTCCCGCAAGGAGTTTTTCCGGACCCTGCTTCTCTATATCCTCGGCCCGGATCCACCGGAGATCCACCTCGACGTTGTTGGCGGCGCCCGCGTGCACGAATGCCTCGGTGATGCTCTTGTAGGCGTCCTTGTGGTCGGTGTATTTTCCGCAGATGCCGATCGTGATCTTTCCGGCCGGGTTCTTTACGCGGTCGACGAACCGCTTCCACTCCCGAAGGTTGGGGCGAGGGCAGGTCAAATCAAGCTTTTCCAGAACGATCTCGTCAACCTCCTGCTCTGCATAGACGAGAGGCACTTCGTAGATTGTCTGCACGTCGCGTCCGTCAACAACGCATTCCGGCTCCACGTTGGTGAAGAGCGCGATCTTCTCGCGAACTTCGTCCGGCATCGGCCGGTCCGACCGACAGATCAGCATGTCGGGCTGGATGCCGAGCTCGAGCAGCGCCTTGACGCTGTGCTGCGTCGGCTTTGTCTTGATCTCTCCGGCCGAACCGATGTACGGAACCAGCGTGACATGGATTGCCATGGCGTTCGTGCGACCCAGCTTGAACATGAACTGGCGCATCGCCTCCAGAAAAGGAAGACTCTCGATGTCGCCAACGGTCCCTCCCACTTCGGTGATCACCACGTCATAGTCGCCGGTCTGTCCAAGTGCCTCGAACCGCCGCTTGATCTCATCCGTGATGTGCGGGATGACCTGCACGGTCGCGCCGAGGTAGTCGCCGCGCCGCTCCTTGGAGATCACCTCATGGTAGATCTGTCCGGTCGTGGAGTTGTTCTTCCGTGTGGTGGTCGTATCGAGAAACCGCTCGTAGTGTCCGAGATCCAGATCGGTCTCGGCGCCGTCGTCGGTAACGTACACTTCACCGTGCTGGAACGGGTTCATCGTCCCGGGATCGACGTTCAGGTAGGGGTCGAACTTCTGAATGGTGACCCGCAGGCCTCGGGATTTGAGGAGCAGCCCGATGGACGCAGATGCGATCCCTTTGCCGAGAGAGGACACGACCCCCCCGGTCACGAAAATGTATTTCACTTGATGTCGGCGAGCCACAGCTACTCCTTCCTCATTTGGCGGTGCGCAACCGGTTGATGACGCCTGGGGTCACAATGCCACCCGATAGCACCAGCTTCAATCCCTCCTCCACGCTCAGCGCCAGCGGGATCGCTTCAGATTTCGGGATCAGCGACAAGAACCCTGATGTGGGGTTTGGAGGATTCGGGATGTACACATGATAGAACTCCTCCGCCGGCGGGCCGGCAAACGACGATTGGTTTGTTACAAACCCGACACAATACAAACCCTTGCGCGGATACTCAACCATGACGACGAGCCGGAATGTCTTGCTCTTCTCGCCGACGTTAAATGCATTCACCAGATCTTTGATCGCACCGTACACGGAACGGACCAACGGGATCGATTGGAGCAGGTCTTCGAACCAGGCGAAAAGGACGCGCCCGACGAGGTTCCTGGTGAGGAGTCCGACCACGAGGATCAACACGACCATGGTGACGAACCCGAGGCCCGGGATCTGATACCCGATCCATGTCGTCAGCAATGGAGAAAAAATTCCGTCGATGGCGTTCAGCAGTGCCTGAAAAAACCAGTACGTCAACCCCAGCGGGATGATCACGCCGATGCCGCGGAGGAAGGTCGTCCGGACATGTCCGAAGAAAGTTTTGCGGAGGCCGTTCATGATGTCGCCTGGAAGTCAAGAGAAAGTTAGCACTCACCGCTCCCGCGCCGCCGGTGACGACTGTTGCTCCACGATGCGCCTGACCCGTTCGAGATCCTGAGGCGTGTCCACGGAGGTACTGTCGTAGTCGGTCACTTCGGCATGAATCCTATGGCCGTGTTCGAGGATCCTGAGTTGCTCCAGCTTTTCCGCCTGCTCAAGCGGAGTCGGGCCCATCGTCGCATACGTCAAAAGAAAATCGCGGCGGAACACGTAGAGCCCAATATGCCGGTAGACCGGAAAACGGTTCAGCAGCTCCTCATCGCTGATGTCCCTTCCAAAGGGGATCGGCGACCGGGAGAAATAGAGGCAGTCACCGTTCCCGGCGAGCACGACCTTGGGCAGGCTGGCGTTGTGCAACTCCCCTGCTGTCGTGATTCGTCGGACCAGCGTTCCTGCTTCAACAGTCTCGTCCTGCAGAAGCGGCCGGATCGCCTGGTCGATCATCGCCGGCGGGATCAGCGGCTCATCCCCCTGCACGTTCACAATGATTGCAGCGTCGTCGAGCGAGCGCGCAACGAACGCAATTCGGTCTGATCCGCTCCTGATGTCGGCGGGGGTCATAACGGCCTTGCCGCCGTGACTTCTGACGGCGACGGCGATCCGATCGTCATCGGTTGCCGCCAGCACATCGTGCACCAGCGTCGCCTGTGCAGCGCGCTCCATCACGTGCACGATCATCGGCTTACCCCCGATGCTGGCGAGGGGCTTACCAGGCAGGCGCTCCGATGCATAGCGCGCCGGGATGATCGCTACGGTCCGCGGTGAGGTCGCTCCCGTCATCGGTCGCCGATGACCTTCGGGACTTTGAAGAACGTTGTCGTGCTCGCTGGCGCGTTCCGAAGAGCTTCCTCGCGTGTCAGTCCGGGACGCCGTTCGTCGGGCCGAAATACATTGCTCAACTCGATGACGTGCGACAGGGGCTCGACCTTCGCCGTGTCGAGCCGGTTCAGCTGCTCCATATAGTTCAGGATCTCGTTGAGCTGCGACGTCAGCTTCTGTTTCTGCTCCTCAGTGAATGTGAGCCGCGCCAGCGCGGCGACGTGTTCAACATCGTTGATGGTGACCGCCATGGTCTACTCCTGATCGACGTAATGCCGCGCGATGGCGGCGTGTACTTTATCCATCAGTTCCATTTCAGCATCCTTCCCGCCGCCCGTAGGGACTGCGATCGGCGTGTCGAGCACAAGTTCCACTTTTCCCGGGGTCACGTTGATGGAATGTTTCCGGAGGATTGCATAGCTGCCGTTGACGGTCAGCGGAACCACCGGCACGCCCGCCTTCAGGGCAAGGTTGAACGCTCCCCGCTTGAAGGGCTGGAGTTTTCCGTCCAGCGTCCGGGTCCCCTCCGCATAGAGCAGCACCGATGCACCCCCCCTGATCCGGTCAATCGCCCGCTCGAGACTCTTCATCGCCTCAACGCCCCTTCCCCGGTCGATGCCGATGTAGGCGCCGTATTTCAATCCCCAGCCGAAGAACGGAATGACCTCCAGTTCTTTCTTGTAAATGATTCGTATCTGGTCCGGGATCCCTGCGAGGATCGCCGGAATGTCGAACATGCTTGCGTGGTTCGAGACATACACATAGTTCCGGCTGAAATCCACGTTGTCCAGTCCGGTTACCGTTACCTTCACACCGCTGACAAACAGCACGGCATGCGCCCACCCGCGTGCGATCGCATGGAACAGCCGCCCGCGCCGGCGGTCGACCCAGATGAGCAGCAGCTCCAGGATCGCGCTGGCGATGGAAATGGCGATGGCCGTAAAGAACCTGAGCGGTCCCACAGTCGGGGGCTCTCAGCGGTCCGCCGACTCGACTGCGCGGATCCTTCTGGCAATCGTCGGGTGGCTGTAGAACAACAACTCCACTAGCGGATGCGGGTCGGGATCCGCAAGGTTCATTGTGCCCAGTTTTCGCAGGGCCGAAACGAACGCCTCCCGTTTTCCTGTCGTTGTCACGGCGTAGGCGTCGGCCTGCCGCTCATGGCGGCGGGAGAGCGCATGACCGAGGGGCGACGTCGCCATGCCGAACAGTGAGAGCCAGATTCCGAGCAGCGGCAACGCCCCCAGGTCGGTGATGCCGGCGTAGCCGAGAGCCCCTGCTGACCAGCCGTAGAGGTGCGCGGCGATGAACAGACCCGCGAAGGTGGAGAGTGTGCCCATCGCTATGCCCTTCCGTATGTGGCCAAAGCGGTAGTGTCCAAGTTCATGCGCAAAGACCGTCTCGATCTCGTCCTCGGAAAATTGCTTCACCAGCGTATCGCCAAGAATGATTCGCCGTGACCGTCCAATTCCGGTGAAGGCGGCGTTCGCTTTCCTGGTATTCTTGCTGAGGTCGAACGCGAATATGCCGTTCACCTGGACTCCCGCCTCATCGCATAGCTGCATGATGCGATCCTTGAGCGATCCCTCGCCTAACGGGGTGAACCGGTAGAAGATCGGCATGATCAACACCGGTGCGAGACGCGCCAGAACCACGGTTAGCAGCGTCAGCACAGCGCCGACCGGCACCCACCAGACGGGTCCGTACGCCTGCAGGCACACGTAGAGCACGCACAACATGCCTGCGGCGAGCGGGGCGCCAACCATCAGTGCTTTGGCGCGTTCACCTGCCCAGCGCGCGAGAGATTGATTCGACAGTCCGAACCGGTGTTCAACCCGGTACCCGCTGTACCAGGCAAGGGGAATCGTGACGGCGGACTGGAGAACGCCGATGCAGGCGGCGAACAGGAGCAATGATGGGTAGTCGCCGCCGACCGCAGACCGGCACCATGCAGCAATTGTCCCGGACGCATCAGTGACTGCAAGAACCACGAGCAGTGCGAATGAGAGGACGGAGGATGCGATACCGAGGGCGAGCTTGAGGCGGCTGTACGCCTTTGCCCGATCAGGATGCGGTGGGCGGGTCCCTTCCGGTTTCATGGCCCCGCAAATCGTCTGATGGTTGGTACCCAGTGGTTTACTCAAAATAACCAGAACTGCTTCAAAAATCAATAATTCGTGGAAGTGCGAATCATTGTGTACGGCTGTTGTCATTTGTGGGAAGGGCACGCGACACGGGGTCGCCAGCCGGGAGGAACATTTGAAGGATTACCGGATTTCCTGTACCTTATACCGTGGCACACGCTTTGCCCTCTCGACTCCGCAAAACGTCTTCTGCCTTCCGATATGCGAGTCTCTCATCTACCGTAAGGAGTTCAAACCATGGCCATGATCCGAAAACAAGACGCTCTTGACTACCACAGCCAGGGGCGCAGAGGAAAGATCGAGGTGGTCTCCACGAAGCCGTGTGCGACGCAGCGCGATCTCTCTTTGGCCTATACACCGGGCGTTGCCGTCCCCTGTCTGGAGATCGCTGCCAACCCGGACGATGGGTACAAATATACGGCAAAAGGGAACCTGGTCGCCGTCGTCAGCAACGGCACGGCGGTCCTGGGCCTCGGCGACATCGGACCGCTGGCGGGGAAACCCGTGATGGAGGGGAAGGGGGTCCTCTTCAAACGATTTGCCGACGTCGATGTCTTCGACATCGAGCTGGACACGAAGGATCCAGAGGAGATCATCCGGATCGTCCGCGCCCTCGAGCCCACATTCGGCGGCATCAACCTGGAAGACATCAAGGCGCCCGAATGTTTCCATATCGAGGAAGAGCTGAAAAAGACAATGAGGATTCCCGTGTTCCATGATGACCAGCACGGAACGGCGATCATCTCAGGCGCGGGGCTGCTGAATGCCCTTGAGCTGGTCGGGAAGAAGATCGATCAGGTAAAAGTGGTCTTCAGTGGTGCCGGTGCAGCGGGGATCGCCTGCGCGAAGTTCTATGTCACCCTCGGCGTGAAACGGGAGAACCTTGTCCTCTGCGACACGAAGGGGGTGGTGTACAAGGGACGGACCGAAGGGATGAACAAGTACAAGGAGTTCTTCGCCGTGGACACAAGGGCCCGCACGCTGGCGGATGCAATGAAGGGCGCGGACGTGTTCGCCGGTGTTTCGGTCAAGGGGGTTGTGACGAAAGAGATGGTCAAGAGCATGGCAAAGGATCCGATCATCTTTGCCATGGCCAATCCCGACCCTGAGATCACGTATGAAGACGCCCTTGACGCCCGGAAGGACGTCGTCATGGCAACCGGCCGGTCCGATTATCCGAACCAGGTCAACAACGTGCTCGGCTTCCCGTTCATCTTCCGCGGCGCACTCGACTGCATGGCTACTGCCATCAACGACGAGATGAAGCTGGCGGCGGCGCACGCACTTGCCGACCTGGCCAAGGAAGATGTACCGGATGCGGTCATCAAGGCGTATGGAGGTGAAGGGTTCAGGTTCGGCCGGACCTACATCATCCCCAAACCGCTTGACCCGCGCGTGCTGCTCTGGGAGGCGCCCGCCGTTGCCAAAACCGCCATGGAGACCGGGGTCGCACGCAAGAAGATCGAAGACCTCGATGCCTACCGCGATGCTCTCGAGAGCCGGTTCGGCCGGTCCAAGCAGATCATGCGGGTATTCATTCACAAGGCGCAGCAGGCGCCCAAGCGGATCGTGTTCCCGGAGGGCTCAGAGGACAAGATTCTGCGCGCAAGCCAGATCATTCTGGACGAGGAGATCGCGACCCCGATCGTGCTGGGCGACGAACGACTGATCCGGGACAAGATCCGGCTCCTCGACCTGAGCCTTGAGGGGATCGAGATCATCGACCCGATCAACAGCCCGAAGATGGACGAGTATGCAAGCAAGTTCTACGAGCTCCGGAAGCGGAAAGGGATCACGCAGACAACGGCACGGATCCACCTCCGGCGGCCGATCGATTTCGGGATGATGATGCTGCACAACGGCGATGCCGACGGGCTCGTCTCCGGTCTCACGCAGCACTACCCCGAAACGATGCGTCCCGCACTGCAGATCATCAAGTCCAAGCCGGGCACGTCCATCGTGGCGGGGCTCTACATGCTGGTATTCAAGAACGATGTCCGCTTTATCACCGACGCGACCGTGAATTTCGAGCCGACGGCCGAGCAACTCGCCGACATCGCCATCCTTGCGGCGGAGAAGGTGCGGAGCTTCGACATCGAGCCGCGGATCGCCATGCTGTCGTTCAGCAATTTTGGCAGCACGCAGCATCCGAATGCGCAGAAGATGGCGCGCGCTACAGAGCTCGTCAAACGCCGCGCCCCGGATCTGATGGTGGACGGCGAGATGATGGCCGATACCGCGGTCGTCCCGGAGATACTTGATACCCTGTATTCGTTTAGTTCGCTGAAGGGCGGGGCGAATCTCCTGGTCTGCCCCGACCTGCAGTCGGCCAACATTGCGACGAAGCTGCTGACGAAGCTTGGCGGATCCGACACAGTCGGTCCAATTCTGCTCGGCATGCGGAAGCCGGTCTACCTGCTCATTCCCGGCAACGAGGTGGCGGACATAGTCAACGTCACGGCGATGGCGGTGCGTGACGCCCAGGAGATGGAAGCAGCCGGTACGCCGGTCCCCCGGCCACCGCAGTTGACGACGGTCTACGAGTAGCGCACTGAGTAGGGAGTACGGAGTAGGGGGTAGGGAGAGAGCGTTCTCCTTGCTTCCCTACTCCCTACTCTGAGGAACATCCGTCCGCTCTTCCCCTGACAGCCTCTCTACTCTCTCATCTCTCCTCTTCCTCTCTCCCTGCTCTTCGTCAGCCGCTCCTTGTACGGCTCATAATCCGCCACACGGCGCTCGTAGGTCGTTCCCATGATAGGCGAGGAGATGATAAAATCCGCCGAGGCGCGGTTGCAGGCGACAGGGATGTTCCAGACCACGGCGATCCGGAGGAGGGCTTTGACGTCGGGATCATGAGGGGCCGGCTCGAGGGGATCCCAGAAGAAGATCAGAAAGTCGATCGCGCCTTCCGCAATCTTCGCTCCCACCTGCTGATCTCCCCCCAGCGGTCCGCTCTGAAGTTTCGTGACGTGCATCTTCAACTGCTCCTCGACGAGCCGGCCAGTAGTCCCGGTGGCATAGAGCTCGTGATCGGCGAGGAGGTCGTGGTTGAATTTTGCCCACTCGAGCAGATCGCGTTTCTTGTGGTCGTGGGCAACGAGCGCGATCTTCTTTCGCCGCCCCATCGTAATCGCCTGGTGGCTCACCGGGTGGTCTCCCTGTCTTGATGTTCGTGTGTGATGCTGCAGCAATTAGCGGAGTGGCAGAGCGAGAAGCAAGTGAGGTGATGCAGAGAAAGGGTGGCTGTTCACTGCGGAAGGAAGCGGCGGAGAACCTCATTCATCCATTCGAATTCGATAAGGAATGCATCATGGCCTTGTGGGGAGGAAAGCTCAGCATACTCTCCTCGCGGGGTCAACGATGCCAGCGCTTTCTGCTCCTCCACCGGGTAGAGCACGTCTGAGGAAATGCCGATGGCGAGGAGGCGCGCCGTGATGTCCCCCAGCACGTCCTTCACCGGACCGCGGCCCGAGCCGATGTCATGCGCATCCATCGCGCGCGTAAGCGTAATGTAGGTGTTCGCATCAAACCGGTCGACCAGTTTCTGCCCCTGGTAACGAAGATACGATTCCACCTTCCAATCGAGCTGCGACCTGGCAAAGAGCTGGATACGTTCGTGTCCGTCGCCGACAGACGGCGTTGATCGTCCAAAGCGGTCTTCAAATGAAGCCCGGCTCCTGTACCAGATCATAGCGATGCCCCGCGCGATTGCCAGTCCATGTGCCGGCTGTTCCGTGTAGTTTCCCTCCTGCCATGTGGGATCGTTCATGATCGCAAGCCGCTGGGTTTCGCTGATCCCAATGCACCACGCGGAATGTCTGGCGGACGTTGCGATCGGAATGATCGATTCCACCATCTCCGGAAACAGGATCGCCCATTCAAGGGCCTGCATCCCGCCAAGTGAACCCCCGATCACCGTAACAAGACGCCGCACGCCGAGATGGTCGAGCAGGAGCTTCTGCGCACGCACCATGTCGCGCACGGTGATTGCGGGGAATGATGTGCGATAGGGTGTGGAGGTCGATGGATTGATGCTGGTCGGGCCGGTTGTGCCGTAGCAGCTGCCAAGGATGTTGGATGTGATGACACAATGGCGCCTGGTATCGAGTCCCCGATGCGGACCGATGACGCCGCTGAACCACCCCGGAATAGTTTCACCATTGGAGAGCGCAGCATCGGCGGCATGTGCGTTGCCTGTGAGCGCGTGGCAGACGAGCACAGCGTTGGTCCCCTCGCTGTTCAGCTGCCCATGCGTCGTGTAGGCAATGTCGAGCCTCGACAGCACCGCACCGCTTTCGAGGCGAAACGGGCCGGGCGCGGTGAACACCGTACCGTGGCGGGCGTTGGTTTCAGCTTGCGTATGTGAATGCGTGCTGTGCATGCTCCTGAGAGTTGTCAGTAGTCAGAAGTCAGGAATCAGTTTGAGTGAGCACGTGGCACAAGTACTGGTTGAGATCGAGAACAAGACCAAGATCGAGGACGGATCGCAAGAATCCTTCTGATTTCTGACTACTGATTTCTCCCAGCAGCTTCAATCAGGTCAGCAAGGATTCCGCGTGCAGTCAGCTCCGGTCCCGCGCCTGCCCCCTGGATGGTGAGCGGGAGCGGTGTATGGCGGTCGGACGAATATTGCACGGCATTCTCCGACGCCCTGAGCCGGGCGAAGAGGTTGCCGGCCGAGACTTCCGCAACCCCTGCGGCAGCCTGCGTACCGTCGAAGCGTGCAAGATAGACCAATCGATTGCCGCGGTCTGCCGCGGCGCGCACCCGGGAGCTCCACACAGCATCGAGCGACGACAGACGACGTATGAACTCTGCTGGATCCTGAATAACCTGAAACTCAGGGGGTACCAGTCCCTGTACGCTGATCTCTTCGCGCTCGAGAGGGTAGCCGGCCTCGCGTGCGAGTATCAGGAGCTTGCGTGCGACATCTTCGCCCGACAGATCTGATGCGGGGTGGGGCTCGGTGAATCCTCTTGTGACGGCATCCCTGACAGCGTCGGAGAACGGCTTTCCCTCATTGAGTCTGCCGAACACGAACGAGAGTGTCCCGGAGAGCACCCCCTCAATGCGGTGGACCCTGTCGCCGGTCTGCCGGAGATGTTCCAGGGTCCTGATCATCGGAGTCGCCGCACCAACCGTGGTCTCGTAGAAGTACTTTCGGCCCTCGGCATGTCCGAGCCGCCTGAGCTCCGCATAGTAGGGATACTCGAAGGTGTTGGCAATCTTGTTCGGGGTGACGATGCTGATCCCCGCACGGAGCAGGACGGCATACTGCCGCGCGATGAACGGGCTCGCCGTGCAATCGAGGAAAACCAGCGGCGCCCCGTGGTGCTCGAAGAGGCGAGCGGCGAACAATCCCCAATCAGAAGTCCCTCCGCCCGTCAGTCGCTCCGTCACGCTTGCGGGTGCGATCCCCTCGGCGTCCCAGGCCAGCCGCCGGCGATTGATCGCGCCAATGGTCGTCAGCTCGAGACGGTGTTCGTTCCTGAGCCAGGAGGATTTTTCCTGCAGGACTCGAAGGAACGCGCGCCCCACGAGTCCTGTCGCCCCTGCAATGGCAAGGGCTACCCGTGCGGGTGCGGCAGCGGGAGGAGTACCCCGCTCAAGGAATTCGAGCGCCCGCCGTCGGATGTTCCGTTCGACAGGGAGGGTTTCTGCGGCGTCCGCTGCGTGAAGCGCGCTTCCTGGATGGCTCATCGGGTTACCCTTTCACTGTGACGGCGCTTTTCGCTGCGGCGGTCAGCGCGATGTCGAAATCCTCGAGGATATCGTCGATGTGTTCGAGGCCAACCGACGCACGCACCAGCCCCGGTGTGACGCCCGATTCTTCCTGCTCGGCAGGGCCGAGCTGCTCGTGCGTCGTGGAAGCGGGATGGATGACGAGCGTCTTCGCATCGCCCACGTTCGCGACGTGGCTGGCGAGGTGTACGTTATCGATGAATGCGCGACCGGCCTCAAGTCCTCCCTTTACCCCAAAGACCACGATGCTGCCGAAATGGCCTGACCGGAGATACTTCTTTGCGAGCTCGTGGTACGGATGGTCTTCCAGGCCTGGATACCAGACCCACTCCACGCGGCTGTCGCGCTGGAGCCACCGCGCGAGGGTGAGCGCATTCTCGTTGTGTCTGTCCACGCGCAGGGAGAGCGTCTCCAGTCCCTGCGTGAGAAGGAACGAGTTGAACGGGCTCTGACAGGGCCCGAGGTCGCGCAATCCTTCAACCCGGGCGCGGATGATGAATGCGATATTGCCGAGGGGACTGCCGGCGCCGAACGCCTCCCAGAAATTCAGGCCGTGATACCCAGGACTCGGGGTCGTGAACACGGGGAAGTTGCCGTTTGCCCAGTTGAATTTCCCGGAATCGACGATGACCCCGCCGATCGTGGTCCCGTGGCCGCCGATCCATTTCGTTGCGGAGTGGACAACAATGTCCGCGCCGAACGCAATGGGTCGGCAGAGATAACCCGCAGCGCCGAACGTGTTGTCCACGATGAGGGGAATCCCGTGCTTGTGCGCTACCTGCGCCACGGCTTCGATATCGGCAATGTTCAGGCGGGGATTGCCGATCGTTTCAAGATACAATGCTTTCGTCCGGCGATTGATGACTTTCTCAAAGTCCGACGGTGCATCCCCCTTGACAAATGAGACGTTGATCCCGAGCCGGGGGAACGTGACCTTGAACTGGTTGTACGTCCCGCCGTACAGGTAGCTGGTCGAGACGATGTTGTCCCCCGCCTGCGCGATCGTCGCGATGGTGAGAAACTGCGCCGCCTGACCCGAAGATGTGGCCAGCGCCGCGGCTCCTCCTTCAAGTGCCGCAATCCGTTCCTCGAACACCGCGGTGGTGGGGTTCATGATGCGTGTGTAGATGTTGCCGAATTCCCGAAGGCCGAACAGGTTTGCCGCGTGCGTGGTGTCGTTGAACTGGTACGATGTCGTCTGAAAGATCGGAAGCGCTCGCGCTCCGGTACCGGGATCAGGTTGCTGACCCGCGTGGAGCTGGAGCGTTTCATAGCGGTAGTTCCTCTTTTTTCCGTTGGTGCTCATGACTTCTTCCTCCCGATTATGGACGAACTCTGGTAAAACGAAAAAAGCCTGCTGCTAAATCGGCTGCAACAGGCTGGGCCTTTTTAGCAGTTTTTTAAGTGGCTGCAATACGGCGCAACTCCCACTGTACTGTACCCGTCGGGCCGTTTTACGCCCTTCGGGGATACAGCGATGGCATGCTATCCGTACCTCCACCCCCCGAGCGAAGGGAGGTTAAAAACACGAAACCCCCGCCAGCGGCGAGGGTTCTCGAACACGAACGCGTCTCACTTTGGCGCTTTAGCGATTTGTTTTCTGTCGCTGCAAGTTGCCCTTAACTCGCGACAGCTGTTTAGCACTTATTTAAGGTCGCTGCAAGTTGGCGTAAATTACGACCGTATTTCAATATAATGCGCGAGACGCCTCATGTCAAGTGAATTATCAGTTTTTTTTCAAGGTTTCAGGATGTCAACTTCCCGCGCAGCCGTCACCGTCTGCACGCGCTTCCTGTCCTTCACCGCAATTGTCAGGAGATGTCGACCTGCCCTTACCTTGCTGACGTCAAGTGGAGCAAATTCCTGCGCTGTCTCCTCACTCCCTTCGCGTGACCTTTCCGCGACCACGACCGCCGCTTCATCGGGGTTCTCCGGATCGATTACCGGCGGCTTCTCCCCGGACTTCAGCGGCGTGAGATAATAGCGCGCAGTGTACGCTGTCTTCCCGTCGGCATCCTTCACGAGTCCGTACACATGCAGGTAGGTATAGAGAGGGTGATCGCTCCTGTAGGCAGAGAACGGACTCGGCACAACCTTCACCCCGTCGATGTCCATGGTGCTCTTGATCGCCGAGGGGATCAGGTACTGGATGTCGCTCAGCGATAGTTCGGGGGACGGCACCGGGATCGTTTTATCGATCCTCCAACTGCCGAATGAGTTACCTTCGAGGGAGCGGACGTGCATCGCAATCGTGTAGGTGCCAGGTGGAATGAGATAGCGATAGAGATTCGTGAAGGCATCCTTTTCATTCAGTGTGGCCGGGACTACCATGGTGTCCACCTTCTGCAGGGCGATCGGACCGCTGCGGTGGCGGATCGAAATCCCGGTTTCGCAGGGGATAGAGTCTCCCGTTGTCTTTCTTCCTGCAGCAAGCATGCTCAGGGGGACCGCATAACTAATGTCCAGCAGCGCCTTGGCCCCGCTCCCGCGGAAGGCATCGACGGAATACGAAAGCCGGAATGTTGTTACCTCCTTCGGCCAGACATGCTCGTCAGAGCTCAGTCCATCGCTTACCGTCTCCCTGGACTCTTCCCGGAATTCATCCCTCGTCCGTGCCGCAATTGACGCATCGTTGCGCAGGAGATCGGCGAACCTGATGTCCCACGTGCTCAACGCTTCAAGCTGCGCGGCGTCGTTGGGGTACGGAATTAGTCGCCAGTTGTTTCCTGAGGCATTCCGTTTCTGAAAGTGGAAGATCCGTCGTGCCGTCCCCGCAGTTGCGTCGTACAACCACGATTCAAGGTCGCTGGCGGAACGAAGGGACCGTTGGATGGACGACGGCTGTCCGTGGCGTATATAGATGAGTCCTTCGTCGTTGAATTCCTCATTCAGGGCATATGATGCGGGGAATGTGAGTTCTCTATATCTGTCCGGATTGTTGAACCCCGTCCGGAAGCCGGTGTATTCGAAATTCTCCTCGGCGTACACCAACCTGCGGTAGTGTTCGCCGATGCGGATGTTGGAGCGGGATGCCGCGGCAGGATTCCGGGAGCTCCAGAAGGCGCGGAAGAACCCGGCTTTCTTCGCAGGGGAATCCAGGCTGCGGTACAGTGCGAGTTCGCGGTCAGTCACCAGATACTTGACGTCCTCGAAGACGATATCGGCGCCGAGTTGCGTGAAGATCTGATTGATCGCATCCCGCGCATGAGCCTCCGCCCCGGCGAGGTCGCCGCGCTGCGCGTCAATCCGCGCAAGCGTCAAATGCAGGAGCTGGGTGATGGGAAGGGCTCCTGAGGTGAGGAGGCGTTGAAGCACCGAGTCTGCTTCGTCGAGGTGCTTCTCGCGCCGCAGGGCCTCGGCAAGGAAGCACTCCGCGATAGGCGTCTGCTCGCGTTGGAGCCAGGGGATGGCGCTGGCACGGTCGTCGGCGACGAACGCACGGTAGATTTTGAACAATCCAATCCTCGGGGCCGCGAGATCGGGACGGACGCGCAGCTGGGTGTGTCCCGCTGCGATTGCTTCAGGAAAATCTCCCCTGTACGCAAGCAGTCTTGCGTACTGGTAGAATACGTCATCGTACGCTGAATCGCGCCGGATGACCCGCTGAAAGTAGTCGCGCGCGTTGTTCCAGTCCTTATTGCGGAGAAGCCAGGCCTTCGTCTTGCCCACTTCCCGGAACGTAATGCCCGCATAGTACTGCGCTGCGACGTCTGCGGTGTCGCGTTCCAGGATGTTCAGGAAACAGTCCTCGGCTTCGCCGTATTCGTTCAGTTGGAGAAGTGCTTTCCCCCGCCCCAGCAGAGCTTCCCGGTTGTTCTCGTCCAGCGCCAGCGCCTCTTCGTACACCCGGCAGGCCTCAATGGGCTTTCCGCGGGCGAGTTCCGTGTTGGCGACTGCGGTCAGGGAGTCGACCCGCACGACCTGTGCGGGTGCGCCCGCAGCACCAGCGATGACGATAGCGCCCAACGCGCCAATGCGCCAGGCGGAAGCGACTGTGTTCATGGCAGGAGTGTGGTGATCTTCCCCCATCATGTTCAACGCACCGAACCGGTGAAAAGATTCAGGGCAATTTCACTGTTCGCCAATGTCGGGCGCGCGGCGTCGATTCCGCGCAACCGATGCGAGGATGGAAACGCCCAGGATTCCGGCCACAACGATGAGCGACACGACGATTGGGATGTGCAAGAATCCCTCTGCCAGCATCTTTACGCCAATGAAGATCAGAACGAGTGACAGGCCGTAGCTGAGGTACGCGAAACTGTTCATCATGCCTGACAGGAGAAAATACAGCGCACGGAGCCCAAGAATCGCGAAGACATTGGACGAATACACAATGAACGGGTCGCGCGTTACGCCGAAGACAGCAGGGATCGAATCCACTGCAAATACCACATCGGTCGTCTCCACGGTGATGAGGACGAGGAGGAGCGGTGTGATGAAGAGCCTGCCCCCGCGGCGGACGATAAATTTTGGCGTTTCATACCCCGGCAAAACCGGGAAGAACCGCCTCGCCAGACGGATGAACACGTTCTTGTCGGGGTGCACCTCCACCTCCTTCTGAAACATCATCTTCCAGCCGCTGACAATCAGGATAACGCCGAAGACGTAGAGGATCCAATCAAAGCGCGCGATCAGCGTGGCGCCCAGAGCGATGAAGATCGACCGCATGATGAGCGCTCCCAGGACGCCCCAGAAGAGGACCTTGTGCTGGAACTGTGACGGAACGCCGAAGTACGAGAAGATGACCAGGAAGACGAAAATGTTATCGACCGACAGGGCCTTCTCGATCAGATACCCGGCCAGAAATTCAAGTGCCGTGACATGTCCCGCGTACCAGAACAGTCCCGCGTTGAACAGGAGGGAGAGCGTCACCCAGACCACGCTCCAGATGGCGGCCTCGCGGGTGCTCACGCTGTGGGCCTTGCGGTGGAAGACCCCGAGGTCGAGGGCGAGGAGTGCGATGATGAAGAGATTGAACAGGACAAACAAGAGCGTTTCATTCTGCGGCATGGCGCGTCACCTTCCGTTCGCGAGAAGCAACCCGTTCAGGAACGTTGCCGCATCGTCAAGGGTCTGCTGGCTGATCTCATGACCCATGGGATATTCCCTGTACGTTATCTGTGCCGGACTCGCCGTGAGAAGGTCTCGTGCCGCGCGGGCGGCTTCAACAGGGATCACTGGATCGAGAGTCCCGTGCGCGATGAAGTAGCTGAGATTCCCTACGTCCTTCCACCGGTACTCCATGCCTGCCACCATGGGCAAGTAACCGCTGTGTGCCAACACGCCGCGGAATAATCCGGGCCTGGTGAGTGAGAGCGCATAGCCCATGACGGTGCCCATGCTGAAGCCGAAAAGAAACAGCTTGGCCGGATCAATGGGATAGTGCGACAGGGCGTCGTCAACGAAATGAGAGAGTCTATCATAACTCGTTCTGAACATCATTGGATCGGGGGCACCGCCCTGGCCGGCATCGTACCAGGTGTATCCTCCTCCCATCGACCATGAAAACGGAGCGCGAACGCTCAAAATGAGGAGTCGATGGTCAAAGTGCTCGGCGAGGCCCAACAGGTCCTCCTCGTCCGCCCCGCGGCCATGCATCATGATGACGGCCGGATACGTGGTGGTTCCGCCGATTTCCGGAGCGACCACAAGGTGATGGAGCGTCGTTGCGATGGGGATCATGTATCACGGCGTAGGGTGAACGGTCTGACAAGATACAGAATTCAAGGCGGGGAACAAAGAGGATGCGGTGGAGCGGAATCAGGCGGGCAGCTCAGCGTGGAACAGTGGGGCATACACGTCGTAGTCGCGTCGACTGAACACAACAAACCGGACATCGGCAATTGACTGTTCATTTTGCACAAAATCACTGACGGTGCTGACCGCAATGCGCGACGCACGCTCGATGGGAAAACCGTACGCACCCGTAGAAATGGAAGGGAAGGCGATGCTCTTCAGAGGGAAGAATTCGTGGCGTCGACGATCGCATCGACATCCTGTTCCGTGATGTCGCCGGTGAGGAGCGTCAGCGTGCAATGACCAATCTGTCGCGTGAGCGACAACGGTGCGCCTTTCGTGAAATGGTATCAATCCTCCGGACGCTCGCCGGAAGGGGCCATCTTGACCAGTTTTGGCATGAACCGTGCGACAGGCGTTGCGAGATCGTGCTGCGCGCTCATGACGTCGTTGATGTCCTTGTACGCCCAGGGAACCTCGTCGAGTCCCGCGGAGAGGAGAACCACCCCCTGTGACCGGAGATATTCCTTCGTCTCCTTCCATGTGAACGACTTTGCCGCCGCTTTGCGCGACATGCGCCTGCCGGCGCCATGGGAAGTGGAATTGAGCGAGAGAGGATTGCCCCGGCCTTTGACAATGAATCCGGGAGCGGCCATAGACCCCGGGATGATCCCCAGCACTCCCTCTCCTGCGGGCGTGGCCCCCTTGCGATGGACGATCACCTCCCGGCCGCGATGAATCTCGCGCCAGGCGAAATTGTGGTGGTTTTCGATCTGGGCAAGAACGGGATGGCCGAGCGAGCGGATAATCGATTCGTGAATGATGTGGTGGTTGGCCGAGGCGTACTTCCCCATCAACTCCATGGCGGCCCAGTATTCCGCCCCGTCGCGGCTCAGGTCAAGCCACGCGAGATTGCGGGAAGCGCCTTCGAGCTCGGGGTGAAGCGACTTCGCCGCACGCGTGTAGTGTGCGGCAACCTGCGCCCCGGCGTTGCGGCTGCCGCTGTGGGAGAGGAGCGCAAGATACGTGCCGGGGTTCACTCCAGCCGCTGCCTCCTGGATCGTCAGCTCCACAAACTCGACAAAATGGTTGCCCGACCCCGATGTCCCAAGCTGGCGATGGGCGCGGTCTTTCAGTTGTGCGGTGAGCGGAGTGACGTCCCAGTCCTCGTCCATCACTTCATGCCACTTCCGCGGCTTCCATTCGGTGCCGACCCCGAAGCGGGTGTTGCTCTGGATCGCACCGGCATACAGATCGCGCTGAGACTGAAGCACGGCAGGCGGGACGTCGAAGATCGTCATCATCATCCTGCAGGCGATGTCGACGCCTACACCGTAGGGGATGACCGCACCGTCGGTGGCGAGCACGCCGCCGATCGGGAGGCCGTAGCCGACGTGCGCGTCGGGCATGAGCGCTCCGGCGACGGAGACCGGGAGAGCAACGGCCGCGTCCATCTGTGCGCGTGCCGCGTCGTCAATGTCAGTGCCCCAAACGGGATACCGCATTACCTTGGTCCTGCATTCCTCACGGCTGCTGACGCTTCGTTGCGGAACTGCTCGAAGTTCTTCCGGAATTTTTCCGCGAGTTCCTTTGCGCGGGCATCGTACAGGGCCTTGTCCTTCCAGGTGTTCCTCGGGTCCAGGAGCTCATCCGGGACGTTGGGACAGTTGATCGGCACGTGGAGACCGAACACGGGATCCTGCCGGGTCGGCATCGACGCGAGAGATCCGTTAAGCGCCGCGCGTATCATCGCCCGGGTATGGCCGATCTTCATCCTGGAGCCGACCCCGTATGGCCCACCGCTCCATCCGGTGTTCACCAGCCAGCTCACGGCTCCATGCCGTGCAAGCCTCTCGCCGAGCATTGTTGCATACACCGTTGCGGGGAGCGGCATGAACGGGGCGCCGAAGCAGGTGCTGAATGTGGTTTGTGGCTCATTACCCACACCTTTTTCGGTGCCCGCGACCTTTGCCGTATATCCCGACAGGAAGTGATACATCGCCTGATCAGGCGTCAGCCGGGCGATCGGCGGCATCACACCGAAGGCATCGCAGGTGAGCATGATAACGTTCTTCGGATGTCCTCCCATGCCCGATGGTGCATGATTCTCGATGTGGGTGAGAGGATATGCTGCCCGTGTATTCTCCGTCAGTGTGCCGTCGTCCAGGTCGATGTGGCGCGATGCGCTGTCAATGATTACGTTTTCAAGCACCGTGCCGAACATCCGCGTCGTCCTGTAGATGTCCGGTTCTGCCTCGGCGGAGAGGCGGATGACCTTGGCGTAACACCCCCCTTCGAAATTGAAGATCCCCTCGTTGCTCCAGCCATGTTCATCGTCACCGATGAGCGACCGCTCGGGATCGGCGGAGAGCGTGGTCTTCCCCGTTCCCGAAAGTCCGAAAAAGAGGGCCGTATCTCCCCCCTTCCCCGCATTGGCCGAACAGTGCATGGGAAACACGCCCCGCTCGGGGAGAAGATAGTTCAGCACCGTAAACACCGACTTCTTGATCTCCCCTGCGTAGGTCGTCCCTCCGATGATCGCCAGTCGCTTCGCGAAGTGTATGGCGATGAACACTTCCGAGTTGGTCCCGTCACTCTCGGGCGATGCGTGGAACCGGGGGGAATCGATGATCGTGAACGTGTCGGGAGAGGTATGAACTACCGGTTCCGCGGGCTGGAGGAACAGGTTTCGCGCAAAGAGATTCTGCCACGCATGATCCGTGATCACGCGTACCGGGATCCGGTATCGCGGGTCGGCCCCGCCGTACAGGTTCTGCACAAAGACATCCCGTCCCTGCAGGAAGGCGCAGAGTTTCGCATGCAGGGTCTCGAACCGGGCTTCGTCCATCGGGCGGTTGATCTTCCCCCACGCGATGCGCGACGCGGAAGAGTTCTCCCTCACAATGAACTTGTCGTTGGGAGAGCGCCCGGTGTGGTGCCCGGTGTGGACTACGAGGGGACCGAGGTGCGAGATCCACCCCTCCCTCCGGCGGACGGATTCTTCATAGAGCGCAGGAGTGCTCAGGTCCATGTGCACTGCGCCAAGGTTCCTCAGGCCGAGGGAAATCAGGGGATCAGTACCGGTAATCGGCTGCATGCTCATCGAAAAGATACATTGAGATCGAGATTGAGGTTAAGGTTGAGGTTAAGGTCAAGGACGAGAATCCCTGGTCTTTCCCTTGACCTGCTTCACCCCTTAACCTGCTTCACCCCTTAACCTGCTTCACCCCTTAATCTCAATCTTCATCTCGATCTCACTTGCCTATATACTGCTTCAGCCAATCAAACACCGTCCTATGCCACAGCTCACTGTTCGCCGGCTTTGACACCCAGTGTCCCTCGTCGGGGAAATAGAGAAACTTCGACGGCACCCCCTGTCGCTGAAGTGCAGTGAAGAGCTGCATCGCTTCCGACTCCGGCACGCGATAGTCCAGTGCCCCATGGATGATCAGCGTTGGCGTCTTGAAATTGGCTGCGAAGCGGTGAGGCGAGTAGCGCTCGAACTCTTCGGGCTTCCCCCACGGCGTCCCGCCGTGATCCCATTCGTCGAACCAGACCTCATCCGTCGTGCCGTAGTTGCTCACGAAGTTGTACACGCCGTCGTGCGTTATGATGGCTTTGAACCGGTTCGGAGCATTGCCGAGGAACCAGTTCATCATGTAGCCGCCGAACGACGCTCCTGCGGCCGCCACGCGCGACGTGTCGATGTACGGTAGGGTCTCGATGTAATCAAGACCCTGCATGAGATCTTCAAACACCTTCCCTCCCCAGTCGCGGCTGATCTCATCCGTGAATTTCTGGCCGAATCCCGTGCTGCCGCGGGGATTTGGCGCGACAATGATGTACCCTTGCGCCGCCCAGAGCGATGGGCACCAGCGGAACGACCAGCTGTCGAGCCACGCGTTCTGTGGTCCGCCGTGCACCAGGTACACGAGGGGATATTTTCTGGTACGGTCGAAGCCCGGCGGGAAGAAGATCCAGGAATGGACTTTCACCCCTCCTGCGCCGTCGAACCAGAGCGGTTCCTGCGGCGGGACGTTGAGCCTGGCAAAGAGGGAATCGTTCGCACCGCTGACTGGCAGGAAGCCTGATCCGTCGGTGTAACAGCGGAAGACCTCCGCCGGTCGGACGGCGCTCACGTTCGTGAAAACGAGCATCTTCCCGTCGCGCGTGACATTGATATTGTGGCTTGTGTGTTTTGCGAGCACCGTGCGCACCTCGCCGCCCGGAACCGACACGGCGAAAATCGGTTCAATCCCTTCATCTTCCGCCTCGAAATAGATCATCCTGCTGTCGGGTGACCAGACCGGCGTCCTGGCATGGGCATCGAAAGATGACGTGATGCTGCGGGCCGTCCCCGCCGCCCGGTCGTACAGCATGATCTCCCATCGGTCGGCCTCAAAGCCGCGTCGCTTCTGCGCTCGGTAAGCGATGTATCTCCCGTCAGGCGAATAGCGCGGCGTGCCGTCGGCCGCCGGATTTGTGGTGAACTGGCGCGGGGTTCCGCCGCTGGCAGGCACAATATAAATGTCGTGGTTTGTGGACCATGCCTCTTCACGAATCGGCACAGGGGTAGCCGTGTATGCGATCTCCTTCCCGTCGGGAGAAAACGCAAAATCAATCCCGCCGGAGAAGGTCTCCGATGTCGGCACGGCGTCCCGGTCGCCAGGCGTGAGGTTGCGCGGCTCTCCGCCGTTGAGCGGCTGGATGAAAATGTGCTTCCGCTTCCCCTCCACCCATTTGTCCCAGTGCCGGTACAGCAGCCGGGTCAGGATGCGCGCCTCCACCTTCCCCTGTTCCAGCTCTTCCAGTCGTGTCCGGTTCAGTGAATCGCTCTCCCTGAACGGCCTGTGCGAGAACTCAGGGAATACTTCGGAAACATACGCGATTGACTTCCCATCGGGCGACCACACAGCTTTCGTGGCGCCCGTGGAGAGCGTCGTGAACTGTTTCATCTCCTTCCCATCCGCGCTCATGAGCCAGATCTGTCCCTTACCCGACCCTGTGGATTCAAATGCGATCCAGCGGCCATCGGGCGACCAGGCGGCGTCCCCGTCATAGGCCGGCCTGCTTGTCAGCCGGCGCGCAGGGCCTCCAAGCACCGGACTCATCCAGAGATCGGTGAAGACTATATTCGCCTGCAGATCCGGTGTCGAGAGATTGTACACCACGCTCTTTCCATCCGGAGAGAGCACAGGTGCGCTGACGCGCTTCATGAGGAACATGTCTTCGAGCTCCAGCGGCCTCAGGGTCTGGGCGACGAGTCCTGAAGCAAGACCGAGGATTGACGCCATCAAAAACGGGAATCGCATAGTCCTTGCATTCCTTCTCAGTTGTTTTCCCTGTCAAAATTCTTCCACATCATTGATTCCACGGGCTTATCCGTCCGCGTGCCGTATTTGGCCGAAGGCTTGGCGCGGTACGTCGTGCCGATGGTTCCAGAGATCTCGAAGTAGATCAGCTGGCCGATCGGCATGCCGTGATAGACGCGCACCGCCTGCTTCACCGAAACCTCCAGGGTCCACGTATTGCAGAAGCCGACGTCCCCCTTTCCCGCCGTCGCATGGATGTCGATCCCCAACCGCCCGATGCTGCTTTTGCCTTCGAGAAACGGGACGTGCCGGTGCGTCTCCGTGTACTCCTCGGTCACGCCCAGGTAGAGGCGGTGAGGAAGCAGGATGAGTCCATCATCGGGAATCTGGAAATGTTCGATCTCATTGTGCACGCGCGCATCGAGAATGTCGCTTTTGTACACGGCCAGGTGCCGGCCGAGATGGACGTCGTAGGAGTTGGAGCCGAGATACTTCCGGTCGAAGGGTGAGATCACGATCGTCCCCTTCTCAATTTCTTCGAGGATCTTGGTGTCGGTGAGTATCATGGCAGTGGGGAGGGGGAAAAAGTAGGACAATGTAGGAAAAAATAGGGGGGAAATCAAAAAGCGGGGAAAGAGCAGGTTGAGATATAGATTGAGATTAAGATTGAGATTAAGATTGAGATTAAGGGTGAGGTTAAGGTTAAGGGTGGGGGAGGGAGCGGGCGGTTGAGGTGATGAGCTGCCAGGCATCGTCCACATGACGTTGGGTGACACCGGTCTGGCTCGAGACGAACCGAAGTGTGTAGAGGCCGTTCAGTTTGGTGTGCGTCATGTAGAGCCGACCCGTGCGGTTCAGCGTTTCAAGGAGCAAGGCGTTCAGGCTGTTCAATGTGTCCTCGTTCATCCCGTCGGGATGGTAACGAAAGCAGACCGCCGCGAGCGGGACAGGGGCCAGGAGCTCGAAGTCGGACGACGCCCTGATCTTCTCGGCGAACGACCGCGCATACGCGATATGGCTCCTCACCATATCCTGCAGTCCCTGCACGCCATAGCTCCGTATCACAAACCAGAGCTTCAGCGCACGGAATCGCCTCCCCTGCTGAATCCCCCAGTCGCGGTAATTGTTGACCTGCTCCGCTTCCTTCGTCTTCATGTACTCCGGAAGCAAAGCAAAGGTGCTGATGAGCGCGTCGGGGTCGCGGACAAAGAACGCGGAGCAGTCAAAGTTGGTGAGCATCCATTTGTGCGGGTTGAAGACAAAGGAGTCTGCACCTTCCACTCCGTCGATCATCCACCGCATTTCCGGGAGCAGAAGCGCCGTACCGGCGTACGCGGCATCGACGTGCAGCCAGATCCCGTGCTGCCGGCAGATCTCCGCCATCGTCTTGAGCGGATCGATCGCGGTCGATCCGGTCGTGCCGAGCGTTGCGACGGCGCAGAGCGGCGTCAGCCCGTCATTGCGGTCTTTGCTGATCGCGGCTTCGAGGGCTTCCGGCTTCAGGGCGAACTTCTCGTCGACGGGGAGTTTGCGAAGCGACCGGGCGCCAAAGCCTGCAATCTTGACCGCCTTTTCGATGGAGTAATGTGTCTCCGTAGAGCAGTAGAGCGCGTACCGTGCGTTTGGATCAAAACCGCCGGAGTTGATCGCGAATTGCGAGTGTTGCTCACGCGCCGTGAGAATAGAGCAAAGTGTCGAGGTGGAGGCGGTATCCTGAATGACGCCGCGGAACACCGACGGAAGACCGATCATGTCCCGCAGCCACTCCATCATCCGTTCTTCCAATTCCGTAGCAGCGGGAGAGGTGACCCAGCTCATGCACTGCGCCCCCAGCGTGGCGGTCAACATCTCGGCAAGAATTGAAGGAGGGCTGCTGTTGGCGGGGAAATACGCGAAGAAGGACGGGTGCTGCCAGTGGGTCATCCCGGGAAGGACAATCTCGCGGAAGTCCCTGAAGATTGCGTCAAACGGTTCGGGCGCTCCGGGGGGAGTCAACGGAAGGCGGTTCAGGATCTGCCCCGGTTGGACGTCGGCCCGGACGGGGTACCGCTCCACCTCCGCGAGATAGTCGGCCATCCAATCGACAAGCTCGTGCGCTCGACGGCGGAACTCATCCGTAGTCATCATCGAAGCACCGGCTGCCGGTCAGCCTCCCAGTTTCTTGTTCGAGCGCACGTACTCCTTGAGCTTCGCATCCACCCGTGCATGCACGCTCTCCGCCGGTATCCCCGTCAGGATCTCGATCCCCTCGTCGATGGTGGTGACGGGATAGATGTGGAACTTTCCCGCCTTTGCTGCAGCGACGACGTCGTGGCGAAGCATCAGATCCTTCACGTTCTGGTGCGGGATGATGACACCCTGCCGGCCGGTTAGCCCGCGCGCATTACAGACGTCGAAGAACCCCTCGATCTTCAAATTCACACCGCCGATGGGCTGAATCTCCCCGTGCTGATTGACCGATCCCGTGACTGCGATCCCCTGGTCGAGCGGAACGCCAGAAAGACTCGAGAGGATGGCATAGACCTCAGTGGAGGAAGCGCTATCGCCGTCCACGCCGGAATACGACTGCTCGAACGCGATGCTCGCGCTCAGGACGAGCGGTTTCTTCTGCGCGTACCTTCCGCGCAGGTAACCGCCGAGGATGAGCACACCCTTGTTGTGCGACGGCCCGCTCATGGAGGCCTCGCGCTCGATGTTGATGATTCCTGCCCGTCCCATGGCGGTTTTCGCTGTGATCCGCGAGGGTTTACCGAACTCATGCTCCCCGAGCTGGTAGATGGACAGCCCGTTGACCTGGCCGGCAACCTTGCCGTCGGTATCGATCATGAGCGAGCCCTCCATGATCATTTCCTGAATCTTTTCTTCGATGAGCTTCACCCGCTCGATGCGCTCATCGATGGCCTTCCGAACGTGCTCGTCCGTGACGGCGCCGGCCTTCTCCTGTGCTGCCCAGTAGTTCGCCTCGCGCAGCACGTCGGCCAGGATGCTGAAGCGTGTGGAGAGCTTGTTCTGCCGTCCCGCCAGCCGCACGCCGTACTCGGCGACCTCACAGACTGCGCTGGGGTCGAAGGTCAGGAGCTGTTCCCGGTTGCACATGGTCTTGACGAAGGCGACATAGCTGCTGATCGATTTGCCGTCGTTCGGCATTTCCGTGTCGAAGTCCGCCCGGATCTTGAAGATTTTCTTAAAGTCGTCGTCGTAGGTGAAGAGTATCTGGTACATGTAGGGATCGCCGATCATGATGACCTTCACGTTGAACGTGATCGGCTCCGGCTTGAGGGCCGAGCTTGCGCCGAGGAGGCCCGACTCGAACGGCTGGATTTCGATCTGCCGGTTGCGCAGGACGCGCTTGAGCGTCACCCAGACGCCGGGCTCCGTCAGCGCATCAAGAGCATTGAGGACGAGATACCCGCCGTCCGCCTTCACGATCGAGCCCGCCTTGATGTGCGTGAAATCGGAGCTCCAGACGCCGTTCCGGTCAACCTCCCGCTCGATGGTGCCGAAGAGGTTCTTATAGCGAGGGTTCTTCTCGATGATCACAGGGACGCCGTGGACGCCGCCGTTGTCCACGATCACGTTGACCTGGTATTCCAGGAACGCATCTTCTTCCCGCTGGATCTGCATGCCGAGGACGTTGGCCGTCGGCTCCTCTTTCTGATGGAAGCGGGAGACACTCTCGAGGATGCTCCCCTTGACATCGGTCAGGTAGGCATCGATTCCCTTGACGTCGAACTTCGATCTGATTTCCTCGAGCAGCTCTTCGACGACCGGGACGATCACCTTGTTGGAGAGGTCGTCGAGAGATTTCTTCGCGCGGCGCTCGATGTTTCGCATCTCGCGCATTACGACGTCCATTTGCGCTTCCAGGTCCGCCTGCTCCGTAATGAGGCGGTCAAAGTCGGTTCGCGTGAGCTCGCCTGCGTCCACTTTGGCCTGGATCTGGTCGATGCTGACCGGATTACCGTCGACCACGGGGGCGATCTCGGGGCGGCTGGTTGCGCCTCCCTGCACCTGGACAACCTCGAAGCCCTTCTCCTTTACTTTCTTCTCGAAGTCTTTCAGCACCGAGCGTTGCCGGTCCTGAAAATGCTCCAGCATGGACTTGCGCTGGGCGATGTAGCGCCGGCTTTCGAAGACTGCAGGGACTGACTTCTGCAGCTCTGCAACGAACGACGCCATCTCCCGTTTGAACGCCATGCCTTTGCCGGCAGGGAAGAGGAGCATCGTTGGCGCGTCGGGGTCGCGGAAATTGTGCACGTACACTTTGTCCGAGAGCGGGACGATGGCGCGCTCGAACTCCCTGAGCATCCGCTCGATGGTCGTCGTGCGGCCGGTGCCCGACTGGCCGGTGACAAAGATGTTGTACCCGTAGTGCTTCATCTCCAGTCCGACGTGGATCGCGCGAAGCGCCCGGTCCTGCCCGATGATCTCCCTGATGGGCGCGGCGTCGGCCATGCTCTTAATACCGAGCAGTTCCGGCGTACAGCGCCAGCGGAGGCGGTCCACCGGGACCTCCGGATGCCGGGGGCGGCGGGTTGTGCGCGCGCGTGCGGATGACTTCTTCATGCTTAATACTCTTTTCTGTTGGCGTAGAGGTTCAGGAGAAGGCCGACCATCGTCAGAGCGGCAACGAGCGACGACCCGCCGTAACTCAGGAAGGGGAGCGGCACTCCGATAACGGGGAGCATGCCAAGCGCCATGCCGATGTTGATGAAGATATGCGTGCCCAGGACGGCCGTGATGCCGACGGCAACGAAACTCCCGTAGCGGTTCTTCACGGTCGCGCCGAGCGCGACCCCGCGCCAGAGCAGGACCGCGAACAGTGCCAGCACCGTCGCCGCCCCAAGGAATCCAAACTCCTCGCTGGGGACGCAGAAGATGAAGTCGGTCCACTGCTCCGGAATGAAGTTCAGCTGGGTCTGGGTGCCCTGCAAATACCCCTTGCCGAAGACCCCGCCGGAGCCGATGGCCACTTTGGATTGGAGGATGTTATACCCGGCCCCGAGCGGATCGGCGTTCGGGTCGAGGAACGTCGCAATGCGCTTTTGTTGATAATGCTTGAGGCCGTCGTACATGAATTGCACAGAGATGCCGATGAGCACGGTGAGCGAAAAGACCAGGACGGCCACGATGCGGTGTTCCTTGGTCAGATACAGGAGGGCTCCCGTGGCCAGCACCGCGATCAGGAACGGCGTAGTCCCGAGGAGGGCTGCGACCGCGACAACGACCGGTGCGATGATCGACACAAGAGTGAACGAGGAGGCACCGCCCCAGTAGAGCACCGGGATGAACATCCCCAGGTAGATGATTGCCGTCCCGGTATCGGGCTGCATCATGATGAGTGCCACCGGGAGAACGACGATCCCCGAGGCGATCATCAGGTGGCGGACGTTGCGGAGCGATACATCGCTCCGTGAGAGATAGGCGGCAAGGGCCAGGACAGTGGTGATCTTCGTGAACTCGGACGGTTGGAGCCGGAGTGCCCCGAGCGTGAACCAGCTGGTGGACCCCGAAACGGTTTTTCCCAACAGGAGGACACTCACCAGCATGAGGATCGACAGGGCGTATGCAGGCAGCGACACCAGCTGAAGGATCCGGAAGGGGATGAAGATGACGGCTGCCATAACGACGGTGCCGATGATCGCGAACATCACCTGCTTGTGGAAGGTATCCGACGCCCGTGCGTCGAACGTGGCGCTGTAGACGGCAAAGATGCCGATGACGACGAGAGCAATCGTGATCAGGGTCGTCCAGGCGTCAAAGCGTTCTCTGATGGTCCGGATGATCATCGCGGCTCCTCCGTTTCGCGTTCGTGAAGAGCTGCATGCAGCGGCTTCAGCGGGGTGGGGAATTCCTGCCGGATCAGTCTGCCGTAGAGATAGCGCTCGACGCACATCCCAGCAATTGGCGCCGCGGCCGTTCCGCCGAAGCCGGCGTTTTCGACCAGCACGGCAATGGCAATCCGCGGGTGGTCAAACGGGGCAAAGCCGACATACCATGAGTGGTCCGGGCCGTGCGGATTCTGCGCGGTGCCTGTTTTGCCCGCGCTCTCGAAACCGCTTACGCGGGCCATGCTCCCCGTCCCTCCCGGTTCTTCCACCACACGCCGCATTCCTTCGCGGATAACCGCCCACGTTGCGGGAGCAATCCCGAGCGGCCGCGATTGGAACGACAGCGTATCGATGGTGCGGGGCGACTTGGTGATGATCGCATGAACGATGTGAGGCTGATGATACTCTCCCCCGTTTGCCAGGAGGGCGGCATAGACCGTCATCTGCAGGGGTGTGACGCCGATCTCTCCCTGACCGATGCCGAGGTTCGGGAGGAAACCTCGCGTCCATCCCCCTCTGCCGTAGCGCCTGTCCAGATACGCGGCCGTGGGAAGAAGTCCGGGGTTCTCCTCATAGATGTCGATGCCGGTCAGCCGACCGAAGCCGAGCTCATCGCCGTACTTCGACCAGGTGTCCAGCCCCACCTTCAGCATGAGCTGGTAAAAATAGACGTTGCACGATTTCTGGAGTGCGGTGACGAGATCGACCGATCCGTGGACGTGAAGGTCCTTGAACACCCTGTTGCCCACGCGGAGTGCGCCGCCGCAATTGACACGCCAGCCCGGCGTGATCGTTCCGCTTTCGACGGCGGCGATGGCCAGCATCATCTTGAATGTGGAGCCGGGGGGATAGCGTGTCAGTGTGGCGCGGTTGAACAACGGCGCAGCTTCGTCGCGGTTCAGCGCGCGCCAGAGCTCGGGGGGTGTGACGCCGCTGAAGAGCGACAGGTCGTAATCCGGCTTGCTCACCATGGCCAGGATGCCGCCGTCGCGGGGATCGATCGCCACGATAGCCCCGCGGCGGTCAGTCAGCAGTGATTCGGCGAACGCCTGAAGGCCGAAGTCCATGGTGAGGACCAAATTGTTCCCTTCCACGGCGGGGATGTCGTTCCTGCCGTTCTCGACCCGCCCGATCACCTGGCCGCGCACGTTCACCATACTGAACTCCGCCCCCTTCTGGCCGCGGAGCGTCGATTCGTACTGCGCCTCAAGGCCGCTCGCGCCGACGACGTCACCCGGGGCGTACTCATCCCCGAGGGATTTTATCTGCGCTTCGGAGACCTCCTTGGTATAGCCGAGGATGTGCGCGGCGTAGGCATGCGTCGTGTAGAACCTCTTCGATTCCACCTGGTAATCTACTCCCGGGAGACGGTCCCGGTTTTCCTCGAGCGCCGAGAGCATCTTGAAATCGATGTCGCGCTTGATCTTAATGGGCGCAAAGCGCGAGTAGGCCTCTCCTTTGTGAAGCCGCTCACGGATGAACTCGGGATCAAGCTGGAGAAGGCCGGAGAGATACGGCACCGTGTTCTTGTCGAATTCGAACGGCGTGACCGTGACCGTGAAGGCGGGACGGTTGTCCACGACGAGCATGCCGGACCGGTCGTAAATCGTCCCGCGGACCGGCTCCTTCGTGATCGTCCGGATGCTATTCTCTTCCGACTTGCGACCGTACTCGTCGCTGTAGATGAGCTGCAGCTGATAGAGGCGGCCGGTGTAGAGAAGCGTCAGGAATGCGATGACGGTGTACAGCACGCGCCGCTTTCCGTAGAGCTCTATGTCGAATTGCTGCGTCATGTCGGTGAGGTACCGGTGACCGGTGGGTGCCAGGAGAAATCTAGGAGAGGAAGCGGCGAGCAAACACGAACATCGGCAGAAGTCCCATCGCAGCCGTGTATGCGGCCGAGGGGACGCCGTAGAACGCCGCCGCACCCCACCAGCTGATCTCGCTTCCCTGCAGGAAGATAGTAAAATACAGGAGATTATGCACGATCGCGACAAATGCGAGGATCAGGAGGAACCGGTAGGTGCTCAACGTCTGGAGCGTCTTGTTCTCGTTGTAGAAGTACCCCGCGAGAAAACCTGCCGCTGTTTTGCATAACGCGGCCAGGCCGAGCATGCCGTCATGTCCGCTCATGAGATCGAGAACAAGGCCTGACGCAAAACCGGCTAGCGTGGCAGCGATCTGCCCTCTGCGGACCGCGAGATAGACAATCCAGATCAGCGTCAGGTCGGGAGGAAGCCCGCCGACCGCCAGATAGCGGGCCAGCGTGGTCTGCAGGAGGAGGAACAGCAGGGTGAGAGACGCATCGATGGCGTTCTGCCGCATGCGGTCGCTCAGTCGTGGAAGCGACGCTCGAGCGCGATCCGCGCGCTGTCGGGAACCGTCCGGAGCACAAACGCCTCTTCCAGGCGAGAGAAGTCCACCGCCGGCGCAACCTCCACGGCCTGAAACAGCGATCCCTCCATCGGCCGGGCCGCGGTCACGACGCCGATGCGGATCCCCGCCGGGAACATGCTGCTGTATTCCGACGTGATCACGACGTCGCCTGTCTGCACGTCGAGGGTCTTCGCCACGTTCGTCAGCGTCAACACGCTTCCCCCTTCCCACCGGATGATCCCGTCGACACGGCTGCGCTGGATCTTCGCGCTGACGCGGAGGTCCTTGTTGAGAAGGATCTGTGCAACGGCGTAGCGGCTTGCGGTCGCGACAACCTTTCCCACCAGGCCGTTGTCGCTCACCACCGGCATGTTGACGTGCACGCCGTCGGCCTCCCCCACATCCAGCGTGATGGTGTTCCGGAGGAGCTGAAGGTTCTTGCCAATGACATTGGCTGCGACGGAGGAAACCTGAGGTCGCTCCTTCAACCCCAGCATCTGCCGGAGGCGCAGGTTCTCCAGCCGCGCCTCGCGCAGTCGGTTGACTTCGTCTGCCAGCGTCAGGTTCAGTTCCCGCAACACCTGGTTTTCGTGCCGCAGGTCGAAGTAGTTGGGGATTGCGCCGAAGATCTCCTGCAGGAATCCCAGGGAGACAACCGTGAACGAGCGAATGGTGCGGATCTGGGGGGTATCGTTCGAGGCCATGAGGGCGATGGACGTGCCCAGCAGGAGGGCAACGACGAGGTATTCCTTGAAGAGGACTGCAAAATCGTACAATCGTCGCAGCATGGGGCCCCGCTCAGTACCGTCGGCTCTTGAGGAGCACCTTCGAATACTTTCCCAGGTTTTCGAGGACCTTTCCCGTGCCGCGGACGACGGCGGTCAGAGGGTCTTCGGCAACGTGCACGGGAAGGCTGGTCTCCAGACGGAGCCGTTCATCGAGACCCTTCAGCAGCGCCCCGCCGCCGCTCAGCATGACGCCACGGTCGAGGATGTCGGCCGAGAGCTCGGGAGGCGTGCGTTCGAGCGTCAGTTTGACCGTCTGGACAATCTGGATGACCGGCTCGCCGAGCGCCTCACGGATCTCCACCGAGCTGACTTCCGTGGTTTTCGGAATACCATTTACGAGATCGCGCCCCTTGACCTGGATTGTTACCTCTTCCTTTAGCGGCATGGCGGAGCCGACCTCGCACTTGATTGCCTCCGCGGTCCTCTCGCCGATCAGAATGTTGTGGTTCTTCTTGAAGAACTGAATGATCGCATTGTTCATCTCATCCCCGGCGATCCGGACGGACTCCTCGTTCACAATGCCGGAGAGGGCGATCACGGCGATCTCGGTCGTGCCGCCGCCGATGTCCACGATCATGTTGCCGACGGGGGCCTCGACGTCAAGACCCACGCCGATGGCCGCAGCCATTGGTTCCGCGATCAGGTGGACTTCCTTTGCGCCGGCGTGCTCTGCGGAGTCGCGCACCGCGCGCTTTTCGACTTCCGTCACACCGCTCGGCACGCAGACCACGATGCGCCGGCTCGGCATCCAGTTGGCATGGATCTTCTTGATGAACTCGCGCAGCATCCCCTCGGCGATCTCAAAATCGGCGATGACGCCATCCTTCATCGGGCGGATGGTGCGGATGTCGCGGTGGGTCCGCCCGAGCATCTCCTGCGCGTCCTTGCCGATCGCGACGATCCGTTTCGTGTTGCGGTCGAACGCCACGATGGAAGGTTCGTTCAGCACGATCCCCTTTCCTTTCATGAAGATCAGCGTGTTGGCCGTGCCGAGGTCGATCGCGAGGTCTGCGGAGAAGAGGGAGAAGAGGCCCATGGGTTGAAGGCGTGGCTGAGGTTAATGACGGAAATGTCTGGTGCCGGTAAAGACCATCGCGATGTTGTGTTCGTCGGCGGCGGCGATCACTTCGGCATCGCGCACCGATCCCCCGGGCTGGATGACCGTGCTGGCGCCCGCCTTCACGGCTTCCAGCAATCCGTCGGCGAAGGGGAAGAATGCGTCGGAGGCCACCGCCGCACCCTGCAGGTCGAGTCCTGCAGCGCGCGCCTTCTCGGCGGCGATGCGGGACGAGTCCACGCGGGACATCTGTCCTGCACCCACCCCCAGCGTCCGGTCTTCACGCGCATAGACGATGGCGTTCGACTTGACGTGCTTTGCCACGCGCCAGGCGAAACGGAGGGCACGCTCCTCCATCGCCGAGGGGGAACGACGCGTTACCACCCTGAAGGATTCCTTGGCCGAATCTATGCCGTCCCGGTCCTGCACCAGGAACCCGCCGGGGACGCTCCTGATATCAGGGTCGCGCAGCGTCCGGAGGTCGGCGGCAAGCTCGATGATCCGCCGGTCCTTCTTCTTCCGGAAAAACTCCAGCACGGGGGCAGGTATGGCTGGCGCAATAACTACTTCCGTGAAAAGAGCGTCAATCCTTGCCGCGACTTCCATATCGAGCGGCCTGTTGCACGCGACGATGCCGCCGAATGCGGAACTGCGGTCGGTCATGAGCGCCAGGTCATACGCTTCCGACAGCGAGTTCGCCGTAGCCGCGCCGCACGGATTGGTGTGCTTGATGATCGCGACTGCAGGTTCGTCGAACTCCGCGATCAGCAGCGCAGCGGCCGCCATATCCACAATATTATTGTACGACAGCTCCTTGCCGTGGAGCTTTCGGAAGAGTCCAGTCACGTCCCCATAGAGCGCAGCGCGCTGGTGGGGATTTTCACCGTACCGTAGTTCCTGCTCCTTCCGGGCCCGTATCGACAGCTCCGGCGGAAACTCACCTGAAGGAGTTGCGGATTTTTCCAGATAGGCCGCGATTGCGGCGTCGTATACCGATGTTTGCCGGAATGCTTCCCGCGCGAGAGCGGCACAGGTCTGTTCGGAAATCGTCCCGTTGCCCGACGTCATCTCCTCGATCACCATGCCGTACCGGTCGGGTGAGGTGACGACTGCCTTGTGACGGAAATTCTTTGCCGCTGACCGGATCATCGACGGGCCGCCGATGTCGATCTGTTCGACCGCCTCGTCCATCGATACGCCATCTCGCGCCACCGTCTGTTCGAACGGGTAGAGATTGACCACAACCATGTCGATGGGCTCTATTCCCTGTTCACGGATCTGCCGGTCGTGCCCCGGGTTGCCGGGGATGGCCAGCAGCCCGCCGTGGATCATCGGGTGGAGCGTCTTCACGCGGCCTTCCAGGATCTCAGGGAAACCAGTCACGTCGGCAACGGACGTTACGTCGATCCCCGCCGATCGCAGCGCAGCAGCCGTACCGCCTGTCGAGATGATCTGCACATGGAGTGTGCGGAGGGCACGGGCGAATTCGACAAGACCGCGCTTATCGGAAACGCTGATCAGCGCGCGACGGATAAGAGGCAAACGGCTTCCCTTCGTGACATGGGGAATTCGACAGGGGTCATCTGCCGATCCCGGTCTTCTCCCGCGCAAGGCGCCGGAGGGCTTCGGGATAAAGCTCGTGCTCGACGGCCAGGACGCGTTCTGCGAGCGATTCCGGGGTGTCGCCGGGACGTACAGGGACGGTTCGCTGCAGAATCACAGCCCCGTGGTCGTATTCTTCGTCGACGTAATGCACCGTCGCGCCGCTCACCGTTTCTCCCGCGGCAAGCACCGCTTCATGCACGTGCATGCCGTACATCCCCGCGCCCCCGAACCGGGGAAGCAGGGCGGGATGAATATTCACGATCCGTTTGCGGAAGGCCGCGACGACGGAGGTGGGAACGCGCTTCATGTACCCCGCGAGCGCAATGAAATCCGCCCCGTGCTGCTGGAGCGTGGAGAGCATTGCATCGGCGAAGGCGTTCTCATCGGGAAACTGCTTCTGACTCAGGTGAACGGCGGGGATCGCATTGGCCCGGGCAATCTCGAGAATGCCGGCGGTGGAATTGTTGCTGATGACGACGCATATCCGCGCGTCCGGAATGCTCCCCTGCTGTATCGCCGTCAGGATCGCACGGAAATTCGATCCGCGCCCGGAACCAAGAACGGCAATACTCAGCATGAATAAAACTACGACATGTTTGACAGAAATTCAAGAAATGCGCTGCAGAAGCGACACCTGGGATCACTCCACTGCAGGCCCAAGAAGTTCCAGCGACCCCGCTTCCGCATCCAGCCGGGCCCGAACCCCTACGGGCAGCGTAATCATGCGATGGTCGTGCCCAAAGGGGAGCCCGCTCAGGACCGGGCCGTGAGATGCGCTTGCCGCTTCCCTCAGCACCTGGTCGACCGTGAACGACGGCTTTGACGGATCCTTCGGCCCACAATCGCTGAACATGCCGAACCCGATCCCTGAAGCTTTGCGGAGAATGCCGGCATTTCGCAGCTGGGTCAGCATCCTATCCACTCGGTATGGCTCCTCGCCAATCTCCTCGAGAAAGAGGATCGCACGCCGGAACTCCGGTTGAAACGGCGTGCCGAGTATCGACACAACCAGGGAGAGGTTCCCGCCGAGAAGACGGCCCGAAGACAAACCGTGATTCAATGCAATTGCGCCAATCCCGCCGTCGGCGATCGTGCGCCTTCGCTCCGGCGATGTCACCAGCCGCCAGAAGCGCTCCTCCGCAAAGGGATCCATCTCCCCCGCCATATCCACGCCGAGCATCGGGCCGTGGAAGGTGACCATGCCTGTCTTCGTCCAAATGGCAAGATGTAGTGCAGTAATGTCGCTATAGCCGACGAGAATTTTCGGGTTCCTCGCGATCAGGCGGTAGTCGATCCGCGACAGCAGCCGCGGCGAGCCATACCCTCCTCTCACGCAAAAGACGGCTTTGACATTCTTGTTCCGGAACATGGCGTGGAAATCATTGAGGCGGTCATCGTCCGTTCCGGCAAGATAGCCGGCACGGTGCGACACGCTGTCGCCGGTCAGCGTGCGATAGCCGAGCTGCTCGAGATATCGGACGCCCAGATCGAGCCGTGAAGGATCCTCCAGCGGACTGGCAGGGGCGACGATCCCGATGAGATCGCCGCGGCGCAGACGGGGTGGGAGCACAGTCTCCATGAGGTTCTCCTGGCGAAATGTGGCTCCGGAAGATAGGGATTTCCCCAATTATTCGCAGAGCCGCGCACCGATTTCCATTGCCGTTGCGATCCCGCCTTCGTAGATTACAGCACCTCTGTTCTTCCACACCGTCACCCCACTACACGCAGGAGCGTTGCCATGTTATTTCTCTTATCCGTTGTCATTGTCGTCGTGGCCTTTTTTGTTTGGCGCATGGCCGCGAAGAAGGTGCAGGAGCATAACCTCGCCTACCGCGGACTTTCGACCCTGTCCGTGGTGGCGATTGTCGTCTTTGCCGTCCTTGCCGTGTTTCAGTGCTTAACGGTCGTGCCTGCCGGCCACGTCGGTGTTGTCGACTTCTTCGGCACGGTGTCCGACAATACCCTCAAGGCAGGGATCAATTTCGTCAACCCGTTCGCGCGCGTTATCAAGTTCTCCGTGCAGACGACCGAACATAAAGAGGTCATGCAGGTCCTCTCACGTGAAGGACTGACCATCGGCCTGGAGATCAGCGCTCTGTACCGTCTCGAGCCCGATTCGGCCGCAAGCGTCTACCGGAAGATCGGCACGGAGTATTCCGATGTCGTCCTCGTCCCGCAGTTCCGCTCCGTGAGCCGCGCCGTCACGGCGAGCTTTCAGGCAAGTGCCCTCTATTCGACCGAGCGGGAGAAACTCGGCGCAACCATCCAGTCGGAGCTCGCCGCATTGCTGAAGGTGCGAGGGATCTTCGTGGAGTCGACCCCTCTCCGAAATGTCGCCCTGCCGTCACAGTTGACAGAGGCGATCGAGCAGAAACAACGGGCCGAGCAGGAGAGCCAGAGGATGGAGTTCATTCTTACCAAGGAACGACAGGAAGCCGACAGGAAACGGATCGAGGCGAAAGGGATTGCCGACTTCCAGGCCATCGTTGCGGCGGGGATCAGTGAGCAATTGTTGCGATGGAAGGGAATCGAAGCGACAGAGAAGCTTGCGAACTCACCCAACACCAAGGTGATCATCGTCGGGGCCGGCAAGGACGGACTGCCGATCATCCTCGACACGAAGTAGACGAAGTCATTGATGTCCGGTACAACCGCCGCCCGGAGCGCGGGCCGTCCCCGTCAGGTTCCGATTGAACGGGATTCTCCGTATATTCTGTGCATGGAAGATCCCCGGACAGGCGCCCCGTGAGACGAGCGGCGGTCCCGTTGTTGTCATGGTGTCTTGCCACTTCCGCCTTCAGCGTCCCCGCTGAACGCGGCGGACCCGCAAAAGTGCTGATCGTTGTTGAAGGGGGGACGTCGCTCCGCAGCAAGGCCATCGCGGACGGGCGGGAACTCGCCACTCTGCTTGGCCACTTCAACGCCACGACGCGCGTTCTCGGCGTGAACGAATATGTGCCGCGCACGTTCGGGCGGTATGACCTCGTCGTCTTCATCGGCTTCTCTGCCTCCTACAACCCGCCGCTCCGCTTCCAGGAAGATGTTCTCGCCACCCGCGTCCCGGTGCTCTGGTTGAACACCGGCTTCAAGGAGTTCTCGTCCCGCCCGGAAGTCCGGCGGCGCTTCGGGTTCACCGTCTCCCACCTCGACTCTGTCAACGTGTTCGACAAGGTCAGAGCAGGCACGAGGACCTTTACCAAAGGGGAACCCAATATCAATATGATTGCGATCGCCGACCGGAAGCGGGTCTCGATCCTGGCGACCGCGCTCTCCACCCGTAAGCGGTGGGAAGTCCCGTACATCGTCCGGTCGGGCCTGCTGACCTATTTCGCGGATTCTCCCTTTTCCAACGCCACCGAGACCGACCGTTATCTGCTGTTCGCGGACATGCTGCATGACATCCTCGGCCAGGCGCATGAGGAATCGCATACCGCCTTGATCCGGATCGAGGATGTGAACCCGCTGGAGAACCCCTCGAATCTCAGGGAGATCGCCGACATCCTCTCGTCGCACAGCATTCCCTTCCTTGTGGGGGTGGTCCCGTTCTACGTCAGCCCCAGCGAGGGGATCAGGGTCAGCCTGTCCGACAAGCCCGAGCTGGTCGATGCCCTCAGGTACATGACGCAGAACGGCGGTACGATCGTTATGCACGGCGTGACCCATCAGTACCACGGCATCACGGGGGTGGATTACGAGTTCTGGGACGAGAACACAGGCCGGCCGATCCGCGAGGAGACGGTGGAGGGCATCTCGCGCAAAATCGAAATGGGGATTCACGAGTTCATGCGGAACGGGCTGTATCCCCTCGTCTGGGAAACGCCGCACTACGCCGGCTCGTTCCGCCTGTATGAAACGATCGGCCGCTATTTCAACACGGCGATGGAGCAGCGCCTTGCCATCGAGGACATGGACTACGGCCAGTACGTTCCGTACATGATCACCAGGGACCTCTTCGGCCAGCGGCTGATATCTGAAAACCTCGGTTACGTTCCCCTCGACCCTGATCCTGCGGTCGGCGAAGCCGCTGTGGCCAATATCATCGCCGGGGCAAAGGCCAACCTGGCGGTACGCGACGGATTCGCCGCCTGCTTCTTCCATCCGTTTGTCAACCTTGACCTGCTGAAGAAGCTTGTCGACGGCGTCGAGGCGCTTGGTTACACCTACATGGACGTGCGCGATCTCAACCTCCGGTCGGGCACGAAGGACCGGATCATGTTGAGCGGCTCGCAGGAGTTCACGCTGACGCTCGATGCACAGTATCTGCAGGAAACGGTGATCGAGAAGAACGGCGAGGTCATGAGCATGACCACGTCCGACAAGCGGGTCAGCGGACAGATCACGCGCTCGGTCTCGCTTGAACCCGGGCAGATCTACAAGGCGGAGCCGGTGGAATTCCGCGAACGGATGCCGTCGTTCACCGAGCAGCTCTGGACGGGCGCGCAGCGCGCGGCCGACAAGGTGTTCGGACGCGAAGAGACGTGGCGGGAAGCCCGCCCGGTGATCCTCTGGAACCACTATGCCCGGGGAGCGGCGTTCAACGACCAGGCGTCGTTCGCCGCTGTCATGCGCAGCGTGAACGTCGCCGTGGACACAATCTTTGCAGGACAACCGCTCCGGCTTGAACAATACAACCTGCTGTTCGTCCCCTATACGTTTGTCGATTCGCTCCGCGATGCCGACTACGATGCGATCGTGAAATTCGTCAGCGACGGCGGAAGCGTGGTGACCGACATGCCGACGGAACTCGCCAAGGAGCTCGGGATCTCGTTCGGCAATTCGAGATTTCGCGTGACCCGGGTGCGCGACCGGCTTTTTCCAGAGGAACGGATCGCGTGGCGGCTCGCCGAACTCGCGACGAGGTTCGATGCGGACAACGTCGAGGAAGTCTTCTGCATCGACGAAGCGACAGAAGCGCCGCTCGTGGTGGGAAGGCCGCTGGGCAAGGGAAAGATCATCTTCTTCTCGACGAGGTTCGACCCGCTTTCGCGGGAAGGATACAGTCTCTATCCCTTCCTGCTTGAATACATCGGCAAATACTTCCGTCTCGGCCCGGTGGTGCGGCGGGACCGGCTGGAGGTCTATTTCGAACCGGGCTCACGTGCACGGACGATGAGCACGGAAACCCTGATCAAGCAATGGGTGCGTCTCGGTGTCCGCATCGTCCATGTATCGGGGTGGCATGAGTACCCCAAATACACGTACGACTACAAGCGCCTCATCACGCTTGCGCATGCCAACGGTATCCTGGTCTATGCATGGCTCGAGCCACCGCAGGTGAGCCCGAAGTTCTACGGCGACCACCCGGAGTGGCGTGAGAAAAACATCAAAGGAGACGATGTCCGGCCGTCGTGGCGCTACCCCGTTGCTATGACCGACGAGAAGTGCGTGCAGGCAATGACTGCGGCATACCGTACGTTCCTCGAATCGTACGATTGGGACGGGGTGAACATTGCCGAGCTCTATTTTGACGCGGGACGTGGGTTCCGCGATCCGCTCCTGTTCACTCCGATGCATCCCTCCGCCCAGCGGGAGTTCAGGAGGAGATACGGCTTTGATCTCCGTGCCGTGCTCGACTCCACGTCCTCCCATTTCTGGAAGGCCAACCTCGACGCGAAACGGGCTGTGGTGGAATACCGCATCCACGCACTGGAGAACGTATACACGTCCGTCCTTGGAATGACACGCGAGCTCACAGCCTCCCGTCACGGCTTCCAGGTGATCGTCACGGCCATGGATGCGCTCGGCTCGCCGGAGCTGCGCGAGAACATCGGCGTCGACATGAATTCGATCCTCGCCTTTCAGCGCGAGTACGGATTCGTCCTGCAGGTCGAAGACCCCGAGCCCGTCTGGTCCACCGATCCCCTGCGCTATCAGGAGATCGGCCGGCGCTATGTAGCAATTGCCGGAGACCGTTCGAAGATAATGCTTGACCTGAACATCCTCTCGTTCCGGAAGCCGGAGCAGATCACACCCTTCCCAACCCTGATCCAGACCGGTACGGAGAGCTTTCATCTGGTCAGGTCGGCTTCGATGGGTGCCCCGCGGCTGACGATCTATTCTGAGTCGAGCGTCAATCCACAGGACATCAAGTTCTTCCCCTTCGCCCTTGCGAGCGATGTGACGTACCGGCGCGTGGAGAACGGCTATGCAGTTGCGTCACCAGTGTCGTTCAGCCTGAAGCTCCCGCCGGAGACGAAGGAGATCTCGATCGACGGCGTGCCGCTTTCTCCGGCACGCGAAAACACGTACATCATCCCCGCGGGTGAACACACGGTCACCATCGGCCGGGAACAGGGGAGTGCATTCTCGACGCACGAGCTTGAAACCCGCATCCTCTCCTTCAGCGGCAATCTCCTCTCGGTTGCGTACGGCATGCGCACGGTGAACCTCACATACGAGGCAGGGATGCGTGCCTTGCTGACGTTGAACCGTGAGCCAACGTCGGCGCATGTAGATGGCGAGCCATACTCATTTGCCCAGATGAAGGGGAACGACTGCTACTCAATGTTCCTTCCCCCCGGCAGTCACACCGTGCATATCGTGGCCGGTGATGCGTTCTCGTACGGCGTGAATATTACCTCCTTCTGGTCGGCCAACGCGATCGCCATTTTCGGCAGCATCGCGGTGCTGATGCTTGCGGCGATGTATGTTGCCCTGAAAGTCCTGAAGGGTCGCTACGCATGACAGTCCTTGAAATAGACCTCAGCGCCCTCTTCGTGGTGGCGGTCATCCTGATCTGGTTCATGATCGCCTACCAGTTTGTGCTGACCTGCTTCGGCTACTTCAACTTCGTCAAGTCGCTCCGGCAGAAGCGGATGTTCGATACCACGTAGTTCGACTATCCCGCCTGCACCATTCTGATCCCGGCGCATAACGAAGAGAAAGTCATTGCGCACACGCTTGAGGCGATGCTGCGGCTGGAGTATCCGAAGGACAAGCTGACGGTGCTGGTGATCAACGACGGGTCGACGGATACGACGCGGGAGGTCGTCCAGCATTATGCGCGGCGCGATCACCGGGTGCAGCTCTACGATGTGCGGAAAGGAGAGGGAGGGAGGGGGAAATCGAGGGCGCTCAACCTCGGCATCAGCCAGGTGCGCGCAGACGTGGTGGCGATTTATGATGCGGACAACACTCCCGACAAAGACGCGCTTCGGTATCTTGTTGCTCAACTCCTGACGAACAACGAGCTGGGTGCGGCGCTGGGGAAATTCAGGACCGTCAACAAGGACGTCAACCTGCTGACGAAATTCATCAACATCGAGACCCTCAGCTTTCAGTCGATGCTTCAGGCCGGGCGGTGGCAGATGCACAACATTGCCACGCTCCCGGGCACCAACTTCGTGATGTGGACATGGCTGATCCGGCAGCTCGGGG
>JBFLYO010000020.1:0-45180 GCA_040756745.1 Bacteroidota bacterium
GATCGTGTACTGCAACCGGGGAAGCGGTGGAGGAAATGCCGTTGGCAATGAGCAGAGCACGGCGCTGGGGGCAATCCGTGAAATGGAGGCGCGGCAGGCGGCCGCGTCGTTCGGCATTACGAACGTGTGGTTCCTTCAGGGACGAGACACGCCGGGGCAGGACCTGTTCCAGTCTCTTGCGACATGGCATCACGGAGCCGTGCTGGAGGACGTCGTGCGGCTGATCCGGTTGACGCGGCCGGAAGTGGTATTCACCTGGTTGCCCCACTTCGTTGCGGGCGAGAACCACGGCGACCATCAGGCGGCGGGCGTGATTGCCACGGAGGCGTTTGATATTGCGGGTGATCCGACCGTTTTTCCCGCGCACGTCATGGCACCGCGCGAGCGGACGGACATCAATAATGCGACCGAGGGTCTCCACCCCTGGCAGCCGAAGAAGCTCTATTTCTTTTCCGATGCTTCGCATGACATTGTCGCTGAAGGTCCGGCCTTCGATCAGACGGCGATATCGCACACGCGCCGTGAACCGTACTACAAGATTGCTGCCTCGCTCCATGCACCGCACAGAACCCAGGGAGAGACATCCGCAGCCGCCGTGGAAGCCCTTCGCACCGGAGACTTCTCGTGGTTCAATGCCTGGCTCGGTAGGTTCCGGTTGATCTTCGGTAAGTCGCTGGTCCACTGCGTGCCGACGGGCGACGTGTTCGACGGCATCACAGCGGAACCGGTTGCATACCGCCGTCCACCGGGGTATCTACCCCGTCCGGGTCGCGGCGTCTCGCTAGCTCTCGGCGGTCCGTTCGAGTTTTATCGGAATTTCTGGCCGGCCCACGGCATCGAGCGCGTCGGACCGCTGGTTCGCCCCGAGATTGAAGTTGCAGCAGGGAGTTATCTCCACATTCCACTGCTGATCAGGAACGATACCCCCGACTCGGCCTCGGTCACGCTCCGGCCCCTCCTCCCGTCAGGATGGAGGGAGGCGAACGGATCGGGCACGTACCGCATTCCCCCCGGCGGCGCCGCGGCTGTCCAGACGTTCGTCCGCTGTGCGGAGGGGACGACGACGAATCCGGTGGACGTGTCGTGGGAGGCGTCATCTGCCGGAGCGCGATTGGGCGACGTCACGCTGCACGTCACACTGAAGGATTGGACGCTACCCCAGTGAGATATCTTGCCTATCAGGCATCCATGATGAGAACGGTTGCACTCACGGCACTCTGGTCGGCGCTTGCAGCCGTTTGCGGCCAGGCGCAAATGATCGATCCGGCGATCGACAGGGATGACGAGCCCTTCTGTTACTTCAGCCAGCCGACCGACGTCATCGGCGTGATGGACGGGAAGGAAGGGACGTTGATCTCCCCCGAGGGGTATCTCTACACCGGCTTTGGCGAGCTGATGTTTTTCACGGGGAATCCACCTGTCCCGGTACGCCGGCGTGTGAAGACGCTGGAGCGGGGTTACCTGCCGATCGTGCACTACTCGTTCGACACGGAGGGAATTGCGTACGCCGTGACGGCGTTTGCTGCGACGCTCGACGGGAACCCCGAGAGCCCGCTCATGAACTTCGTCAGGGTGCGCGTGGTCAACCCAACCCCTGTGCGCCGCACCGCCTACATCGCTGCAGCCATCCGGTTTCAGAACGACGCGAATACCAACTGGGGGGTGGGCGACAACCGGTTCGGCCGTCCGGCGAAGGCAGAGAGGACGGGGAATTATGAGCAGGCAGGCGTCCAGTTCAGCACGGACTGGGAGTACAGCTTCTCCGGCGATGCAGTGCTCCGTGACGGGAAGGTCATGTACCTCTTTGCACAATCGCCGGCCCCTGAAAGAATGTTGACGCTCAAAACGGGGTATAACGAGTCCCCCTCAACCTCGCCCGAGAAACTCTTTATCCTCCCCACGACGCCGGCCGGCATCGCGATGTACACGCTGCGACTGGAGGCAGGCCGGGAAGCGGTGCTCGACTTCAAAATGCCATACGAGCCCTTCCCGCACGACAGCCCGCTGACGGATGCGCTGAGAGCTGCGCGATTTGAGACGTTTCACGACCGGACCGTAGAGTTCTGGAAAAAGATTATCTCAGAAGGGATCTCGATTGAACTGCCTGAGTCGAAGGCGGTAAACACCTTCAAAGCGAGTCTGGTGTACGACCTGATCGCACGGAACAAACACGACCAATGGTATGTCCAGAAGGTGAACGAGTTCCAGTACGACGCGTTCTGGCTCCGCGATGCCTCCTTCATTGTGCGCATGTACGACCTCGGCGGGTACCATGAGATCGCGCGCCAGTGCCTCGCGTTCTTCCTCCAGTGGCAGCAGCCCGATGGCAATTTCCTGTCGCAGGGAGGGCAGTACGACGGATGGGGGCAAACCCTCTGGGCGTTCGGACAGCATTATCGGATTACCCGCGATCAGGAGTTTGCGGAATCAGTCTATCCCGCGGTGGTGAAGGCGGTGGCGTGGCTGCAACAGGCGCGACGCAGCGATCCATTCCGGCTCATGCCGGCCACGACGCCGGGTGATAACGAGGACATCAGCGGGCACGTCACGGGCCATAATTTCATCGCGCTCGGGGGACTCAAGAACGCCATCGCGCTCGCGGAGGGGGTCGCCAACGCAGCGGATGCAAAAGCGTTCAGGGCAGAGTACGACGACTACCTGGAAGCACTGCTCGAACGCCTGCGCACCGTCACGGCGAAGACGGGTGGCTACATGCCTCCGGGGCTCGACTCGCTGGGGGGACAGGATTGGGGAAACATGGAGTCGGTGTATCCTGAGATGATCCTCGATTCCTTCGATCCGATGGTGAGCGCAACGTTGGCGGCAACGCGCGCGAAATACCAGGAAGGGATCATGACATACGGGAACGGGCGGTGGCTGCATCACTATCTGACGATGGCGAACACCGAAACTGAAGTCGTGCGCGGCGAGCAACGGTCGGCAATCGAAGAGCTCTATGCCCTCCTCGTCCACACCAGCGCCACACATGCGGGATTCGAGTTCTCCGTGCTTCCCTGGAAGACCCGAGACTTCGGCATGAACCTGGCGCCGCACGGCTGGTTCGCCGCAAAGTACCGCGCACTCCTGAGGAATATGCTCGTCCGGGAACAGGGGAATGCACTGCACCTGTTTTCGGCCCTCTCTCCGTCGTGGGTCGGTAATGGATTGACGGTGGCGGTGCGTCGCGCGCCGACAAATTTTGGAGTCCTGGACGCTGAGCTCACGAGCGGCGTCGGTAACGCGGAGATCCGTCTCCGCGCGTCATACGTACGACCGCCGGACTCGCTGATCCTTCATTTACCCTGGTTCATGCAGGTGGCGGCGGTGACAGCGGACGGTACGGCGATGAGAGTCACGGGTTCATCCGTGGCTCTCCCCCCGGCCACGAAGGCGGTCGCGATCACCTGGAAGCGCGCAAAGGACGCACCGGTGTTGACGTACGACGGCGCCGTGAAATCCTACAGGGCGGAATATCACCGCCGGTACGGGGAATTCTTGAAACAGGGAAACTGAACATACAGGCGCGGTCATGACCCGGTTGAGCAGAAGGCGGTTTCTCAGGGCGAGCGCACTTGCAGGTATCGGCAGTGCCATCGGTTCGAGGGTCGCCCGTTCAGCGGTCACACATTCATTTTCAGGGGAGTCGAGACGCATGACGACAGGGAAGGGATCGCTCATCTTCCGTCCGGTGTTCGTTCAGTCGGGCCGCGGCCCGCATCTGCTCGACTGGGCGTACGCGACGGACGCGGCCTGGGATTCGTTTTATTCGGACATCGTTGCCACGCGCGAAGGTGTGACAATCACGGATGCCGGGGGGAGGGAGAAGTTCGGCATCAACGTGAGGTGGAACGTCGAGGGGTTCGGCTATATCTTCATCACAGCGGACAATGGCGGGGAGTTCTACCAGCTTCCCTCCACCGGCAGCCGTACGCTGAACCTGAACTTCGAGCTGGCGAAGAGTAGAGTGGCGCGGAACAGGCGTCGCCTCGAACTGCACCGGCAAGACGGCTGGAACCCCTCGCGCGAGCTGGAAGGGTTGATCGGTCTTGCCGAAGGGTATTATCGGGACGCGGGGGGGCACTTTCAGGAGAGCGAGCGGTGCGGCGCACTGGCCCAGACATCTCTCCTGTACGGCATGCGGGCGGGGGAAATGATCGAGCTCGAACACGCGCGGCACGCAATCAGACGCCGCGGTGCCCGCAAGGATTTCTTCGCAGGGTGCGACGCCCGCGGCTACTTCCAGATGGACGTGGAACTCTTTCTGTCGCGCTTCACCGAGCTGTTCGATTATGCCACAATTACCCACTACCTGATCAGCGGCGTCTTTGAGGATTTTGAACCGGAGGAGGGAAAGACCCAGTTCGATCTCCGCGACGCGCTGTTCAGGCAGCTTCGGAGCCGCAACATCACCGTCGAAGGACGGCCGCTCTGGTGGTCCTACAAAACAACTACTCCCGACTGGCTCCGGTCCAAGACGTACGACGGCGTTCGGAAGTACGTGGAACAACACGTCCGCAAGGTCGTTGGCCACTATGGCGAAGGCATGTACGCCTGGGAGGTCGTCAACGAGTTTCACGATTGGGCAAACGAATGCCGGCTCACTCCCGACCAGATCATCGAGGTGACCCGGCTCGCCTGTGAAGTGGCGCGCGACACCGCTCCCCGCGTGAAACGGCTGATCAACAACTGTGCTCCGTTTGCCGAGTACGTGCAGCTGAAGAAGATGACCGATCTCGACGCGACGCATCCACAACGCACCCCGTATCAATTCGTGAAACAGCTCGCCGAGGCCGGCGTTCCGTTCGATATCACAGGCATCCAGATGTACTTTCCCTACCGGGACCTGGCGGACACGATCATCCTCATTGAAAAATTCAGGGACATCGGCAGACCAATCCAGCTGACGGAGGTCGGCGCGTCGGCGGGACCATCGGAGGATTCCATCAAGTCGGGCAAGCTCACCATTTCGCAGGAGCCGTACGTCTGGCACCGCCCGTGGGACGAAGAGCTCCAGGCCGACTGGATGGAGGGGCTCTACACGCTCGCGTACAGCAAGCCCTACATCGAGGCCGCGAACTGGTATGATTTTGTGGATCCGTACTCCTGGATTCCGAATGGCGGGTTCCTCCGCTCTCCGAAAGGGGAGAAGCGGGCGATTGTGGACCGGTTCCTGAAGATGAAGTCGGAATGGAAATCACTCCCACGCGCTGCAGAGTAACTACACAGGATCCCGCATGGACCGCATTTCACGCCGTTCGTTCCTGAAGCAGAGTGCTCTGTCAGCCGTTGCCCTCGGGACAGTTCCCGTGGCAGGTCGAGGCGGCCCGTTGTATGTGCTTCCCGGGCGCGATCTGGTCTTCCGGCCATACCCCCACCCGCAGATGCCCGCCATGGCGTTTGCGTATCTTGCCGACGAACAGGAGGATCCCTTCAAGTCATCCGTTCGTGTTGACCGCGACGGCATCGTTGTCCCACGCGACATCGGGAGCGGGAAATTCTCCGTCAACGCCCGCTGGTACGTTCGGGATTTTGGCTATGTCTGGCTCTCAGCCGACAACGGAGGAAGGTTCTATACCTCTGACGACGCGGTTCCGGACAAGATCCTGAACCTCGAGTTCGCTCGGAGCAGGGTGACCCGCAATGCGTCGGTGCGTGCCCGCTACGAGAAGGAGGGGACGGTATTCTCTCCGGAAGTGATTCACCTGTTCGATGCGTCGGAGGAGCTTTTCGAAGATGCCGCGAAGCGACGGCAGGATCCGGCGCGCTGTGTTGCGCTCGCGGATCGGGCGCTGGCCCACGCACTGCGGGCGGGAGAACGTATCGAGCTCGAGAAGGCGCGCAGCGATATTGCCCGTCGTAGAAGAACGGACGACGTTTATTTCGGATGCGAAACCCGACAGTATGTCTGGGCCAAGTCGGAGGAGTTCACGAAGCGCTTCGTCGAGCTCTTCAATTTCGCGACGATCACGCATTACGTCTGGGACACCTGGTATCCGCTGTTCGAGCCGCGCGAAGGGGAATATCAGTGGGGGATAAAAGACGACATCGTCCGGTGGCTGTCGCATTACGACATCACCATTCAGGGAAGGCCGCTGTTCTGGTTTCATCCCACGGTGACGCCCGAATGGCTGAAGCGGAAGACGTTCGACGAGGTGAAACAGTACGTGGAGCGGCACGCGCACGCCCTCGTCTCCCATTACGGTGAAAAGATCCGGCAGTGGGAGATCGTGAACGAGTTTCACGACTGGGCGAACATACACAATCTGTCAGAAGCGCAGATCACGGAGATTGTCCGGCTCGCGTGCACGGCAGCCCGGGAGGCCGATCCGGGTGTAGTCCGGATCCTCAACAACTGTTGCCCGTGGGCGGAGTACGCCGCCCGGGGCCGCATGGCGCGGATGGACGCCACTCGTCCGCTCCGATCGCCGAGGAGGTTCCTGCAGGACCTTGCAGATGCAGGGGTCGAGTACGATGTCCTCGGCATCCAGATCTACTTCCCCCAGCGCGATCTCTCCGACATTGCCCGGCTGCTCGAGCGACTCGCGGCGTTCGGCAAACCGATCTACATTACCGAGATCGGTGCAAGCTCCAAGCTGACCGCGCCGGCGCCGTCCGGCGCAGTGAATGCCCCGCAGGAAGAACCGTACGCGTGGCATCGCCATTGGGATGAAGAGCTTCAGGCCGACTGGCTTGAACAGGTGTACACTCTGTATTACAGCAAACCGTACATCAAGGCGATCAACTGGTACGACTTTTCGGATTTCCGCCCCTTCATCGTGAACGGCGGCCTGGTCCGCGAAGACGCCAGTCCAAAACAGTCGTTCCACCGCCTCGCCGCGCTGCTGAACGATTGGAAGATGCTGCCTGCGAAGAAATGAGCGGGAAGGAGGAAACGCTGAAATGACATCAAAGCAACGGATGATGACGGCCTTCCGGCGACAGAAGGCGGACCACGTGCCGGTCTGCCCCGACATCTCCGTCATGGTCCCTGCGAAGCTGACGGGACGGCCGTTCTATGAGCTGTTCCTGGACGGCCGCGAGCACAACGGCTGGACGTCGGCGACCTATGCCGAAGCGTATGTCAGGGCGGTGGAGCACTTCGGGATCGACGGGTGGTACATCTACGGGGGACTGAAGGAACTGCGTCCGCCGGGGACTCCCGAGTTCGTGGACACCGTTACTGCCGAGCCCGGCCGCCGCATTGTCAGCCGACTCTGCAAGACGTCGAACGGGGACCTCGATGAAGTGGAGATCTATTTTTCGGATGAGCCCCCCTGGCGGGAGGTGAAACCGATCAAGGATCTCCGCCGCGACTTCGAGCGGTTCAAGCTGTTTATGCGGACGGGGGGATGGACGTGGGAAAAGGAATTCAAAGACAGAGACCGGATCGGTGATCGGGGCGTGTACGTGGCCATGGTGCCCGTGTTCCAGGACTGGTGGTTCAACTATCGTCACGGGGGCTTCGAGCAGTGCGTCGCGGACTTCACCGACGAGCCCGAGTTCATGGAGGAGGTCCATGAGTTCTGGATGGAGTGGGCCCTCGCCTACCTTGCGGCAAACCTCGAGGCGATACCGGACGAGATCATGCTTGGCGGCTCCAGCGCGAGCCTGAGCGTCAGCTCCCCCTCGATCTTCCGCAGGTTTGAGTTGCCGTTTATCAAGAAGGCCTCGGCCATGTGCAGGGAGAAGGGAATCATCAGCCACCTGCATATCTGCGGGCGCTCATGGAAGCTCGTCGAAATCGTTGCCGCCGAGACCGATGTCGATGTGATGGAACCGATGGAGGAACCCCCGGGGGGCGACGTGGACATTGCGGAGGCAAAGCGGCGCGTGGGGAGCAGACTCTGCATCAAGGGGAACATCAATACCTTTGAGTTCATGCTGCGAGCGACGGCTGCGCAGGTCGAGGAAAAATGCAAGCGGCTGATCGACGCCGCGGCGGCAGACGGGGGGTTTGTTCTCTCCACAGGCGACCAGTGCGGCCGGGATACGCCGCATGAGAACCTGATTGCGATGGTGGAAGTGGCGAAGACGTACGGAAAGTACTGAAGCATTGCGGATTGCGGAATGCGGATTGCGGAAATGTAGTGACGGTGCTCCGGTGAACGTGCTCGTGATCGGCGGGATGGGTTTCATCAGCGGGGCGCTGGTACGGCGGCTGGTGTCGGAGGGTCACGGCGTCACCGTCCTCACCCGGGGGAAGGGGGAAGGCGTGATCGACGCACGCGTGAAACGGCTCGTCGGCGACAGAAGGATCCCGGCGGAGCTTGAGGCGGTAGTCGGTCGGACGACATACGACGTCGTCTACGACATGATCGCCTACCAGCCGGCGGAGTCCTCTGCCGCCGCCAGGATCTTCAGGGGGAAGGTCGGCCGCTTCATCCACTGCAGCACCGTCTCGGTGTACATGGTTTCGGATGCCGTCCGCTGCCCGATCACCGAGGACCAGGACAGGGGGCCGCTGATGGATTACTGGGAGCGTAACCCCTTCGGGATGAGCTACGGCATCAGGAAGCGGGAATGTGAAGATGTGCTCTGGCGGGCGCATGACGCCAAAACGTTCCCCGTCAGCATGGTGCGCCCGACGTTTGTCTGCGGCCCGCACGATCCTGCCGGGAGGGACTATTTCTGGATCGAACGGATCCTGGACGGACGCCCGCTGCTGGTGCCGGGGTCCGGCGACTGTGCCTTCCAGCTGGTCAACGTGGAAGATGTCGCACAGGCGCTGGCACAGCTCCCCGAGGATTCCGCAAGCGCAGGGAAGGCCTACAATGTGGCGGGAGAGGAAATATTCTCCCTGAACGAATACTTACGCGCCCTCGGCAATCTCCTCGGCCGATCGCCGGAGCTCTTCCATGTGCAGCGTGAGACGTTTGAGCGGCAGCCATTCAGCACGTCTGAGGCGGGAGATGTCTTCCCCTACGACGTCCGGCGTACTGCAGTGTTCAGTCTCGACCGGATCAAGCGAGACCTCGGCTTCAGGCCGACTCCGTTCGACGACTGGATGCGGAAGACGATTGACTGGCTGCTGGCTTCGCCGCGCCCGCATTCTCACGGTTACGGGAGACGGGAAGAGGAGCTCGCAGTGTTGCGCTCCGTGGGCCGGGCGTGAGGACATTGAAGCACATCGTAGAAATTGACAACTTACCAGAGGAGGAGTAACGACATGGCCCCGTTTCGCATTACCGATGCCCAGCGTGAGCAGTACCGTGATGAAGGATTCATGCTTCTCGAACAGGCGATCCCGGACAGGGACCTCGAGGCGCTCCGCGCGCAATGTACTGCGCTTGTGCAGGAACAGGAGGCGGAAATGGACCGCCTCGGCGGCGACACCGTTAACCTCAGCCGAAGAAACAGCCGCTATTTCGTCTTTCTGCCGTTCAAGACACATCCGCAACTTGGGGAGTTCATCTTCAACGACCTTATGGGTGAGATTTGCAAGGCGACGGTCGGCGAGAATGCGATGCTCTTCTGGGAACAGTTTGTGGTGAAAGGGACGGACAAGAAAGGGGCTGAGTTTGGCTGGCACCAGGATTCCGGGTACGTGGACCATCCGCACACGCCGTACGTGAATGCGTGGATTCCCCTTGACGATGTGAGCGAGGAGAATGGAACGATCTATCTGCTCCCCTTTTCCCGCGCGGGCGTGCGTGAAAAGGTTCAGCACAAGACGGTGGAAGGTTCGAGTGACCGCGTCGGATATTTCGGGAACGACCCCGGGATCCCGTTCATCGCACCGGCCGGATCCATTGCGGTATTTTCCAGCGTCACGTTTCACAGGTCCGGCGCGAACCGTACCTCGCGGATGCGCAGGGCGTATGCGATCCAGTATTCCCCCGAGGTGATCTATGAGCCGGACGGGTCGCTCAAAGGACTGGCAGAGCCCTTCCTGCAGGGGGGAAGACGAGTGCGATAAGCATGCTGGAGAGTTGCCATGACTGAGACCAACGATCGACGGGCGATTGTCGAAGACGCGATAGCCCGCGGGAACGGGATACTCCGCCTGAAGCCTGCATGGGTCGCCCGGACATTCCTGCCCCCCGGCCGACGGTTCGGCCTGCCGGAGCCGGAGTACAACCTCGGAGCGCGCGGCGCGATTTGCGAACGATGGCTGGCGTCTACCACGATCGCGGACAACAAGGTGCGGATTCCGGACGAAGGGCTGAGTTTTCTCGCCCTGGACTCACACGATCGCATGACACTGAAGGAAGCAGTCGAACTCGCCGGTCCTTCGATCATGGGCGCCGCCTATGCGGCAACGCATAAGACCCTCGACCGGCTGGCCAAGATCTTCGACTATCGGGATCGGCTGCCATATCATTTTCATCAGATGAAGTACCATGCGGCGCTCGTCGGTCGTAATCCGAAAGAGGAGGCCTATTACTTTCCGGAGGGGGTTGAGATGGGCCCGCACCCTGAGTCGTTCCTCGGGGTCCATCCTTCGGTGACAGCACAGAGGCAATTCGAGCTGTTCCTGCCCCACCTGCAGCAGTGGAACAGCGATCGCATCCTCCAGTATTCGCGGGCGTATCTGCTGGTGCCGGGCGACGGCTTCCATATTCCCGCCGGAACATTGCATGCCCCGGGATCGGCACTCACCATTGAGCTGCAGGAGGACTCAGACGTCCTCTCGATGCTCCAGGCGCGTGTCAGCGGCTACCCGATCGACAAGGAGCTGTTGTTCAAAGACGTTCGTCCCGAAGACCGACAAAAGTATGGGGAGAGGGTCATCCTCGACATGATCGACTGGGAGACGAGCGGCGATCCGTTCTTTTATGAAAACAGGCACACCCCGCCCCGGCCGGTGGAGGGAGGGGTACAGGAGGGGGGAGAAGAAACATGGATCTTTTACAATACGCACCGGTTCAGCGGCAAGCGGCTCGAAGTGAAGCCGGGGAAATCGTACACGTCCACGGACCACGGAGTCTACAATATCCTCGTCTGGCAGGGGAGCGGCCGGGTCGATGGACACCGGGTCGCAGGAGGCAATCCCGCAATGGATGAGCTCATGGTGTGCCACGACAAGGCCGTCACGCCGTTCCGGATCGAGAACACGGGTACGGGCAACCTGGTGCTGTTCAAGTTCTTTGGACCGGACGTGAATCCGGATGTCCCGATGCTGAAGCAGACGACTGGCACGTAGTTGCGGAATGGGGAGTGTGGATCGCGAGCATGGTAAAACTGCTGTTGGACACAGATATCGGCACAGACATCGACGACGCCGTCTGCCTTGCCTATCTGTTGTCAAATCCGGAATGCGAACTCCTTGGAATCACGACGGTGACCGGAGAGGCTGAGCTCCGGGCAATGCTGGCGTCGGCGTTGTGCAAGAGCGCCGGGCGTGAAGTGCCGATCTATCCCGGAGCGGAGACTCCGATCCTCCTGGAACAGAAACAGAACCGGGCCGCGCAGGCCGCTGCACTGTCGGCGTGGCCGCACGATACCCGGTTCCCGCGCGGCGAAGCCGTTGAGTTCATGCGGAGGACTATCCGGCGATGGCCGGGCGAAGTCATTCTGCTGACCATCGCGCCGCTGACCAACATCGGGCTCCTCTTTTCCGTGGATCCGGAGATCCCTTCCCTCCTCCGCGGACTCGTCATGATGTGCGGCCGCTTCTTTGAGCCCCCTCCTCAGGGCTATGGCCCGGTGGAGTGGAATGCCCTCATTGACGCCCACGCAACGTCGATCGTGTACCGCTCCCGTGTCCCTCTGCACCGCACTGTCGGCCTCGATGTGACGAGCAAGGTGACCATGACGCCCGAGGAGTTCCGGGCCACATTCGCAAGGGTGCCTCTCTTTGTGCCTGTGTTGGAGTGGGCTGAGATATGGTTCAAGGATTGGCCCGGGACGACCTTCCACGACCCGCTGGCGGCCGCGACGATCTTCGATGCGGCTCTCTGTACGTACGCGAGGGGAGAAGTAACGATCGAGCTGGACGACGCGTCCTCGCGGGGCCTGACGCGATGGTCATCTGCGGTGAGTCCGGCTGTTCATGAGGTTGCCGTAAGCGTCGACGGAGAAGGGTTCTTCCGCCACTACCTCTCTGTCGTGGGAGGGAAGGGGGTGAAGCCATGAGGCAGCTGTTGCGGGTGACGGCGTCGATATTGCTGTTGCTCGCTGCCGACGGCTGTTCACGGCGAGGGAAGGAGGAGGGTGGAATAACTGTCACGTTCTGGCACAGTTTCGTTGCCTCCACGATCCCGGCGCTTGAGGGACTGCTGCGTGATTTTGAGCGTGACCATCCTGCGGTTCACATCAACGCGCAATACGTTCCGACGGGAGATGGGCTGATCCAGAAACTTGTCACGGCCATCCAGAGCCGGACGGCGCCCGACATTTCCTGGATCCATACCGATTTTCTTGACAAGCTCGTGGAGGCGGACGCGCTGCTCCCGCTGACGCCGTTTGTAAACGGCCCGGAAGGACTTTCCGGCGAGGAGTACGCGGATATCTATCCGCCCCTTCTGGAAGCAGGGACTTCGGGGGGCGTGCTCTACTCACTCCCGATGGAGGCAACGTCTCTTGCGTTGGTCTACAATCGTGGCCTCTTCAGAGAACATGGACTCGATCCGGATCGTCCGCCGCGCGACTGGGACGAACTGAGGCAGTATGCGGCGGCGCTGACCGCAGACCATGACGGCGACGGGCGAATCGACCATTACGGGTTTTTCGTGCCGGTGTTTCCTGCATCAGGGGAACTGAACATCTGGATGACCCTTCAGTGGACTCCGTTCCTCTGGCAGGCAGGGGGCGTCGAGTTCAGCCCGGATGGCTCGGAGGCGCGTTTCAACAGCGCTGCAGGCGTGGCGGCGCTCTCCCTCTGGAAATCAATTTATGACCTGGAAGACTTCAGCAAATTCGGCATCGCCCACGATCTCGGATTCGCATCGGGGAAGCTCGCGATGGTGCTCGACGGACCATGGAACTTGCCGAGGTACAGAGCGATGAAGGACGTGGAATGGCGGGTCGCACCCCTTCCGGCCGGGCCCGCAGGCCGGGCAACGTATCTTGCAGGTGAGCAGCTGGTCATATTCCGTCAGAGTGCTCATGCCGCGGAGGCCTGGGAGTTCATCCGCTGGATGCTCCGTCCAGATATCCAGGCGAAATTTTCTATCGCCTCAGGGTACCTGCCCGTCAGAAAGTCCGTGACGCAACTGCAGGAATACCGGGATCATCTGGCGACCGACCCGGGTCTGGCGGCATTTGTTGACGAAATGCCGATGGGCCGATCGCGCAAGCAGGTCGGTCACAACCGCGTCGAGATCAACCGTGCGCTGGCAGGAGCCATCGAGAAGGCCACTCTCGGGAAGTCCGATCCGAAAGCCTGCCTCGACGAGGCAGCGGAAACGGTCAATGCACTGTTGCGATGAATATGCGCCGCGTCATGCACCTCACCGTCGTTCTCCTGCTTGTCGGTCACCGTGCGCCGGCGCAGGATCCCACAGAGTTCGTCGATCCTTTTATCGGCACGTCAGGCGGGGGGAACACGTACCCGGGCGCCGTGCTTCCGTGGGGAATGGTTTCGGTCAGTCCGCACAACGCACCCGGCGCACCATCCGGTTACCGGTTTGGGGAGAAATCGTGCACCGGCTTCGGACACGTCCATCTCAGCGGTACCGGCTGCGCTGACCTCGGGAGCATCATCGTGACAGCATCAAGAGGAGTCGTGCGCGTTGATCCCCCCTCGAGGACCTGCACGATTCTCGAGGAGCGCTCCCACCCCGGCTACTACGGCGCGAAGCTGGTCGAAGCTGCCGTGCGCGTGGAGGCGACGGCCACCGTTCGCTGCGGAATGACCCGGTTCACTTCCCTCGTCGGGGACACCCTCAATGTAGTAATCAGTGTGGGCGAGAGTCTTGCACTGACCGGCGGGGGGAGCATCGCCGTCACTTCGGGCGCGACGGCGGAAGGGATGAATATCTCCGGAGGATTTTGCGGCGAAGCGAATCGTCAGACCGTGTATTGTTCCGTGGAGTTCAGCAAACCATCCGTTGCCTCCGGAACATGGGTGGGAGATGCTGTGCTTCACGATGGGAGCGCGTCAGTACGCGACACGGCACTCGGCGCGTGGTTCAGATTTCCCATGAAGGCGAATGAGGTGCTGCTCGTCAAGATTGGGATTTCCTATGTAAGTGCCTCGAATGCACGCCGGAATCTTGAAGGGGAGATGCAGGGATGGCGTTTCGAGGTTGTGCGCGGGGAGGCGCGCAACGCGTGGGACCGGGAATTGAGCCGGGTGCGGGTGGAGGGAGGATCGCGGGACGATCGTGTGAAGTTCTATAGCGCGCTGTACCACATGCTCATTCATCCCAATGTCATCAGCGATCGTAATGGCGACTACCCGCTGATGGGACGATCCGGCGTCGGCCGCTATCGGGGCCGGGAGCGCTACAGCGTCTTCTCCCTCTGGGATACGTATAGAACACTGCACCCGTTCCTGACGCTTGTGTACCCGTCGCGGCAGTCCGCGATGCTTGAGACCATGGTGGATATGGCCCGGGAGTCGGGCTGGCTGCCCAAGTGGGAGCTCGCAGGGAACGAGACGTACATGATGGTCGGCGACCCGGCCTCGGCAGTGATCGCCGACAGCTACCTGAAGGGGATCCGAGATATTGATGCTCAAGCAGCGTTCCGAGCGATGATGCGACCGTCGGTGGCGACGCGCGACAGCGGCCCCCCCGCAGTCCGGCCGGGATATCATGAGTATCTGAACTACGGCTATATCCCGTTTGAGCAGGATACGACGGCGGCCTGGTGGGTGTGGGGCCCCGTGTCGACGACGCTCGAGTACTGCGTCACAGACTGGGCGACTGCGCAGATGGCAGGTGCGCTGGGTCGGACATCCGACTCCGTCGAGCTTACCAGAAGATCGCTCTTCTACAGGAACCTCTTTGACGAGTCAACGGGGATGATCCGCCCGCGGCGGAAGGATGGCGCGTGGCTCCTCCCGTTCGATCCACTGGCCACGGAAGGGTCAGGGTCGTGGCCGGGTTCGGGGGGACCGGGGTACGTCGAGGGGAATGCCTGGCACTACACCTGGTTTGTGCCTTACGATCCGGCCGGTCTCGCGGCGATGTTTGGCGGTGTTGACAGCTGTGCCCGCGCGCTTGAGCGGTGCTTCTCCCAAGGGTACTTCACGATCAACAATGAGCCGGACATGGGGTATCCCTACTTCTTCAACCGGCTCCCCGGCCATGAGTATCGTACCGCTGAAATTGTCCGGGAGATCATGGACGGCCAATTCACGAATTCGCCGGCCGGGCTTCCCGGCAACGACGACGCCGGGACCATGTCAGCGTGGTATGTCTTCTCTGCCCTTGGCTTCTATCCCTCGTGTCCCGGTTCACCTTGGTACGAACTGGGTGCGCCTGCATTTCCCAAAATCACGTTGGCCCTGGATTCCTCGTATCACAGCGGATCAACGCTCGTTGTGAACTCCGGTGCGTCGCGCCCCAACACCGCCGGGAATCGCGTCGTTCTGTTCAATGGAGTGAGGGTACGCGATTTCAGGATCGGTCACGAGACGCTCACAGCGGGAGGGATGCTCGAGTTCCGGTGAGAGAAGCCGGTAAGAGATTCCGCAATCAGCAATCCTCAACGCTGGTCTCCCCACATTTCACATCCCAGTCCGTCCCTTCCAGCTTATCACCCTTAACTCTCACCCGCTCTTACCTCTCCTCTCTCTTTTCTTCTCTCTCATCTAACGCCCGTCTCACCATTTTTAACAGCTCTCCCGGCACGTACGGCTTCTGAATGAACCCCTTTGCGCCTGCCGCCAGCAGGTCTGCTTTGATGCGAGGGTCGAGGTATCCGCTGGCGAAAACGACGTTGACCTGTGGGTCCACTCTCTGCAGCTCCCTGAACAGTTCGTCACCACCGCGCCGGGGCAGACCCAGGTCTGAAAGCACGAGATCGGGCCGGACCTGGCGGTACACGTCCAGGGCCTCGATGCCGTCCCGGGCAATCACGGTGGCATACCCCATCGTCGTGAGTATTCCCTGGACGAGATCTCTCAGCATCTCTTCATCTTCAACGATGAGGATCGTTTCGCTCCCCCCGCTTGCTTCCGCCTCGAATCCCGGCTCAGCCGCTTCGCTGGCTGCCGGACCCGCGTGCACCGGGAACCAGAGGTGGAACGTCGTCCCCTTTCCAGGCGCGGTGTCAACGTCGATGAATCCGTTGTGATTATTCATGATGCCAAATACCACCGCAAGACCCAGGCCGGTCCCTTTCCCCGCCTCTTTTGTCGTGAAGAACGGCTCGAATATTCTGGCAGCCGTAGCATCGTCCATCCCTGTCCCCGAATCCGTCACATCGACGCGGATATATCGGAGGGCGGCCGGGGATCGTCGCTTCGTGCGGACCTCACCGGCATCCTCGATCCCGGTGGAGATGATCAACGATCCTCCGTCGGGCATGGCGTCGCGTGAATTCACGCAGAGGTTCAGCAGGATCTGCTGCACCTGTGTTGGATCGGCGAGAATGAGGGGGATCCCGTCCTGAAGACGGGACTGAAGCGTGATGGTCTTTGGCAGCGTCCCCCTGAGGAGGTTGATGACTTCGTGCACAAGATCATTGAGTTGCACAGCCTGAAACGTGACCTCCCCTTTCCGGGCAAAGGTGAGGAGTTGCTTGACGAGCGCTGCACCGCGCGATGCGGCCTGGTTGATGGCATCAACGCTGGTCTTCAGCTTCGTGGTTTCGCCGGCAGAAGTGTCCAGCAGCGCAGCATGCCCCATGATGATCGAGAGGATATTATTGAAGTCATGGGCGATTCCGCCGGCCAGGGTGCCGAGACTCTCCATCTTCTGTGCCTTCCGGAGCCCTTCCTCAAGCGCTTTGCGCTCCGTGACGTCGCGGACGATCCCCAGCACTTCTGTGACTCTGCCGTTGAGGATCTGGGCCGTGGCTGTCACCTCGCCCACAACATACTCCCCCGATTCTTTCCGAAACCGGTACTCGTTCAGCGATCCCGCACTTCCTCCGATCACCTGGCGGAAGTTTTCCATCGCGAGCTGTCGATCGTCGGGATGGAGGAGATCGAGGAATGTCTTGCCGATCCAGTCGGTGCGTCGCCACCCCGTGAGGCGCTCAAATGCGATGTTGAGCGAAGTGATGACGCCGGTCGGTGACATCGTGTAAATGGCATCACGTGCGCTTTCAATCAATCCACGGTACCGCTCCTCCGATTCGAGCAGGGCGCGCTCGGCTTCCTTGCGGGCGGTGATGTCTCGCGAAACGACGACAACCTTGAGCGGTACCCCTTCCGCGCTCCGGATAAGATTCCCCTGAGACTCAATGTGGCGGATGCGTCCATCGGGAAGGACGAATCTGTACTCGATACGTTCGCCGGCGCCGGTGTTGACCGTGCGACGGAATACACCGCGCACACGCTCGCGGTCGTCCGGATGAATGTCCGCGAACGAGTCGGTCCCCGGAAGTTTCTCCGCATGGCTGAAGAACGCATTGTACGAGGGGCTGTTGTACAGTCTTCTCCCCTCCGGATCAAGCACCGCGATCAGGTCCGCCGCGTTTTCGGCAATGAGCCGGAAGAGCTCCTCGCTTTCGCGGAGCTGGATCGCCGCCCGTTTGAGTTCGCGTCGCTCATCGGCTTCCCGCAACGCCCTGCTCACAGCCGGAATCAGCCGCGTGAGACGGGACTTGAGCACGTAATCGGTAGCGCCGTTCACCATGCTCTGGATCGCGGATTCTTCCCCCAGCGTCCCGGAGACGAAGATGAACGGGATCTCGGGCGCTTGTTCGCGCGCAAGAGTCATTGCCGTCAGTCCGTCGAAGGCAGGGAGGGTGAAATCTGAGATGATGAGATCGATCTTTCCGGTCTGCAGTGCGGCCAGGAAGTCATTGCGGGACTCGACGCAGGTGATGGTGCAGCTCATCCCTTCTGCTTCGAGCATCGAGCGGACAAGCTCTGCGTCGTTGGGGTTGTCTTCGAGGTGAAGGATGTGGATCGGTCGCGGCACCAGATGGTTAGTCTGCTATGCTCCGATGGACTTCAAACATGTCAATGGACACTTTCACCCGCACAGGAGCGATGAAGGGCCCGCGAGGCTGGCAATCCTGCAGGTAAGCTACACTGCTTGCCCCGAAAAATCAAGAGTCTTACGGGGCTGTTGAGGCGCCCGGTCCAGGGAGGGGAAGGTGCGCGATTGGAAGCATGAAGCCTTTAACGCATTGTTGCGCAAAATGGGTCTCAAGCGGGAAGTTGGGGGGGGAACCCCTGAGGGTATTCCGGTGTCTGGGAGGAAGGGGGTCGTTCCCTCGCACATGTGCCGGCCTTCGGGTATGGCCCGGATTCGTTCTCCCGTTTGCTCTCCGTCGATGCTCGCGCGCGATTCATGAACCGGCCGCCCGCTTCGTGGCACAACGACCTACTCCAGACCGCACTCGACAGCGGGCCGATTGCGGCGGCCGCACTTGCAGGACTCATTCTCCTCGCCATGGTGGCGGCGATCAGGCATGGTTGGGAGACTCGGTGGCGCGGCTCCGCATCCATGAGTGCAATTCCCGGGCTCCTGCTGTTGTGTCTGGTGGTACTCGGGCTGGTGGGCTCGGTCGTCACAACGGCGATCCTTGGTTCGGTATTCTGGTGCCTGTTGGGGCTGACCGTGCGAGGGTACGGCTCCTGTCTGCCGGCCCGCATGGGTTTTCACTCGGTGCGTTTGGCATCGACCAGGGAATTGATGAAGGGTCGTTGAAGGCTATCGAGTCTTATGCTGAGAAGCCCGGAGAATAAGACTCCCATTGCTCGCACTTCTGCCGGATCGGGCATTTCGGCATGACCGGGAAGGTGGTGGTGTACTGACCATAGAAGAGGCAAATTGTCCGCGGAATTCCTATATTTGCACGTGCCCCCGTGCACGGGAATCGCCCACGAACACCAGGGATCATGCCCGCCCCGATTTTACAGGCAGTCGCTTCACGTTTTCCCCTTCCGCTGAAAAAACCCTCCGGCTCAATCCAGGTCTCACCGCAGCTCGTCCGTGCCTCCCGCGCGGAGGGGCGCGGCGTGCTCGACGAACTCGGCACCACTCGAAGCTCTCGGCTGCGCCGTTCCCGCCCGGTTGCATGCGTCGTGATCATTGCGACTCTCCTGACAATTGTTTCCTGCAATCGTGATGGGGCCTCGCCCGTCCTGCGACAGACGACGGCGATGAACAGCTATGTCAACATCAGTGTGTACGACGAGCTTCCGCGCGATCTCGTCGAACGCTCGATTGATTCGGCCATTGCCGAGATCCAGCGGATCGAGGACATCGCTACAGACTATAGTGACAGCAGTGAAGTGGGAAGGATCAATACGGCATCGGGCGATCACCCCGTGCTGGTCTCTGAGGACCTGCTAGGCGTGATCCGCAAATCCCTTGCCTACGGTGACTCCTCAGGGGGGATGTTCGATATCACCGTCGGCCCCCTTGAGAAGACGTGGGATTTCCTCGCCGAACACCCCCGGGTCCCCTCGCCAGATACCATCGCGGCGTTGCTGCCACTGGTCAATTATCGGGCGGTCAAGGTGCAGGACAAGTCGGTGTATCTCCCCCGCCGTGGCATGGCGCTCGACCTTGGTGCCATCGGCAAGGGGTTTGCCGTGGAGAGGGCGTGCGCAGTGTTACGGCGTCTGGGAATGAATCGGTTCATCGTCGACCTCGGCGGGAGCCTTGGGATCGAGTGGGAAGGGACCCATGGCTTCGATTCCACCGCGGTGACGGTGTCGATACGGCACCCGAGGAACGAGGGAGAGTTCCTCGCGTCCTTCAAATACGGATCGGGGGCGGTGGCGACATCGGGGGATTACCAGCGCTATTTCATGGCCGGAGGAAAACGCTACCATCACATCCTGAACCCCCGCACGGGGTATCCCATCGACAGCGTTGTCAGTGTCACCGTGGTGACCGACAATGCGACGGAGGCCGATGCCTACTCCACCATCGTCTTCGCGCTTGGAAAGACGAAGGGGATGGAATACATCCGTAAAACCCCTGGGCTGGAGGGAATCATTGTCACCCAATCCGGGGACTCCGTGCGCGTCGACCGCTCCCCGGCCTTTGAAGGAAAGCTCGCGTTCGGAACCGCCTCGCAGTAGCCCACGAAGTACAACGACATCACCCTGGAGAACACCCATGCCGTCCCGCCATTTCCATTCACTTAGCACCTTTGCCCTTGCTGTGCTGGCAGTCCTCCTCTTCCACGCCGAGCTTCCCTCCTCCGGAGGGGGAACCACAGGCCATCGCGGTACGCCGGATCGAACACCCGCCGAGCTCTACGTCACCGCGCGCGGACCGGAGGATCGGCTCGCCCGGAAGGCCCCGGTGCAATTCACGCCGCTGTCCCAGCCGGACGAGCATACGCCGACGATCATTCTGGATCCTGGAAGGGAGTTTCAGACTGTCGTGGGAATCGGCGGTGCATTGACTGACGCCGCAGCAGAAACGTTCGCTCGTATGCCGGAGGTGAAGCAGAAGGAACTGCTCGAGGCACTCTTCGGCAGGGAGAGGGGGAACGGGTACTCGTTGTGCCGGACAAGCATCCATTCCTGCGATTTCTCCAGCGAGAGTTACTCCTACACTGCAACACCGGGTGACACGGCCCTGCAGGATTTTTCCATCGAGCGGGATCTGCGCCACAGGATTCCGTTCATCCGCGCAGCGTTCCGGACTGCCGGTGGGGACCTGAGGTTATTCGCTTCTCCCTGGAGCCCCCCTGCATGGATGAAGTCGAACAACAACATGCTCGATGGAGGCAAGCTGCAGCCCCGATACAGGAGTGCATGGGCCGCGTACTTTGTGCGCTTCGTCAGGGAATACGAAAAGGCCGGTGTCCCACTCTGGGGTCTGACGGTCCAGAACGAACCGATGGCGGTCCAGCCGTGGGAGTCATGCATCTTTACTGCCGAAGAAGAGCGGGACTTCGTCCGTGACCATCTCGGGCCGGCGCTGGAGGGGGCGGGACTCATGCGGCTCAGACTGATGATCTGGGATCACAATCGCGGGATCATGTATCAACGCGCAAAGGTCGTCTATGACGATCCGGCGGCAGCACGGTATGTGTGGGGGATGGGGTTCCACTGGTATGTCGGCGATCATTTCGACAATGTGCGGCTCGTCCGGGATGCCTACCCGGACAAAGCCCTCGTCTTCACGGAAGGGACGGTGGAGAATTTCGACGCCGCACGGCTCCATGAATGGCAATGGGGCGAACAGTATGCCCGTTCGATGATCGTGGATCTCAACAACGGTGCTTCCGGGTGGGTTGACTGGAACGTCCTGCTCGACGAGCAAGGGGGGCCGAACCATGTCGGCAACTACTGCATGGCCCCGGTGATCTGTGATACCCGGACCGGCGAGGTGACTTACATGAACTCGTACTATTACATCGGGCACTTTTCTCGGTTCATCCGCCCCGGAGCAAAAAGGATCGTCTGCTCGTCGAACTCGGACGATCTGCTGGGAACTGCGTTTGTTCGCCCCGACGGAAGGATTGCAGTCGTTGTTCTCAACACGACAGAGAAGGAGATCAGGTTCGTCACATGGCTCGACGGCACTGGTGCCTGGACGGTCAGTCCGCCCCGATCGATACTGACGCTCCTGCTATGACGTTGTGCGCCCGAGGCAGGGTCCATGACACAGTTTCCGGAATCACGCAGGGTTCGTGCTTTCGTGGATAGATTGACGGCGGAGTATATTTCACTCTGGGCCGATAGTCCCGAAACTTGGCCCGAGCCCGGCGAGCCGACTTCTCCCGAAGCACAGACGGCGAAGGAAGAGGAGATCGAAAAGATCATCCGGAGCGCCGAACATGCCTGGCGGCGGGATTCCGGTCATGGTTCCGCAGAGCGCTTTCGCCTGCGCGGGCGTATCCGAATGGCGGTCGCTCAGTCATTCGCGCCCGGCGATGACGGCAGCGTCGGCCGCTTCTTTGAGGAGTGTGAGCACGTGGCCGATTGTTTCGTCCGCAGAGCGCGCACTTTCGATCCCGAAGTGACGGAGGATGATATCCACCAGGCGCTGCGCAACCAGTGGGTGTTCAATAGCATCCAGCAGTACCTTGCCACTCCGATTTCCCTCACCGCGTCCTCGTTCGCCTACAGCATGCTCTATCCCTATACCGACAACTGGCTCGATGCGGAAGACTCTCCGCAGGCGGAAAAAGAGAGGCTCCTTTGCTGGTTGGCTGCACGACTGGCGGGAGATCCGGGAGGGGTTGCTGAGGGGCGGACCGGTGCCGTGGATACGCTTATCCGCATGATCGAAGACGAGTATCCCAGACTCCGCTACCCGGCCGTCTACGAGAGTCTCAAGGCCATCCACGCCTCTCAGCAGGAGAGCGTTCGCCTGCTGACGCCGGCCCCCCGCGGTGCGGAGGCGGACCTGCTGGCGATCACCATCCGAAAAGGGGGGACCTCGGTGCTAGCCGACGGTTTTCTGGCGGCAGGCAATCTGGCCGATCAGCACGCGACGGCCATGTTTGGGTACGGCGTACTCCTCCAGCTGATCGATGACCTGCAGGATATCGAAAACGATGCAGCGGCTGGCCAATCAACTCCCATGATCAGGGCCGTGGCCACGGGGACGCTCGAGGCCGCAACAAACCGCCTTATCTGGTTTATCCGGAGGATTACACTGGACATGGAACGCAGTGCGTCCAAGGGGAACTCCTGGATCGCGGGCCTGATCGACCGCTCATGTGTCGCCATGGCCCTTGAGGCGATCGCCCGACAGAGGAGGCTGTACAGCGAGCGCTATCTCGCGATGGTCGGTGCACGAACGCCGGTGCGGTTGGAATGCCTCGGAAGCATGAGGAAACGCGTGAGGAGGATGAATGTAGGGGCGCGGTAACCGCGCCCCTACAGGGTGTACACCCCTATTGCTGATTGTACGAATCGACGACGATGACCAGGTAGTTCTGTTTCCAGAATTTATCCGGACTCACGATCGTGAGTTCCGAGTTCGCCTGTTCATCCTCCGCTGTCGCGAAGACCTCCGACTTACGGCGGGGGAGGATCTCATCGATCTTACCAGCCACGTGGAACTTCAGGTCCCTGGTCTTGTCGATCGGCGTGAACTGCCTGCCGTCGAAATCGCTCGTCATGACGGTGGTCGAGCCGAGCAATCCCCACAGGAACCCGCCTTCGTCCGCGATGATTCCCTTTTCTTTCAGTTCATCACGCGTCCCGATGGCCACATAGGCAGTGTTCAGCGTCGTGCGTTGCATCTCGATCGTCTCGTCCTTCTGCGAAATCAGCCGAGTCTTCTCCGCGACCGACGTTTCGAGCCCCTGGACACGCGCCTCAAGCTGGGCGATCGATTCCTCCCGTTCTCGGAGTGAGTTCTTCAGGTTGGTGATCATCTCGTTCAGACTTGCGATCTGGCCGCCGAACGATTTGATCTTCGCCTGCAGGTTGGCAATCTTCTGGCGGTTCTCTTTCAACGTCGACCCGATATCGCCGATGCTCTGGAGAAGTTTCTGCCGGGCGTCGGCGTTTGTGAAATGCGCCGGTCCCTCTGCGACGCCTGAACCCTTCTTCAGCAGCGACTCCTTCGCACGCGCGCGCTCGATGTCGGCGTAGATGTCGTTCACCGCGCGGAGCACCTCATCGAAGTACGCGTCCCGCTCGGCGATGCTCTGCTGGAGTGACGTTCGCTCGTTCTGCACGTCGCCAAGCTGCTTCTCGAGTTCCGCCTCCCGTCCCTTGCAGCCGGCCGCCAGCACGCAGCAGAACATTGCAATGGTGATCTTTGCGATCATGGGTTCACCCTTGTGGTTGTTGATGAGGAGCGGGCTCCTCGCAGGAGCCCGGCACTATAGTCGGATCCGGGCCCTCCCCTGTGGGATGCCCCACCACCACCCGGATCCGTGACGGAAGGCCTGTCCCCTCCGTCTCAATTCCGGCTTCAGGGTAGTGAAGTGCGGCAGCAGTCTCAATAGGGTAAAGAGCGTATATTGGGGAGTAGTATGTTCGACCGACCTCGTTCTGGGCGCCGTCTGAGATACACCCTCACCCCCTTTCCCCCTCTCCCAAATTGGGAGAGGGGGGTCGGGGGGTGCGGGTAAAACCGGGTGAAGGGTGAGGTGGGAAAAAGGTAGCGGTGTGTTGCCGGTTAGCTCTGCGGCTTCACGAGTCCGAGTGCTATCGCATGCCGCACGAGGCCGGCAGTGTCGTGGATGTCGAGCTTCTGCATCAGGTTGGCCCTGTGCGTATTGACGGTGCGGAAACTGAGGAACAGTGCATCCGCAATTTGGCGGTTGGTGTACCCCTGGGCGATGTACTGCAGCACCTGCAGCTCGCGCCTGGTCAGTTGCGTGGCCGCAGCATCGTCGTTCTTCGTCTCCTGCGCGGGCTCGGTACGCTTGAGGAAGCCCTCAACGATCAGGTGCGAGATGCCACGGCTGAAGAACCGATCGCCATGCACCACGCTGCGGATTGCGTCGAAGATCTCCTTCCTGCTTGCATTCTTGAGCAGATAACCGGACGCGCCGGCCCGTAGTCCCTGAAGCGCATACTCTTCGTCCTCATGGACGCTGAGGATGAGAACCTTAACGTCGGGATGGTTCTGCCTGATGATCTTCGTGGCCTCGATGCCGTCGAGGCGTGGCATGGAGATATCCATAATCACAACATCAGGCGTGTGTCTGTCGGACAGCCGGACGGCTTCTTCGCCGTCAGCCGCCTCGGCAACGACCGCGAACTCGGGCGCACCTTTGAGGAGGATCCGGAGCCCGCTCCGGACCACGTCGTGGTCGTCAGCTATCAGGATTCTTATCTTCTTCATTCCGTGCGTGTGCCTCCAGAGGAATACTGACGAGGACGGTCGTCCCCCTGCCGGGAGCGGAGTCGATGGTGCACTCGCCGCCGAGGAGTTCCGCGCGTTCCCGCATGCTGATCAGTCCGAGTCCCTCGCCGCGCCCCCGCCGGGCTGTCGCCGACTCCGGGTCGAAGCCGGCGCCGTCGTCCGCGACCACGAGCTGTAGAGCCGATCCTGTCCGCCCGAGGCGGACCGTCGCTAACGTCGCACCCGCATGTCGGACTGTATTGGAAAGCGCTTCCTGCGCGATCCGGTAGAGTGCGATTTCGATCTCTGGGTCAAGCTCTGCCGGAGGCGAGTCGGCGAGATGAAATGACGCCGAGACGCGGTGTGTTGTACCGACTTCTTTGCACAGCATGCGCAACGCCGACACGAGGCCGAAGTCGTCCAGCGCGCTCGGCCGGAGATTCGACGAGATTCTGCGGACAGAGGTGATCGCGTGGTCCAGCTCCTTTGTGAAGGAACGGATCTCGCGCGACATGCCTCGGCTTCCCGTCGGAATATCTTCCGCAAACGCTTCCGCGCGGAGCTTGATGCCGCTGAGTCGCTGGCACAGGTCGTCATGGAGTTCCCGCGAGATGCGTGTCCGCTCTTCCTCCTGCGCACGCTGCACCGACTCGGCGAAGCGCCTGAGGTCGGCAAGCCGGCGCTGCTCCGCGGCTTCGAGCTGCTCCTCCGCAGCCCGCCGCGCCGAGATGTCTTCCATCATGACGATGTGCAGCGGCGTGCGTGATCGGTCTAACTGCATCCGCGAGATGTTAAGGTTGACCCAGCTGTGCAGGCCGTGGCGCCGCCGCACCGTCAGCTCGGCGTTCATGCGGCGACGCGCCCCCTCGCGCACCTCCGCAAGAGCCGCGCCGCTCTCGTTGTGCAGGGCGGGAACCAGCGTATCGAGCGTCATCGTGGCGAGGTCCTGCTCCGTGTGGCCGAACATTTCCTGCAACGCGGGGTTCGTCTGGATGATGCGTCCGTCCTGGTCAGCGAGGGCAATGCCGACAGGAGCGTCTCGGAACAGCGTCCTGAATCGGAGCTCACTCTCCTGCAGTTGTTCCCCCGCCTGGACGAGCTGCCCCGTCATCACATTGAACGCGTCCCCCAGGTCGCGCAGCTCATCGTTGGACCGGACCTCGATGCGCTGGGCGTGGTCGCCTCGGGCGACGGCATTCATGGCGGTTACGAGGCGGTGGAGCGGAGTCGTGATGTTCTTCGTCGTGATCACTCCTGCAGCAATGCCGAAGGCGACGCCGAGGAGCAGAACGAACAGGATCCGTGTATTCGCTGCCCGTCCGGCCTGGAGCACGTCTTCCTTGGCCTGAGCCAGGCTCGTCTCGGTCCGCGGCTTGAGCCGCTCGTTGAGCAGCGCACCGAGTTCACGGTAGACGCCGATGAAGGTCGTAAGCTTCTCCATCGTCTCCTTCTGCTGCTCGAGGATGATCCTGGCAAGCCCCAGACTCTCCTCAGAGAGCTGGCGGAGTTCGCCCGTCCAGCGGGCTTCTTCGGAAGACAGCAAAACGACCTGATACACCTGGAAATAGCGTCGGAATTCCCGTTCGGCAATCCGGATCCGTTTCTCGAACCGCGATTCCCCGGTAATGAAGAAATCGCCCAGGCCCTTCGTGACGGCATTGACGTTGACTTCCATTTCCAGGGCTGCCTGCAGGCGGCGATAGGCCAGGGGGTCATCGGGTGTGATCGATGGGACGATCTTACCGGTGAGAAGGGCATCGATGGCGTCGAGGTTCCGGAGGAGGGCCTGAATGTTCTGTGCCTGCAGGTCTTTCAGGGTGATCTGCTCGGCGGCCAGGGCATGAAACCGGTCAAAACGCTGCCGGAGCGAAAGCCAGAGGTCCCAGTCGCTCGACTGCCGGGCTGCCTCGCGGAAGCGCTGCTGTGATAGCTCGAAATTCTGAACGTTTTTCGAGAACGACTCGCGCAATGTCGGATCGCCCGTGGAAAGGTACCCCAGTGCGGCAAAGGCTGTTTCTACAAGGTTATTTTCGACCCCATACACGGCCGAATTGAGCGGTTCCTTGAATTGCGTGATTTCCTCGATCCTGGCAGCAACCTCGAGGGTCTGGGTGTACGAGACAATACCGATGGCAACGCACAGAATAAGCAGGGTGGCGATACCTGCGCCCAGTTTGGTACCTATCTTCGGCATGATCTTCCCTCCTCCGGCACATGGTCCGCGCAATGCACTTCCCCGGGCGCGGAACCGGAGCAGAATTATAGAGAAGATTTGGACAAAAAACGAGGCGTGAGAAACGTGGATAAGCAGAATTTTCGTCGCGCCAGAGAATACCGCTCCTCTGGCCCGCTGCTGAGGGGGAAAGTGGCGGACGTGGACGGAGTTCCGACGACAAGTCTCTTGACTTCAGAGTTCAGGAACTGTACCTTCTCTGCACTGCACAGAATACGTGGTCCGCCAAACGCCTAACCACCATCCACTTCAATACGCTGAAAGGAGCTTGCTATGGCTGCACCGGTGACCCACTTTGAAATCAATGTGCGGGACGGGAAGCGTGCGCAGGATTTCTACGCCGGTCTCTTCGGCTGGAAGATTCAGAATGTTGCGGAAATGAACTACGGACTCGTTGACACCGGAGTCAAGATGGGGATCAACGGAGGGATCGGACAGGTGCAGGAAGGTCAGAACCCGGGCGTCACAGTGTACGTGCAGGTGGAACAACTGCAGGAGTATCTTGACAAAGCAATCGCGCTCGGCGGAAGGATGCTGACGCCGGTGACGGAGGTTCCCAACATGGTCACCTTCGCGCTCTTCGCGGACCCGGAAGGAAACACCGTCGGTCTTGTGAAGGGACCGCAGTCTCCGCCGAAACCCCGCAAGGCGAAGAAAGCTCCGGCACGCCGGAAGGCGGCTGCACGTCCGCGCGCACGCGCAAAAACCCGCCGGGGCAAAAAGCGATAGCGCCCGCTCGTGCGATCTCCAGCAAAGGCGTCCTTGTGACGCCTTTGTTGTTCCAGAGCTGTACGTTCTTGACGAGGAACGAATCGACCACGCACAACAGGAGGAACCTATGCTTCGAGTATTCCGGACATGGTGCGTTGCTGCACTGTCGGCGGTCTCCATCGCCGGTTGCATCGGCGATGTCTACACTGTCCATTCACGTGACGGCGAGTCGCTGCTGCGGAAAGAGGCCGGTGTACCGTTCTACACGGTCCGCGGAGGGACCAGACAGACGACGGCGTGGCTCGAAGAGTACTATCATATTCAGCTGGTTACGGTCGACCGTCCCGGCGCGTCGACTCCCGCCGATACAATCCTCCGACTGGACAAAGACGTGTTGTCCGCCGGCTTCGCCGCGCGCTATCGCGAACTTCAGGAGCTTGCCGCCGGAGCCGCAGGGGATGATTCGGTGTACAGAGCCCTGTTGAATGCGATCGACCGACTGACGCCGCACGACCGGCTCCACATGCCTCCCGCCGAATCGCTCGTCCTGCTCTACAACGAACTCGAAGCCGAGTCGTACGTGGACTATAGTCGCACGTATTTTCTCAGCGGCGAAACGCCGATCCTCGGATCGGCGAATCTCAGCCTTCAACTGAATCCGGATGGGACGCTCGCCAAGGGGGAGGGAAAAGCGGAATCGCGCGCCCTCGAAAGCGTTCTGTCCTCCGTCGTCACGCCGCTCTTGGGGCAGGTTCCGTTAAGGGAATTCCTCACGACACATCTGATGCCGGCGGCGGCTGCCAAACGGACCGGGCAGGGCGTGCGTTCGGTTCACCTTGCCGCCTCGCTGAGGCGCGTCGTACATCAGCGCACGATGCTGCACCGATCCCAGCTTGATCGTGCGGAGCCGCTCCGGCTGACCGACGGTGCCGGTCCCGGTTCCTACCGCCGCATCGAACAGTCTCCTCCAGAGGACAGAAGCAAGGACCAATGACGGAGAGTCACTACCTTTGGCGATCAACCCGCCGCTACTGCAATACTCTCCCGCGCTCCTTCCTGAACCGACCCCTCGCCGTCATCCGGGCTGTGGTCTTCAAATTTGGTCGCTCTGGTGAACCGGGCCAGCAGGGTGTAGACCACCGGGACGAGAACCAGGGTGAGGAACGTTGAGAAGAAGAGCCCTCCGACCACCGCCAGGCCGAGCGGCCGCCGCGATTCCGCGCCTGCGCCGAGCCCGAGAGCGATCGGCAGAACGCCGAAGATCGTCGAGAAGGACGTCATCAGGATCGGCCTGAGCCGGATCGTCGCCGCCTCGATCACTGCGTCCATCGTCGATTTCCCTCTCGCCCTCAACTGGTTCGAAAACTCGACGATCAGGATCGAGTTCTTCGTCACGAGCCCCACAAGCATGATCAGCCCGATCTGCGAGTAGATGTTCAGACTCTCTCTGAATATGAAGAGCGTAAGCAGCGCCCCGAATACCGCCAGCGGCACGGCAAGCAGGATCGTGAACGGGTGAACAAAGCTTTCAAACTGTGCCGACAGCACCAGATAGATGAATATAACCGCCAACAGGAACATGAAGTAAAGCGAAGAACTCGACGTCTTGAACTCGAGCGACTGTCCCGCATATTCTCGCTTGATGCCTGCCGGTAATTTTGTCGCTGCGATATGGTCCAGATCGTCCAGCGCCTGCCCCAGGGTCACTCCCGGAACGATGTTGGCCGTCACCGTCGCCGACCGAACCCTGTTGTAGTGGTTCAACTCCTTTGGTGCGAGGGTCTCTTCGATCCGGACGACGTTCGCAAGCTGCACCAGCCTCCCGCTCCCCCGGATATAGATCTCTCTGATGGCGTCCGGCGTCGCCCGGGCAGAGGGTTTCATCTGGAGGATCACGTCGTATTGCTTCGTCCCCCGCTTGAAGTTCGTAACAGCCCTCCCTCCGAGAAGCGTTTCCAGCGTCGAGCCAATTTCCGACACCGATGCCCCGAGACCCGCCGCACGCTCCCTGTCGATGGTGAGGTCCAGCTGTGGCTTGTTGAGGCGCAGATCCGTGTCGACGTTGACCAGATATCCCAGCTTCGATGCTTCCACCATCATGATGCCGACCGCCCGGTTCAGTTCCTCGTAACTGTCGGCCTGAAGCACATACTCCACGGGACTTGAGCTGAACCTGCCCCCGAGGCTCGGGGGATTGATGACGAATGCGAGCACGCCCGGGATGGAGATCAGCCGGGGAAACAGTTCCTGTACCACCTGCTGCTGGGATTTGTCCCGCTCGTTGCCCGGCTTCAACGCCAGGAACATGAATCCGTTGGTGACGCGTCCCGGTCCACCGAACCCGAGGCCGATTGCCGAGAAGAGCGCGCGCCGTTCGGGCAGTGCAAGCACCCGTTGTTCCACCTCCCGCATATACCGGTCGGTGTACTCCAGCGTTGATCCTTCCGGCGCGATGACGATCCCGAAGCCGACACCGCGGTCTTCGATGGGGACCAGTTCGCTCGGGAGGATCTTGAAGAGCAGGACGCTGAGGGCGGCCACGACTCCTGCGATCCCGAGCATGAGCCACCGGCGGCGGAGTGCTCCTTGGAGGACGCGCTGATACGTCCTGTTCAGAATCTCAAAGAACGCATCAAACGATCTGGCTGCCCACCCCGTTCCCGTCCCGTGCAGCGGCTTCAGGATCTTCGACGAGAGCATGGGGGTGAGGGTCAGTGCGACAAACCCCGAGATCAGCACCGCGACCGCAAGCGTCACACCGAATTCATTGAAGAGGCGGCCAACGGAACCCGTCAGGAACGCAAGCGGGACGAAGACGGCGACGAGCGTGATGGTTGTTGCCACCACCGCAAAGCCGATCTCGCTGCTCCCGTCCAGCGCGGCCTTCCTCCGGTTCTTCCCCAGCTCCATGTGGCGGTACACGTTCTCGAGCACCACGATCGCATCGTCCACGACGAGCCCGATGGCGAGCACCAGCGCGAGAAGCGTAAGGATGTTGATGGTGAAGCCGAGGAAGTAGGCTGCGGCGAACGCCCCGATGATCGAGATCGGGATGGCGACCGTGGGGATGGTCGTTGCCCGGAGACTTTTCAGGAATGCCAGCACCACGAGCACCACGAGGCACATGGCGATGATCAGCGATTCCGTTACCTCGTCGATGGAATCGTTGATGAACCTGGATGAGTCGTACGCGACGTCCAGCTTCATTCCCTCGGGGATCAGGCCCGTCAGAGCCTGCAGCGCCTTCCGGACTTCGGCGGCGACGTCGACGGTGCTCGCCTTGGACTGCTTGACGATGCCGAGGCCGACCGCGGTCTGACCGTTGTAGCGCGCCACGGTGCGCTCGTCCTCGGCGCCGACGCTCACTTCGGCGACATCGCGCAGGCGGACGAGGTCGTCCTTGTTCTGTGAGACAATGATCGCCCCGAATTCCTCAGGAGTGGTAAGTTCCCCCCGCGTACGGACGGAGAACTCCCGCTCCGCGCCCTCGACCCTGCCGGCGGGGATTTCGGCGTTTTCACGACGGATCGCCGCCTCAACATCCTGTGCGGTCAGGCCGTGGCTTGCCATCCGGAGGGGGTCCAGCCATACCCGCATGGCATACCGACGCTCGCCGCCAATGAATACGGACCCGACGCCGGGGAGGCGCTGGATGCGTTCCTTCAGGACACGATCCGCCACGTCGGTCAGTTGCAGCCCGTTGTGACGGTCACTGGAGAGCGCCAGCCATACGATCGGCTGGGCGTTGGCGTCGACCTTGGAGATGACTGGATCTTCGATCTCCCGCGGAAGGTTTCCACGCACGCGCGAGACCCTGTCTCTCACGTCGTTTGCCGCCTCGTCGACGTTACGGCTTAACTCAAACTCGATCGTGATCACGGAGCCCTGCTCGCGGCTCGAGGAGGTCATCGTCTTCACCCCCTCCAGCGTTGCAAATTGCTCTTCAAGGATGTTGGTGATCTCCGTTTCCACGACGCTCGGGCTGGCGCCCCGGTAGAACGTTACTACGGAGATGATCGGCGGATCGATGTCCGGATACTCGCGGACAGGGAGCCGCGTGAATGAGATGATCCCGAAGAGCAGGATCGTGAAGCTCATCACGCTCGCGAAGACGGGACGCCTGATGGATGTTGTGCTGATTTTCATTCTTGTCATCCTCCCGATGCGGTACCGGCAGCCCCCGCGGCCTGGCTGGAAATCGGCATCACTTTGCCGCCGTCGAACAGCTTTTGATGTCCTGCGCGGACCACCGTCATGCCGGGCTGCAATCCATCGATCACTTCCACAACGTCCGGCAGGCGGGTTCCAAGCGTCAGCGCGACGCGCGCCACGGTACTGTCGGGCTTAACGATGAAGACGAACGACTGATTGCCGCTCCCGAACACCGCCTCGCTCGGGATGGTCAGCGCGTTCGGCCGTTCGCTGAGGACGGCGGAGATATTGGCGGACATGCCCGGGCGGAATTTGCGGCCGACGTTCTGGACGCGTGCGACCACGCGGGCACTCCGCGTGAGCTGATCGATGATGGGTTCGATCACGATGATCCTGCCTTTCTGCGGCGGGCCGCTGAAGGCGGTGGTCGACACCGTGACCGGTGCCCCCTGACTCAGCCGCGCTATGAAGCGTTCGGGGGCGGAAAAGGTCACGCGGATCTCGTCGATGTTGGCAAGCTCGGTAATCGCCTGTCCGGTGCGGAGGAACGTGCCGACGCTGATGCGGCGTGCCCCGATAATGCCGTCGAAGGGAGCGAGTACTCGCGTCTTCTCGAAGCGGGCCCTTGCGACGGCAAGGTTGGCATCGGCGACCTTTAGCGCAGCGGCGGCGTCATCCAAGTCCTGGGGCGCGCCCGCGCCCTGCTCCACAATGGTCCTGACCCTGTCATAGGTTGCCTTGGTCTGCGCCCGCAGGGCTTCGGCGCGCGCCATTTCCGCTGCAAGCTGTGCGTCGTCGAGCTGGGCAATCAGTCCTCCGCGCCGGATGAACCCACCCTCGTTGAATGGGAGAGATTTCACGACCGCGTCGATCTCGCCGACGACGGTGATCGCCTCGATGGCCTCGATCGTGCCGACGGCCTCGAACTTATCAGCCACAGGGCGGACGGCGACCGGGCTGACCTCCACCGGCATGGGTGGCATCGAGAATCGCCCGCCTCCGGCGTTGGGTCCGCCGCAGCTGGAGAGAAGACCTGTCAATGCCGCGCTCACCAGGATCGCGCGGCCCGGAATGTTTGCAAGAGTCATCAATGCCTGCCTTTCTCGTTACACGGAAGATCAGTGAGATGGTGTTCCGGCGTACGCGCCGGCAGTCAATTGTCTGAGTTGCGCCGCCGCCTTGGCGCTTCGCACCAGGGCCTGAGAGTACCGCTGTTGTGCTACAGCATAGTCGGCTCCCAGGCGCACGAGTTCAAATGCCGTGGAACGACCGTTCTGGAATTCGATCAGACCGATTCGCACCTGTTCTTGTGCGGCATCGACTCCCTCACGGGCTGCCCTCAGGCGCCGCTTCCCGTGAGAGAGTTCAAGAAAGCTTGCCCGCACCTGCTCCTCCAGGACACGGCTCAGACGCACCCGTTCCTGCTCAGCTACCTGGACTTCACCTTCCAACCGTTCCCGCTCCCCCAGTCCGCTTCGCATACCAATCGGGATGCTGACTTCCAGTCCGACACTCCACGACGGGTACTGTCTCTGCACCGCCTGTCGCGCCGCGTCGCTGAAGCCGCCTCCAACTGTTGTACGGAGCGTGTCGGTTCCGAATATCACGTCGTGAGGAGTCCCTGCGAGACCGTTTCCCCCGATCGCGCCCACGAGGTTGACGCTCGGGAGCGCCTCCCAGAATGCCGCCTCTGACAGTGCGCGCTTCCCCTCCACATCTGCCTGCGCAGCCTGAAGCTGAAGGTTCTGCTGAATCGCCTGCTGAACAAGCACGTCGACGTCTTCCAATGGGAATTCGTCTGGAGGATCGTCCACGGCGATAAACCTGCGCTGTCCGGCATCCGGCCGGCTGCCAATGAGCGAGGAGAACTGATCGGACAATCGATCGAGCTGCTCCTCACGGTCAAGCAGGAGGATCTCCTGCTCGGCAAGGAATGTCCGTGCGTTGGCGACCTGGCTGGGGCCGATGAGGCCGGTCCTGGCGCGGACTTCGGTGTCTCTCAGGAATGCCTCGGCCCTGTCCCGGGTGAGCTTCTGAACCGCATAGTCCCTCTCCGCGGCGTACAGGTCCCAGTACTGCTGCTCCACACGGCTGGTAACGGCAAGGACCTCCTGGTCGTAGCGCGCCTTTGCCGCTTCCATATCGCGGTCCGTTTTCGTCAACATTTTCATGGTTGACACATGAAACCCCCCCAGCAGAGGCTGCCGCAGACTGAGACTCCCCAGCGTCGTGTATTGCGGGTTGAGGAATGCAAATGACGAGTTGGTCACGAGCCGGATTGAACTCAACGAAGCTTCGATGCTCGTGCCGACCGGCGACTCCCACCGGAGGCCTGCATTGCCGTTCGTTTGCGTCGTCCCCAGGATCGGCGCGCCTGCGAAGAACGATGCGGTCGGCTGGCGCTGGTCAACGTAGTTCGCCGAGAAGAAGAGCTCCGGGTCGAACATTCCCGCCTCCCGCCTGGCCGACCCCTGGGCCGCATTGTATATAGCCTCGGCGGTGAGGACTGAGGTGGCATTCCTTAGTCCTCGCGCGACGGCGTCCTTGATGGTCAGTGGAGTTCCCTCCAGTCGACTGAGGATTGTCTGAAGCGCACTGTCTGGATTGACCGGCTGTGTTTGTCCTGTGCCGGTGCTGGAGGCATAAGCCAGCGTGAATGCTGTGAAGACGAGGGTTTGAATTCTGACCATAGCACCGAAAAGTGAATGTGGTTCCGGAAGGGCCAGCAGAGCCGGATGGATCCCTATGATAACACCGATCGGATGCGGATTTGTTCCGTTCTTGACGGATTATTCCTGAGAACCCTGCTCTATATAATAGAAGCATGCAGCGCAGGGGCAGAATTCATTCTGCCCACAGACACGGTGACACGCAGGGGCAGAATACATTCTGCCAATCCTTGGGAAAAGAAGAGAAGAGAGGAGAAGGGAGAGAGAAGAGAAAGAAGGCGGATGTGAGGGGTTAGCGGGAGGATTTTGGAAACACGTTGCTCCAGTCCTTTGTCATGTCGGCCACAAGCCAACCCTGCTTCTTCGCAACGGCAAGGGCCTTGTCAAGTCGACCAAACGTTGCCGAGCGATCGTAGGCGAATTCATTCCCAGAGTCGGTGTGATGCACGATCAGCGCTAACGATCGGTTGGGCCCGGAAGCGACCCACTGCAGCACGTCAAGGTCGTCGTCGGAGTTTCCGAATGCCGCAATCGGCTTGCGGCCGATGGTCCTGTAAATGGTGCCGGGTGACATCAGCTTTCCTTCGGGAACCTCGAAGCTGTTCAGTCGCACCAGAAGCTGTTCTCCCTTGCGCAATACAAGCTTCGTCTTGATCTGTCCGCCGATGATCCGCTCCGGAGGAATCCCGTACGCCTGTTCGCTCCAGCTCCTGAGGAATGCGGCATCGCCGTTGGATACGACGAACACTTTGAAGTCGTAGGCGTGGAGGTGGGCGAGGAGCTCGATCATCGGCTGAAATGCGGATTGGCTGTACAGGCGGTGGAGCCGCGGGTTCCGGGCCTTCGTGAGCCACTGCTGAACCGCCGCTTCGAACTCTCCTGTTGTCATTCCCGCATGTGCTGCCGCCATGAGCTCCAGAAGGCCGCGCGTGCCTGCGGCGGCAAGACTCCGGGGGTTGCGTGCCAGGGCGGATCGGAAGGGTTCCTTCGACTTCCACCGCGGGTGTTTCCGTGCGAGCGACTTCACCCGGTCGAGGACGTATGCGACCTGCGCGGGGAACGGCAACTCCGAACAGAGCGTCCCGTCGTCACGGAATACCGCGATCCGCTCAGGAGGAGGAACATAGTGCGGTCCCCCTTCGGTCGACACATCTCTCACGAACTGCACGATGGCAGTCTTTACCGGCCCGCTATTCCATGAACGGAGGGAATCGGCCGCCGGCGCAACGCCGGGGATGAGCAGTGTCGCGGTGACGTATGTGCGTAATGGTCCGCTCATTGCCCTACAAACCTGACTGCCAGGCCTCCTCCTCGTGCAAGTCGAACCGACAGTGTGTCATCGCTCCGAAGAGTTTTCCGTGCGATGGAAACATCGACGGGTTGGACGTCGGCATCCCGGCCATCCTCGAAGATGTCGGCGACATATTGTCCTTTCCCCAGAAAGGTAAGCGGCAGATCGATCAGCTTCGCGCTCTCGTTCGTCATCGCGCCGAGGTACCACTCATTCCCGCTTCTTCGCGCCACGACGATGAATTCTCCGATTCTCCCATCGATCACTCTCGTCTCATCCCAGCTGGTCGGCACCATCCGGATGAATTCAAGACCCGGCTGATCGCGGTATGCCGATGGATCGTCGCACACCATTGCCAGCGGGCTTTCATACACAACGAACATGGCAAGCTGGCGGCATCTCGTTCCCATGACGCGGGGTCGGTCCCAGTCGGGCGCAAACTCTTCCACCGTCACGGCGCGGAACCCCCCTGGCGTGAAATCCATCGGTCCGGCGAGCATCCTGGTGAATGGAAGAGTAACGGTGTGCTGTGGCGTTATGGCACGTATCACTTTGTTCTGTTCGTTCCCCATCACTCCCTCCTGCGTGAGGAGGTGAGGGAACGTCCGCTGTGTGCCGGTGGGTTTGTATGCGCCGTGAAAGAATACCATAAGCCGGTGCTCGGCCGCTTTCTTGAGGACCTTGTGATACCATCGCACCATCTCCTGGTCGTCCCGGTTCATGAAGTCGATCTTCACCCCTGCGGCGCCCCACCGGGCAAACATGGGGAACGCACTGTCGGCCTGCATGTCGACATTTCTCCAGTGGGTCCAGAGGAATATCCCCATCCCCTTTACCCTCGCATACGCAAACAGTTCCGGCAGCCGGAGTTCCGGCACGGGCCGGGTGATGTCGTATTTTTCGGGATGGGCGATGCAGTCGTCTGTGTCGCCGTACCAGGGGGGCTCCAGCTCGAGGTAGCGGATGCCATTCTCTGCAGCGAAGTCGATGTAATACTTCTGGTTCTCGAAACTCAGCCTCCCCGGCACGCCCGGTTTGTCTGAAAAGAAATTCGGCCACCAGGGGAAGATCGCCTTGCCCGGTCTGATCCAGGAGACATCGGACAATCTGCAGGGAGCGTTGAGATTCAAGATAATGGTGGACTCAATCAGCCGTCCCGGGGAGTCGCCGATCATCAGGACCCGCCATGGAGACCGAAACGGTGTACTCCCCCGCACGCACACGCCGCTGCCGTCCCTCCACGGAGCGAGCACGGTGCGCAGGGATGGGCCGGGCAGGCCGCGCAGATACATCCCCGCATAATCGGTGAGGTCGGCTTCGGTGATGGACAGTGTGACTCCGTCCGGCCCCTGCATCGTCAGCGGAAGGTACACCTCGCCAGTGTCGGGAATCGCATCCACCGTCGTGGGGAGATACGCTCCTTCGAATGAATGATAAAATGCATTGATCTGGAACGCCCAGGCCTTGAGGTCGGCAGGGAAGTTGAACCCCGTTTCCTCCTGAACGATTTCAAAGCTGGAGAGCGAGTCTTGCGCCGGGAGAACGTAACGGAACGCTGCGCCATCATCATATGCTCTGAATTGGAGTGAGAGCGTTCGGCGGAGTCTGCTGCGTTCTTCAAGCAACACCTCCAGCGCACGGTAGTGATCGCGCGCCTGCTTCGTCTTGCCGATCGTCAGTGTATATTCCTCGTCGTGCTCGACGGTCAGGGTATCCCGTACGACGAATCCGTACATCAGGTCATTGCCATCCTTCAACTGCAGGCCGAGGGGAGACCAGCCAAGGAGCCCATGGTCTCTGTACGATACGCTCCAGCACGGTGCACCCGTGGTATCAAGACGGAACGAGATGGAAACCCTGCTGTCAGGCGAACGGACAATGAGGGGGGTGGAGGCAGGAGAGTGAACGCTCACGCAGACCGCAAAAAGCACGGCGGAGAAGAAACGTCGCATGATGGTCCCGTGAACAAAGAGCCTTGGGGCAGGATCGTATCCTGCCCCACCAAGGCAGCACGCGGGCCGGCCAGCTGCGAGGCCGGTCAGAACCCTTTCACCTTCATGGATTTGCTGTAGAGCCAGGTCACACCGAGCCAGCCGACAAGCGTCACGCCGAGAAGCCAGAGCCAGCTGTCGCCGCCCGGAACAACGGTGTGCGCATTGATCATGGTCCACACGAGAGGCACGGACATGTAGGTATTGTGGCGCGACCGCTGTGCGGCCAGGGCCATCAGGGCGGCATCGGGCGCGCCCCCCTCTTTGACGACGGGGAGGACTTTCTTCTGCACGGGCCATATCCTCATCCAGACATTGGAGATCATCAGCGTGCCGAACATCGCCCCGACATGGATATTGTACGCTCTATAGCTGAATTCCCCCCAGTGAATCATCAGGTATTCGATGGCCGCAATCAGGACGAACGCGACTGCACCGAACGCCTTAAGATTCTTTCCGAGCCCGCTCTTGGCGAGGGCATCATACAGGGGGAAGATCAGGAACACAACCGCCAGCATCACCCAGCTGCCCATCGACCAGCCGGCAACCCCCTGTTCAAACATGAGACCGCCGTGATAGAACACAATCGCCAGCAAGAGAATCCCCACAACCCAGGTCCAAACGGCCCCCCAGCGGAAGAAATACAGGACCCGGGGACCAAGCTCCGGCATGATTTTTTTCCTGGTTTCCCCGTCCAGTGTTGCGTTGAAGGGGATGTTCATCCAATTGAACCAGTACAGCAGTCCGATCCAGAGAATTCCGGCGACGACGTGGATCCATCGGAACAGGACGCTGAGGATGTCCATGAATTCCATCGGGGGGCTCCTCCTCTGATGAGTGGGACGGATTTGGATGCGGGCCACCGCACTACCGGCCCGGCGTGGAAAGCGCTGATAACATACTGAATCGTGCGGGGAGAGTCAATCCGGCGCACTCCACTTCCTTGACTTTCCCGGCACCTCCGCGTATATTCGCGCGCTCACACCTTCAATGTCAAAATCGAAGAGTTTGATGCAACGCCTGCTTCCCACTGACCCGCGTCCCCGCGCGGTGGCTATACTGACTCTGGTATTCGCATGCGCTGGGCTTTGGGCAGGTGAACCGGGTGTCGCGGACAACCTCGAACTTGTCTCGGCAAGGTCTCGCGCAAGGCACATGGTCAGACTCAGGAACGCGGAAGTCTATGGCCGTACGTTTCCCATCGGTGCGCTCCGCCTGGCGGTCGAGGGGGTGCGCCTCGCACCCGGTGGCCACGTGACGGCAACAATGCGGCCAACGCGAGGAGCGGCGAAAGGGGGGATTCTCGTGGTCACACTTGCCACGGCCCCCGACGAGTATGGCAAACGTCAGGCATTCCGGGTGCGCCTCGACGGCAAAGAGGTGTTTTCAGCCGCTGAGAGGGACTCGGGGGGCGGTTTTACCCGGTCGATCTGTTTTGACCTGCCGGAGGCACGCACAGCTCTCCGGGTTGAGGTCGCGGCGGCTTCAACCTCAGACGTTCCCATCACCGTCTCGGCCGTGCGATGGTATTCCGATGGCGCGGAACCGCTTTCGCGTGACGACTTGCGGATGGGGTTGGCCCTCCTCACCTCGCAGGGGTACGGGTATGCGATCGACACCGCAACCATGGCCGCCATGATGCGAATACAGCCGCACAGTCCCAATCTGGCCCCTCAGCTTGCGCTGGTATATAACTTCTGCACGCGCGACAGTACGACCAATGCGATGGAGATCGGCCGGCTTGCACAGATGGCGGAGGAGACCGGCGTTCCGCTCCGGATCGCGTTTCAGATGCATTGGGGCGGGATCCCCTACAACGTTCCCGATGGCAGCGGCGGGAAGTTTACGGACCCGAAGTATCAGATGGTGACATACGACGCCGCGGACAGCACCGACGACCCCGGCTTGGCCGAGCTGCTCGGCAGCAGGTATGATATCCGCTACGGGTTGTCTGTGCCGAACATTTGGAGCGATAATCCGTGGCTGACGTTCAATCATCCACGATTGAATGACTTCAGGCGGGCCCGCCTGCACGACGTCCTTGCGGCCTGGCATGCCGCACGGAAACGGCTTGCGCAATCCGGGAGAGATTCACTGTTGCCGCCGCAGCTTTCAACAGGTGAAGAGACGGTCTACTGGGCGAAAGGGGTGGACGACTCGAAGTACACGAAGCTGAACCACGGAAAGCCGCGGAACGACCTGATGTCCGACTTCAACCCCGTCACGGTTGCGGAGGCACTGCGCGATGGCGTCACGCTCGACCCGCGTGATGGACTGAGTTACGCCGAACGCTGGTGGCTCCACCAAAACATGGCCCGGTGGCAGCAGACAATCGCCGACTGGATGATCGAGGCCTCTCCCCCCGATCCTGTTCTGGTGCGAAGAGGGAAAACGATATTTGCTGGTGACCTTGTGCGCAGGAATGTCTACACCGAGCCATACGGACAAACACTGTACCCCATGATGGACATTTCTCCTTTCCATCCGGGATTGGAGCTTGGCTTCGTGCGAGACGGCCGGAGCGGAGCCGAGTACTGGTCAGGATCCACGATGCTGCACTGGTTACAGAAGGAACGAGAGAGGGGAAGAATTGCGCTCCCGAATCTGGAGTGTACGGTCACAGATGAAGGCCCGCTCGTTGCCTGCCTGCGCGCTGCCTATGCCTTTGGTGCCCGATTTATCACCGTGTACAACTGGCATCCCCGCGCGAATGCGAAGGAGCTGCTGGGGCGTTTCGCGGACAGCATCGATCAACGGCCCGGAATGTGGTGGAAGCCGGAGAAATCAGTAGTCAATAGTCAGAAGTCAGAAAGAGTCTATTTTGCTCCGGACAATGCGTTTGGGGTGAACCGCGTCGTGCTTTACCCGGCACAATTCCAGCGGCCGGCATCCCTGCGGTTGACGCTGAAGGAGGATGACGTCACAGACGGGGCTGAGGTGGCGGTCACGGGAGAACTGGGGGCTCTGAGAGCAGAGGATATGTCGGTCGCAATTGATCTCCCGACGTTCTTCCTTCAGACCCCGGGACGAAGATATGCACTCGTTGTGGAGGGGACGGGGGAAGGGTTCACGCTCGCTCGCGCTGCTGACGGGTGGATCGCGGCGCGGCTTGAGTCGGACCTCATCGGTGAGCGAAGGAGGAGCTTGCTCATTGAGGAGAGGCAGGATGCGGTTGACCTCATCGCTTCGCTGAAGCGAAGGCATGATGGGACGCTGCAGAGTCCGTATGCAGCAGAGGCTCTCGCAGAGGCGGAGAAGCTCCTTGAGTCCGGCGAGTCCCGGGAAGCGTATCGTGCGGGGATTAAATGTGAACAGATATCTCTTCCCGCCGCGTATGAACTCGAGTCCCCAGGTGGACGGCTGGACCCCTATCCTGTCACGATCCGTTGTCAGGACGGGCCGGTCACGGCGACGATAACTTCATGTGACGGACGTACCGCAACGCTCATGCTGCGGAGCCCGATTACACAGAGCATCACGGCGCGACTGGGAGGACACGCAATGTCGGTCATCCTCTCGATCAACGAACCGAAAGAGCTTGTCCTGAAATCTCTCAGATAAGCGTTGGCCCTCGGTTCCCGTTTACCGGAGCAGGAGCAACCTGCGTGTCTGGACAAAATCGCCGGCCACAAAACGGTAGAAGTACACCCCGCTCGACAGCCCCTTCGCATCAAACCTGACCTCGTGAACCCCTGCAGCGTGTCTCTCGTCGGCGAGCACCGCCACCTCCCGGCCGAGGATGTCAATGACGCTAAGCCGCACCATACTCACCATCGGTAATTGATACCTGACCAAGGTCGAGGCATTGAACGGGTTGGGGTAGTTCTGGTGGAGGGCGAATTCCAGGGGGACCGACAGATCGCTGACGGCAGTGAGGACCTCGACCCTGATCGCCTGCGAGTAATGGACGGAACCATCAAGATCAATCTGTTTGAGACGATAATACCAAACGCCCGCCGCTGCAGAGGTGTCGTGGTAACTGTAGTACTGGGGGATAAGAGTTGTGCCGTGACCGGGGATGAAGCTCTCAGGGAGCGTACGATAGTCATGCGATGGAGCCGTGGATTTCTGGACTTCGAACCCCAGGTTGTTGATTTCAGAGAGGGTGGACCACTCAAGTTGCACGTGACGTTCTCCACGCACCACTGCGCTGAAGCTTGAGATCTGAATCGGCAGATCGCTTGCCGGCTGGATCCTCCCCCACCGTGTTCCCCACCGGCCGCTTCCGTTCCCGCTTCCCACGGGGACTCCGGCGTATTCCTGGATTGTCCAGAATGTGACATCATCCTGCGGATCCACGCATGTGTTGCTATAGTCGCCCCAGCGACAGAGCCAGTCGCCCCCCCCGGACTTCCAATAGAATCCCTCGCCAAGCTTGAGTGTCTGTACGGGAATCATGTACCCCGGGGGATGCGTCGACAATCTCCCCGAGTATGACGCCCGAACATATATCGACGCATCTGAGTGTGAAAAGCCGATGCAGACGTCATTGAGGGCGTTTACTGCGATGCTGGGGTAGTAATAGAACACGCCGGGCCCGCCGTCGATTGCTCCAGATTGAACGACTGGTCTTGGCATCGCCTGCGGGTCGATCTCAAACCAGAATATCGCCCTGCGACCCGTCGACTCATTGTGTTCCTCCATCACGCCTTCAACCGTCAACCACCAGAGTTGCCCGTTTCGAAAGACGGCACACGCCCCCCCTGTCATGATCTTCACCGTCGACGACCCAAGCTGATCTGCAGCGTACGCGGCACCTTCGAATCTCGCCCCGGACGGGAAGGACCCGGTCCCAGCGCTATCTGACCCGGGAGCAACCGACCATTCTGGTGCAGCGCCTGTCCCCGTGATCCTAGAGAGATACAGCAGCTGAACGCTATCCGGGCGTTCCCCAAACTGACTCAGGAGATACAGTACCGGCTCAGAACCATACGTCACGCAGGGGTAGACAACAGGATGGTATGTCTGCCCGGCGAAAGAAGCGCTGGGGAAGAAAATCGTAACCGCCAGGGGGCCTCCGGAGAGAGCTGTTGACTGATCGATGACCCACATCTTGTTGACAACCCCCTGCGACCCCCCCAAACTGGCAATGAGAACGATCCAGTTGGTATTGAATCCGAGTCTCGGAAAATCTGCCCATGCTGCGCCAGTGGAATCTGCGACGAATTCATAGAATGACCATGAACCGGTAGGATCACTTGACGAGCTGATGGCGAAGAAGACCCTGGAGCGGGAACTGCAGGATGCAAGCCAGCGGCCATGAATTGCATCGTAGTGGAGGCGCGGATCAAATGGATCGCCGTTGAGGGCTGACCAGAATGAACCAAGAAACACCGTGCTGATCACTGCGCCGGTTTTGTCCTGTATCCGGACCTGCGTGTTCAGCATGGTCATTAGATGAGAGGGACCGGCTGCCCCATGTGTGTCCGGTGGGTACACTCCGTTATTATCGGGAAGTGCCTCAAAATCCAGAACGTCGGGGAAGTCATCAGTGGCATCGGGAAGGGCAGGGGCTGAGGGGTCAGACGGTCTCGCAACGTCCTGAACCGGGGACCTGTATGCTGTGTCCAACGGCCACACTTGGGGCGGGTGGATGGCGCGTGACTCTGTTTTCGAGAAATCCGGACGGCCATCAATGGTGACAATCTCATCCCAGGTGAGAACTGCGGCCCGTTCAACAATGATCTTCTGTTGTGCCCACGCGACTTCGACATTCTGAGTCGCCGGGCCAACGAGGAAGATCAGCAGCAACGAGTGCAGATACCTGTTCGGTTTCATCGGGACCTCCCGGTAGACGCTCGTGAGCGTTGGCAACGCGTAAGCCCGGGCGGGTGCAGCTCAGCTCACGGAGGGTTCCAGCGGGAGGGGGGCGCGAGAAGGGGAGAGGAATCGATCTTGCGTCCTCAGATCAGCCGCGTGAACCGCGGCAATGAACTGAAAACGAGCGCCGAGGGAACAAGAATCCCCGGGCCTGTTACAAATGTACGGCCCGAAATGGCCCTTGTCAATGGAGGAAAGGAGATGTCGACCTTGACTGCGAGAATGATTTTTTGTATCTGTGAGGGGGAGATTGCAGGAAAATCTGCTAGTTTGCGAGGTTCGCAAATCAGATTGAGATCAAGATTGAGATCAAGATCGAGGGTATGGGCTTAGGATGAGGTTGAGGTCAAGGTCAAGGTAAAGGTTAAGGTTAAGGGGAGACCAAGGATTCAATCCTTAACCTGCTTCACCCCTTAACCTGCTTCACCCCTTAACCTGCCTCACCCCTTGACCTGCCTCACCCCTTGACCTGCTACACCCCTTAACCTTAACCTCAATCTTGGTCTCAATCTCGATCTTAATCTCAATCTCACCCTTGTACAACATCCGGGGTCTCTCCTATGCCCAAACGCCTGAGCCAGGACCAGGTAGCATTCTACCGCACCAACGGCTACCTCATCGGCCTGCCGCCGGTATTTTCGCCCGCGCAAGTGGCAGAAATGAATGCTGGTCTGGAGGAGCTGCTCAAGCTTCTCAGACCGGGGGAAGATTCGAAAGAAATCCGGGAATGGCACGAGTCAAGCCGCTTCCTCTATGATATCTGCATGGACGGGACGATCCTCGATTATATCGAGGATATCCTCGGGCCCGATTTCTATCTCTGGGGGTCTAATTTCTTCATCAAGCCCCCCCATAGCTCCTCGACCGTCGGATGGCACCAGGATACGTATTACTGGCCCCTCGAGCCGAAGATCTCGGCGACGGTGTGGATCGCGTTTGAGGACGTGGACGAGCGGAACGCGGCGATGCAGGTCATTCCGGGTTCCCACATCGCAGGACTCCTCAAGCATTCGCGCTCCTCCGACACCGACTCCGTGTTGACGCTTGAATGTGAACGTGGGCAGTTCCGTGAGGATGCCGCAGTGTCGCTGAACCTGAAGGCAGGCCAGGTCTCGATCCACGACGACAAGCTGGTGCATGGATCACCTGCAAATCATTCGGACCGCCGCAGGGCAGGGCTGACAGTACGCTACTCGAGTACGATTGTCAAATGCGATCTTACGGTCAATCCGCACTTCAAGACCTACCTCTGCCGCGGCGTTGACAGATACCGGCACAACCCGATCGGGACCATTCCCACGCAGAAGTTCGCCCGGCTCGAGAGGAAACACATCAGTGTCGAAGAGGCGGGCGTCGAGGCGGAGAAGAAGCTGGGGTTGATTAGGTGAGATTGAGATCGAGATTAAGATTGAGATTAAGATTGAGGTTGAGGGTAAGGGTTGAGGTCAAGGGTGAGGAGGAGGTGGAGGGTGGGTGTGAAGTTGGACATGAGGGGCAGCCCCTGTGGCCGGAGCGGTTTCGGATC
>JBFLYO010000020.1:45280-65759 GCA_040756745.1 Bacteroidota bacterium
GAGATTAAGATTGAGATTAAGATTGAGGTTGAGGGTAAGGGTTGAGGTCAAGGGTGAGGAGGAGGTGGAGGGTGGGTGTGAAGTTGGACATGAGGGGCAGCCCCTGTGGCCGGAGCGGTTTCGGATCGTGGCAGGCGGCCGCGTGCCGTGAGGTGAATTGAGCCAACAGCCAGTCAGAACGATAGGATCTTCTCGGCTTCAACAGTCCACTGGGCCAGCTCAGCCATGTTGCTGGTCTCAACCCCCTCGATCAACTGGAGATTGCGGATTCCCCGGGCGTCAGCGCACGTACCGCACGCTTTGACTTTCCCCCCCTTTGAAATCACGGATTTCAACATCCTCTCGATGTTGTAGTACCCTTGCGAGGTAGTCTGGTTGGGGAGTCCACAACCCACCGCATCCGCCATCAGGAAGATTTTGACCGCGACACTTGGATGGTCCTTCTGAAGGGCCATTGCCACCCGGAGGGCATTGTACGCTTTCTCTGTTCCGTAGGGAGCGTCGTTGATGAGAATCAGGATGTTCACTCAGTTTCCCTTTCTTAAGCCTTCACAGGAATCTTCAGGAGCCGACTGCCGATATTGATAATGTGTCGAAGCATTGCTCGTCTCATGCCGAACGGTGACAGCCACCACCGCTCAAAGAGGACTTTGCCGAAATGCCACACTCTCCCGATCTGCCTGAGTTGGAGACGGGGGGACGGCTCACCGAAGAAATCGCCGAAAGCGAAACCTGCAAGCCCCTCACCCGCTTCGAGCATGCAGTAGCCGGCGCCGCAAAACTCAGCCCTCGGTGTTAGCCCTCTGATCTCGCCTGTGATGCGCTCGGCGACGATCTGAGCCTGATCGTGAGCGAAGACTCCCGCCTTCGGCAGCATCATTGGGACCTCGGGTTTCCACCGACCGAGAATGCTCAGTGCGGCGATATCCCCGATTGCGTACACGTTTTCGTCCCTGGTCTTCAGCGTGAACCGATCAACGGGAATCCACCCTGACTCGTTCGTGAGACCCGCGTCGCGAACAACGCTCGGCGCACGGTGAGGCGGGATGGCAATGAGCAGGTCGAAGGGGACGGGGGCCTTTCCTTCAAAGTTGATCTCGCGGGTCTGTGGGTTCACCGACACCAGCTTGTGGAGCGGATGAAATGCAACGCCTGTGGAATCGAGCATTTGCTTTACCGCGTCGCCAACCTGCGGTCCGGCGACGGGCATCGGTTGTGTCTCGGGAGTGTAGAGGTCGATATCAACCTTGTCACGAATTCCACTGCGGTCAAGATAGTCGGCCACAAGCATTGCCCCCTCGTGCGGGGCACCGGGACATTTATAGGGAAGCGAGCTTACCACGAGCGCAATCTTCCCGCCTGTGAAACCTGCGAGTTCTCGTTGGAGCTGCTTTGCCCCGGCAAGCGTATAGAACGAGTGCGCGATCTCTACGAGACCCGGAACCGTTTCCGGGGCGAGATCAGCACCGAGAGCTATTACGAGATAATCGAAGGTTAATGTTTCAGTTGAAGTCGCTATGCTGCGGTGTGGGATGTCGATGCGCACGACTTCTGCATTGATAATCTGCACACCATCGCGCACGAGCGTGTGAAGAGGCCTGGTAATCTTCTCAGGCTTCCGATCCCCCGTCATGAGCCAGAGGAACGAGGGGGCGAAGGCGTGCTCGGGATTCTTCTCAACGAGGACGACTCTGTGATGGTCCGGCAGCCTCCGTCGCAGGTCGTTTGCCACGACAAGTCCACCAACGCCACCCCCAAGTACAACGATGGTCCTCTGGCTCATCGCACCCCCTTTTGTGTGGTAAAGCGCTTAAGGAGAGCGTGCCTCTGTACGTGCTTTTCAAGGAGCACCTCACGCATTAAGTCACAGGCGTCGATGACCTTTGGGCTGGAGAGCCGATAATAAATGGATACACCATCACGGCGCGTCTCCAGAATCCCGGCATTGCGGAGGATGGCCAGGTGCTGTGAAGCGTTGGCCTTGGAAACCTTCATGCGCTTGACGATCCCTCCCGCGCTCATCTCTGCATGCCTGAGGATATTCAGTATCTCCAGACGCTTCGCATGTGAGAGCGTCTTGCACACTTCTGCGTGAAGACGGTAAATGTCCTTCGTCATCCCGAGTTGAGTTTCGTTGTTTAGAAATTATGCAACTACATTATACAACATCAACTGCACAACATCAAGTCGCTTGGTACGCCGCCAGGAGCTCTCCTGGAAAGAGCGTTTCGGGCCAGGGGGGATACTTGATCACTTTCTCAACGAGTTGTGTGAAAAAGATTCGATGACCGTGCGGATTCTCCTGCGGAGCTCGGCGGACGGCGTGCCGCTTGGGATCCTCCGCAGGCGCGACTTCAGCAGCCGCTCGAACTCATACCGGTCGAAACAGTGCCTGCACGTCGCAAGATGCCGCTCCACCTGGCGTCGACCTGCTTCAGGCAACTCGCCGTCGATATATTCAAACACCCGCCTGATCGATTCCCGGCAACTGATCTCCGCCGCAGGCGCATTCCGTTTCGGTGTCATTGTGTGAACCTTTCGAGCGTGATTTCGCAATTGAGGAGACAAGGCCAAGGTCCCGCGCGTAGAACCAGAGACGCTTCTGAAGCATCCTCCGTCCCCGTGCAAGGCGTGACCGCACAGTACCGACCGGAATTCCAAGCATCTGTCCGATCGTCTCGTAGGGATAACCCTCCACATCACACAGGACGACGGCAAGCCGGTATGGTTCCGGGAGTGTGGCAAGGGCCCGCTCGAAGTCCTCGTCCATCAGTTTCCGGATCACCTCCTGCTCCGGGTTCGAGTCGGCGTGGAGGGCCGACTCGAGCTCTTCGAACAGAGAGAACGAGCCCACATCGCCGATGTCGTCAAGCAGCGTGAGCGACGTGTACCTGGCCCGGCCGCGGCGGGCGCTGATGAACCGGTTGCTCAGGATTTTCATGAGCCAGGGCTTCGTCTTTGACCGGTCACGCAGCGTGTGAAACGATTGGCACGCTGTCGCAACAACATCCGCGACGAGTTCCTCCGCAGCATCGCTATTGTGACACAGCGCCCGCGCAACACGGTGCAGGTCGTCGATGAGGGGAAGAACCCAGCGCTCAATTTCGCTTTTCTGAGCCGGCGTGAGGGTCCGCATAAAGGTGTCCTACTCAATACGACGCTTTTTTCTGAAAAGAGTTCCCTGACCCGGAAAAGTGATGAGAAACAGGCCGGATTCCAGAGGGGAAGCATGCCCGGCGGGGAACTTTCCACTCCTCTGTGCGTCATAGCATCAGTTGTGCGCCACTTCGGCGCAACACACACAACACTCAAACAAAGGAGGATCGGACATGAGACGCGGATCACAGAACCTTGGCTACGTGCTTCTGGTGTCGCTCGCCACCCTGGTCGGCGGTCTGGGGATCGGACACGCCCAGCAAGCCAGGGAGGAGCCGAGCGACGCAGATGCGCTTCAGGGTGTCAAGCAGCTGAAGGTCGTGTATGATATCGACGATGTCACCGAGCCCAAGAAGATGGTTGTGTACCTTAAGGCGATCGTCGACGCGCGCGACCGGGCGGTGGCGGCGAAGGTCAAGCCGGACCTGGTGGTCGCATTCCGCGGGCCCGCGCTCAAGCTCATCCAGAAGGCCGGCCCCGGCGCCGCGGAAGAGCAGAAGCAGATCGCCGGGCTGATGGCCGATCTGAAGAAGGGGGGAGCGAAGATCGAAGCCTGTAACTTCGCGGTGCAAATGCTCAAGCTCGATCGCGAGGCCTTTCTCCCAGAGGTGAAGGTTGTGGCCAACTCGTTCAACTCGCTCGGCGGCTACCAGGCGAAGGGCTACGGGATCGTCTCCGTGCAGTGAATCTCCGCGGCAAACGCAGTCGGCGGGGGATTCTGGCTGCTCTCGTCGGCCATTGTCATTTTCATACTGAAACGGACGCAAACTCAGTAGGCATCTACTGGAGACCATCATTCAATGAAGGAGGTCCTGTCATGAATCCAAGGCGCACCGTCGTATTGCTGGCGCTGGTTGCCGCAACCACGTCGTTCAGCTATTCCCAGCCGCAAGAGTCGAAGGCGAAATCGCTCTACGAACGATTGGGGGGAGTCTATGCCATCGCTACTGTGGTAGACGACTTCATCGAGCGTCTCCTGGTCAACGACGTCCTGAATGCCAATCCCGCAATCAAAGAGGCGCGGAACAGGGTCCCGAAGGCCGGGCTGAAATACCGGGTGACGGAGCTTGTATGCAGCGTCACCGGAGGGCCCGAGCGCTACCACGGGCGGTCGATGAAGGAGGCGCACACACATCTCAATATTACCGAGCGGGAATGGAATGCGCTGGTCGCGGATTTTCAGACCACGCTGGACAAGTTCAACGTTCCCAAGAAAGAGCAGCAGGAACTTTTTGCGATCGTGGGGTCGACAAAAGGGGACATCGTCATCCCTTCCCAGACTGCGAAGTGAGCCGCACCTCATCAGGCGCTGAATCCTGAACGGTGCATCAGGAGCGGGCCTTTCAGCTTCCGAACACCTCCGGCCAAACTGGAAGACCCGCTCTCTCTTCTCCTCTACTACCAGCCGTTTGACTGTCTGACCGGAATTCCGTAGCATAGTCCGGCATTAGGCACCTTTTCCTACCGTTCTCTCCCATGGAACGCGCTCCTGTATCGTGGCACACATCCGCTGTGTCTTGATTGCTGAAAGGATTCACCGTGGCCGAACCAACCGCGAGATCGAAACGCCCCGGACCGGAGACATTGATCACCTCCTACCGGCGCGATCTGCTTGAAGGAATCGAAGCGGAAGGCACCTCAGGAAAACCAGCAGGGTCGGGTCCTCATCCCGTAAGGGGGTGGAGTGAATCACTTGTCACGATTTCCACCGGCGTCGTGGCGATAGCAACGCTGGCGACCTGGTTCTTCGGAGGGTCACAGAGTTTTCCGAAGTGGGTGCTCTATTTCCTGACCGTGTTCGTCTTGATTGCGGTGTATAAATATTCCGAGCCGCACGTCCGCCGGCTCTATCACTTTCTCTCACTCCGGACCTATCTGCGGCAGCAGCGCTTCCGGCTCGTGGGGATCATCGAGGGTTTTACCGATCTGATGAGTGCGCGGCGTGAAGATTCCGTCCCCTCGGTGATCAAGAAGATGTCCGAGAAGAGCGGCGGGGCGATCGTCGACCCGGATTTCCTGACGCTGCCGTACGACCTGCTCTCGAATATCCTGGTGAGTCTCTCGGACGCCGGGAGGAGCATCACCATCCGGGAGTTTAAAGGGGTTCTGAACGATCTCAGCACGCTCGTCAGATTCTGCTCCTACTTCTACTTCAAGAAGCCGCTGGCGGAAAACAAGCTCCGCACCCTGAAGGCGGAGGACCGGAACACGCTGGAATCAGTGAGGGAGAATTTCGCCGATTTCGTTCGACGGTACCAGGCATTTCACGACGAGATGCAGCTTCGGATCGGCACCACGACGAAGGCGCGGTTCGACGTTCCGCAGCCCCTCTGAGCTACTTGACACGACCTGGAATATTCCTATCTTTGTCGTTCTAGCACTCCGTGGGAGTACGATGCGGAGCATCCGCACACTGCGAGTTCTGGAATTCTTCGCAGTACATGGACAGGTGACATATATCGAAGGGAGGGACAGTTATGAGACGCATGGTTGGTGTTTCGCTCCTCGTGCTGCTGTCATTCGGCGTCGCGGCGGCGCAGGATCACCCGTACCGGGTCGTGTTCGACCTGACCGGGAAAGACACGCTGGAGCAGAGGGCCGTCACACGGTGGATCAATGAAATTGCCTCATCGAATCCCAAGGCGGAGCTCGAGGTCGTGATGTACGGGAAGGGGCTCGAGCTGGTCATGCCCGAGCGGTCCGCGTACATCGCGCAGGTGAAGGAGGCGATAAAGAACCCGAACGTCTCGTTCAAGGTATGCCGAGTTGCCATGAAGAACAACAATGTGGAGATGTCGCAACTGCTCCCGGGCGTGCAGACCGTTCCAGATGGGATTTATGAGATCATCTTGAAGCAGAAGGAAGGATGGGGATACATCAAGGTTGCAAGATAGAAGAAGATTGAAGATGGAAAATTGAAGATCGAGGATTGATAACGGTCTCTCTATCCTCAATCTTGATCTTAATCTCGATCTCGAAATGACATCATCTGCGCAGACCCTCAAATCCCTCATCGACTCCGCCCGTCCGCGTCTTCTCTCCATTTCGGAGTCCAGCGCCGGCGCGAAGCCGTACCCTGACAAATGGTCGCTTAAGGAGATCCTCGGCCACCTTCTCGATTCGGCGACGAACAACCGGCAGCGGATTGTGCGCATGCAGGAGGAGCCCGACATCGGACCGTTCGTCTACAGTCAGCAGCACTGGGTGACGGTCCAGCACTATCAGTCCGAGCCGTGGCAGTTGATGGTGGAATTCTGGTATCTCTATAATGCGCACCTCGCCCATGTGATCGCCCATGTCGACCCATCGACCCTCGGCAATCGCTGCGACATGGGATACGCGAAGCCCGCGACGCTGAAGTTCGTGATCGAGGACTATATCAGGCACGTGGAGCATCATCTGGGGCAGATACTTGCTGAGGTTGATCCGAGAAGCAGGGAGAAGTGGATAAGCCGGGTGCCGGAGTGAAAGGAGGTTGGAGGGAAAAGCAGGATAAGGGGAGAAGCAGGCATAAGTTAAGGGGTGGAGCAGGTTAAGGTCAAGGGGTTAAGCAGGCCCCTTAACCTTAACCTCAATCTTGATCTCACTCTCGATCTCACTCTCGATCTCAGTCTGCCTCATCAACTTCCTTGCCATTGACATTGAAACTGCGAATTACCAGCCTGACAGTGCCTGCGCAATCGGGCCTGTGCGCGTCGCCGGAGGACGGGTTGTCTTGCGTACCGCGCACCTGATCCGTCCGCCGCGCAACGATTTTGTGTTCACCAGGCTTCCGCTCGTCTGCAGCCGACTTGGGATTACGTTGAACCATCACGATGCAGCTTCTGACGCGGAGGCCTGTGCGGAGATCATGATCCGAGCGTTGAATTCTTCCCCCTCTCTTCGAATGTCGAAAAGCGGGAGGAGCATGGGGTGAGGCCGAGGTGATTCCCGAAATCTGGCCGCTGGACCTCAAAACTCTTTTCGTTGGATCCGTAGTTACCAGGATTTCCGATACCCTCGGCTTCTACCACCTGCATCCGCGAGACAGATTCTGGGAATTGCTTGAACTGGGTGCGATCACGCCGAAGCGCGTCCTGACGAAACCGGAAAGCAAGGCGCTGGCGGACGGCCACCGGGACGGGAGTCTGAGCGATCCCATCAGGCAGATCTTCATCGAGAAGAAGACATCGCAGCTGCTGAAACTCGGGATCGGCATCACCGACCTGAACCGGAGGATGGTCGCGGAGGATGAGAAGGACAAATCCGGCAGACCAACGAGTGACGATCTCCACGAATTCGTCGACAAAGTGGAGAAATCCCCTCCCCGGCTGCTGGGATTTGTCATCCATCCCGATCTCTTTGTCGGCGTGTTCAAGGCCCGTTATCCCTCCGTGACCTCGACGCTCGGCCCACAGCCCTTCACGATCGGGCAATCGGAAGTCTGGCTGCTCGGCTCGACAACTGCAGCGTTGCGCGGTGAAGCACTCACACAGCAGGAAGACGCATTTGTGGCGCTGGGGGAAAGAATGGAATCGTTCTCAACCGGCGCCCCGCCTTGACCTTCGGTCGTGTGTTCCATATACTCCACTTCGCGCCCAATATCTTAACTCCCAAACCCTAAAACTCACATCGGAAAGGTTCCGCAATCCGCACTTCGCAATCCGCAATGCGTACCGAGTCCGATTCCCTCGGCCCAGTCCGGATTCCCGCCGATGCTTATTGGGGCGCACAAACGCAGCGGGCCATCGCGAACTTCCCCGTCAGCGGGATAACGTTCCCGCCGGTCTTCATCCGTTCGCTGGCGCTGATCAAGCACGCCTGTGCCGACGTCAACCGTGATCTCCGTCTTCTCGATCGGCGATTCGCCCATGCCATCATCCGTTCGTGCGAGGAGATCGTGGATGGAAAATTCGAGGGACAGTTCCCGCTGGACATCTTCCAGACCGGTTCTGGCACCTCGACGAACATGAACGTCAACGAGGTGATCGCAACCCGGTCGAATGAGATCATCACAGGGACGAAACAGACCACGGCGCCCGTCCACCCGAACGATCACGTGAACATGGGGCAATCGTCAAATGACGTGATCCCCTCAACCATACATGTTGCTGCCGTGCTTCAAGCGGAGGAACTCTTGCTTCCGTCGCTGAAGCTTCTTCAACGCTCGATCAGAACCCAAAGCCGAAAGAACGACTCAGTCGTCAAAACCGGACGAACGCACCTCATGGATGCGATGCCGCTGACCATCGGCCAGGAGCTCTCCGGATGGGAATCCCAGATCGCCGGTGCCCGACGAGAGATTCAGCGAGCGCTCCCTCGTCTGGCGGAGCTCGCCATCGGCGGGACAGCGGTCGGCACGGGGATCAATGCGCCGAAAGGATTCGGGGGTCGGGTGGTTAGAAGGCTCTCGCGGCTGACAGAACGTGACTTCCGGGAGGCACCGAATCACTTTGCAGCACAGGCGTCGCAGGATGCGGTGGCTGCTTTCTCCGGCCAGCTCAGGGCATTGGCGACGGCGCTCATCAAGATCGCCAACGACCTGCGCTGGATGAGCAGCGGTCCGATGGCCGGGCTCGGCGAGATTCGCCTTCCTGCGCTGCAGCCGGGCTCGTCAATCATGCCGGGAAAGGTGAACCCCGTGATTCCCGAGGCCGTGCGCATGGCAGCCGCGCAGGTGATGGGGAATGATACCGTCGTTGCAGTTGCGAACGCCATGGGAGAATTCCAGCTCAACGTCATGCTTCCCGTCATCGCACACAACCTCCTGCAGGAGATCACCATACTCGCAACCTCTACCCGGCTGCTGGCGGGCTGGGCAATCGACGGGATGGAAGTGAACGATGAGCACATCCGCGAATCACTCCTCCGCAACCCAATCATTGCCACGGTTCTTAATCCGGTCATCGGCTATGAGAAGGCGGCTGAAGTCGTTAAGAAGTCGTTGGCCGAAAAGAAATCGGTGAAGGAGGTCGTCCTGGAACTGGGCTATCTCACGAAGGAAGAGGCAGACAGGATTCTCGACCCTGCAGGCATGACTGGGCCGCGCAGGGTCAGACAAAAGGAACGAGAGTAGGGGCGCGGTCTCCGCTCCCATCATCGGAACGGCCAATATCAGGGGAAATGTCCATGGCTCGCCTTGCATCAAATGTCTTTCGTGTGTCATGCGTTGCCCTCCTCGCCTCGGGGATCGTCTCTGCGCAGGAGGTTGCGTCGAAAGCGGTAGATCCACGTCTCCAGAACTGCTTCCGACGGCCCCCTGTGAATGGATGGACGCTTGTGCATTTGGAGGGGACACCGGGTGAGATTGGGTACCAGCACGGGTACTTGCTGGCCGAGGAAATCCAGGATATGAAGGAAGTCACGGAGCTGGAATTGCGGCACGGCACAACGAAGGAGTGGGCGTTCTTCCGCCGGGAAGGGGAAGTGATGATGTGGCCGCACATCGAGGAGGAATACCGTGCGGAACTCCGCGGGATCGCCGAAGGAGTACAGGCGCGGGGAGTCACGCTGGACCTCTGGGATGTTGTGGCGATGAACGGCCTGCTCGAATGGGAATATTTCACCAAAGAATATGACGCGAAGCAGGGCGACTCGTCGTCGGCCCGCACGTCTGTCCCTGAACACTGCAGCGCATTCGTGGCGACGGGGAGCTATACCACCGACGGAAAAGTGATCATCGCCCACAACAACTGGTCGAGCTATCTCGACGGATCGCGCTGGACCATCATCTTTGATATCGTTCCCGCTTCCGGCTACCGGATCCTCATGGACGGGCTTCCAGGGTTCATCGCAAGCGATGATGATTTCGGGATCAACGCGGCCGGAATTATGATCACAGAGACAACCATTTCAGGCTTCAGGGGGTACGATCCGACAGGGATCCCGGAATTCGTCCGCGCCCGCAAGGCCATGCAATACTCGTCATCGATCGACGATTTTTCTCGGATCATGACCGAGGGGAACAACGGCGGGTATGCCAATGATTGGCTGATCGCCGACAGGAAGACGAACGAGATTGCCAGTCTCGAGCTTGGCTTGAACAACGTGACGCTGCAGCGAACGAAGGATGGTTACTTTGTCGGCGCGAATTTTCCCAAGAATCCGCGGCTGGCGGCTCAGGAGACCAACTGCGACCTGAGCGACTCCGGGAAGAGCTGCAACGCGCGGCGCGTCCGGTGGGAACAATTGATGACGTTGAGCAAGGGGAAGATCAATCTTGCGATTGCGAAGGTGTTCATGGCCGATCACTACGACGTGGTCCAGCGCAAGGAAGATCCGAACGAACGGACCCTCTGCGGTCACATCGAACTTTCTCCGCGCGGCTCACCGGACTGGCAGCCCCCGTTCGGTCCCGCCGGGGTGGTGCAGAACAAGATCGCTGATGCGACGCTCTGCGCCGAAATGTCGTTCCTCGCCGCTGCGGGGCATTCGTGCGGGATCGACTTCGACGCGGACGAGTACCTCAGCTCCCACCCGCAGTATTCGTGGCAGAAACCATTGCTCCGGGACCTTCCGTCGCGGCCCTGGACGAAGGTTTCGACGGCGGAGTAGGATGGAATCGCTCAAGTGATGAGGCGGGAATGGCAGGAGGGCTCACTCGTATCTGCGCCCTGACAATTGATGCAACGGGAACCTCGAGATCCACATGGAAGTCGGCATCGTTTCTACGATTCACCTTCGGAGAAGACATCCGACTGCCCGACGGGGATCGTCTCTTCCACCTCTATCGGTGTGGCCGGGGCCCGTCGCATGGCCGCCCGTGCCGGCACCCGGTGGGGAGGTTCGAAAAGCTCGTACAGGACCAGAGACGCCGCGCCGAGGATGACCCCCCGCTCGCCATGTGCCGACGGCTGCACCCGCACGGCCTCTGCGGGGGGGGCCAGCAGGTCCCTGTGGATTCTCTCCTGCAGCATGCCCGCGACGGCAGGATAATGCTGCGCAATCTTCCCTCCGAGCAGAATCAGCTGTGGGTTCAGCAGGTTCACCATTCCTATGCAGATGATGCTCAGGAGGGAGGTGAACTCATCGATGACCCGCAGCGCGACCTGATCTCCCGACGCGGCCCGGCGCGCGACCACTGCGACTGAATCGACGTTTGCCTCACCCGTAGAACCGCCTCTGCGATAGCTCTCGACGAAATTGGTGTCGGTCAGAATCTGGCCGAACATTGCCTGGCCGGTGTAGGTCAGCGGAAACTGATCCCGGTAAAACCGGGGGTGATCAAGGCTGTTGAATCCGATCTCCCCTGCGCTCGACGTGATGCCGTGCAACAGATGCCCGTTAATCATGATCCCCGCGCCCAGCCCGATGCCGATCCAGAGCTGGACGAAATCCTTCGTTCCTTTCGCTGCGCCGAGCAGATACTCGCCCACCGCCATAGTCTTGACGTCGTTCTCGACGTACACCGGCACGTTGAAACGCGATTCCAGCAACGCGCTGAGCGACTCGCCTTCCCAGGCCTTCTTGTTATGGGAGACCACAAGCGTGTTCGTGGAGTAGTCGATGACCCCCTGCACGCCGATCCCGATGCCGACCAGCTTGTTCCGCGGATACTTTCCGCTAGCCAGCAGACGTTCGATTGTGGCGGCGACTTCGCCGAGCACGATTTGCGCCGGTGCATGGATGGGGTAATCGAACGCGTCTTCGACGAGCACGCGCGCGTTCAGGTCGGTCAGGGCGACGGTGGCGCTGGTGACGCGGATGTCGACACCCGCCACAATCCCGGCCAGCGGACGGAACCTGAGAAGAATCCGCTTTCTTCCCACCCGTTTGCGCGCGACCTGCGCGCCGGTGTCCTCAAGGAATCCCGCCCGGATGAGCTTTGCGACGAGGTCGGTGACGGTAGCCTTGTGCAGCCCGGTGGCCTTCGCGATCTCGATCCGGGAGATCACCCCCCTGTCGCGCACAAGGCGAAGGATACGGACTTCGTTGGGCTCACGGATGAGAGACGCGCGTCGCTGGATGACGTTCCACACAGGGGTAAGGGCAGAATTGTGACCTAAGAGTGATGGTTGGATTGTATAAACCTACATCGGAATGATACAAAGGTCAAGCGGGCAACAATTGACCATTGTGGATTGATTTCGGAACCATCGGCGCGTTCTCCATGTTATCGTCCTGATCCTCTCCTTCGCCAATTTCGGAATTTACTGCCATGAGAGAAGGACCTCAGGCCCGAGGCCAAACGCCCCTGGAGGTTGCAGCCGGGCCCGTGCCGCATCTCCGCAAGGAAATAACCCTCCGCCATGCCGTCGCCCTCTATATAAGTTCTGTGCTCGGCTCCGGGGTTCTCGTTCTGCCCGGCCTCGCCGCACAGATCGCCGGGCCGTTGTCGCTTGTTGCGTGGCTCTTGCTTTCCCTCGGCAGCTACCCGTTTGCGTACACCTTTGCCACTCTGTCTTCGCGAAGGCCTGAATCCGGCGGCGTGTATTCCTTTGCGAAAGAGGCGTTCGGGCTCCCGGTGGCGACGGTCTCTGGCTGGCTCTTCGCACTCTGGTATATCTCGGGTGGACCGGCCGTCACGCTGATCGCTGCATCGTATATCTCCTACGCCTTCCCAATGACGAGGGCGGAGAGCCATATCCTTGCAGCGGGGGTAATGCTGCTGGCGTTTCTCATCAACTACCGGGGAATCACATTCAGCAACCGGGTGCAGGTGGGGGTGGTCGTGTCGATCGTCGTCCTGCTCCTTGCAGCCGTTGCCTTCTCCGTCGGGTCGGTCCAGCCGGAGAATTTTGCTCCCTTCTCCCCGAACGGCCTCCTGCCGCTCGGCACGGCCGCGGCGTTGATCTTCTGGTCGTACCTTGGCTATGAAAACGTGTCGAATATTGCAGAGGAGTTCCGCGATCCGAAGCGGGATTTCAAACACAGCATCGTGCTCAGCGTCCTGCTTGTCGGCGTATTCTATGTTGCCGTCGCCACGGTGACGGTCGGTACCGGCGCCTACAGGGCTGGCGGAGGAGTGGCTCCGTTTGCCGCGATATTCGCCAACACGCTGGGTCGCTATGGGGCGGTGGGAACCGCGCTCCTGGCCCTCTTTATTATCTTTGGTGCCGTGAATGCATATACCGCAGGCATGTCGAGGGTGATTTATGCCGTGGCGCGCGACGGCGGGTTTCCGCGCTGGCTGCACCATCTCAACGGCAGGTCGGGCGTGCCCGACCGGAGCCTTGTGATGCTCTTCGGCTTGGCGATGGTGACGCTGGCCATGTATTACTTCCTGAAAGTGAACCTTGATACCGCTCTGCTCATTCCCAGCGGCGCCGCAATCCTGGTGTATGTAATCGGTTCTGCGGCAGGGATCAAGTTGCTCAAGGGGAGTGACGGCCGAAATGTGTACGCCTGGATCTCACTCGTCATGTCCCTCGCAATCCTCCCCTTCGTGGGGTTTCTCGCGCTGGTTTCTGTCCTTACGGGCCTTCTGGGACTCGGCTTCATCATGGTAAGATCAATCCACAATCCACAATCTGCAATCCACAATTGACGACCGGATGTCAACACCCAGATGGCTTCCTGTGTATTTGACATTCTTCAGCCTTCGGGGTATCTTCGCGGAATCCGCGTCAGAAGGGGAGGCACCTGCCCGGCGGAAGGAAGAGGAATGCAATGGGGAGGTTTGTCTAATTTGAGGGTGCGCACTGCCCGCGCGCAGATACCATGACACGTCATGCCCTGCTTTTGCCGTTCGCCGTGATGGCTTTCGTTTCGTGCACTCATACGTACGAAGTCGGCTATGATCCTTCGCAAACGACGCCTGAAGCATTCTCGCTCAGCGTTATGGGCGAGGATGTGAGTGTGACGTTGCGCGACAAAACGGAAATCGACGGGAGGTTGCTGTTGATCACTCCCGATACTCTCCGTCTCAGGACCGCAGCGGGCGATTCGATTATTCACTATGCGACGAAGGACGTTGCGACAATCGTTCGTGGTGGAAGCGCTGTCGGCCCGGTGTTGGGATTTCTGGGAGGCGGAGGGATCGGCGTCCTCGTCGGGTATGCAGTCGGCAGGGGAGAAAGAGGGAGCGGGGCGGGGATCGCAGAATTTTTCGGGATGGTGATCATAGGCTCGGCCGGCGCATTGGCGGGAACCGTGATCGGTGCAAACATCACGCCCGGCAGGGAGTTTCTGATTCCGGCGACGGGGATTCCCAGAAAGCCCTCCGACACGCTTGACGCTTCCTCGGACGTCGGTCCAATGGTCGCCGTTGAGATCGATAAGCTTCTGGAAGAGACGCCAAGGACTGTGACATTTCGTTGGTACGAACGGACGACGACCCTGCCGAAAGCGCGGATCACGATCGAGCGACGTGGGCCTCTGGTCCTGATCCGCGCGCCGCGGGGGTTGCTCTACAATGCGGACAACACGCCGAGGTATCACACTGGGAAGGAGTGAGGGTAAGGGGTGAAGCAGGTTAAGGGAAACGACAGAGTGAGATCAAGATTCAGATTGAGGAGTGAAGCAGGTTCAGGGGAAGAGCAGGTCAAGGGGTAGAGCAGGTCTGGGAGAAGAATCGAGATACTCACCCTTGTCCTCAACCTTAACCTTAACCTCACCCCCGCCGTTCCTTTGCCCCTTCATCTCACTCTCGATCTTGATCTCAATCTTGATCTCGACCTGCTTTTCTCCCCGCCTCAGCGTCTCGGCGGTAACCTCCAACAAGAACACCGCAGAGGCGCAGAGACGCAGACGGAGTGTCGGAGAGAAGAAAACTGACGAGAAAGCATCTCCACGGACCTCTCCCCTGCCCGCCAAACAGCGTGGCGGGTAAACCGGCAGGCAGGCCCTGTATCCCCCTCCCCAGGAGGCAAGAGCAACGCACGGTGAGGGGAGGGGGAAGCAGCCGGCGGAAGATAGTTGATTGACGATTAATCGTCGCTTCAGGACCCCGATTGGTAAATCGCAAGGAAGTCGGAGATTGTGACGATAGGGATTCCCCGAAGGGACCCCAGCGGGAGGATATGTTTCTTGTCACCCGTAATCAGATAATCGACCCTGCCGGCAGCGGAGTTTATTTTCGGACGTCGTCAACAATCCGCTCTACCTCGTTCTCTGTCGCGATCCCAAGCTGTGCGGCTCGCCTGCGCACAGCACGGCGGAATCCCTTGTCATTCTGAAGATCCAGATACAATCGCAGCGCGTCGCGCATCAGCTCACTCTTTGTTCGTTGTTCTTGCTTTGCCAGTTTTTCCGTATCGCGCAGCAATCGGGGGGGGATCGAAAGCGTGATCACTTTGCTTTGTCTCATGGGGTCCTCTTCAGATGTATTACACTGTAATATAACGCATCGCGGGGTCGAGAGTCAACCCCCTCCGCGCCTCTGCGTCTCTGCGGTATTCTTTCACAAGATAACCGCGGAGGCGCGGAGACGCAGAGGGATTGCCGGGGGAATGAATGAGGATGAAAAGAAAGAGCCCGGTTGAGCCGGGCTTCTTCTTGTGAAGCTGTGTCGATTGACAATAGACACTTGACAGTAGACAATTGACAATTCATGGTCAATTGTCAATCGTCAATGGTCTATTGTCAATTGGTTGTAGCGGGGGCCCGAAGTGGTATTCTACTGTATGGTCAGCGGATATAAATACATCACCTCATCCACGAACCCGATACATCCATCGAGGTCATTGCTCGCGCAATTCTGAACATAGAGAATAGGGGGTCGGAATTCGAATAATCAATCTCCGCCTATGAAAGCCCGGCCCGAGGCAGGTGCCATTCGACCTCGAACCGGGCTTGCGTGTGCCACCTGCGATTACTTAACCAGGAGCAATCTGATGGACTTGGTGAAGAGCGATTTTCCACTTTCATCGCTTACGGTAAGGCGTGCATAGTATGTTCCGCTTGCCTCCGATCTTGCATTCCAGACCACGGAGAGCAATCCTGCATCATTCATTCCACTTAAGAGCTCCTCCACCGTTCGCCCAAGAACATCGAAGATTGTAAGATTCACAAACCCCGGTTCACTCAGCTGGAAGCTAAACCGTGTCGCCGGATTGAACGGGTTTGGATATGCGCTCATGGTTTGAGGTGAAGCCGAGAGCATCTCGCCTTTTCGTTCAGAACTTTCAGCTTTCAGAGCCGCACTCTCCCGCAACGAGACCTGAAGGTACCCTCTGGTCTTCTGAAGCGGCAGGGTGAGCGAGAACTTGAGAATGTCACCCGGAGAGAACTCAGGAATGCTTCCCGAAGAGAGCGTATTCCACTCTGATGAGGCAAAGGAGCGGACTGATCTCCCGGATTTAAGGAGATCTACCTGCAGCGGAATTGCCAGTGAATCGGGCTCAGAGACAATGACTCCGTTTGAAGCCAGCTCGTCTACCTTCACGGCACACACAGTCCAATCGTTCTCCAGGCTGTCCACGAGCGTGACTCCAGCGCCGGAAAAGTCCAGGATCAGGGGATGTTCTGATTTGCCATCACTAGTCCAGTATCGAAAAGCGCAGAGATCAACGGGCAGGTTTCCCCCACTCTTTGAAAGAGATCCGCTCCCGCTGTATCTATAGAGCTGTGCCGGTGATACTGAAGTCCGGGTCGGTATCGAGGCCCGATCTCCCGAGCCCACCTGCTCACGTGTGAAGATCCCGGCGGTCCCTGTTCCAAACGAAGTCATTCCGGCTGACCCGTTGGCTTTGTACCAGGTGGAGAAATCCTGCGACACAACATTGATCTCCACAGTCGGTGAGCCGAAGCCTCCGACATTTTCCACCATGAGTGTAGGCTGCCTGACGCCTACATAAGAAGTCAGGAGCTGCGGGGTGCCAGAGCCGTAATAGGTCGGCTTGTAGTAGTAATTGACGTGGTGATTTCCCCCTCCATCATGCGCGTCCGCGACCAGCCCAAAATTTGCTCCTCCGGCGTTTGTCGCACCCTGGAGGGAGGTGAATGTATAGTCAGAGTATCCGGCTGCAAGAACGGATGTTTGCTGCGCGAGGTAATCGTATTGGGCAACTCTCAGCCCCACAGCGTATCCGACGGCGAGGTAGTAGATGCACGTTCTTGCCGGGTAGCCGTACACGGAAGGGTATGTCACAATCACGGGATAGCAGTCGCTGCTCGAAGTGGAAACGGTACGATGCCAAGCAAGGCCGTCGGTTCTCGTTGCAGTGGTCAAATCTGCCACCCAATTATAGGCATTGCTTGATAGTTGCAGTCGGCCGACAACAATGCCACCGGCACCTCGTTCGTATGCATACAGAAATAGAACGTTGGGGGCGTACACTTCCTTGTCAAGTCTGATGACGGGCCGGGCACTTGTCGACGGCGAAGGCCCATTGAAATCAGTGATCACCTTGTGATTGTCTGAGTTTCTCTGATCGGTGAGCGAATTCCATCCGTAATAGCAATGACCTGAGCCGAGCTGGACTTCCATTCCTTGCAGGTGAAGCTCCGTCGTCCCGCCATTTTGTTCGAGCCAACTTACTACCAGCCGTGAAACATCGGATCCACCAAATGAGATCACGTTGCTAATAGTTGGGTTTGACGCTACGCCCTGCAATACATTTAAGCGCTCCTCTCGGATCCAGGACGCTCCATTGTCCGTTGAAAGCGTCAGCCAGGCGTCGCCCATGCTTTCGTAGACCAGGTACCAATTCGAGGCTGATATCCCCATCCCACTCACTGCGCGGCGCTGATTCTTGGCATCCGTGAGCGAAGGAGCCACGGTGCGTAGGTGTCCTTTATAGATCGCTGTCGCCGTCGCGCCGCTCTGGGTAAAGACGGCACCTGTCTGGGTAGCGGACGCATTTTCGTACGAGACCCCCCCCCGTTTCCACCCAGTTAAGGAAGTAGGATTCGATGCCGGAGATCGATTGGGTGACTGGTGCGCCGACGGAGTAATAGGGAGGGGTCCAATTGGGCTCGCCTTGACCAAGAAAGACGCCTTTGTATTTTGTAGAGGTTCCATATGTGAACCCGGAAGCCTCTGATTTAAACGGAGCATTCATGCCAAGATTACGGTAACCGTACGGGTCCTCGAAAAATTGAGAGTCCAGAGTATCACGTAGCCACGGGTCCTTCAACTCAATTGTTCCACCCGATACCCCCGGGACATCAAGCAGCTGAGTTGAGACCTGGATATCTTCTGCAACTTGTCGAAGATGCGAGACAAGGTTCGGAGTTCCGCCGCCCATCGCGAAACGGTGATGGTTTGTGACGTCAGGAAGACCGCTCCAGTCGTGGAACTTCTGGTCAAGAAATAATCCCTGCTCACCGAGCAGAACCTGATCTTGGCCCTGTCGGAAGGGGACTGCAATCCCGGAGGGGTTGGGAATGAGTGAGACGAATCCTCCCGACTCTCCTCCAGTTGTGTACCTTTTCGGGGCATCGAAATAGGTCACTCCGTCCTGCAACGTCTGGCTGATGGTTCGGGTAATTGTCTGTTCGGGCCAGGTGAGTGTTTCATGGAGATTTATTCCTCGATTGTCCTGGTAGGGTGGCCGAACAAATTCCGTCCCATTAAATACGAATCCAAAATCCGCATCATGGTGAGCTGGGGGGATATCGATTCTCGCGTATTTGTTGTCAATCCGAATGTAGTATGTGCCATGCGGAATGGCGGGCCAGGTGGCATCGGGGTCATCACCTTGTGGGTCAGAGAGGTCGATGTTGCACATGAAGTTGGGCAACCCATCTGAACTTGTTACCCCCCAACGAAACGGCGCACTCAGATCGTCATAGTAATACAGGAAGACGTATTTCTCGACCGGCTGCCCACCACTTGTCACCCGCATTTCCCATTCCCACCACTCACTCGAAGCTTTTTGCGGAACCACCGCAATTGACATCAATGCTACGCTTAGGACGCAGAGACTGAATTTCCTGGTTTTCATGATTGTCCTCCTTTTGAGGGGTTACTTGATTCCCAGGCAAATATTTCCAACTTTGCGGCGCGAGCACAAAGGGGCTGTTGAAGCTCACCAGGCTTCACATGACTTAGGCACCCGAATGTTCGCGCTCTCCCCCACCTCGGTGCTGCAACACCGGGGTGGGATATTATTTTGTGGTGAGCTTTTGTCCCCTTTTGGCTGGTGTGGAATTGAGCATCGAACAAATTACCTGACGCGCCTCCCAATGGCCACAACACCCCGACCCAAGTCCTCCCCCACTGCAATAACAAGATCACCCTTAACCGCAAGGGCGAAGTATTCCCCAACGCCATTGGTCAGCCCTGTCTGATCCCTAAAATTCTTCCATGTCGAGCCATTATAGTGGAGCAGGTCGCCGTTAGCACCGGCTGCGAAGACATCATTGGGTGCCGTTCCCCTCACGGCGTCCATGTACTGGATGCTGATTCCTTGATTCTGCAGCGCATCAGACCACGCGCCCTCTTCCACTCGTGATTTTCTGTAGATTCGCCCTCCTGTCACAAAGTAGGCTGAGCCAGGACTGAACCACACGCCGCCAAGTGCCGTTGAAATGCCGTTATCAGATATTGCTGTCACTGTCGTACCAGTTATCGAGAGAATCCTTCGATCAGCGGATGTGAATGGATCACAGGAAACCGCTAGAACTTCCCTTTCTCCTGTCTGAGGGTTCAATCCTCCCCAGATATCTCGCATCGGAAGCGTCGTCCCGCTAGAGAGCTTCTGCCAAGTGACTCCGTGATCAGACGAGTACGCAATGCTGCCGCCCTCACCCCCAACGTACAAGGTGTTCCCACTTCCCCACATTCTATTCCAGCCTATCCCATAGAAGACAGGATCGATTGGGAGCTGAACGAATTCCTGACCATTCCAATGAAACCATGGGTCCAACCATACGTCACTTACGCTCATGGCATGGGCGAATTTTATCGCCGGGGGAGACCCGTTGTATCGGAGCCTCCGGATATCCCACCGGAATCCGTTCCACACAGCAAGATTATATCTAGTTAGATCGAACTGACCCGTTGAGTCACGCAAAAAGATTTCGCCCACGGCGAATGCCAGAGAATCTGAGACAAGGGCGACGCCGGAAAGGACACTTGAATTGCCGTCCCCTAGGAACTCAACAGTCCAGGTGAAGTCGTGGCTTGTCGTATCGACAGGGGGTACTGGGGGCACCGGCTCGATCGAATTGCACGCATCCAGCCACCAAGGCATCCCGATCATACAGAGTAATACAATTCGCATGCGTGCTCCTACGCTGATCCTTCTCAAATTGTGGAGACATTGGAAAGAACAATCGGACGTCTCAGGGTGGAACGATTCGGATGGACTCAGGCGAGACCCTGATGGAAAAGAACGAGAGTCGTGCGAGTCGATGGGTTTGATGCCGCCCTCTCGTAAGCCTAGGAGCAAGCTTAGTGGTTGTCTGTGACTGGTTGACGCAATGTGGTGAGGGGCTGTTCGCTTGTCAACATTCATGA
>JBFLYO010000021.1:0-64872 GCA_040756745.1 Bacteroidota bacterium
CGTTTGTCGTGAACTGCGATACACAGGAAGAGCTTGACTATTACTGGGAAAAGCTCTCGGCAGACCCGAAATCGGAACAGTGCGGCTGGCTGAAAGACAAGTATGGCGTGTCGTGGCAGATCGTCCCAACGGCGCTCTACGAAATGCAGAAGAGCAAGGACAAAGCAAAGGTGGGGCGGATGATGGGAGCGTTGCTCCAGATGAAAAAGCTCGATATCAAGGCACTGCAGAAGGCATACGAAGGGTGACGGGGACGCAACTGCGGTTCATGATCCTTGTCGATAAAACCGGGGCTAACGCCCCGGTCAGTGCTCAATGAACCTGTCGGCTGTCCGCTATTAACCTGCTACGGACTGACCAGCGGAACCTCCCTCTCGAAATCGTAGAGGGTAAGCCGGCGAACGCGGAAATAGGTAGCCCAGTAATCCCAGAGCGTCTGGATGTTCATGCGCCTCGCGTTGTCCTTCTCATTCTGCGCAAGGAAGAGATTCGGGATGTCGATCTTTCCGATCAGATACCGCTCCTTCGCCACGTCGAAGCGGCGCTGGGCGATGGTATCGGCCTTTGCCGCAACGGCGACCTGCCTGCTCAGAAGATTGAGGCGCGCCGCCTGATAGAGCACTTCCTGCTCGAAATCGTGCCGTTGCTGTTCCACCGATGTCTCGGTTCGCTTCTGGTTCGCCCGGGCGGCGTCGACGGCCGAACTCCCTGCGCCCCACCTGAAAATCGGAATGTCAAACCCGAGGCTGAATTGCTGCTGATTCAATAGATTATTGTACGCATCGGGGAGGACCGGCGCCCGCTGGTTGTATCCAAGGCTCGCCGTCATTGTGGCGTTGAACGAGTTATCGGATTCCGCCTGCACGAGACCACGTTCCGCGCTCAGCAGTTGGAGGCTGAAGTTCAAGGCATTGCTTCTGTTTTGCCGCGCCTGCGCCAGCGCGACCGATGCATCAATGTGCGTTGCGGGGATTGTGCTTGGCGGAAGGAGCATGATCACCCGGCCCGGATCGATGCCGATCGCAACCCGCAGGTTCTGCTGCGATCGATCAAGACCGACGTTCGCATTCTCGAGCTGGGTTTGCGCGTTCAGGTAGGCAAGCTCGCTCTGCAACAGGTCGTTCTCCGCAATCTTCCCCACATTATAGCGCCCCACAGAGATGTTATACAGAGTGTCGTTGATCGCAAGGTTCAGCGCTGAATTTGCCGAATTCATCTGCGCAAGGTACAGCTCGAAGAATTTGTTGGTCACATCAAGGGCGCAATCTTCCATGGCTTCGGCAAGCTCACGCGACGCCATCGAGTAGCGGAGATCCTGCGCCTCGAGGTCCCACCGCATCGTGTTGATCTGGAACAACGGCTGCCGCAGGAACACCGTCAGCGGGCTCGACCGGTAATACTGAGAATGGGACTCGACGAGATCAATCCGGTTGAGTCCCGACGAGACGGACAGTTCTCCCCCCGTCAGCGGGATCTTTTGCGTGAGCGAAAGGCTGACCGACGAGCTCGCCTGGCTTTGCGGTGTGAACACCGTGCTTCCGTCGGGCAGGACGATCGGGTTGATAGACCGGGAATACCCGGGGACATCTCCGGAGAGCGACAGCTGGGGATAGAGTGTGGCGACAAAGGCGTGATACGCTGATTCCTTGCTCTCGTAGGAGCTTCTGGCCATCTGGCCCTGAGGGCCCCTGGCGCGCGCGTGCTGGATGCATTGCGGCAGGGTCAGATAAAGCGTGTCCACCTGCGACGCCGCCGTGCCGCCAGCGAGGTAGAGGGAAAGCAGGAGGATCAGACAATCACGTCTCTTCATCTTGATATACGGGACTCCTGCTTCTGTGGATTCCTACTCATAGCGCAGGCATACAACTGGGTCCTGTGCCGCCGCGCGGCGCGCAGGGAAAAAGCCGAAGGCGATACCGACCGTGATGGAGATGACAAATGAGAGGAGAACCGAGAACAGGGTGACGATCGTCAGCACACCGGCGAATTGCTGAATTGCTACGCTCAACCCGATCCCGAGCACGACCCCCGCAACACCGCCGGAGACGCTGATCATCGTTGCCTCGCTCAGAAACTGAACAATGATGTCTCTCTTCGTGGCCCCGGTGGCGCGCCGGATCCCGATCTCCCGAGTCCGCTCCATTACCGAGGCGAGCATGATATTCATGATGCCGATCCCTCCGACAACAAGTGAGATCGAGGCGATGGCGCCGAGCACGATATTGAATATCTCTCTCGTCCGCTGGGCCTGCCGCAGAAGCTGCTCGGGCACCGTGACCTGGAAGTCGACCACCTGGTTGTGCCGGCGCTGCAGCATCCTGCTGATGACCTCGGCGAGGGGGACCATCTGTTCAGCGTCGGCGACGCGTACAACTAACCGATCGAGCTGGTGATAGTTAACCGCTCTCTTCGTTTCGGGATTCTCATTGTCGTCCCCCCCGGTCTGTCGGGCCGCCCGCTGGACGCCGAGCTTGGTAACGAGGGCCCGGTTCTTGTACCGCAGCAGCACGGTGTTCACGGGGGTGTAGACGTCGTAGTTGTAATCGCGAAGTCCGAGATGCTGGATGTTCTCCTTGGTAATCCTGCGCTCGTGCAGAACGCCCACCACCGTCAGCCAGAGACTCCCGCATTTGATCTTCCCGCCGATCGGGTCATCTCTGGCGAAGAACCTGGTCTTGATCGCAAACCCGATCACCGCCACAGGTGCAGCCTTTGCGATCTGCGCACGGGAGAAGATCTGCCCTCTGTCGAGCTGAAAGTCCGTCGTGGCAAAATACGTCGAGTCCACCCCGACCAGCTTACTGGTCCGCTTCAACCCTTCGCGTATGACCATGGTCTCCACCACGACCTCCGGACTGACGAAGTCGACTCCCGGAAGCGCTTGCTTGATCCCTTCTGCATCCTGGAGCGTCAGGCCGGGGCTGAATCGCTTCTTCTCGGTTTTCTTTGTCAGGTCCTCCTCAACCTTTCCCTCCTCCTGCTCAACGATCGGCGTGATGATGATGTTGTTGGTTCCGAGCAGCTTCATCTGTTCCAGGATCTCCTGCTTTGCGCCCATCCCGACGGCCAGCATGGAGATCACCGAGCCGACACCGAACACAATGCCGAGCGAAGTCAGCCCCGCGCGCAGCTTGTTGTGCCTGATCGCCTCGACGGCGATGCGGAGGCCCTGTGCAATATGCGCAATCACGAGAGGAGCGATGTGGTCATTGTCCTGTGGCGAGGGTATCCAGCCGAATTCTGCCGGACTCCGCCGGGGTATTCAGCAGAAGCTCGTCCTTTTCCCCCACTCCTTCCAGTATGACGGTTGCGTTCTCGTTCAGGAGCCCGAGCTTCACCTCCTGCTTGGTGATGCTTCCGCCGTTCTTCTTGTACACAAACGTTTTGCCGGCCTCGCTGTGGACGCATTCGAGAGGGATGGAAAGAACGCTGTCGAGTCTGGCGACCAGGATTTCGTTCGCCGTAGTCATAGCCGGCCGGAGAGTGGTGTCCGCTTCGTTGACCTTGATCCGTACTTCGAACACCTTCGAATCTGAATTTGGCCGCTGCTCTCCGATATTGGCAACGTTAGTGACCGTCCCTGTGAGCACTTTGTTGGGATCGGCATCCAGCTTCAGCTTGACCTGCTGGCCCATGGAGATCTTCTGGATATCGACCTCGCTGACGTAGGTCGTGGATTCCATCTCCCGGAGGTCGGGGAGCGTGGCGACGATCGGATCCCAGGCATTGATGGTGCTCCCGACGACTTTCTTCTTGCCGTTCCACTCGCGTGCATACACCACCATGCCGTCGGCGGGCGCCTTGATCGTGAACTCCTGCATCGTGTTCTGATACAATTCCATCCGCTGGCGCTCTTTGAGCAGGTCCGCCTCCGCTGCCTGCGCCTTGGCGATGGCCTGCTTCGTCTTGGTGACGTAGTTCTTCTTCGCCTGTTCGTAGGTCCTCTGCGAACGCTCGTAATCGATTTCCGCCTGCCGCCGCATGGCGGGCGCCTCGTAGGCTGATTGCTCCATCACGAGCCGCTTTTCCTCTCGGGTGTACGAGAGGTTGACGAGCTCATCCCTGGCCTGCGACAGTGCGAGGGCGCTGTCGAGTCTGGTCTGCAGGTATTGCGCATCGAGTTTCTGAACGGAGAGCTGCGAGTCCTTGAACTTGCCGGTGATCTCCGACTTGTCGAGATCGGCAACGAAGTCCCCTTTCCTGACCACCGTCCCCTCGGGGACGATGTTGGTGAGCTTCATCTGCCAGATATTGGCGGCGCGGGCATTCACCGGACCCATGATGTTGATGGAGCTCTTTGCCTGAAGCTCGCCCGTGGTGGTCACAGTGACGAGAAACGCTCCCCGCGCCGGCGCAACGGCGATGTCGGAATTTGTCGATGTGCCGCCTGAAGAAAAATACCAGATCAGAACGACGAGGAGAAATGTTCCGCCCGCGTACATGACATAGGGGCGGCTGGCGAGAAACGTTCTTACGGCGGGCCAACGGGAGAGAATCGCTTTTGAAATCTCGCGGTAGTTGTGCATGAAGGTCACCTATACTTCTAATGACCGCTATGACAGGTCTTGCATTCCCCTGTCACCATCGATATATTAACTGAACAATACGAAATTCGCAATGAAGATTCTTGTCCTCTGCACCGGCAACTCCTGCCGAAGCCAGATGGCTGAGGCGGTGCTCAAGTCGCTCGACCCGTCGGTTGAAGTTTTCTCCGCCGGGACACAACCCGCTGCGCGTGTACACCCAAAGGCCGTTCAGGTGATGAACGAGATCGGGATCAGTCTCGAGGGCGCGACGCCGAAGCCTGTGGATAGATTCCTCAACCAGGCGTTTGACTACGTGATCACCGTCTGTGATAACGCGAAAGAAACCTGCCCGGTCTTCACCGGGAAGGTTGCTCACAGCGTGCACATGGGATTTGACGATCCCGCCGGGGCGGCGGGGACGGATGAAGAGATCCTCGCGGTGTTCCGTCGGGTGCGAGACGAGATCCGGGATCAATTAACGCGCTGGTACAGGGAGGATGTGCTCAGTGGTCCTTGATGAAGGTGCCTGACCGAAGCTCCGAATATGCCTGCCGCAGTTCCTCTTCCGTGTTCATGACGATCGGCCCCTGCCACGCGACCGGCTCCTGGAGCGGCTGACCCGATACCAGCAGGAACCGGATGCCGGCATCCCCCGCTTGAACCCTCACTTCGTCTCCGGTTTCAAAGAGGATCAGCGTGCGGTTCACCGCTTCCTCCACCTGCGCGCCGTCATGCCCCACCTTCTCCGTGCGGACGGGATGAGGATGGGAGGAGTCACGGAACGTGCCGGAGCCTTCGAAGACGTATGCAAAGGCATGCCGGCTGGTCTCAACCTTCAGGGTCTTCTTTTTCCCCGGCGGGACCCAGACATCAAGATACCGGGGATCGGCAGCGATGCCGTCGACCGGCCCCCGTTTCCCCCAGAACTCGCCGCAGATGACGCGGACGCGTGTGCCGTCGTTGTCGACGACCTCCGGGATCTCCCCTGCGGGGACGTCCTGATAACGGGGCTTTGTCATCTTTAGTGACGACGGGAGATTCGCCCAGAGCTGGAATCCGTGCATCCTCCCCTTATCGTCTCCGCGCGGCATTTCCTGGTGCAGGATTCCCCTTCCCGCCGTCATCCACTGCACGTCGCCTGAGCCGAGCGTCCCCCGGTTCCCCAGGCTGTCGCCGTGCGAAACCTCTCCTGCCAGCACGTACGTGATCGTCTCGATGCCGCGATGAGGATGCCATGGAAAACCCGCAAGGTAGTCGGCGGGGTTGTCCCCCCGGAAATCATCCAGCAGCAGGAACGGATCAAAATCGCTCGTGCTCCCAAAGCCGAATGCACGACGCAACCGCACTCCCGCCCCTTCGATGGTCGGCTGTGCCTGCACCACCCGCCTGATCGGTCGTAAGGACATCACTCCTCCCTGCCGTGTGTCAAGGAACGTTAATCCCCACGCGCGATCATGGGGTTTGAACTCTCTTGACTACAACGCTCTCTATAATAACAAAGTTCAACCCCTTGGCTTTCTACACGCCCCCCCTACTTATTCACATACTCCGTCAGCCGGCCGATCATTGCGGTAAACTTCACCTGAGCGGGGCGGTGCCAGGTGGTGTCCTCCGGCATGGGATCCCAGCCGCTTTCTTCATCCGGGGACACTTCGAGATTCGTGAATCGAAATCGCGCCTTCCCGTCGCGCACATCGACGCGAAAAACAAATGCCAGACGCACATCAACGGTATCCCCCTCGGCCCGCATCTCGGTGACGCCGTTCCCGGCGATTGTACCGGTTTCCAGATCCTCCTTCTCAATCACCGGTCTCGGCGACCGCAAGTTGTTCTCCATCCATTTCAGGATCTTCTCGAAGAGCGAATCCTTCCGCTGGCCCGGGAAATTGATGATGAACTGGTGCGTGAGATTTGCCGGCGCGGTGTCTTGCATGAGGGTGACTCCTGTTGTGAGCAGGAGAAGGATGACAGGCACGGCGATCATCAGCGTTCTCATTGTGGTTGGCTCCCGCATCATTGCCAATGGCATGACTCGGAACGGCGAATGTTTCGAAAAATAAGGAGAAAAATGGGACCAGAAGCAACAAGGAAAGAATGAGCAGACATTGTTTCCTCAATGGTTCTGCAGTACATTCCTCAACCGCTTATGACATACATCATAAGTACTTCCTCATGCCTCTCCTTATGTTTCAATCGACGGAAGGATGTCTGCCATGATCCCCGAGCAACTGCTGAGGAAATACAAGGCGGGGCTCACACGGCTCAAGAAGGGTGAGATGTTGTTCCAGGCGGGCGACCCGGCAACGAATTTCTACATCGTGAAGTCGGGCAGGATCAAAATGGCGACGTACAGCCGCGACGGGCGGGAATTCGTGCAGGGCTATTTTGTCGAGGGGCAGAGCTTCGGCGAGCCGCCGTTCTTCAACAATATCCCCTACCCATCCTCCGGGGTGGCAGTGGTCGACAGCGAGGTCTGGAAATGTCCCTCCGGCGCGTTCATGAAGCTCCTGAGGGACAACTTCGATATTCACCTGAAGCTCACCCAGGTGCTCAGCGGTCGGCTCGTGTACAAATCTATCATGCTCTCCGAGTTGGCAGGGGAGGAGGCGGACCATCGCCTCTCGACATTGATTGAATACTTCCGGAAGGAAGACCGCGTCCCCGCCGGCGAAGCATACCGCGTGCCGTTCACCCGTCAACAGCTCGCGGACATGACCGGGCTCCGGGTGGAGACGGTCATCCGGTGCATCAAGGGGATGGAACAGAAAGGGCTCCTCCACCTGACAGACGGAGGGAAGATCCTGTGGGGAACATCAGTCACACGAACACGAAGAAAGGGAGCGTCACATGGCTGACATCATTACAGCGACGCTGAAGGAACTCGTCATCGACGATTTCCGCATGGCTGCCGTTTTCGAGCGCCATTCACTTGACTTTTGCTGCAGGGGCGGGAAGACCGTCGAAGAGGCATGCCGCGAGAAGGACGTGGACCCCCAACAGGTCTTTGCAGACCTCAACGGCCTTGCCGGGCCTGGAGCGGGCGCAAACGAACAATACGCCAGCCTTTCGGCGGCCGAACTCATTCAACTGATTGTGGAGAAACACCACGCGTACGTCAGAACGATGGTGCCGGTCCTGCTTGCACATTCGCGGAAGGTGGCTACGGTCCACGGCGCAAACCACCCTGAAGTGATCGAAATCGCCGAGAAGTTTGAGGAAGTTGCCGCCGACCTTCAGCAGCACATGATGAAAGAGGAACACATTCTTTTTCCCTATATTTTCTCGATCGGCAATGCGCTGGACAGGGGTGAACGGGCAGTCCCTCCTCCATTCGGGACGGCACGCAACCCCATCCGCATGATGGAAGCGGAACACCAGGCGGCCGGTGACGAACTCTACGCCATCCGAGCTCTTTCATCGAATTACGCCCCACCCCCGGACGCCTGCACCACGTACCGGATCACGTATCAGGAACTACAGGATTTTGAGCAGGATCTTCATCGGCACGTCCATCTGGAAAACAACATCCTTTTTCCGATGGCACTGGCGCTCGAGGAGAAGCTGTTCACTGCGGCCTGACGGGCCTGACCCGTCCTGTTCTTTTGAATCTCGGCCCTTTTCCTGGTTCGGGGATTGCGGATTTGCCGCCTGTTCCTTTTCTTTGGAGGGAAATCCTGCACCGGGGTTCCACCACGCTTCCCGGCGCGTCTCCGATTTCGGCATACCCAGATTCCGACCGGCATTCTAGCCCTTGCACACGTGAACACAAAATACTCCGTCCGCATCCCCGACATTGAGTTCTGGAAGAGTCTGGTACCCTGTCAGACGGCATGTCCGGTTCACACTGATGCCGGACGATACGTCCAGCTCATTGCCGAGGAGCGGTACAACGAGGCATACCTTACCGCGCGCTCGCCGAACCCCTTTGCCAGCGTTTGCGGCCGCGTGTGTGCCGCTCCGTGCGAAGATGCCTGCCGCCGCGGTAAGATCGATGCGCCGGTCAGCATCCGTGCGCTGAAACGGTTTGTGACGGAGAAGTACGGCGTCGAGTCGGTCGCACCCGACACTCAGGATTTGCTCTTCGAAGGAACGGGCGAACCGGGCAACAAGTGGCCCTGGCATCTTCCCCTGCAGGTAAGCGTGCGAAAGGCAGTCGGAAGGAACGCGAAAGCTGCCGTGATTGGGTCGGGTCCCTCCGGGCTGTCGTGCGCACACGATCTTGCGCTCATGGGCTATCAGGTCACGGTGTTCGAAGCAACGGGCGTTGCGGGAGGCATGCTCCGCCACGGCATACCGGAGTACCGGCTCTCACGCAGCCTCATCGACAAGGAGATCGAGAAGATCACCTTCCTCGGTGCGGAGATCCGGTACAACACGCCGCTCACCGCAGAGTACGGCATCCGTGAGCTGAAGGCAGAGGGGTACGAGGCGGTGTTCATCTCCGTTGGTACGCAGAAGGGGCGTGACCTTGCCATCGAGGGGAGCACCCTGGACGGCGTGATCAAGGCGATCGACTATCTGTTGAATATCAACAACGGCTACCGGGTCAACATCGGCAGGAAAGTCCTGGTCATCGGCGGCGGCTTTGTCGCTTTCGATGCCGCCCGCACCGCTCTCCGTGGAGGGCCTGAAGATCAACAGCCGGGCATCCATGAAGCGGTGGACGCAGCACGCACCGCCATGCGGGGTGGGGCGGCGGAGGTCCATATCGCGAGTCTTGAGTCCTTCGACGAGATGCCGGTCCTGCGCACCGCGCAGGGACACGAGGAGTTCGAAGAGGCACGGCGGGAAGGCATCGTCTTCCATCCGCAACGCGGCCCGAAGCGATTTTTCGGAGAAGGGGGAAAACTCCAGGGTGTCGAGTTCACAGGCGTAAAGCGAACGTACGACGAGCAGGGCAGGTTTGCTCCTGTCTACGACCCCGAATATACAGAGCGGTTTGAGGCTGACACGGTGATCCTGGCCATCGGCCAGCAGGCCGAACTGTCATTCATCAGGCCTGAGGACGGCGTCGAGCTGACACCGGCCCGATTCATCAAGATCGATCCGGACACGCTGGCAACGACGGCCCCCGGGGTCTATGCCGGCGGCGACGTCGCGTTCGGCCCCCGGAACATCATCGACGCCGTTGCAAACGGCAAACGGGCGGCGCTCTCGATCGACGGCTTTCTCCGGGGAGGCGTTCCGGAGACGTACTATGATCTCTCCATCGAAAAAATCCCCACGCGCCGATTCACCCGTCCGGAAGACTATGAGCAGTTTGAACGGGAGGCGCCGCCCACCATCGACCTGAAACGGCGGACCGGCATCTCCGAAGTGGAGACAGGATATACGGAAGAGCAGGCCCGCAAGCAGGCGGAACGGTGCCTCGCGTGTCACGTGCAGACGATCTACGACGCGGAAAAGTGCGTCATGTGCAACCGGTGCGTCGACGTCTGTCCGGAGTATTGCCTTTCCCTGGTTCCCCTTGCCGAGCTTGACGTTGATGAGCCGACGAAAAACGCGCTGGTGGCGCACTACGGGATCGACCCGTTCCAGCCGGCTTCGGCGATGATAAAGGATGACGACACATGCATCCGGTGCGGACTGTGCGCGCTCCGCTGCCCGACCGACGCCATGACCATGGAAGTCTTCTACTATGAACAGAAAGAAGTTGCATAACCGGAGCACCCGATGAAGCTGTTGAGAAAATCAGCCCCCATGGAGACCACTCCGAGGGAGGCCGGGGGAGGCGAGAGCAGGAGATCGTTTTTGCAGAAGCTGGGGTTTGGCGGAATGCTCGCGGGGCTCGCCGCCTTTGGCGCACAGTCGTTCCGTTCGCTGATCCCGAACGTGCTGTATGAGGCTCCCGCAAAGTTTAAGGTCGGCTCTCCTGCCACGCTGGCCGACGGCATGACGTTCCTGGAGGACAGGCGGTTGTACGTATTCAAGGAGGGGAAGTCGTTCTACGCCATCTCCGGTGCCTGCACACACCTCGGATGTACGGTCAAGTACGTCAAGCTGAATCAACCGAAACAGATGGAGATCGGCGGTGAGCAGAAGACCATCCCCTTTGAGTTCCACTGCCCGTGCCATGGGTCGAAATTCTACGCCGACGGAACGAACTACGCGGGCCCCGCGCCGCGACCGCTGCACTGGTACCGGCTCGAAGTTTCGCCCGACGACGGCCAGCTGGTCGTGAACCTGAATGACGAGGTCGACCAGAACTTCAGACTCACGGTGTAACACCTCCTACACAGAACCATGGGCTCATTTGCCAACAGTGTCAAAACGCTCTACCGCCGCCTGACGTGGACGTGGAACCCGGGAAGTGACAAAGAGGCGGGGGATGCGATCGTCAAAAACCTCCTGCTGCACTGGTTCCCGAACAAGGTGACCAAAGGAAGCCTCTCCTGGTCCTATTCGTTCTACCTCGGGACCATCTCCTTCGTCCTCTTTGTGATCCTCGTTGTCACCGGCGTGGTGCTGATGTTCCTGTATGTTCCCTCTGTCGAACGGGCATACGGGTCGGTGAAAGACATCGAATACGTGGTCTCCTTCGGGTGGCTGCTCCGCGGCCTGCACCGCATAGCCGCTCATCTGATGGTCGCCGTCGTCTTTCTGCACATGGTCAGGGTGTTCCTGACCGGGGCGTACAAGAACGGCAGCTCGGTCGAGGCGCGCAGGCCCCTCAACTGGCTCATCGGCCTTGCGCTCCTGCTGGCGACCCTGCTTCTCTCGTTCACCGGTTACCTTCTGCCATGGGACCAGCTCGCATACTGGGCGATCACGGTCGGGACCAACATTGCGAGCGCGGCGCCGTTCGTCGGAACGGCGATCCGCTTCTTCCTGCTGGGCGGGAGCGAGATCGACCAGAATGCGTTGATCCGCTTCTACGTGCTGCATGTCTTCTTCCTCCCCACGGCGGTTCTCTTCCTGTTTTCCTGGCACATGTGGCGCGTGCGGAAGGACGGGGGATTGGCGGTCGTGGACCACGAAGTGCTGGAGCAGAAGGCCGCGCCGGCCCCGCCGGTCAGGTCCAAAACCTATTCGCTCCTCGGCATCACCCAGGGAACAACGGTGCACGTGAGCAACACGATGATGGACGAGGAATCGAATTCCGTTCCTTCGACGCCGCATCTCGCACGGCGTATCTGGCTGGTCACGCTGGCGACGTTCGTTGCCTCGGTGATCCTGACCATCGTTTTCAGGGCTCCGCTCGAAGCGCCCGCAAACCCCGCGGTCACGCCGAACCCGGCCAAGGCGCCCTGGTACTTCCTCTGGCTGCAGGAGATCGTCACCGATACCACCATCACCATTGGTTCGTTCACCATCAACGGCGCGCTGATCGGCGGGATCCTGCTTCCGGGGCTGCTCCTCGTGCTCGCCGTCTGGTGGCCCTACCGCGACAGGTCGGGCATTCAGACGGTCGGCGTCTGGTTCGCTCCCGAGCGAAAGCGACAGAACACCGTCTTTCTCGCGATCTGCCTCCTCATCATTATCTTCACGATCATCGGCACATTCCTCCGCGGCCCGTATTGGAACTTCTACTGGCCCTGGGAGACCTGGCCGGAAATGCCCGTAAAGTTCTGAATGATGATCGTCGACACGGCTACGCAGAGTTGAGGAACCTCATGGACCATAAGAAGATACAAGAGAAGCTCTCATTCGTGTGGAAGGACCGGCTGTGGGTGAGCATTGCGGGCCTTGCCCTGCTCGCGGTGATGGGGTTCATCTCGTACACGGCATTCGTGCCTGAGTGGCGGCAGTACCAGTCCGAGTTCCGCGACCTTGTTGAGGAGAAGTTCGGTCCGGAACGGGCGGCGACGGTCCCGTCGGGCCTTCTGCAGGTGTACGTCCGCGAGCTCGACAAAGCCGACCGCTGCATCACCTGCCATGTCGCATATGAATGGAAAGGGCTGGAGAACGCCCCGGAGCCGTTTCGCACCCACCCCGCGGAAATACTGCAGCATCACACCGTCAGGAAATACGGATGCACAACCTGTCACGGCGGCCAGGGATATGCCACCGACATGGAGGAGGCCCACGGCCTGATCAAGGACTGGGAAGAGCCGCTGCTCGGTCAGGAGCTCGGCGACTTCTACGTCATGACCGACAGGAAGGCGCTGCTGCAGATGAACTGCAACACATGCCATCGCTACGACAAGGAAACAAAGGGAGCGGGGTACATCAACAGGGCGAAGGAGCTTGTGACGCAGAAGGGCTGCCGCGCGTGCCACGTGATCAACGGCCGCGGAGGGACAGTCGGGCCCGACCTCACCTGGGAAGGGATGAAGAACCCAGAGCAGTTCAACTACGAGAGGTTTAAGGGATTCTATTCGGAATTCTCCTGGCATGTCGCCCATCTGAAGAACCCGAAGGAGCTAGTCCCTGAAACAGTCATGCCGAACTTCAACTTCACCAGCGCCGATGCCCAGGCCCTCGCCATGCTGGTCATGAGCTGGCGGAAGGAACACATCCCGGTGGAGTACATTCCGAACAACAATTTTCGAGACGTGCCGACGCCGGAGGAGATCGAGAAGGAGGAACGGATGCTCAAGGGCCCCGGCGCGTTTTTCGTGAAGAAGAACTGCTTCGTTTGTCACTCCGTGTCGACGCTGGGCATCGATGCGGCGGCACAGATCGGTCCCGACCTCGCCCTCGCCGTGGAAGACGTGCAGGCGCGGTTCGGACGGACCCTCGATGATTTTCTTGCGCGGCCGACGGGGACAATGGAAGTCGTCCTCTCCACGATGATCACCCTCACCCCAGAGGAGCGAGAGGAGGCGATCGGGAAACTGCGCATGGCATATGCGATCAAGCAGCAACAGCGGGCCGACGAGGCCCGGCGCGTTGCCGGGAAGACCGGCAAGGGCAACTGACATCAATCCACCAAGCAAAGGAGCAATCACCATGACACTACGCGCTGCACTGCTGATGGTTCTCGCAGCCGCGCTGGTTGCAGGCTGTGGCGGCGAGAAGAAAGGCCGTGGCGGGAGGAGCGACGCCCGCTCCGATATTCAGGAGGCCGCACTCAGGACGTACGTCGCGCCGGGCGACATGGACGAATACTACCTGTTCAAGTCGGGCGGTCACTCCGGGCAGGTGTACATCTACGGCGTTCCGTCGATGCGCCATCTCGCGACGATCCCCGTGTTCACTCCGTACCCCGCAACGGGCTACGGGTTTGACAAGGAATCGAAGGAAATGCTCGGCGGTTACACGTGGGGTGACGCCCACCATCCGTCGCTCAGCGAGACCAACGGCGACTACGACGGCCGGTGGCTCTTCATCTCCGACAATGCAAACAACCGAATGGCGCGCATCGACATGCGCGACTTCAAGACGAAGCAGATCTTCGGCCCCATCCCGAACGTCTCGGGGAACCATTGCTCATCGTTCACCACCGAGAATACCGAGTACATCCTCGCAGGCTCCCGTTTCTCGATTCCCCTGCCGAAAGGGACGTATGAAAAGGTCGAAGATTACGCCACGAAGTACAAAGGCGTCGTGGCAGGCATTGCCGTGGATCCCAAGACGGGGACGATGTCGCTTGGCTGGGAAGTGTTGATGCCTCCGTTTGACTACGACCTTGGCGACGCTGGCAAGGGTCCGAGCAAGGACTGGGGCTTCTGGACATGTTACAACAGCGAACGCGCGACCGGCAAGCTGGAGGTCACGTCGACCCAGAAGGACCGCGATTATGTCGCAGCAGTCAACTGGCCGGCGGCGGAGAAGGCGATCCGCGACGGGAAATTCAAGATGCTCGGCGGCGCGAAGGTCATCGACCCGAAGGACGTTGAGGGGGTTGTCTACCTCCTCCCCGCGGCAAAGTCGCCCCACGGCGTGGATGTCAGCCCCGACGGGAAATACATCGTCGCGAGTGGCAAGCTGCAGAGCATCACGACCGTGTTCAATATCGAGAAGATGCTGACGGCGATTCAGAAAACGGACTTCACGGGCAATGAAGACGGCATCCCGGTATTGAACTACGATGCGATCAAGGATGCGGAGGTCAACGTCGGCCTGGGCCCCCTGCATACACAGTTTGACGACAAGGGCTACGCCTACACCTCGCTGTTCGTTGAAAGCGCAATTGCCAAGTGGAAGCTGGGGACCTGGGAGGTTGTTGACAAGATTCCGGTGTCGTACAACATCGGCCATCTCTGCTCTTCGGAAGGGGACACCAAACACCCCACGGGCAAGTACCTGGTTGCGCTGAATAAGCTATCGCACGGCCGCCATTTGAGCGTCGGGCCGTCACAGCCGGAGTCCTCTCAGCTGATCGACATCGAGGGTGAGAAGATGAGTCTGCTCTATGATGCATTTACAGAGCCGGAACCCCACTATGCGCAGATGATCAAGGCCGACAAGCTGAAGCCGATCGAGGTCTATCCGAAGGAGGAGAACAAGAACCCCAAGGCGATCTGGGATGTCAAGGATGCGAAGACCGTGCGCAGCGGGAAGAACGTCGAGGTGTACATGCTCGCCGTGCGGTCGAGCTTCGAACCGAATACGATCGACGTGAACAAAGGGGACAAGGTCACGATCTATCTTACGAACATCGAGCAGACGACGGACGAGCTGCATGGGTTCGGTTTGAACGACTACAATATCAACGTCGTTGTGGATCCGGGCGAAACCAAGACGATCGAATTTGTTGCAGACAGGCAGGGGGTCTTCCCCTTCTACTGCACAAATTTCTGCTCGGCCCTCCATCAGGAGATGCAGGGGTATCTGCTCGTCAAGGGAAGCGGGGCGGTGTCCTCACTCCACGCCCCGGACAAGTCGCTGGCGACAAAGTAACACCATCAATGAGTCCCCCGGTCCTCTTCGCGCCAGGAGCAGGACCGGGGGGTGTGAAAGGGATGAGAAGATGCAGAAACTGCTCGATAAAGCGGGGACGTTCTTCGACACACAGATCGATCTGCGCAGCAGGGTCATCATCATTGTTGCATCTGTGGTGTTGCTCCCCACGTATTTCGTTCCGCTCTGGAACATGACCCTGTACTCGAATCAGTTCCCCGACGGTCTGGTGTTAAATATCTATTCGTCGAAACTCGAGGGGGCAAAGACGCCCAACCGGGACGACCTGAAAGAGATCAACGCGCTCAATCACTACATCGGCATGAGGGCGCTGAAGGAGGACGACTTCACGGAGTTCAAGTGGATCCCGTTCGTGATCGGCGGCGTCATCCTCCTCGCGCTCCGCGTGATCGTTCTGGGGGCCATGTCGAAACTGGTGGACCTCTTCGTCCTCTTCACCTATTTCGGTCTCTTTTCCCTCTGGACGTTCTACCACAAGCTCTATCTGTACGGCCACGAGCTCGACGCGACGGCTGCCGTCAAGGTTGCTCCCTTTACGCCGCCAATGTTCGGACACACGACGCTGGCGAACTTCGAAGTGTACAGCTACCCCGACTGGGGCTCGTACTGCATGGCCCTTGCGGCGCTTCTGCTGCTCACCGCAATCTGGCTTTCGCGCACGTCGTCGCTGAAGCAGAAGCCCGCGTGAAGGAACTGCATGACGGTGGAGAGAAAGGATACTCCGTGAAGGGGACCGCCGGTATCATCCTGCTGCTCGCCCTCGCGCACGTCGCCGCCGGTGCAGGGGATCTTGGGCACACCCTGGCGGTCGCGCACCCGGGCGACACGCTCATCGTCCCTGCCGGCACCTATGCGGGAAATCTCCTGATCGACAAGCGGCTCGTGCTGATCGGCACGGCCGGCCCCGTCGTCCGGGGAGAAGGGGAAGGGAGTGTCCTGACTATCACGGCCGATTCCTGTGTGGTTCGGGGCCTCGTCCTTGAACATTCGGGGACGATGCTGGTGGACGAGGATGCAGGCATCCTCGTGAAATCCAACGGCAACCTGATCGAGGGAAACACCCTGCGCGATGTGCTGTTCGGGATCTATCTCCTGCATGCCGAGGGGAACATTGTGCGGGAGAATGTCATCACGGGCCGTGCGGAGCTGGAGCTCGGCGAGCGGGGGAGCGGCATCCATATCTGGAACGCGCAGCACAACGCCTTCTTCGGTAATTGCATCACCGACGTACGCGACGGCTTCTATATCCAGAACGCCAACCACTCCTCCATCGAGAGAAACGAGGCGTTCGGCGTCCGCTACGGGGTTCATTATATGTATGCCGACTCGAACGTGTTCTTGCGCAACACGTTCCATCATAACGTCGCAGGCGCCGCAATCATGTATTCCCGCGGTATCACGATCAGGCACAACGTGTTCAGCCACAACCGGGGCTTCGCATCATTCGGCATCCTGTTCCAGGACTGCCATGGCGTCGTCGCGGATTCCAACGTGATCAGCGACAATGTGGTGGGGATGTTCTTCGAGGCGTCCACCGGCAACAGGTTTCTCTCCAACGTGATCGCGCAGAACGATGTCGCCCTCCAGATGTTTCAGAACTCTGTCGGCAACACGTTCAGCGGAAACAACTTCATTCATAACGTCAACCTCCTCACCGTCATAGGCAAGCAGACCGGGAGCCGGTGGAACGAAAACGGGAGGGGGAATTTCTGGTCGCAGTATGACGGGTACGACCTCGACGGCGACGGTATCGGCGATGTGCCGATGAAAATCCAGAACGTCTTCGGCTACCTCGAGGGGAGGAATGCCAACACGCGGCTCTATCTGTACAGTCCGGCGGCGCAGGCGCTGGCAGTAGCGGCGGAGACGTTTCCGATCATGGAGGTGAGCATCGAGGCGGATGAACGTCCACTGCTCCGTCCTGCGGATCTCCGGGACCTTCCGGCGGTTGCCATACTGGAGGCGGCATCTGCCCCGCGGCATGGTGGGGGTGGGGCGTGGATCGCCGCGGCCCTTGTGGGCGCCGCAGCGGCAGGAGCGTGGTACCGTGTGTCTGTGCGGAGGAAAAAGGCATGATTCAGGTCGAGCATCTCACCAAGAAGTTCGGCAGGATTACCGCAGTGGAGGATGTGTCGTTCACCGTGAAAGAGGGGGAGGTCTACGCGCTCCTCGGACCGAACGGCAGCGGCAAGACAACGACCCTCAAGTCCATCGTCGGCCTGAACATCCCCACTTCCGGAAGAGTCCTCTGCAACGGACTCGATCTCCGGACGCATCACCGTGCGATCCGCGGGCTCATCAGCTATCTGCCGCAGCGGGTCGTGTTCCCCGAGAACCAGACGGCCCGCGAGATCGTGGAATTTTACTGCCGCCTGAGGGCGCTGCCGCGCGAGCGCGTCGCCGAGGTCCTGGCCAGAGGACGCTTCAACGGCTTTGAGGAACGGCCCGCCGGCGAACTGTCGGGAGGGATGATCCAGCGCCTCGGCCTTGCCGTCATTGCTCTGCCTGATGCCCCCATCCTGTTGCTGGATGAACCCACGGCAAACCTCGACCCGCATGGCGTCAAACGATTCCGCGAGTTTATTCTCAGCCAGCGCGAGATGGGAAAGACGATCATCTTTTCAACCCACATGCTCGGCGAGACGGCGCAGCTCGCTGACCGGGTGGGGATCTTCGTGGGAGGGAAACTGGCGGCGGAGGAGAGCATTGAAAGCCTCGAGCGCACCTACCTCGCGGCCAAAAGCATGGAAGACCTCTATCTCCATTATGTAGGCGACGGCGATGACACGTAGCGCCCGCATCCGGTGGGTGATCGTGCCGGCGTTGCTCTTTTACGCCTGCCGCTCGGGCGAGGTCAAACCCGTCGATATCTATCCCGAGGACATGTGCGCAGTCTGCCGGATGGCGTTCTCCGATCACCGGTTTGCCTCGGAGATCATCGACGACAGGGACGAAGTGTACAAGTTTGACGATATCGGGTGCATGCTGGAGTTTAGGACGAGCAGCCGGGACGTGGCCATGGTCTCCACGTTTGTGAAGGACTATGACACGGATGAGTGGATCCCCTTCGACCGGGCGACCGTCGTTAAGACCGGAATTCACACCCCCATGGGGTCGGGGAAGGTCGCGTTCAGGGACTCGGCGCGCGCCGCCGAATTTGCCAGGCAGCATCCCCCGGCAGTCGGACAGAGTGCGAGGCGATCGGGAGGTGGCGCGTGATGGATACGGGTGCGGTCCTTACGATAGCGAAGCAGGAGCTGGCGATCAACGTTCGCAACAAGTGGACGATCATCTTTGCCGTGGTGTTCGGCCTGCTCGTGGTGACGATCGCGTATGTCGGCATCGTTGCCGAGGGTTTCTCGGGCATGCAGAACTTCACCCGAACATCGGCAAGCCTGCTGAACCTTGTTCTCTATATTGTGCCGCTGGTCGCTTTGACGATGGGGACGCTGAGCTTCACCGGCGACAAGGGGTCCACGGAGCTCTTGTTCGCTCAGCCCCTCTCGCGTGCTGAGGTGCTGCTCGGGAAGTGGCTTGGCGTGTTCTTATCGATTGCGCTCTCGACGCTGATCGGCTTCGCGCTGGCGGGGGTGGTCTTGGTGACGGCCGGGGGAGTGGAAGGGATGGCGAGGTATGCCTTGTTCGTCGGACTCTCTCTGGCGTTGTCGCTCGCCTTTCTGAGTCTGGCGGTGCTCACGGCGACCTTCAGCAAGCGAAAGGCCAGAGCGTTCGGGATTTCGCTGTTCCTTTGGTTCTTTTTTGTGCTGTTCTACGATCTTCTGACGCTTGGCGGCTCACTCCTCTTCCAGGGTCGGTCGGCGAACGTCTTCCTGTTTCTTTCGCTCTTCGGCAATCCTGTGGACATGGTGCGGGTAGCGGTGCTCATCCTGCTGGATAACGTCACGATCTTTGGCGCAGCAGGAGCGGCGATGCTGAGGTTTTTCGGCGGACAGGGAACAAGCATTGCGCTGCTGATTGCCGGGTTGGCCCTCTGGATCGCCGGGCCGATGGTGGTGGCGGGGAGGATGGTGAGGAGGCAGGACATATAGCATTTCGGATTGCGAAATGCGAATTGCGGAATTGGCATGAGAGACCTGATCGTTACCATACTCCGCAATCCGCCATCCGCCATCCGAAATCAGCTCTTTCCCTACCTCCATACCTCCCTACTCCATACCTTCCTACGCCCTTCGCTCCCTTACGCCCTCACTCCGCCACCGCTGCCTCGGGCCGTGCCTTCCACGGAACACGTGCCGCCCACGCGACGCGCGCGAAAAGAGCCGGGACCTTCGCCCGCATTCCCTCGACGTAGGTGTACATCACCGGGACAAGAACCAGCGTCAGCAGCGTCGAGCTGATCAGACCGCTGATCACGACAATGGCCATCCCCTGTCGCATCTCCGAACCGGCCCCCAGCGCAAGCGCAAGCGGCAGCATCCCGAACACCATCGTTGCTGTCGTCATGACAATCGGGCGGAGCCGCGTCTTGCCCGCCTCGAGAAGCGCTGCGTTGATCGCAAGGCCGCGCGCCCTGAGCGCGTTGGTGAAGTCGACCAGCAGGATCGCATTTTTCGTCACGAGCCCCATGAGCATGATCATTCCGATCATGCTGAACATGTTCAGCGTCGTCCCCGTGAGCGCAAGTCCGGCGAAGGCGCCCACCAGCGCTAGAGGGAGGGAGAACATGATCGTGAATGGGTGTATGTAGGATTCGAACAGGCTCACCATGATGATGTAGACGAAGAGCACCGCCATTCCCAGCGCGATCGTCATGTCGCTGAACATGTCGCGCATGTTCTCCGTGTCTCCGCCGTAGAACACCCTGATCCCCTGCGGGATCCCTGCGGCGTTGATCGCCTTCTCCGCTTCCGCGGTGACCTGCCCGAGCGGAACGCTGCCCGAGAGATTTGCCGCCACCGTGACAAGCCGCTCGCGGTCCTTCCTCTGGATCTCCGACGGCCCTTTCCCCTCGGTGATCGTTGCGACCTGGCTGAGCCGCACCGGCTGGCCGTAGTGGTTCAGAAGCGTGATATTGCCGACGTCCTGCGCGCGAGAACGGCTCGACTTGCGCAGCACCACGCGCGTGTCTAAGTCCGTGTCTCCCTCCTGATACTTCGTCGGAATATCGCCCTCAATCGCGGTGCGGACGGCGAGCCCCACTTCGGCCAGCGTCAGCCCCATGCGGGCCATCTTGTCGCGATCCACCTCAATCTGTACCTCCGGCTTCCCCTCCTCCCACGAGCTGGTCACATCGACGGTCCCCTTGGTGTCGGCAAGGATATCCCCCACCTTCTCTGAGAACGCCGCCACCTGGGCGAGATCCGGTCCGATGATCTCGATCTGCAGCGGGGCGACGTTTGCCGAACCCCACATGCTGATCGTGTTGAAGCTGGTCTTCAGGCCGGGGATCGCCGCTGCCTGTTCCTTGATCGCCATCATCACCGCCTTGGTGGAACGCGTTCGCTCCCGCTTTGGAGCGAGCTTGATCTGGACCTGGGCGAGATTCGATTGGTCCGCATTCTTCCATTGCGACTGTTGCTTGCCGATGGTCGAGAGATACCGCCGTACCTCCGGCATGCCGGCGACGATCTGCTCGACCTTTCGGACCGCCTCGTCCGTCTTTTCGAGAGTCGTCCCGAGCGGCATGTCGAGATTGACGGCAAACTCCCCCCGGTCGGTGTCGGTCATGAATTCCGTGCCGATCGCGCCGAGCGGGAGCAGGGCCAGGCTCCCGAGCAGGAGCGCCGTGCTCGCCAGGACGACCGTCCTGCGGTGTGCCAGTGCCCACGACAGGACCCGCTGGTAGCCTGCGGCAAGCTGATCCTGCCAACGGTCGAACGCCCTGACCAGCCGGTCAAGCCAGGAGCCGGCAGGATGATGCACGACGCGCGACCACTTGGCGGCGAGCATCGGCGTGAGTGTGAACGACACAAAGAGCGAAAGAAGCGTTGACACCACGACCGTGATCCCGAACTCGCTGAAGATCCGCCCGATCATACCCCCCACCAGGGAGATCGGGAGGAACACCACCACGTCCACGAGCGTGATGGCAATTGCGGCAAAGCCGATTTCGCTGCGGCCTTCGATCGCCGCCTGGACCGGAGACTGCCCCTTCTCCAGATGCCTGTGAATGTTTTCCAGGATCACGATGGAGTCGTCCACAAGGATTCCGATGACCAGCGCAAGAGCCATCAGCGAGATCAGGTTCAGAGAATATCCCAGCAGCCAGGCAAAGAACAGGGTCGAGATCAGCGATGTCGGGATCGACAGAAGCACGATCAGCGAATTCCGCACGCTGTGCAGGAAGAAGAACAGCACGATGGCCACCATCAGAATGGCCAGAAAGAGATCGCGCCTGACTTCCGAGAGCGAGTTCCTGGTGAATTCGGTGATGTCCTGTGCCACGGTGAAGTGGATGCGGGAGCCATTCTCGCTCTCGAGAGTCTTCATTTCCGCCTGGAGCAGGTCGGATGTCCGCACGGAGTTCGCATCCGATTGCTTCTGGATCGCAAGGGCGATGGAGTTCTCCCCTCCGAGCCGGCTGAGCGTAAAGGTCTCCTGCTGCGCATCCTTGACCTCTGCAACATCGCGCAGGTAGACGACGCCGGAGGGGGTCGCCGTGACGACCATGTTCCTGATTTCGTCGAGACTCCGGAACTTGCCTGCCAGCCGGACAATATACTGGTTGAGACGCTCGTCGATCTTGCCCGTCGGGAAGTCCAGGTTCTCGCGGCCCAGCGCCTGCGAGACCTGGAGGATCGAGATGCCGTAAGCGTTGAGCTTGTCGTTGTCGACCTCGACGCGGATTTCCCGTTGCTGCCCGCCGACGATCGTCACGGCGGAGACGCCGTCGACCTGCTCGAGTCGCGGCTTGATCTTGTCCTTCACGAACTGGTACAGTTCGCGCGGCTGCATTTCGCCGGTCACCGACACTCGGAGAATGGGAAATGCATTCATGTCCGATTTCTGGATGCGCGGCGCTTTGACGTCGTCGGGGAGGCGCGAGCGCGCGGCCTCGACCACGCGCTGGACGTCGTTGGTCACGCCGTCCACGTTGGCGCTGAAAGTGAACTGCGCAAGGACCACCGATACCCCTTCGTAGGAATACGAGCGGACGTTATCGAGCTTGTTGACCGAGGAAATCGCCTCCTCGATCGGTTTGGAGACAAGGGACTCCACCTCCTTGGGCCCGGCGCCGGGGTAGACTGTCACAACGGACACATACGGCCAGTCCATCTTTGGGAGGAGGTCGACGCCCATACGGGAGTACCCGAAGATCCCGAGGACCCCGAGGGTGACGAAGATCATCGTCATGAACGCCGGTCTGCGGATCGCAACTTCTGTCAGTTTCATCTGGCTGCTCGCTCTCGGTTTACTTGTACTGGACCGCTGAGCCGTCTTTCAGGGATTGCTGTCCGAATGACACCACGAGTTCGCCCGCCGTGAGGCCGTTGAGGACCTGGTATCGGTCGCCGGCGCGGATGCCGAGCGTCACGGGACGGAGCCGTGCCACGCCGTTCTCCACGACAAAGACCGCGGGATGTGAGTCGGCGTCCACAAGGGATTCTTTGGTGATCGCGAGGGCTCCCTTCTGGCTCCGTGCCTGAATGTCGGTGCGTGCGAACATGCCGACTTTGAGCTGGGCGAGATCCTTGTTCTGCACGATCACCTCCACAGGGTAGCTGTGCCCGGTCGGCGTCTCGGTCTTGGCGCCGATGGTATAGACCGTCCCCGTGATCAGTTCGCCCGGGCGCGCATCGACGCTGAGCGTTGCAGGCTGGCCGAGACGGAGTTTGCCCACCTCCTCCTCCGGGATGCTGAGCTTCACCTTCACGGTGGAGATGTCCACGATATTTGCCACCTCGCGCCCGGGGGAAACCATCTCCCCCACCTCCACCTTTCGCGATGCGACGATCCCGGCAATCGGTGCCTTGATCCTTGTGTCGTCGTACTGCCGCTGGGCAAGCCGGAGCGCGGCTGTGGCGGCGGTATGCTGGGCTTCAGACGAGTGGTATGCCAGGCGGTACGCTTCAAGCTCGACGTCGGCGATGTCGCCGGACTCCGACAGCGATTCCGCGCGCTCAAAATCCCGCCTGGCCTTCTTCAGGTTCGTCTCCGCCGCCTGGAGCTGGGCGCGTGCCTGCTCCACGGCAATCGCCTTGAGCTCATCGTCCACCTGGATGAGGGTCTGCCCGCGGCGCACGTGGTCGCCGACCCTGACGGGCACGGCGACAATGCGCCCTGCAGTTTCGGAGCTTACCACTACGTCCTTCATTGCGGCAATGGTCCCGACCGCGGACACGGTCTCCGTCAGGTCGGTCTGCGTCACGGGCATGACTTCCACAGCCACGGGTGCGGATGCCTTCGATGCATCGGCCTGGGTCTGGCCGGATGTCAGGGCCATGAAGAGCGCCGCCCCCAGGACCACGGCGACTATTGCGGCAAGGGCAAGAACTGTCTTTCTGGTGCGCATGGATGCTTCCTTTATTCGACGTGAACGATTCATGAATTTCTGAGTGCCGTCACGGGGCGATGGTGCCGGTTGCCCGTGCGAGCTGCACGCGCGCGATGTAATAGTCATACGTCGCGGTGACGAAACTTGCCTTTGCCGAAGTGTACGCCGTCTGGGCGTCGAGCAGGTCCACGTTCGATGCTCCGCCCGATTCATAGCGGCGTGTGACGGAGTTCAGGACGTCGAGGGCCTGTGTCTGACCCTTGCGGGCCGCCTCGATCCTCTGCCGCGCTGCCTGGACGTTGAGCTGTGCATTGGTGGCCTGCATCAGGAGCCCGCGCCGGAACGCCTCAGCCTGCGACTCCGTCTTCTGATAGTCCTCATGTGCCCGCTGCAGGTTGGTGTAGTCCCCGAACCCGTTGAAGATCGGGAAGGTGACGGTGAGTGCCAGCGCCCAGGGGCGGTACCCGTCAAGCTTCAGCGTGTTGTTCTTCTCCCACCCGTACTGGAATGCGACATTGATCCGCGGCTGGAACGCCGTCCAGGATTTCGCGATCCCGATCTCCGCGAGGCGGAGATTGGTGTTCATCATCAGCCACGACGGGTGTGTCTCAAGGTCGGCGAACGACAGCCGGGCCCCGGCAGTGGTTTCCTGGAGCGATGCGAACAGTTGTGCCGTGCCGGCAAGGGGGGTGCCGATCGTATCGTCGCCGGTGGCCACGGGTTCAAGCGTATAGTCCTTGTCGAGGTCGACCCCCATCGCGTCGTTCAATTGAAGCCGTGCCGAGGCTAGCAGGTTCTTCGCCCTAACGAGGCTTCCCTCGTCGGCGGCGAGCTGGACCTCCCAGCGGGCGACATCGGTCCGCGTGCGCATGCCGAGCTCCTCACGGCGCCTTGTGGTTTCGAGGTAGCGCTGCGTCCGCTCCATGGCCTCTGTGGCGAGGACCACAAGTTCCTGCGCGCTCAGGACGTTGAGGTACGCGATTCTTACCCGTGCGACTACCTCCTGTCGCGTGTCGTCGAGTGAATACTCGCTCTTCTGCTCTAGAGCGCCTGCAGCATTTACCCCCACGATCTCCGCGCCGCCGTTGTACACCGGCTGAATCACCGTGATGCCCGCGCCGTAGGTGTCGCGGTAGGAGAAGGGCCTGAGGTCGGCAAGGAAGGAAGGCGGAATTCCCAACATGCCCGCCGAGGAGCGGATAAAATCGACTGCAGCATTGGCCCGCCGGTCAGTCTCGGGGTCGATGCGGGTCACACCGGCATCGAGAGTTACCCTGGGGAGAAAGTTGCTGTACGCGTTCTTGGCGCCCCAGCCGGCCGAAGCCACCTCATGCTGTGCGCCGCGGAGCGACTGGTTGAGCTCCAGCGCGGTCGCGACGGCCTTCTGCATGGTCAATACCTCCTGGCCCATCAGTCGTGCGGATGCGATCATGACCAGGAAGGCAACACTCATGGCGCGTTTCATAACCTGCTCTTTCGTGCGTGGTACGGTGATGTCCTGTTCAGTTGGCTGTCTCATAGTCCGGTGGCTGCGTGTTCGAACGTCCCCGTGGGAAACTTCTTCAACCCTTCTTCCGTCATCATTGCCTTCAACAGGAATGCATTGGATTTCCGCATGAGGGAGAAGAGATCGACGCCGAGGGAATCCTTCCAGTGGTCCGCGTGCCTGTCGATGAGGCGCATAAGCCCGTTCGAATTTGACCAGAGCATCACGCCGATCTCCATCGGATCAAGGCTGCTCTGCAGCAATCCCTCGTCCTGCGCCTCCCGAATCGGGGTGAGAACCAACTCCCAGATCTTCCTGTCGTGGCCGGTGCATGCGTCGAGCATTTCGGGAGATACCTGTGTATGGAACTGCGGCGATTCGAAAAAGTAAAACGTGCGGAAGAAATTCCGGTACTTCTCGAAGAACTCGTAATATGCCTCGCCAAGATTGTAGATCCGCTTGATACTCGGCTCCCCGGTCGAAATCGCCTTTCTGAAAAGCTCCTCCATGATATCCATCCCTTTCAGCGTGACCGCCAGATAGAGATCCTCCTTGCTCCTGTAATAGAGATAGAGAGTTCCCTTGCTCAGTTCTGCCGCTTCGGCGATGTCGTCCATCGTCGCTTCTGCCAATCCCTTGCCGAAGAAGACGCTCTCCGCTGCGCCGATGATCTCTTCGCGGCGCTCATCTTTTTCTCGTTCCCGTCTTTCCCTGATGCCCATGGTTCACTCTCTCGTTAATGACTCATAGTCAGTAATTTCATGCTAATATAATGCAAAAGGTCGATGAACGCAATACATTAGAAGATTAATTTTATTTAAGCATATTAACTGACTATAGGTCATCAATGCCCTGATACGGGACCTGAGTTACAAATGTTTCATCACTGTTTGCCCCTTTTTTGGGTGGTTTCGTTGATTATTGCCCATCTCTCAACTATCTTGGTATGATAGCTCATTGACACACCCCTCCGGGCCTGAATCAAACTGCGCTAATGCCCAGCATAGGACAGACGGTTTCCCATTACCGACTACTCGAACTTCTGGGCACCGGAGGGATGGGGACGGTGTACAAGGCCGAGGACCTCAAGCTTGGCCGGGCCGTTGCCCTCAAATTCCTCCCTTCTGAACTCACGCGTGATCCCGACGCTAAGCAGCGGTTCGTCCAAGAGGCACGGACCGCATCGTTGCTCCAGCACAAGAATATCTGTGTCGTCTACGACATTGATGAGACCGAAGACGGGCAGATCTTCATCTCCATGGAGTGCCTCGAGGGAGAGACGCTCCGGAAGAAGATTGACTCCGGCCCCCTGCAGCCCGGCGAGTCGGCGAGGATTGCCACACAGATCGCACTTGGATTGGGCGGGGCGCATGGTGCTGGGATCGTTCACCGGGACGTAAAACCGGCAAACATTATTATTGCTCATGACGGGACTGTGAAGATCCTCGACTTCGGCCTGGCGAAGACAAAGGGGCGGGGACTCCTGACGAAAGAAGGGATAACGCTCGGCACGGCGGCATACATGTCGCCAGAGCAGATCCGGGGCGATCCTATCGACCACCGGACGGACATCTGGTCGCTTGGCGTCGTGCTGTATGAGATGGCCACCGGCCGGCGTCCCTTCGGCGGGGAGTATGAGCAGGCCGCCATGTACTCTATTGTCCATGAGAAACACCGCCCGGCTTCACAGGCACGCCCCGGCGTCCCCGTGTCGCTCGAACGAATCATCAACCGGTGTCTTGAGAAGCATCCCGCGGACCGGTATCCGGATGCTGCAGCGGTGGCCGATGAGTTGCAGGGAGTCGACCGGCGCCCAACCGGCCGCCGCGCGGGGGTCGCGCGCTCGATCGCCGTTCTCCCATTTGCCGACATCAGTCCAGGGAAGGACAACCAGTACATCAGCGACGGGCTGACGGAGGAGATCATCGCAAAGCTCTCACGGCTGCGCAACATCAGGGTCCTCCTCCGCACCGCCGTCATGAACTACGACCGGGCCGGCAAGTCGGCTAGGCAGATCGCCTCTGACCTCGGCGTGGAATACGTGCTGGAAGGGAGCGTGCGAAAACACGGCTTTGACCTTCGCATTACTATGCAACTCATCGACGCCGACCAGGACGCATACCTCTGGGCCGAGACGTACGACGGTTCGATGGACGATGTCTTTGTAATGCAGGAAAAGGTGGCCGACCGTGTGGTGAAAGCCCTCAAGGTCCGGGTCACGCCTACTGAGAAACGGACACTGGAGCACCGCGGGACCGAGGATCCGGAGGCATACCAGCTCTACTTGCGGGGCCGGTACTTCTGGAACAAACGGAGCGGCGAGGGACACCGGACTGCCATCCGCTATTTCGAAGAAGCGATCGCGAAGGACCCGGGGTACGCCCTTGCGTGGGCCGGGGTCGCGGATTCGTACAATCTGATCACTGAATTCGCACCGGCCGCGCGGCAGGAATTCGATCAAAGGGCGTACGCGGCGGTCCGCAAGGCGCTCGAGCTCGATCCCCGACTCGCTGAGGCTCATGCCTCGTACGGGAGTCTCACCATGATCAACGAATGGGACTGGAAGACGTCCGAACGGGAGCTGAAACTGGCCATCAAACTCAACCCCAACTATGCGACTGCGCATCACTGGTATGCGGAATGGGCCCAGTGCCGGGGACGGACGAGTGAGGCAATCGCTTCGATCACGCGCGCAGCGGAGCTGGATCCCCTGTCGCCCGCGATACTCAAGGACCACGGGATGATCCTGTACTACAGCCGGGACTACGACGGTGCGATTATTTACGCGCACAAGACCCTGGAGCTGGATCCCCATTTTTCCTCGGCGCACCGACTGCTGTCGCTGGCATACCAGGGGAAGGGGATGATCGACGAGGCGATCACGGAGAACCGTCTCTGGGGAGAACTGATGGGGAAGGGAATTGAAGCTGCTTTGGGACTTGCGCAATGTTACGCGGCGGCCGGGCGACAGGAGGAAGCGCTCCGGACCATGGCAGCGATCGACGCTGCAGAGTATGCGGTTGGAAACCACTATCGCGGCGCCGCCATGACCTATGCGCCGCTCGGCATGGCTGATCAGGCGTTCGAAGCCCTCGAACGGGCGTACGAACTGAAGGCGGAATCGCTCTGTAACCTCAAGGTCGATCCCAAGATGGACCGCCTCCGTCCCGACCCCCGGTTCCTCACGCTGTTAAGGAGAGTAGGGCTGGAGAAGTGACGGGGCGGAGGGCGGCGCCTACCTGACTTCCTGGGGGAACACCACCGGGACTGAGTTGACCATGTCCAGCACGAGCTGTCGCTCAAGCTGAAGGCGGAGACTCCTGTCGAGGCAAAACACGGCTGATTCGTGGTTGTTCTCGGCCGAGTAGAGGTCGAAGTTCCAGCTCCCGATCCCCACAAGCACCCGGTCGAAGTAAAACTCCTTGGCGTGCATGTAGTTGAAGTACTGGTATCCCCGGACCCCCGCACGGACCAGCGGGGCGATCATGGTCCGCACGCGCGCTGCAACTTCTCTCCCCTCCTTGTCGATCATCGGCGTCAGCATGTCCTCCCAGAGAGGTTCCCCGACGAGCTGTGCATCCTTTACCCGGCTGCGGAGGAACGAGGTAGACTCCCCCAGCCCTCCGTCTTTGCCGTTGGTGATGTAGACAATCCTGAACGATGAATCGCGAGCGCGCTCGTGCATCACCCGTGCAAGCCTGTCGATTTCACCTGGCTGTCGGGTTTCAAGGTCAAACTCGATTTCGGGACTCGTCATGTACATGGAATGTCTTGCCGCCCCGAGATACCGCGCAAGCATCGTGACGATCCGCTGCGGCTCGGCGTTGTCACCCTGGACAGCAGTCCTGCAGATGCCGTTCATCCGCGTCGATGGATTCCCCAGCCACCGGTCATAGTGTTCGCGCCCGCGGACCCCTGCGGCACGCTCCGAGGCGAGATTGTCTGCCAGCAGGGACTCCGCTGCGGCAATGGGGCGGTTGTCCCGGTCGTACCGCTTCCAGAGTCGGATGAAACTCTCCAGCAGACTCGTCACCGCCGGCCCCTGGATCAGGAGGTCGGTATCGCGGTTCAGGAAATTGAACCCATCGGATTCGTTCTCATAATCGAGGATGTTCATCCCGCCGAGGATCGCCTCTTCGCCGTCTCTGATCCAGATCTTGTTGTGGAACATTCTGTCGATCTGGTTCAGCCGTTTGTCGGCTACGCGCACAACCGGAATCCCCTCCCGTTCCAGTACTCCTACGGCATAGTTGGAAACGGAGAACGTATAGAAGTCCTCCGTGATCAGCCGGACATCCACGCCGCGCCTCTTCCGCTCCACCATGACCCGGATGAGCTCGCGCCCGGTCGCGTCGGCGATAATTGTCATCACGGCCACATAGAGCAACCGCCGGGCTTCTCCTGCCAGCCGCAGTTTCTGCGGATACGACTCGACGCCGTTGAACAGCGCCCGCAAGCTGTTCCCATAGGTGAGTTCGCTCTGCGTCTCGTCGTCCAGTCGGCGCTGGAACTCAGCGTCGAACAACGGAGTGCCAAGGGTGTCCGGATCGAACCTCTCGCCGAACTCCTCATGATAGAACGACAGGGACCGGTCCAGTTGTTTGAGCGGCGGGTACATCAGGCTCCCCCAGGCCTTCAGACAGCGGTAGGGCCGCAGGTGATTTTGCCTCGTCTCGTCAAAGGGAGAATCGACGTAGAGGGCGTGCGCGGCTGAGAGGAAGTCGCGTTTGCCGGATCGTTCGACGAACCGATCGGCATCCAGTGCGAACAGATCCTGGACTTCCGCTGGGGGGACGTGCACCGGCGCGAGGATCCTCAGTTTGTCGTAGGGGTCCCACGTGAACCGGACGGAGCCGGTCCAGGGCGCTGTGCCCGCGGGAGTCAACCGGATCAGCCCACCGGTCTTCGATGCGTAGTAGTCCGCGAGGGTGTGTAACGAGACCTCAGCCGGAGCATCCTCCGTTCCCGGAAACAATCCTCCCGGATCGCCGCTCACGCAGGAGCAGAGGAGCAGAGAGAGAACGATCAGCGGCGGCCACGCCCCGGCCATGACAGGCCTCCCGTCACCTCCGGAAATAGACATTTGCCCCAAGATGGTAACGAAGCGCCTTCTCGGACTTTTCGGACGTCTGATAGTCCATGTACTCCCACTCTTTCTGGATCCCTCCGGTCAGGTTGAACCATCGTCCGGTGGCCTGAAGGCCGAGAAAGATCGTCGTTCGCGCAAGGTCGGCCAGCACCGTCTTTTTCGACCGCACTCTGAGCCCGCCGGCAGAAAAACTCCACTCCCCCCCGGCGTACGCTCCGAGGTTCATCAACGAGCTGGTATTCCAGCCTGCACCGAAGAGCCATCCGATGGATCCGACCTTGATGCCGAGAAACTCCCCCGGACCGGAGAAGAACGCCTGGTACTTCATCCCGATGAGATCCACTGCGCCGCAAAGCGCAAGGTTGATGCCTCCCACGCGGGGCGAGAGAGGCATGATGTATCCCCCCGCCACCTGAATCCAGGTTGCTTCAACCTCGGATCTCCGGTCCATGGTGCGGTCGAATGCCATGAGCACGTTCCAGCGGGAAACAAGAACGCCCATGCCGGCCATGCTCAGACCCTTCGGTTCACTCATGAGGTGAAGTCTGACCTTCAAGGCCCGGAACCGGTTCTCCCTGAACGGACGGTCGATGGATGCCTCGAACGGAAGGAAATAATATGGAACATCCTCCCTCCGCAACGGATCGAAGCGTACCATTCGGGCCCCGGTGCCCCGCACCTTCAGGAGAAGCCCTGAAGGATGGGATTGATACATCGACCAGCCGGTCCCTGCCGAGACCTGGAGAGGCGAGTCCAGCATGAATTGCACGCCGTAGTAATCGGCATTCATCCTGGTGTAATAGGTTTGAACGAGATTCTCGTAGGGGCTGGGAGTTACGACTCCGCCCGAGCCCTGTCCGGAATGATCGGGCGCATGTTCCGGGCCGAAGGGATCATATGCAGGCGGAGGAGCTCCCGTCGTGTCCGAAACCGGAGGGGGGACCTCCTGGGCGTGGAGCGGAATGCCAGATGCGACCAGAATAACACAGAGCGCGAAGGTGACCGGTATTCGTTGCATCGTCATCCTCCCGGAGGAATCCTCAGTTGAATACCTGGTACCGCGGAGGTGCTGATCGGAGGTGATGACCTTGATACGGAGATTTTTCCTCTTGCGCAAGTGCAGAAGGTCCTCCTTGACAAGGATGCAGTCCAGCCGTACATTCGCAAAAGAGACGATCAAACATCCGTACGGGTAGCTATGAGACTGTGCAGCGATTACGGCATTATCCGGCTTCTCATGCCGCTGGGCCTTCTCTCCCTCGTTTCGCCGGCATCCCTCAGCCAGGATCGCACGGGCCCTCCCATCCATGTCCGGACGGCCTTGGTTCTGGATTCATTGCTCCATGACGAGGACACCGACGGGGACCGAAAGATCACCATCGACGACCCGCACATCGCGGGGACCGGGAGAGGAGACAAGCGATTCGAACTACGGTCGTCGGACGGGAGGCCGTATGAGATTGCCGGCCCATACTATCTTGCCAACCTCCTTGAGGAATTGACGATTGCGGCCGATGCAGGTCTCGAAACCGCTGAGATCTTTCCTGAACGAATCTTCGCACCCCCCCTCGACCGGATCTCCCGGAACATCCGCACGCGCTTCTGGGCGGGATTGACGCGACACATTGATGAGGATGGGCTCGGGGTGATTCTGAACGACGAGAAGGCCGGGACCGCCGGCGGGGAGCGATACATTTACGTCCCGCCATCCGACAGGCTTGCCTCAGCATATTTCACGGACGTGGCGGCGCGGCATCCTGATTGGAAGCTTCACGTTGTCGTCCTCCCCTCTGTTATTACTCCAGCGTATGTTCGAAATCTCGACGGTCGTTACGGAATCCTCACGCTCAGCCTCACTCGTTCCGCCGAAGGGAAGGTGCGAGGCGAGCCGTTCGTTGTTCCGGGGGGGCGATTCAACGAGATGTACGGATGGGACAGCTACTTCATCGTGCTGGGTCTGCTCAACGACGGCCAGGTCGACCTGGCCCGCTCGATGGTCAACAACCATGTCTACGAGATCACCCACTACGCCGCAATCCTCAATGCGAACAGGACTTACTACCTGACCAGGTCACAGCCCCCGTTTCTGACATCGATGGCCCTTGCGGTGTACTCCCGGCTACCGAAGAATGCAGCGTCGAAGCGGTGGCTCCGAGATGCGCTCGCGGCTGCGATCACGGAGTATGACTCGGTCTGGACAAGCGGGCCGCGGATGACGGCAACCGGGCTGAGCCGTTATTACGACCGCGGCTATGGCCCGCCGCCGGAAGTGGAGCCGGGTCATTTCGACGAAGTGTACGCCCGCTTTGCCCGGCACTACGGCATGAGTTTCAAGGAGTTCCTTGCCGCGTACCGTCCTTCTCCGGTGCCGGACGATGCGCATACTGAAACCGGCGGCGAGGAGGGGCTCACCGTCCCTGAACTCGATCGCTACTTCGTGCACGACCGCAGCATGCGGGAGTCTGGGCACGACACGAGTTATCGGCTGGAAGGCCGGAGCGCCGACCTGGTTACGGTGGACCTCAACGCGCTTCTCTACAAGTACGAAGCCGACATTGCAGCCACGATCCGGAAGGAGTTCGGCGGCACTCTGAAACTCGGCGGCGGACGGACAATCACCGCGTCCTTGTGGGAGAAACGGGGACGAATAAGGAAAGATCTGGTGAACCGGTACTTATGGGATGGACAGCGGGGAATGTATTTCGATTACGACGTCAGGCAGGGGAAGACAACCGGGTACGTCAGTGCGACGACACTCTATCCACTCTGGGCTTTGCTGGCGTCGCCCCGCCAGGCGGATACGCTTGTGACCAGGGCTCTTCCCCTTCTTGAAGCTGCAGGAGGGATCGTGGCGTCTTCGGAAGCGTCGCGCGGACCGATCACTCCCGAGCGTCCGCCCCGACAGTGGGATTACCCGAACGGGTGGGCTCCGCACCAGGTGATCGCGTGGCAGGGGCTTCTCGCATACGGCTACCGTGACGTCGCGCAGCGGCTCGCGTATCGCTGGCTCTACACGATCACGCTGAACGCAACGAATTACAACGGGACGGTGCCGGAGAAGTTCGACCTTGTAACCCGCTCGCACCTGGTCTTCGCCGAGTACGGCAATGTCGGAACCGATTTCTCCTATATCACTCGGGAGGGATTCGGGTGGACAAACGCTTCGTATCAGATCGGTCTGGGCCTCATCGACCCCCATCATCGCCGACTGCTCAATCGGCTGATTCCGCCTGAATGGGTGTTCTGAGCCGTCCGGGCATCGGGAAGTGCCTCAGTATCATAACGAGAAGCATCCAGCCGCCGATTTCCAGGAAGCGGCTGATCGTCACACTGTCGATCGTGGACCACCACGCCCCGTAGAATGCTCCTGCCTCTGCGATGCCTCCCGTGATGCCGCGGAGGGGGAAAGGGATGCGATTAAATACCGCGGTACTGAAAAGCATGAACAGCGATTCCCACCCCGGGATGCCGGCTCCGGACAACCGGGTGAGCACAATGATCATCGCCGGTGCAGTGTAGGCTGCGAATACCATGATGTTCGTTCCCCCGAACAGCGCAAGCACTGCCACAGTCCCCAGAGTGACTATACTGTACAGGCCGTCGCCCCTCGGGAATGACCGCAGGGCGCGTATTCGCTGCCGCGTCGTCACCAGGAGAACGGGCAGCCAATACGAAAGCAATGCGAGAGCGGCATTCGTCGTGCGACCCAGGTCCAACTCGCCCGAGAGAAACCTCGGCAGGTTCTCCAGATACGCCATGCGGTCTGGTGCGCCGAAACCCCAGCGGAGGTTGGCTCCATACGCAACCGACACGGGGATGAGCAGACGCGGGAGAAGAAGGATGAGCGTGGGGAGAACCGTTCCCGCGATCAGCCACCGGAGCGCAGCCGTCTCCCGTGTGCGAAGGTAGAGACGCACCTGATCCGCCAGGAACAGAGCCACGGGCACAAGCAAGAACTCCTTGAACAGGAGTCCCCCGCACGCAATCGTGAGACAGAGGCCGGGGCGGTTACGCTTCAGGGCCCATACCGCTGCCACTGTCAGCGCAAACGCCTCGACGTCAACCATCGCAGGGACCGCAAGGGATCCCTTGATGTGGAAAAACGAAAAGCCGACCGCGAGAAGGACGACCAGGCCGGTCGCGTGGTTGCCTCCCGCGGTGCGGGCAAGGAGGTACGAGAAGATGAGCAGGGCCATGCTGCTCACAATCACGAGGAAGCGGAATCCGACGTCGACGGAGAGTCCGAACAAGAGATAAAAAACGCGGACGATCAGTGGAGCCGCACAACGATATGCGAATGGAGCGGCCAGAGAGTCGTTCCCGATCAGTCCCTTCTCGGCGATGTTCAGATAGTGTACTTCGTCGTGCGCCGGCTGTCCCGGGGGGGTCAGCAGTGAAAGCGTGGCGACGATGAGCGCGGCCGCCAATGCAGCTGCACCGAGGTCCTGTCGCCTGGTTACTGGTGGGGGCGATACGTGTGGCATTCATCCTTTGGGCTGAATGGCTACAAATGTACGTAATTTGCCCATGAACGCCACTCGGAACGCTCCTCCCCTGGGGGCGGACGTCACATTTCGCCGCCCCCAGGCACACCGTGCCTTGATTTCTCCGCTTAAACGATTAAATTAGCAGCATCGCACACTGGCGGAGGAGGATCTGGTGGAGGAAGCGGCGGCGGCATTGTGGGATCACCCAGATCCACAATCAGTAAGTCACCGCGCGAGGTGATATCAGGGCGATCGACCGAGCTTGTAATTCCGGCCAGCAGCAGGACGACGACCAGCGTTGCGATGGATGCAGTGAGGGGCTTCATAATACCTCCATGGGGAAAGTGAATGTAATGACGGTTCCACCCGGGAACCGGGCTGTCAGGAGTATTGATTCATTTCGCTCCCGAAATGGAAATTTTTCTCCCAACTTTTTTTGGTTCTTTTTCGTCGTCGCCGGGGATCTTCTTACCTTGATTACTTGCCGGTCTATTCATAGCCGTAACTTGGCGCTGAAGGTCGCATTTCTTTGCGTGCTCATTTCGCTGGGAAGTGTGTCGTCATCTCAGGTGGAAGAAGGGAGAGAAGCATTGCGAAACGCGAACGAGCTTGTTTCGGCTGATGGATACGACAGTTCCATCGTTTTGTACCGACGCGCTAGCGAGCTGTTTTCAGCGACAAACCAGCGGGATCTTTACTTCTATTCCCTGGTTCAGATTTCTGATGTATTCATCCGGCAGACGCGGTTTGCAGAAGCGGAGAGTCTCTTACACATCCTTGAGGCCTCGGTCCCCCGAGAACTGGGGGAGAAACACCGAGTGACCGCGGGGGTGTACCGGCTGATGGGATACCTGCGGACCTGCCAGGATCGTTTCGACGAGGCCCTGAGGTATACGAAGCGTGGGTTTGAGATCTGGAGCGAGGTCGCTCCGGAGGAGCGCGTGGCGCTGGCTGGATATCAATATGGCCTCGGGATCGTATATCTGCGCAAGGGAGACGGCGCCTCCGCGCTTGAGTGGCTCAGGCAGGCCGAGGAGAATCAGGAACGTTTCGGCAGCCCTTCTTCCTCCGGCGTGGTGCAAACGCTCCTATCGATAGGCCAGGCGCACGATCTGCTGGGCGATCTTGCTGGCAGTATTCAGGTTTTTGAGCGGACGCTGAACCTGCTCGATTCACTGCACATGGAGCAGTCACCCGTTGCCGTGGTGGGACGTCATTTGCTTGCGGTAGCGCTCAGACAGACGGGTCGCTTTGAGGAATCTCTCACTGCGGAACGCGAAGCATTGAGAATCAGCCGGGCAGTGTACGGCTCACACCATCTTGCGACTGCGAGCGCGCTCGCCCAAATGGGGGACCATTGTGTGCTGGCGGGTGATTATGCTTCTGCCCCTCCGTATTACGGTGAAGCACTTGAAATCTTTGGGGAATTTCTCCCGCCGGACCATTCGAGCATCTCCGAAATCAATCGAAAGCTCGCTCGGCTCTCGCTGGCGCTCGGAAATGCCGATGCCGCAATGCAGCTCTATCGGAGCGTGATCGCGGCGCACGAGTCAAGTTTCGGTCCGCGCCATCCGTCGCTCGCCGGGCTCTACAGCGAAGCAGCCGAGGCGTTTCTTGCGGGAGGAGAGTGGGAAGAAGCGCTGAGCCTTTGTGCGAGGGCGCAGAATCTTGTTCCGACGGACGATGCCGCGACTCGTTCGGAGATCGGACTCCGGAGGGGGAGAGCATTGTCGATGCTTGGCCGGCTGGACGAGGCGGCGCTCTGTTTACACGAAGCGCTTGCCCTCCTTGATTCCTTTGGAACCGGAAATCCCGAAATCAGGTCGGGAATCTGTCACGCCCTGGGGGAGCTCCTGGAACGAACGCACAATCCTAGTGCAGCGGTCGAAATGTATGATAGATCCATCGACGCTCTCTCCGCAGGATCGACGGAGGTTGTGATTGGCGCCGAACAGTACACAATTCCTCCCGTCGAATTACGTCGTCCCTTTGTGAACTCGATGTATGCAAAAGCGAGAATCCTCGCAGACTTGGGGCTATCGCGTGGAGGGGAGGCAGAGCGATCCGTCGCTGCACTGGATGCATATGCGCATGCCGGTGCGGTGCTGGCGTTGAGCAGGGATTCGTACCGATCGGAAGGATCGAAGCTTGCCGCGCAAAAAGAACTGCAGGAAGTGTGCGGTGGAGGTCTCGCCGTTGCATTCCGGCTGTTCCTGAAGACGGGGGACCCTCAATACCGCGAGAGAGCGTTTTCCTTTGCCGAGCAGGCCCGTGCGAACGTGCTGCTCGAGGGAATTGAGAGAGCCCAGAGTACGCGGTCGGCGCCCTCACCCGACGATCCTGTCGCAAAGGGGAATGCGCTGCGCATCAAGGCGGAACGGATCCAGCGGCAAATCGAGTGGACCGATCGCTATGGCGACCAACAGCACATGGCAGAGCTCCGGAGCGAGCTCTTGATGACGTATCAGGCAATTGAAGCGCTGGATGACACGCTCTCATTGCCCGGTGGAAAGAAGCTCGACGGGCTTGCCGGAAACGTGTCGATCGCCGCGCTCCAATCGGTGCTCGAGCCCGGTGCCTGCCTTGTCGAGTATGCGCAGGGGGAGGGGAACCTGTACGCATTCGTTGTCGCAAAGGGCGATGTTACTCTGCTCCGTCTCGGGAACGCAACTGCTGTCGATTCCCTCGCTCTTGAGATGCGACGCGGGCTGAGGGGGCTCGACCGAAGCCGGTTCCTGGGTTCCGCGCGAGCCCTCTATGCCAGACTCATCGGTCCTGTTGAACGAGATCTGAAGGGAGTCAGCCATCTCATCGTTGTCCCCAAAGGGGGGTTGAATTACGTTCCGTTCGAGGCCCTTCTCGTTCCCGGGAAGGACGGGCGGCAGAGGCCGCGGAAGGATGCCGACCCCCGCGTGTGGCGCTACTTGATTCTTGACTATGACATCAGTTATGCCCTTTCCGGGACTCTCTACTATTCGACGAAAACAGCCCGCGGCGCGCCCGACACAACATCGACGTCGTTTACAGGGTTTGCACCTGTTTTTCGCTCGCAGAATGCAAAAGGGAACGAGTGGCAGAAGGATTTCCTGACAAAGCTTGATCCTCTTGCCACGCGGTCCATTAGCGTCGACGGGCGGACGTTCAACGAACTTCCATACTCCTTGAGTGAAGTACGGGGAATCGCCGGACTCTTCGCGACGGCTGGAGACAAATCGCTCTGCATGGCGGAGTCAGTCGCAACGGAAGAGAATTTTAAGGAGAATGCCGGGACCACCACGATCCTGCATGTGGCTACACATGGATTCATCAATGAGGACAAACCGTCGCTCTCCGCCCTCCTGTTTTCGCCGACGGGAGGGACCACATCACGAGAAGACGGCGTTCTCTATGCCGGTGAAGTCTACGACCTGCGGTTGAAGGCTGACCTGGTGGTGTTGAGCAGCTGCGAAAGCGGGGTGGGAAGGTTGGCTCCGGGCGAGGGGCTGATGGCGATGTCGCGCGGCTTCATCTATGCCGGAGCGAGGAATATCGCATACTCGCTCTGGAAGGTAAACGATCGGAAGACCGGGGAATTAATGGAGCGGTTTTATCGACATCTGCTGCGTGGAAAGAGCTACGCCGCGGCGCTCGCCTCTGCAAAGCGCGAAATGATCACGCATCCCACCTCCGCGAACCCGTATTTCTGGGCGGGATTCGTGCTCACAGGACAGTGAAAGCCGACTTCAGATATCCGATTTCAGATATCTGATATCTGATGTCGCCTGGAGCTCAACGAACAGTGAATTTTCCCACATGCACCGCTTCTTCTCCGTCTGTGAGCTTCCAGTAGTACAGCCCCCCCATGAGCTTCCTGACTCCCGCAATGGGAGGGAGGGAGCGCGTTGAAACCCACACCTCTGCCCCCGTGTTGTCCATGACGACGACCTGAAGCGCCTTTTGGGGACTTGCCTTCCAGCTGAAAACAATTCCAATCCCTTGATTCGTCGACCCGTTCGCAGGCCTCACCTCTGAGATCGAGAATGACCGGGTTCCCGTCTCCACCAGGGACTCGTACTCGGGGCTGGGCGTAAAGGCGGCGGCATATTGCTCCGTGTGTGCGGCCTGTGGGGCAAGTTCCGGAGCGGCGACGGCAACCGACTCGCGCGCAGATTCCTGTGTGACGTGCTCAGACTGCCGGATATTCCCTTCGCTATTTCGGGCCACAAGATAGTAGATCAATGCGGAAGCAAGTGCCACTCCGCCTATCGCTGCAGCAATCCGCCATGTCGCGCCGGCGGCACGCCGCCGCGCAGTGCGATTAAGAATGAGGTACGGATGCTGAGAGAGCAACGAGTAATCCTCGTTGCGAACGACCGCGAATACCCCCGTAATGTTCTTCTTGCAATCGGTGCAATCGGCAACGTGATCGCGGACGTCCGCTGGGAGTTGTGCAACCGTATGGAGTTTAAGGGCATCCACGAAGAGAGCCACGCCCTCATCGTTCAGATGACCGATGTCGGTAAAAAGACGCTTCGTGTTGCTCATGGTTGTCCTCCTTGGGTCGAGTCATCCCCTGCAGGAGTATGGACTATTCTCGGAGCAGAAATGGAAAAAAATAATCCTCAAAAAGTAACTCCACGCTTTGTATGTCGAAATCCGACCCAGGAATGGCAGAATTCAGCACGTCTGCAATGTGTTCAAGCTGCAAAACCGTCCATTTCCTGATCGCTGCCTCACCTGTCACCTTTCCCTCTGCGGCAATGAAAAACGGGGATACGAACGCATAAACCTGCTTTTCGTTGACGTTCTGGTATTCATTCCCAAACTTTTCCAGCAGTCTACCGAGGTCCCTTGGGCTGCAACGGGGCCACCACGCACGTATGTCCTCCTCTGTAAGCCCTTTCCGCAACCGCAACTTCATGCAGATTATCAACTTGGGAAGATGACGGCCGAATTGCGGCAGAATCGCCCGAAAAAGTCTCCGGGCCAGCTGAATTGAATACCTGTCAACTGGCTCGGCAGGATCTCCGTCGTATTCGGTCAGAGCCCGGACAGGAATTGGGCGGCGGCCGACCTGAGCACAGAGGATCAGGCAAGTGTTCCGGATGATCGCTGAGAGATAGGTCCTGAAAAGTGAAGTCCCGCCGTACTGCTCTTTGATTGCGTCCGTCTTCTCCAGGAGATGCAAGTTCACGGATTGGATGATATCCCTCTTCTGCTCAAGAGGAAACATCCCGCTCTGGATGCAGTTAACGACGATGACCTCGACCAAATTCTGATATTTGAGCAGAACTGCGTGCGGATCCCTCAGAAACAGGTCAAAATCCGGGTCTGTGAGCTGTTGCATCTCCGGCAAGTTGTGCGAATTCCGCATTATACGTCGAACAAGGGGCTTCTTCAAGCGGACCACGCATTGAAAATCCTAGCAATTTGGCCGATTTCTGACGGTACGAAGATTTTTCATTTTTCTTCCCCAAATCGTTTCCATTTCGCGTTGGAAAAGAATCTATACTCCCGCGGGGCTCCAGCTTGTCGCCGCCGCGTGAGTACATCGCGTTTAGTTCGAGGAGTCGTCACCATGGACAGGGCCGCAATTATCGCAGCAATCAATCTGAAGATCGGAGACACCGACCCGCGGATCTGGCGGATCGGCATTGCAAATGATCCGGCGGAGTGCAAGCGCTACTGGACCGAAACTGAAAAGAAGGCAACTTTCTTCTGGTCCCAGTGGGAAGCGGATACGCTTGCAGAGGCGAAGGAGGTCATTGCTCACTTCGTGAACTACAAGGGGGTGAAAGACGGTGCCCCTGGCAGCGTGGGGGATGCAGGGCGTGTGTTTGTCTACCTCTTCTGATCGAACAATGACTTGATGCCCTGTTCGGAGTGAGCGAACATTGGAGGCCCGATGCCAGCAACAGCAGGGAGGAGTCGAGAGGCCATGAACGCGATCATGATCGGTGAAAAGACAGCGACACGCATCGCACAGGTGTGCGGTGGAGTGGTTGCTGGTGCGGGGACTCTCGCGCTGGCAGGGTGGCTGACCGGCGTTCGCGCGATTGCAAACTGGGGCGAGGGGTACATTCCGATGGCCCCCAATACGGCGCTCTGCTTTATCCTTCTGGGCGCAGGCCTCATTGCGGCGGGCTCGCACGGTGTCCTCGCAGCTCTGGGCGCCCGGGGAGGCGCCGTCGTGGTCGTCGCCATCGCTCTATTCAGACTCCTTGAGTTCCTCATTGCAGTCGACATGGGGGTGGACAGGTGGATCTTCCGGCCACCTGAAGAGTTCCTGCGGGAGGCGCCCGTGGGTCAGATGGCGTTCGTCACTGCTGTGACGTTTCTCTTTGCGGGATGTTCAGCTCTCTTCATGACGCTGCCGCGCAAGAGCGGCATGACAGGCGATGTCTCGGGCATGCTGGCAATCGTCGTGGCCGGTCTCGGACTGGCTTTCGCTCTCGGGTACGCATTCGGCAAGCCCATCCTGTACAGCGGCAATGTGATCCCGATGGCTCTGAGCACTGCCGTCGCCTTTTTGGTGTTCGGTAGCGGTTCACTGGCGGCGCTGTATCCGAGGGGTATGCGTGAGGGGGAGCCGCACGAACGGAGTTCGACGCTCTCGGTCGGCAGGAAGATCCTGGGAGGGTTTGGCGTGGCGCTTGCGGCGGTGCTCTTCGTGAGCATCATCCAGTACAACAACACGCTGGAGTTTCTCGATTCGAGCCGGCGCCTGACGCACACTCAGGAGGTCCTGACGGAGCTGGAGGCGACGTTTTCCGCCGTCAAAGACATGGAGAGCTCGTCGCGAGGCTACATCATTACGGGAGACGCCCGGCTCCTGTCCCTTTACCATGCCGCCACGCTCGGAATCGACGACCATGTCGCCCGGCTCGCTGTGCTGACGGCCGGCAACGCCGGTCAGCAAAAACGCATGGGAGAAATCGTCCCGTTGATCGGGGAGAAGGTGGAACTGAACCGGAAGAGCATCGAGGCACAGCAGCGGGGCGGCGCCGAGGCTGCGGCAGCAGTGATCCGGCAGGGAACGGGTATCACGACAATGAAGAGAATCCGCGACCTGATCGACAGCATGGAAGATGAGGAGCAGAACCTGCTCATCAGCCTTACGCGGACTTGGGAAGCAGATCTTCGGAATACGCTCGTGACGTCGTCGGTGCTGGTCATCCTTGTCATCGCCCTCCTGACCGGCATCTACGTTGTTGTCCACCGCGACCTTCTCGGACGGTACCACGCCGAAACGGCGATGCGCGAGGCGAAGAACCTGCTCGATTCGATCATCGAACACATCCCGCTGATGGTCTTCCTCAAGGACGCAGCCGAGCTCCGCTTCGTCAGGTTCAACGAGGCGGGAGAGGATATGATCGGCTTCTCGCGCAGCGAACTGATCGGGAAAAACGACTTCGACTTCTTTCCCAGAGAGCAAGCGGACTTTTTCACCGCCAAAGACAGGGAAGTCCTCCGGTCGGACGCCGTCCTGGATATTCCTGAGGAGCCGATCCAGACAAAGAGCCGGGGGACGAGGATCCTCCATACCCGCAAGATTGCTCTCCGTGACGAGGCGGGAGAGCCGAAATACCTTCTGGGAATCTCCGAAGATGTCACTGAGCGAAAACGTCTCGAAGAGGAGCGTGCGCGGCTGAACCTCAATCTCGAAGCCGCCAACAGGGAGCTCGAGGCGTTCACCTATTCTGTTTCTCACGATCTCCGCGCGCCCCTCCGGCACGTCGATGGTTTCGCAGACCTGCTGGTGCGGCGCTCGGCCGGAGCGTTGGATGAGCAAAGCCGGCGATACCTCCAGACCATCACCGACGCGGTGAAGCACATGGGGGTGTTGATCGACGAGCTGTTGGTATTTTCGCGGATGGGGCGCGTGGAGGTCCGTAGTTCACGTGTGCACATGACAGAGCTGGTGCAGGACGTGATCCGCGGGTTGGACCAGGAATGCGCCGGGAGAGTTGTCCGCTGGATCGTCGATCCCCTCCCCGACGTCACCGCCGATCCTTCCATGATCCGGCTGGTGCTGGTGAATCTTCTCGACAATGCGGTCAAGTATACGCGCCCGCGGGCGGAGGCGCAGATTGAGATCCGCCACATCATGCATCCCGGCGAAGCGGAATTTTTCGTGCGCGACAATGGCGTCGGCTTCGACATGCAGTACGAGCACAAGCTGTTCGGCGTATTTCAGCGGTTGCATTCGGCGAGCGAGTTCGAAGGAACCGGCATCGGGCTCGCAAACGTGCGGTGCATCATCCACCGGCACGGGGGACGAACCTGGGCCGTGGGAGATGTTGACAAGGGAGCGGCGATTCATTTCACATTGCCGGCGGACAAACAAGGGTAGCACGCCATGGAAGAACTCAAACGCATCCTCCTCGTTGAGGACAACCCCAATGACATCGAGCTGACGCTGGCGGCGCTGTCGGAACACAAACTCGCCAATGAGGTCGTGGTCGCCCGGGACGGCGCGGAGGCTCTCAACTATCTGCTCCGTGAAGGGATGTACCAGGGACGAGTCGGCGGCAACCCCGCCGTCATCCTCCTGGATCTTAAGATGCCGAAAGTGGACGGGCTAGAAGTCCTTCGCACCATACGGACCGAACAGGACCTCAAGGCGATCCCGGTCGTCATCCTCACGTCATCGCGGGAGGAACAGGATCTTGTGGAGAGCTACCGGCTTGGCGTGAATGCCTACGTGGTGAAGCCGGTGGACTTCCATCACTTCATGGATGCCATCAAACATCTCGGCGTGTTCTGGGCGCTGATCAACGAGCCGCCGCCGGGCAGCATTGCCAGATCACGATGAAAGGATCGCCTGCGACGTTTACCTACCTCACGGGGAATCCGCCATGACCGAACCTACCCTCCGCATTCTGCATCTGGAGGATGACACGAACGATGCGGAGCTGATTCGTGCCACGCTGAAGGAAGGAGGGCTGGATTGCACAGTGGATTGGGTGGAGACGCGCGCACAGTATGAGGAGGCACTTCGTGAAAACCGGTGCGACATCATCCTGTCGGATTACCGCGTCCCGGGATTCGACGGTCTTGATGCGCTGGCGTTGGCGATGAAGGCCTGTCCCGACGTCCCGTTTATCTTCGTCTCCGGGACGATCGGCGAGGAGCGTGCCATTGCGGCCATCAAACTCGGCGCGACCGATTACGTGCTCAAGGAGCGGCTCGCACGCCTCGTGACTGCGGTACGGCGAGCCCTGCAGGAAGTGCGCGAACGCGGGGAACGACGGGCAATGGAGGATCGCCTCAGGCAGAGCGAAGAGCAGTTTCGCCTCATTGCGGAAAACATGGCCGATCTCGTTGCGGTGGTCGATGTCACCGGCAAGCGGCTCTACAATAGTCCGTCGTACCGGACGCTGCTCGGAGACCCTGGCCGGCTCCAGGGATCCGACTCGTTTGCCGAAATCCACCCTGCGGACCGCGAGCGCATACGACAGCTGTTTCAGGAGACGGTGACGACAGGCGAAGGCCGGAGGGCGGAGTACCGGATGATCGCCCACGACGGGTCCGTGCGTTACATCGAGTCACAGGGGAGCGTCGTCCGGGACGGCACCGGAGTCATCTCGACAATCGTCATCGTTTCGCGCGACATCACCCAGAGAAAGCAGCTCGAGGAGCAGCTCCTCCATGCACAGAAGATGGAGAGCATCGGCACGCTTGCAGGCGGGATCGCCCATGACTTCAACAATATCCTCGGCATCATCCTGGGATATGCCTCGGTGCTTCGCGAGGACGCCGGCAACCCCGCACGGCTCAACCGGCATCTCACTGCGGTCATTGAGGCGGTCCAGCGGGGATCCTCCCTCGTCCGCCAGCTCCTGACCTTCGCCCGCAAGGCGGATGTAGTGTTTGCCCCAACGAGGGTGAACACCGTCGTCGACGAGGTCGTCCACATGTGCGCTGAGACCTTCCCCAAGACGATTGATTTCGTCCCCCGGCTTGACCCGTCCGCGCCGAATATCAGCGCGGACCGGACCCAGGTGCACCAGGCCCTGTTGAACCTCTGCGTCAACGCGCGCGATGCGATGCCGCACGGGGGCACAATCACCCTCAGCACGTCCATTGCTCCCTCCGGCGAAATGACATCACGCTTCCCGCAGGCGCCGGAGGGATCCTACGTCTGCATCGCCATCACGGACACTGGCACCGGGATGGATGGGGCCACGCGCAGCAGAATCTTTGAGCCTTTCTTTACCACGAAGGGAGCAGACATGGGGACCGGACTGGGACTCGCGATCGTCTACGGCGTGGTCAAGAGTCACAATGCGTTCGTGGACGTGGAAAGCGAGTTGGGCAAGGGGACAACGTTCCGTCTCTATTTTCCCGCTGTGCCCGCGCACGTGGAGGTGCCCCCAGCGCAGGAGTCGGCGGCGCCGGAAGCGGCAGGGGGACACGAAACCGTTCTGCTCGTTGAAGACGAGGAGCAACTCCTGGTGCTCGCGAAGCTCCTCCTTGAGGGGAAGGGTTACACGGTGCTGACGGCCCGGGATGGAGACGAAGCAGTCGGAGTCTTCCGGAAGCACGCCGGTGAAATCGATCTTGTGCTTACGGATCTGGGGCTGCCGAAACTCGACGGCTGGCAAGCATATCTGCAGATGAAGGCAATCCGGCCGGATACCGTGGCCATTGTCGCTACGGGGTATGCCGACCCCCGCTCGAAATCGGATATGCTCAGCCAGGGGGTGGGGAACGTCATCCAGAAGCCGTATGAGCCGAACATCCTACTGCACACCGTCCGGCAGACGCTGGATGACGCGAAACGATAGTCGGGCTCATCGGGAGCTGTCCGGAATCCGGGTTCATTTTCCGAAAACCCTCTTGAAGAATGCCTGCATGTCCGACCAGGATTTCTTGTCGGCCTTCTCGTTGTAGGCGATCGCCATGTTGAACTTCTTTCCGTTCTCGGTGGCTTCGGGGTTCGTGAAGGCGTGGAGCGAGCCGGGGTAATTGATGAATGTCATGTCGGCCTTTGCGGTCTTCATATCCGCCTTGAACTTTTTGATATCGTCCGCACTGACGAACTTGTCGTCGGCCCCGTTGCACACCAGGATGCGTGCTTTGATCTTCTCAGGCGTCCCTGAGGCAGTTGAGGCGAGACTTCCGTGGAAGCTCACCACACCCTGCAGGTCAACCCCCTGACGCGCCATTGCCAGCACGACCCCCCCGCCGAAACAATACCCCATCGCCCCCAGTTTAGCCGGGTCGACGTTCTCCTGCTGCTTAAGGAAGTCGAGGGCGGCCAGGAACCGCGTCTTCATAGTGGAGGGGTTCTTCATCACCGCGCCGGCCATCGTGCCCGCCGCGTCCGGCGTTTCCGCCGTTTTCCCCTCACCGTACATGTCGACGGCAAGCGCTACGTAGCCGAGTCCGGCGAGCATTTCCGCCCGGTGTCGGGCGTACTTGTTATGCCCCCACCATTCGTGCACCACGAGGATGCCGGGGCGTTTTTCCTTTGCGTCGTCGTACGCCAGGTAGCCCTTCAGGCTGATCCCTTCGGCTTCATACTGTACCTCACGCCCGGTCACGGCCGCACACGCAATCGTGGCAAACAGGATCAGAAACAGGAAAGCGGCAGCGATGCGCATAAACTCCTCCGATGATTGTTTGCGATCGAAAACCATGGGACGGGGGTTGAGGAATGTCCGTCAGGCCCATTAGGGAAAACTGATAAGGCGGAAGGGGAGTTCCAAGGCCAGCAAAAATCTGCGATTCACGCATCTTGAATCTCCGTTCGGCGAATCATATATTCCCGCATGGCCATTCGTAGGATGGCCATTCGTGGGATGGAATGGTGTCCCCCCTTGTTCTTTATTTCCTTCGGCGCTCCATTCGTGGCTCCGTCATGGACAAGTTCCGCATCCGGATCCGCGGCGTGACGGACCGTTCCGGTTCAGGCAGACGGCCCCATGGCTAAGATCGGGAAATATGAGATTATTGAGGAACTCGGCCGCGGCGGCATGGGGGTCGTGTATAAGGCGTACGACGCCCTGATGGAGCGCGAAGTGGCGATCAAGGTGATCTCTGACGGCGTGCTGGCGCTGCCGGAAATTAAGTCCCGCTTCTACCGTGAAGCGCGGACAGCCGGAAAGCTCTCCCACGAAAACATCACGGTCATCTACGACGTCAGCGAGGACGAAGGCCGGCCGTACATCGTCATGGAGTATCTTGCGGGGGCCGACCTCGGGGCCATCCTTGACCGTAGCGAACCCCTTCCTCTCCAGCAGAAGCTCGAGTACGCAATCCAGATCTGCCGCGGTCTCGCATTCTCCCATTCGCGCGGCATCATCCATCGCGACATCAAGCCGGGCAATATCCGGATCACCGGAGACGGCAAGGTGAAGATCATGGATTTCGGCATCGCCAAGCCGGAATCCAGCAACCTCACCCGCACCGGCGCCCTGATCGGCACTCCATTCTACATGTCCCCTGAACAGATCCAGGGGAAGAAGGTGGATACGCGATCCGACATCTTTTCCTTCGGGGTGCTCTTCTTTGAGCTGTTGACCGGTAAGAAACCGTTCCCGGGCAGCGAACCCACGTCGGTGATGTACAAGATCGTCCATGAAGAGCCGGAACAGATCGACGAGCACCTGATCGACCGCAGGACCGGGCTGCGCGACATCGTTCTCAAAACGCTTGAAAAGGATCCCGACCGCAGGTACCAGGACCTCTCCGAGGTTGCAGATGCCCTCGGACACATCCTTGCCGAAATGAGATCGGCGGACCGGAAAAAGGTCCTCGAACTCAAGCAAAAGATTGACCGCCTTATTGCCGAGAGCCGGGCGTTCCTGAGCGCAGGGAAGTTCAAGAAGGCGCTTGAAACGGCTGAGCGGGCGGCAAAGTTTGATCCCGCGAATACGGAGATCGGCCGGCTGTCGATCGAGATCAGGAAGGCGGAGGAGGAAGCTGCGCGGAAGGCGTTCGTCGAAAGCCGCCTGCAAGATGCACGGCGCGGGTATGCCGCGAAGAAGTATGAGAACGTCATTGCTCTCACGAAGCAGATCCTCGAGAGCGATCCCAACAACACCGAGGCCCAGCGCCTGAACAGGCAGGCGCAGGATGCGATTACCTACGCAAAGACCGGGGAGGAGCAATACGCCGAGACAATGCTCGCCGGCCCGGTTGCCGGGAAACGCCGCGAGGAGCAACCTGCGCCGCAACGGAAGCCAACTCCTCCGCCACAGCCCGTGGAGCTGCCAAAGAAGACACCCCCGTCACCTGCGCGGCGGAAGACACTGGCGATCGTTGCCGTGGTTGTCCTGTTGGCCGGTCTCGGGATTTCCTACAGATTGTTCCTGTACACGCCGCCGGTTCCCACAGGGTTCGTGATGCTGAACGTCAGGCCCTGGGCACAGGTCACGCGCGTCGTTGGACCGGGAGACACCGAACTTCCTATCGACCAGAACACGATGACTCCGTGCCGGCTCGCGCTGCCGGCGGGGTCGTATACAATTCATCTTGCGAACCCGGCGTTCGGAAAACCGATCGTCGTGACGGTGGATGTGAAAGATGCCCAGATGCATGAGGTGAAGGAGAAATTTGCGGGGTTCGATATCGAACAGGCAGTGGCAAAGTTCCAATAACCCAACTCCAGATCCCATCCATCCAGAGGAGGTCGCTGATGATTCGACTCCGGAGCATCCCGCTGACCCTTGCCCCGCTGATCGGCCTTGCCCTGCTCATCGGGAGCTGTACCGAGGATGAAATCCCATCCACTCCGTCGCCACCGTTCCTCTTCACCGGCCTGAGGATCGCCAGATCCATCACTCCCGTGCCCGGAACGCCCCTCAGCGTGGGACAGCATACTGTCCGGTTCGAAGTGGATTACACGCTCGCGCCCGAGGAGGATCGGCAAAAATCCACTTTCGCCGTGTTCGCCGATGTGTTCAGCCGGGATGCAGGCGGGAACGTCACCGTCCTTGCGTCGCTTCAGAACCCGCCTGCGCTCAAGTTAAGCGGGGCGGCTGTTCCGGAATCGCTGAGTTTCACCGTGCCTGCCGGCGCGCGCACGGTGGTGCTGGAGGCGTACATCGACACCATCCCCGCGGCCGGATTCGTGGTAACCATCGACACGACCCAGGCCTGGCCAGTCCAATAGCCCGCGCACACGACCATGAACCCAGCCATGTGTACTCGACTCTCAGCTGCGTTGCTCGTCAGTACGCTCGTTGCCGCCCTGGTCACGAACGCGGCAGCGCAGACCAACACCGAGAATTTTGCCCAGTTCCGGTTTAACTTCAATAACCCGGGGGCACGCGCGACCGGCATCGGTGGTGCGTTCATCTCTATTGCCGACGACGCGACGGCGGCGGAGGCAAACCCGGCCGGCCTCACCACGATCATACGGCCTGAAGTCTCATTTGAGACCAAGGGGATAAAGTTCACGCAAAAGGTCTCGAACTTCTCCCATACGGGGACATCTGCAAACTTTGTGCTCGTTGAGAAGAAGTTTTCGCGTTCGCTCATCAGCCCGTCGTTCGGCAGCGTCGTCTTCCCCGTGCGCCGCTTCACCTTCTCAGCCTTCCGGCACGAACTCGTGAATTTCGAAAGTGCGTTTTTCACGAAAGGGAGCTTCGTCTCGACAGTGCCGCCGACGAGTCCCTTTTTCCCCGCCTCCTATTTCCCCGTGAAGGCGGAGAACACACTGAAGGTCGTCAACTGGGGAGCGGCGGTCTCCTACAAGGTGTCAGGCATGTTTTCACTGGGGATTTCCGGCGGCCTCTCGACCATCAGCATGAAGTCGTCGCTCAGCCGCTACTTCCTTGAAGTCTTCACCGACGGCAATATCGCAAACGTTGCGACGATCGACGACACCGGCACGGATTTCTTCATCAATGCGGGAGTGATCGTGAAGCCGTCCGAGAATTTCGCCATCGGTGCGATCTTCAAGCGGCGGCCGTCGTTCTCTCTCACCCATTCGTTCCGGTTCACGGATTTCCCGAAGGACTCGACCAGGGCGAAAAAGATCAATTTCAATGTCCCGATGTCCGCGGGGATCGGAGTGTCGTACCGGCCGCTGGACGAGCTTACCCTTTCCCTTGACGGGGTCTGGATCGCATATTCCCAGCTCATTGATGATTTTGTCCTGACAATTTCCGAGGAGAGCTCGAGACCGTCTGATTACAAGGTGGATGACGGTTTTGAAATCCACGGAGGGGCTGAGTACGTGATGTTCCTCCGGTCGATCGGCATCGTCCTCCGGGCCGGATTCTACACCGAGCCAGACAATCGGATTCGTTGGGTGGGAAATGTGAACGATACGGCCGACCCGAACCGGACCTTCGCCCGCCAGCTGTTGGCGGGACTCTTTCTGAAAGGCGATTCGTACATCCATACCACATTTGGACTCGGGCTGGTGCTGTCGAACAGCTTCCAGCTCGACGTGGCAGGGAATATATCCGCGGTGACCGATGAACTTGTCGGTTCTGTCGTGGTCAGGTTCTGACGTGCCCCTGCGCATGAATTTGAGAGATGCCGCCATTGCCCTGCTATGTGTGGGCCTGATCGGCGTCTCCACTGCGCGCGGACAGTCGCCCTGGTTCGTTTCGTATGAGAAGGCGTTGACCGCGCAGGAGGAAGGTGACTGGAAGTCGTCCATCCAGTATCTCAAAGAGGCCATCGCGGCGAAAGGCGTGGAAAAGCTGAAAGCGAAGACGTACGGTCTCCGCTTTGTCAATTATCTCCCCTATTTTCACCTTGGCCTTGCCCATTATCATCTCAAGGACAAGCGGCAGGCTCTCGAGAACCTGGATGTCTCCCTTCGCCAGGGCGCAATTGCGGAGTCCCCGGAGGATCTTGAGCGGCTGCAAGCACTGAGGGCTGAGTTGTCAGGCGTTGCCGCGAAGCAACCGACGGATGTCGAGAAACGCCCCCCTCCGGCCGTCGAAACGCCCGGAGGCGAAATCGCCGGAGGGCTCCCATGGTATGTGAATTACGAAACCGCGCTTGAATACATCGAGTCGGGAGATTGGCTCCAAGCGACCGAAAACCTCAAGCTTGCGCTCGCTGCCAACGGCATCCCCCGGCGGTACGCGCGGACGTACGGGATGTGGTTCGTCACGTACATCCCCTACTACTATCTGGGAGTGGCCTATTACAACCAGGGGTTGTGGCAGCTTGCGGTCAGGTATTTTGAGACAGCGGAACGACTGGGAGAGGTAAAGGACCTTGAACCGGAGTCGTCGACACTGCAGCGGATGCTGACTGAGGCGCGCAGGCGCAATGTGCCGCTTGGCGGCCGCGCTGTCTCGGAACAGCTGAGGGAAACCCTCAACCGCGAGATTGCGGAGGCCGTGCGGCTCTTCAACCAGCAGTCCTACACGGAAGCGGAGGCGAAGTTCTCCGGAGTCCTCCAGCTTGATCCGTACAATTCCGTGGCGAAGAATTACATGGCGCGTATTGCGAGGTTCCCTCGCGATACTGCGGGCGAATCACCTGTCAACAAAGACTTTTCCAGCGGGATGGTCCAGCTGTTGAAAGGGAACCACGAGCGGGCGATCAGGCTGTTCCGCGCGGCGGAGGGGGAGATGGGCCAGGACGTGGAGTTGCATGTATATCTCGGCGTCGCATACTGCCTCCGCTACCGTTCATCAGGGAAGAAAGATGCATCGGCGGTCCGCACGGCACGGGAGGAATTCCGGCGGGCGCTCGCGATCGATCCGGGCTACAAACTTGATGCGACGCTGTTCTCCAAAGACGTGATCGATGTGTTCAACACTGTGAAGAGGGCGGCGAAGAAATGACAACGGGGACACGGAGACACGAAGAGGAGGGCAGATTGAGGTTAAGGTCAAGGGTAAGGGGGGACACATCCCTTAACCTTAACCTGCTTCACCCCTTAACCTTAATCTCTGTTTCGCTGTGCCTCTGTGCTCTTCTCCTCCCCCAGTCGCTGCATGCCCAAGAATGGTACGTCAGCTACGAGAAGGGGCTCGACGCCGTCAAGAACCAGCAATGGCAGGAAGCGGTCCGCTACCTCTCCGACGCCATCGCAGAGCAGGATGAATCGAAGGCGAGCAAGAGGACGTACGGCATGCAGTTCATCGATTATTTTCCGTACGTCTATCGTGGTGTGGCATACTACAGGCTCGGTGACCGGGCGAAGGCACTTGCAGATCTTGAAAAGGCTGAAGGAGAGAGCTCAGTCCCGACTGCCAGCAATGATGCAACCGCGGCGAAGCTCCTTCGGGATTATCTTGACCTCCTCCGCAAGCCCGCGCCCACGCCCCAAACAGACGCTGCCTTTGCCGAAGGCGTGAGGCTGTACAATCAGAGGGACTATAAGGGAGCGATTGCCAAGCTTCAGGAGGTGTCGAACACCTCTCCCAGGTACGCAGACGCGGGCCGGTACATCAAGCTTGCCGACACGGAGTTGAAGAAGGCCGAGGCGGCGGCCGACCTGAAGGACAAAAAGGACCGCGCCGAGAAAGCGTTCGCGACTGGGGTTCAGTATTTCAACCAGAAGAATCTCGACCAGGCGGAGGAAGCGTTCCAGTCGGTGCTGCAGCTCGACGCTACCCGTGCGGATGCGCGCCGATACCTCGGCAGGATTACGGATCTTCGGCGGAGTGCGGCGCCGACGGCGACAGCGCAGCGGGAGACCGCAAAAGAGACTCCGCACACATCCGCTCCACCCGCGGTGGACACCACCGCTCAAATGTTCTTCCGGCAGGCGGTTGCGCTCTTCACCGGCGGCAAGATAGGGGAAGCGAAGGCCCAGTTTCAGAGTCTCCGCCGGACCGACCCCAGCAACGGCGAAATCGGAACGTACCTGCAGTCCATTGCTGACATCGAGAGTAAGACAAGGAAGGGAATCGCGGCGTATTTCGAAGGGGACTACCAAAAGGCAATCGATCAGTTGACCGAAGCGGGGAAAGCCCGTTCGGACAGTCCGACCCTGTACGCCTTTCTCGCATGTTCCTATGCGGCGCAATACCTTCTGACCGGAGAGGACGACGGGGCGCTCAGGCGAAACGCGGTCGATGCCTTTGGGAGGACGAAGCAGATGGATGCTGGGTATGTGTTGGATGGCAAGTTCATCTCACCGCGGATCATTGCAATGCTGAACGGTCGTTGAGCTAGTGGGAGCTCAGAAGGACCATCTTGCCCGAAGGAAGAGGGACGATCCACCCGGACCGAATTCTGAGCCCGCGCTGCCATTGAAGAGAAGCGCAATAACCGTGAGGTCAAGATCGGTTACGACAGACCAGGTAAGCGAGGGGGCTGCCACGAGGGACCGATCGTTCGGATTGGCAATGAAGAATAAGTCTGCGCGAAGGAGAGGGGTGACATCTCCGGCGATCTCCAGGAACAGAGACCACCGCGCGGGTGAAAGAAGGCCGATGGCACTGGTGGTCTCACGGGGCGCACCGGCATCGCCGGTCACCCCTTCCGAATTGAAGAGGACTTCAGTATGTACGTAGATAGAATTGGGAAATGTATAGTCGCCCGAAAGCGCGGCGGTAGCCGTGTACTTGCTTGATGGATTCCAACCGGGGACGTCGGCACGTTCGGAAATAAGAAGTTCTCCGCGGAATCCGCCCCCCAGGATATCTCCTGCCCATCCCGTTCCGGCAAGCCATCGCCCTCCCACCCTTCCCGCAAGGAAGTGAATATCATACTGCCATTCGTTGAAGGTCCACTGCGCCGCCGCAATGGCCGGAGTGGCGGAGCCGCCGGGCCTGACGGCACACTCGATCTTTGCAACCTCGCCGGTGTAATACTGAAGGCGGATTGCATCGACAGCAGGGCGTTCCTCGTAATCGAAATCAAGGACTGAGTACGGATTGAACAGATCGGTCGGATTCCAGACGAGGTTTGTTCCCCACGCGATCCGCTGCCGGCCGATGCTCGCCTGCCACCGGCCGGGGGTCCAGGTAAGATAGCAGCGGTCCAGTTCCGCGTAACCGGTGCTCCTGGGGCGATCCCACAGGGCGACGCCGAGCTTCCCGATTCCTCCATCATGGCCGAGCTGTGAGGCGAACCCCGGCGTGCGTTGCACCGCATCGCCGAAAAATGCCCGTGTCCGCAGCTCCAGATTGCCGGTCAACGATTCCGCCGGGTACCAGGCCGTGTTGAGCCGGGCGTGAATCAGCTGATCCAGAGAAGGATCTTCTGTGCGAGTGTCCGTCCGGCTGATAAGGTACTTCACGTATCCCCCTACCTCCGCCGGTTTCGGCTGAGCAGAGACTGAGACGGCGGCAAGAGTAATGAGCCCGAGGACCTCGAGGGGCCACCGGCTCATGACGGGACGCCTTCACCGGGGAGGTCGGACGTTACCATCCCGTCCTGAAGCGTGATGACGCGATGGGCGCGCTTGATTACCCGTCCGTCGTGAGTCGAAAAGATGAATGTCATCCCATGTTCGTGGTTCAGGTGCTCCATGAGCTCGAGCAGCGCCATGGCGGATGCCGTGTCCAGGTTGGCCGTCGGCTCATCGGCCAGAACGAAGGACGGCGTAGAGGCCAGGGCGCGCGCCACCGCCACACGCTGCTGCTCTCCCCCGGAGAGCTCCGAGGGACGACTCGCGGCACGGTCCACAAGCCCCACCGCCTCCAGTAGCTCCCGGGTCCGCCGCTCTCGCTTCCGCCGCTCCACCCCCTGAAGCAGCATGATGAATTCCACATTCTCCGCTGCCGTCAGTACAGGAATGAGGTTATACGCTTGAAACACGAACCCGATGTGATGCAGCCGGAAATTGATCAGCGCATCCTGAGACATCGTGGAAATATCGACGCCGTTGACGACCACTGTCCCCGCCGTCGGCGAATCGAGCCCACCAATGATGTTCAGCAGCGTGGTTTTCCCCGAGCCCGAGGGGCCGACAATCGCAGTGAACTCTTGCCACTCCACCGCAAGCGTTACGCCGCTCACGGCATGGACGGGGACAGCGGTCGTGTTGTAGATCTTGACAATATTGGTGAGGCTGATGAGCGACATGGCGTTATCCGAATGTGGCAATGGCGGTCGCCGGCCGGAGGCGGACGGCCCTGACGCCGGGGTATACGGCGGAGGCACACGCCGCGACCACAACCATGATGGCAACTGTGGGATACATGACCGGATGCACGACTGGATAGAGGAAGCTGCTGATACCGTACAGCGACAGCCCGCCGGCAAAAAACGAGAGATCGATGCCTCGTGTTCCGAACCAGAGAACGGTGGCCGATCCGCATGCGACACCCACAACCGCACCGGTCAAAGAGAGGAAGAGTGTTTCTGTCAGGATCATCCCGAAGACCCGTGTCCGCTTCATGCCGATTGCGATCAGGACGCCGAATTCTCTTGTGCGTTCAAGGACCGACATCAACATGGTGTTGGTGATGCCGAACAGCAGCGCCAGGAGAATGACGCCAAGGAAGATCCCCATGGTAATGTCAGCGCTCTCGGCGGTGATCTTCAGTTCGGGTGCGAGATCCTTCCAGGTCTCCACCCGGAGTGCGGGGAAGCGGGATGAGAGGGCGCCCGCGACGGCTTCGAGACTGTCGTTGGATGCGATCCGGACCGCGATCTCGTGGATGAGCAGTTCTCCGACGAGCGGATCGAGGTCGGCCCGCCGAACAAACACGGTTCTGCCGTCGAACGTCGTCGCCTCGGTGTCAAACAGCCCCGCAATGCGGAAGGCGCCATAGACGATCGTGCCGTCGGGGCGTTGGAAGCTCAGGACAAGCTTCGCCCGCAGTTTCACTCCGAGTTTCTCCGCAAGCTTGCGGCCAATCACGACGGGTGTGCGTTCTCCTCCTTCGAAGAAGCTCCCGGCTACCATGCGGCGACTCACCGAGGTCGCGGCGCGTTCCGAGCCAGGATCGACACCGAACAACGATACCCCCTGTGTTGAGGTGGGCGATGCTGCGATGGCCTCGATCACTGTCCGGGGAGAGACTGTTTCCACTCCCCGATTCGAGCGAATCGCCGCGACCACTGAGTCTGGGTTGGGAATGGCCAAACCGATGAGTCGCTCCTCCCGGAACCCCGGTGCATGGACCTGCACATGCGTCAGGTTCCGGTCGATGGCGGCCGCGACCATCGCGTCATACATACCGGTGAACATACCGACGGCGAACACGCCCCCCCAGAGGCCTGCGGCAATGGCGGCGATCATGATGCCGCTTCGGCGCTTGCTGCGCCAGACGTTTTTCCAGGCAATCGCTGCAAGCATGTCGTTCTCCCCGCTCGGTTTATCGACGTGCGCCGCGCATCGCGCCCACCGGTTCAAGCCGCCGGAGCACCAGGACCGGGTAGAGCGCACTGATCGCGCCGATCGCGAGGACCACCAACCCTTGTCCGATAAAGATCATCGGTTCGACGCTGAACGGGATAATGGGTTCCAGGCCGTAGGCCAGCATTGCCTTTGCATAATCACCGCCAAGTCGGATGGGGAACCGGTGAAAGTAGAATGTCACCGGGACAGACGTGATGATCCCCGCGCAAGCTCCGAGCATGCCGATGATCATTGACTCAATCACCGTCACCGCCATCATGTGCCGCCGCTTCATCCCGAGAGCAATAGAAACACCGAACTCCCGCGTCCGCTCAGCGGTCATCATCATCACGGTACCGAAGACCCCGAAGCCGATGACGACGTACAGGATCAGGAGCATGATGACGGTTGCGCCGTTATCCGCAGCAATCGCCTGGAGCAGTTCGGGCATCATCTCACGCCACGTCATCACTTCCAGCTCGCTGTCAGCCATTGCCCGAATGGCATCGGCAGTCTCGTCGAGCGCTCCGTCAGAGTCGAGAAGAATGGCCAGCGCGGTGATCCTTCCCGGTGCCGACAGCAGGTCCTGGGCATCGGGGAGGCGGAGAGACACCAGGGAGTTGTTCAGGTCGGGGATGGCGAAGTGCAGAATCCCGCCGATGCGAATAACCTGCGCGGCGGTGACCCCCTGGTACCCCTGGCCATAAATGACGATGCTGTCTCCGACATCGACGCCGAGCGTCCGTGCCAGACCTTCTGCGACAAGGGTGCCCTCACCCCCCGCAGAGTATCTGACGCCACGAACGACACGGCGATCAATGCCCGTCATGGCGTTCTCGCTCGGAGGATCGATCCCGATCACCGGGCACACCTTGGTAACCGTGCCGCGTGAGATCAATGCCACCGTCTCCAACCGGGGTACCGCGGCGGCGACATGAGGGAGCGACGCGACGCGGCGAAGCAGCGCGGTATCAAGCACCATACTCTGATCGAGCGACCGTTTCTCCCAGTACTCCTTTCCATGGATCTGCAAGTGACCGGTCGTCATTCCGACGGCCGACTCGATCATGAAGTCGTGCTGGCCGGTTTGCATGGAATACATAGCGACGGCAAGGAACACGGCGAAGAATACCGAGCCCCCTGCAATCAGCGTTCGCTTTTTGTTCCTCCAGAGGTTGCGCCACGCAAGGCGAACGAACATCGCCAGCACTGTCCGGCCGTTTGGCATCACCGCACGCGCTTCATGTTCTGTTCTGAGAAAAAGGATTGATACAGCGACACGTTGAACGACAGTCGGTGATACTCGAGTACCGTCTTCTTGCCGGGCTCGTTCACCGGGATCATTTCGAACCGGGATGGGAGGGTGCGGCCGTCAAATGTTGTGATGTTGCTTCCGATGAAACTCTTCACGAGCGTTCCGTCCTCGTCGTAGAAGTCAGTCCTGAGCTCCAGATACCCGGGCCGGGAGACCCAGAGCACCAGCTTCCCCCAAACCACGCCGGCTTCAGGTTTTGGGGTGAGGACGATCCGCCAGCAGGGATGGCCTTCCACGGTGTCCACCCCATCGATGCCGTGGGTGTAATCGTCGAGGATGGAGGATTGACGAACGAGATCGTCGTTGGTGAAGTCGGACCCCATCCACGACTGCAGCATCATGGAAGGGGGGATCTTGATCACCCGCTGGACGGAGGGGAGCCAGTTCCAGACCTCCGATTTCCGTTTCAGTGTAACGGTCCCTTTGTCGCGCGCGGGGGCGGTCACGTAGACGAGCGCATAGTCGGGTTCAAGTGCCCACACCTTCATTCCCACCGTGCGAGACCACTCCGGTTTCGTGATCGTCATGGCGATCTCCGCGTAGGTGCTGCTGCCGCGCATCAGATCGTTCGCCCGGCGGACGATTTCGCGCGCAGACTGGGCATGGAGGACGGAGCAGAAGGTCGCAAGCAGAAAAAGCGAAAGTGTGCATCTCATGAAACCAGTCGTTTCCTCCGATATGTGACGAAAAGCCGTTGCCCGACCCGGTCGAGCGAAAAGTCCATTTGAGCGGTGATACAACTCAGGTTAATAAAAAACGAGGAAAAGTGCCAAGAAAGGAGAGGACAGGGGAGGAGGGTGAAGAGTGATGAGTGAAGAGTGATGAGGGGGCGCGTCTCGCGCACCGATGATGCGTAGGGGCGGAATGTCTTCCGCCCTTACACGATCATCGTTCCGCCGATGCCCTGCGTGCCGCGCGAGCGCCAGAGAGAGATCCTGCGCTTTCCCAATTTCCACGTCCGGACGCTGCCCGCGTGCTCGTAGCCAGCAAGACGCGTGGCGACGTTAAGCATCCGGACATTGTTTCCGCTCACGAGTGTTACCTGACGGCTGAAGCCGCGCGTGACGCATTCATGAAGGGAACGGCAAAGCAGTGCGAACCCTGCGCCCAAGCCCTGATGCTTCTCGTAGAGATCAAACCCGTACGCCGTCCCCGACGACGTGACGATGTTCAATCCCGTGTTCGGTTCGAAATCCCCTGTTGCGGAGATCCAGTCGATCCCCAGGATCTCGGAATCCCGCCATGCGGTCAGCGGCGTGAAGCCCTTTGCCAGGCGCTCGCGGAATCTTTGTTCCTTCCGCTCCTGTTTGTCCGCCGGCCAGAAGCCTCGCAATGCCGGGAGATCATCCAGTGTTCCTTCGCGAAGGGTAAGGGGAATAGCAGGATGGGGTTGAGGGATCGATCCTGCGCGGAGGTCCCGGGCGAGCAGATAGAAGGTCTCCATCCGCATTATCCGTGCAAGAGCGTGCCAGAACGGGGAGACGGACACTGCGCCGCCATCATACCCGGTGTCGCCGACGTCTTGAACAGCAGGGGACGCCGGCGCAACGGCCAGTGTTCCACCACCCACCCGCACCAGATCGGCGAATTTCCGGATCGTGAGGTCGTCTTTCTGCGCCCAGATGGAATCCGGCAGCTCGACGCCGAACCGCTTTTCGACTGCCGTCAGGAAATTCAGCAGGGCAAGCGAATCCAGGCCGAGTCCCGACAGCGGCGCATCGAGAGGTATCTCCCTGCCGCTCCCCTGCATCAACTGTGTCCGGAGCAGGTCGACGAGTGAGAGTTCAATCGTGGCGATCATGCAAGGCGGATGTCTTCCTGGCGGAATCTGATCTTTCCCGACGGCCCCCGCGGAAGTTCCGTGCGGATCTCGATCCGTCGCGGGACTTTGTAGTCGGCAAGCCGCTCAGTACACGCCCTGATGAGATCCTCTTCTGTCGCAGGGTTGTTCAGCGTAACAGCAGCATACACGACTTGACCGGCGGAGGGGTCGGCGCGTCCGATTACCGCCGCTTCGCGGACCTGCGGGAGACTCTCGAGGACCCGAACGACCTCCTGGGGCGACACCTTGAGCCCGCCGACGTTGATCATGTCGTCGAGGCGTCCGGTGAGGAAAAGAAACCCTTCCTCGTCCATCGTTCCCCGGTCGCCCGTCCGGTACCATTCACCGTCAAACGGATTGCGGGCAGGTGCGCCGGTCACGTACCCCGATGCAGTTGCGCCGCTGCGCACGATCAGCTCCCCTTCGTTGCCGCAAGGGAGGCCGTTGCCGCTTTCGTCCGCAATAGATACGGTAACGTTGTCAATGGGACGGCCCGCCGACTCCGGTTTTGCCATTACGGACGAAGGGACGTGCGTGGCGATCGCTCCGGTTTCTGATGAACCATAATGCTGGCAGATGGAGGCACCGAACGCATCGTGAAAAGCATGGATTGTCCTGACCGGGAGTGGCGCGGTACATGACAGCAGATAGGGGATATGCGCAAGCGAAGTCGCGTTACCTTTCTGACCGTCAAGGAGGAGTTGGTACATGCTCGGCACGCCGAGGAACACCGTCGTCCCACGGCCGGCAAGCTTCCTGAGCGTCCCACGCGGAACGAATGTCTCCACAACTTCCAATGTGGCCCCCGAGAACAGCGTGGCTAGCACGCCGAGATCGAAACCGTAGGAATGGGTCAGCGGCACCGGCGCGAGGACCTTGTGCCCCGGGCCGAGCGAGAGTGATCGCGCAACGTTCTCGGCCTCCGTCAATACCGCTTCCGCCTCGATGGCAACAGACTTCGGCTCGCCGGTAGAGCCGGATGTGGTCTTGATGAGCGCCGACTTCGACAGGAGAGCTTCCTGTTCGGGGGAAATCGAGATACGGCCGTTAAGGCCTGGAGTCCGCATGAGCAGCGTGAGTCCATGCATCGACCGGTCGAGGGCAAGAGGCCTCGGCAGGTCACAGTCCCCGAGCGCTTCCTGTATCTCCGTTGCGCGTACCGGCATTGCCAGGACTGCCCTGATCCGCAACCTGTCGGCGAGTGTGCGGAGTTCGCTTGAACCGTATCGCGGCGAGAGAAGGATGACGGTCACCGGAATGCGTGCCAGCGCCAGGAATGCCGGAATGAACACGGGCGAGTTCTGAAGGCCCAGTGCCACCGGAGTTCCGGGGACGATCCCCTCCTTCATCAGTGTACCGGCAAGTCGGCCTGCCTGGTCGAACGCTTCGGCGAAGGTCAGGAATGATGTCTCGTCTACCACAGCGGGCCGTTGGGGGAACGAGCGGGCGCGGTAACGGAACGATTCCCACACGGTTGGTGTCAGATGCGTTTCCATAGTCGAGGAGCGCGTCCCGGCGGAATGCCTGGCGGGCCTTCGCCCAATGTCCAAATCTATTGACACTTCTGCACATGAGTATTGTCTGCGGTCACACAGGGAACCGCAGTCCGGGGAGCGTCCCCGTGCTGTAAAAGCGCCCCGGATTCAGTATATTCAGACCGACGCGGACCAGACATCGTCCTCATGCGGATTGCCATTATCTCAGATATTCATTCCAATCTCCAGGCTCTCAAGGCGGCGTTTTCGCGGATTGATGCCGAGGGAATCAAAGAGGTTTATTGTCTGGGGGACATTGTCGGGTACGGAGGGAACCCCAATGAGTGTGTTGCCTCCGTCCGGGAGCGATGCTCGTACGTCGTGTTGGGGAACCACGACCTGGCGGCGATCGATACGACGCAGGCGGAATATTTCACCGCTCCGGGGAGAACGGCGGCGATCTGGACAAACGGAACGCTCGCGACGGAGCACCGGGATTTCCTGGCCAACCTTCCGATGAAATGTGTTGAGGATTCCTGCACGCTCGTGCATGCCAGTCCCGATTCTCCCGGTGGATGGCAATACGTGCTCTCGCTGCAGATCGCCCGGCGCCAGTTTGACCATTTTACGACGGACCTCTGTCTGATCGGCCACACACATGTGCCGGCTGTGTGCGGAGAGGATCTGAAGACGTTTGTTTTCAAGCGGGGAATGCGGTTTATTGTTAATGTGGGGAGTGTGGGACAGCCGCGGGATGGAAACCCGCAGCTCAGTTTTGGAATCCTGGACACGGAGGCGTGGACGTACGAGAACATCCGTGCCGATTATGACATCGAAGGCGCGGCTGCGGCGATCCTGAAGGCGGGTCTTCCCCCCGTCCTCGCCGCACGCCTCTCCCAGGGCCTCTGATTCACCGTTCTTCGTTCCGCATTTCCCATTCTTCGATTCCAACCTCAACCTTGATCTCAACCTTAACCTCAATCTCAATCTAAATCTTAACCTTCTCCCTCCCCCATGTTTCTCGGTCACTACGCCGTTGCGCTGGCTGCGAAGAAAGCGGCGCCCAAAACATCACTAGGGACGCTCTTCATGGCTTCCCAGTTCATCGATCTGCTCTGGCCTCTCCTGCTGCTCGTTGGTTGGGAGCACGTCAGACTCGACCCGGGCAACACGGTTGTTACGCCGCTCGACTTCTCTGATTACCCTCTGTCGCACAGTCTCCTTGGAGTGGCGATCTGGGGCCTCGGATTCGCACTCGTGTATTTCATGATCCGCCGCTCAGCGCGGGGGGCGATAGTGCTCGGCCTGTGCGTGGTGAGTCATTGGCTGCTTGATCTCGTCGTGCACCGTCCTGATCTTCCATTGACGTTCTCGGGAGAGGCGCGGGCCGGGATTGGACTCTGGAATTCCTTTGCGGGAACAGTCGTTGTGGAAGTCGGCATGCTCGCTCTCGGAGGAGGCATGTATCTCAGGTCGACGAAACCGAACGACCGCATCGGACGTTATGCCGCATGGGGGCTCGTGTTCATTCTTCTGGCGATCTATGCGGCGAATCTCTTCGGGCCGCCTCCTCCTGATCCGCAGGCAATTGCGGTTGCCGGCAATGCGTTGTGGCTCTTTGTGCTCTGGGCGTACTGGGCTGACAAGCACCGGTCTATCGTGGGAGCAGAGTCATGACGACGACCGTGCGGGTCAAGATTTGCTGCATCGGGTCACCGGAGGAAGCCCGGCTTGCCGTGCGTTACGGTGCCGATGCACTCGGCCTCGTGGGGAAAATGCCGAGCGGCCCGGGCGTCATCCCGGATGCCACGATCCGCCAGATCGCGGCGCAGGTTCCTCCGCCGGTGGCTACCTTCCTGCTCACGAGCGAAGTCGTCCCGGCGGAAGTCGCAGCGCATCATCGGCGGACACTGACGACGGCAATTCAGATTGTCGACGCGGTCGATGTCAGTGCGTACCCGATTCTCCGGAAAGAACTGCCAGGTGTGAAGATCGTCCAGGTCGTCCACGTGCAGGGAGAGTCCGCGCTTCCGTGGGCGATCGAGGTGTCGCAGTGGGTGGATGCGATATTGCTGGATAGTGGCAGGAAGGATCGTCAAGTCAAGGAGCTTGGCGGGACGGGGCGGGTGCACGACTGGAAGATCAGCCGCAAGATCCGCGACGTGGTTGGCGTACCGGTCTTCCTCGCCGGAGGGATCACGCCGGAGAATGCAGCGCAGGCGGTGAGCGCAGTCGAGCCGTTCGGACTTGACATCTGTTCCGGTGTCAGGACGGAGGGGAAGCTGGATGAAGCGAAACTCTCCCGACTCTTCGCGGCGCTCAGGTCCCCGGCCACATGATCACCGTACCTTACGCGCAACCGGGAACTCCTATCCGCTACTCCCGGCCCGGCGCAGTTGCCACGAAGAAGCAGGCTTACATCCATCCGTTCCGCAGATACCACTCATACGTCGTCCGCATCCCCGACTCCAGACTGACTCGCTGACGAAATCCGAAGTCGCTTCTTGCTTTCGCGACCGAACAGATCCAGGCGGGCTGTACCGACTCGCGCGCCTTCTCGAGGTTGAAGAACATCTGCCGGCGGGTTAATACGCCGATCACCGCTTCGACGGCTCCCACAGCAAATACGAGCGCATGCGGCAGATGAACACGCAGAGGATGAGTGGCAACGACGCGCGCAATGGTCGCACCGAGCTGTTGTACACTATAATACTCTTCGCTGCCAAGGAAGTACGTTCTTCCCGCCGCTGCGGCTGACTGGCCTGCGAGGATGATACCCGAGACAAGATCGTCGGCATGAATGAGGCTCAAAAACTTCTGCCTGAAGCCGATAAGAAGCTGCACCCGGCGCTTGATCATCCGGATGTAATCGAACATATCGCGCTCCCGCGGACCGTAGACTGCCGACGGACGGACGATCGTGACGGGGACGCGACCTGAGTCCCGCAGCACTTCGAGCTCCGCAAACATTTTGCTCTTCCCGTAGTGCGACACCGGATGATACGGCGTCTCCTCCGTCACGGGGAGCCCGTCGATCGAAGGGCCCGTTGCGGTCAGACTGCTTACATAGATGAACCTCGACAACCTGCGGCAGACTGTGGCGCAGGCGCGTATGAATTTCTGCGTTGCGCGAAAGTTGCCTTCGTAATACTCCTCGGGCTTCCTGCACCGCGTGACGCCTGCGACGTGGTACACCACGTCGATCCCGTCCAGCAAGGCCTCCCAATCGATGCCGTTGTTGAGATCGCCCAGGACGACGCTGCACCCTGCCGCCTCGAGCACGCTCATGTTCAGGGGGTCCTTTGCAATGCAGCGGACGGCGTGTCCCTCACGGCGGAGGCGCTCGACGAGATGGCTCCCGATAAAACCGGTCGCACCGGTGACGAGCACGTTCATGACCGTTCCTCCTGTAATCTGCCTGTTGCCGGGTTCGGCGTCCGGCCTATGGTGAGAACTCCCCGCATAGTCATTTGATACCGTTCAAGGACCCGCGTGAGGATCGGGCTCGCTTTCAGAGTGATGACCGCCGCCCCAATGCCTGCAATGACGTCCCACGCATAGTGATACCGCCCGTACACGGTCGCGACGTAAATGGTCGCGAGCGGAGGGAGCAATAGCCGGAATGCCTTCCTGTGGTAGCGGTAGAGCATGACGATCATGACCGTCCCCGCTGCGCAGTGCGGACTCGGCAGCGATCCTCCCGGGTAGTGCACATTGCTCCGCATCCATTCGCCGCACGAGGAAAACAGACCTCCGTCAAGCGAAACGGAGTAGCGTGTGGCGTCATGGAAAAGAGGGCCAGCGACCGGGAACAAGACGAACCCGACATTGCACAGGATGTTTGCGAACGCGATGTTGACGAGGTATTCGAGATTTCCCTGTTCTCCGCCCCTCACATAGCAGAGCACGGCGACCAAGGGAAGGAGAGGGACGTACAAGACGTACGAGAACATCATCCATTCGGTCAGGAGCGGCGTGGTGATTTTCTGGATCGCCACGGAACTCTCGGTGCCGGTCAGCGCGCTCTCCCACGCAATCAGCTGCGCGTCCATCCAACCGGGCACGAGAATATGCTGAAAACCGGCGATGGCCTGGAAAATGTGTGAATAGAGAAACAGAACGGCCGTCGTCGTGATTGCGACCCTTGCAATCCCCTTGGCCCACTTGCGAGCCAGGTGGGATGCCACGAGATACCCCGCCCCCGCCACA
>JBFLYO010000022.1:0-62377 GCA_040756745.1 Bacteroidota bacterium
CCTCTGCCGGACGGCAGGAAACTGCAAGGGGGGGTGTGCCGGCATCAAAGGTGAGGATCAATTGGTCTTTCTGTTGGCTGAACAGCTCGTTGATCCGCTTGAGTTTCAACGTGGAATCGAGGGTGGACGCTACGAGGCGAGCGGTATAGTAATTGGTGAGCATCGGGTTATGCACAATATATTGAAAATTGCCCATTTTCTGTAATGAATTCAAGGACAGGGGTGGATAAGTTGTGGAAAGTATTGTGCAGATTCTGTGCGAAACTTACCGTTGCAAATCCCCTCCATTTTTGCTAATATTCCGTGCTTAGGCAAAAGCGCAGAGGCAGAATGATCGCCAGCATGACCGGCTACGGGAGGGGAGAGGCGTCGTCGGACGGTATTTCGATATCCGTCGAGCTTCGAACCGTGAACAGCCGGTTCTTAGAGGTCACCGCCCGCCTTCCCCGCTCCCTCAGCCTCCGGGAAACCGAGATCAAAGACATCATCCGCAAGAGAATCTCGCGCGGCAAAGTCACGCTCATGGCCTCGGTCGATCGGGGAGACAACGGGGAAATCCCGCTCGCCATCAACGCGTCGGCGGCGAAGGCGTATTACCGTCTGTTGACGAAGTTGCGCCAGGCGGTCAGGGTCAAAGAGCGCGTGAAGCTTGAGCATCTCCTCCAGTTTTCGGAGATCTTCGAGCAGCGGGAGCTTGAGAACACCGACGAGAAGGAATGGGAGGTGCTTCAGGATGCGATGCGCGCCGCGCTGGACTCGCTCGACGGGATGCGGCGTAACGAAGGGACCGAGTTGGAGCGCGATTTCCGCGCACGGATCGCGCTCCTGGAAGACCGGCTGACACGCGTTGAGGAACTCTCCCGGGCACGCGTGCCCGCCGAGAAGGTCCGCCTCCGGGAACGGATCCAGCAGTTGATGGAGGGGCCTCTCGACGAGGGCCGGCTGGAGATGGAAGTCGCACTGCTGGCGGACCGGCTCGACGTCACCGAGGAGTGCGTCAGATTCCGAAGCCACAACAAGTTTTTCCTCGATGTGATTGCCTCAGCGGGGGCCGCTGGCCGGAAACTCAATTTCCTCGTGCAGGAGATGAACCGGGAGGCGAACACCATCGGCTCGAAGTCAAGCGACACGGAGATCGCGCATATCGTTGTGGGGATGAAGGAAGAGCTTGAGCGAATCCGCGAGCAGCTCCAGAACATCGAGTAACACATGGCCCGGGGAAAACTGGTGGTGATCTCCGCCCCCAGCGGCGCCGGCAAGACCACCATCGCGCGCGCGGTGCTGGCGCAACACCCGGCAATGGTGTTCTCGGTCTCGGCAACAACAAGGCCGATCCGCGCGGGTGAGGAAGAGGGGCGGGACTATTTTTTCCTTACGAAGGAAGAGTTTCAGCGCAGGATCAGCGCAGGGGCGTTCGTCGAATGGGAAGAGATCTACGGGCACCTGTACGGGACGATGGTCGAAGAGGTCGACAGGGCACTGACCGGCGGGCGCCAAATGCTCTTCGACGTGGATGTCAAGGGGGGGCTTTCCATCAAGCGGCGGTATCCCGAGGCGTGCCTTATCTTCATCCGCCCGCCGAGCATCGAGGTCCTGGAGGAGCGACTGCGCGCGCGCCGGACGGAGGATTCTGGAACGATCGAACGCCGGATGCAACGGGTACCGATGGAAATGGAGCTCGGGAACGGCTTCGACCGTGAGGTAGTCAACGATGACCTGTCTCGAGCAGTGGCTGAGGTGAACACGATTGTGAATGCATATCTGATGAACTAACGGAGGAACCAGCGCCGATGGCGATCAAACCAATTGATCTTGAGTACTTCAACCAGGAAGGAAAAAACGTCCACGAGTCGATTGTTGCGGCCTCGAAACGGGCCCGCCAGATCAACGACGATCTCAAGATCGAGTTCAACCAACGGATTGAGTTGTTTGCCGTGAAGACTGAAACGGAGGGGGAAGAAAACGACGTCAACCCCGACCAGCTGAAGGTCAGCCTGGAGTTTGAGAAGCGCCCGAAGCCGACCGACGTGGCCCTTGAGGAGCTGCTGGCCGGGAAGTTGACATGGCATTTCGAGGAGAAGGAAGTGCCGCCGCCATCGAAGGAGGAAGAAGAGCCGGAGACGGAAGAAGAATAAACGGCAGGCGCCGTCATGTTCACCGGGAAGCGCATACTGCTCGGCGTCACTGGAGGGATCGCAGCCTACAAGAGCGCGCTGCTGGTTCGAGAACTGGTGCGTGCCGGAGCGGAGGTGCAGGTGATCATGACGCGCGCGGCGACCCAGTTTATTACTCCTCTCACGATGTCGACCCTGTCGCGGCGCGAGGTGGTGGTCGAAATGTTCCCCGCGTCGCCGGAGGACCCGGCGCTCCAGTCAACGAAGCACATCGAGCTCGCCCTGTGGGGAGACGTCATGCTGATCGCGCCGGCGTCGGCCAACACGATCGCCAAGATCGCCCACGGGACGGCAGACAATTTCCTGACTACCCTTGTCCTGGCGCTGCGCTGTCCACTGGCCGTCGCCCCTGCGATGGATATGGACATGTATCTGAACGAGACCACGCAGCGCAATGTTGCCTCCCTGCGGGAGGTGGGGTGCCACATCATCGACCCCGAGATCGGAGAGCTGGCGAGCGGACTCTCCGGACCGGGTCGGTTGCCTGAGGTCGACCGGCTGCTCGACGGCGTGGGGAAGATCCTGGCGGGCGCACATCGCGACCTGGCGGGGAAGAACGTCCTGGTTACCGCCGGGCCGACGCACGAACCGATCGATCCGGTACGGTACGTCGGCAACCGGTCGTCGGGGAAGATGGGATTCGCCATGGCGACAGCGGCGGCACACCGCGGGGCCAATGTCACGCTCATCGCAGGACCGGTGGCGCTCCGGACGCCCCGGTCGGTCAGGAGGATCGACGTGCAGACTGCGCGCGAGATGGCCGGGGCGGTGGAGCGGGAGTTTCCCTCATCGCAGTTGCTGGTCATGGCGGCAGCGGTGGCGGACTTCGCCCCGGCGCACGTGGCGGAGCAGAAGATCAAGCGGAGCGGTACGGGCGGGCTGACGCTGGAACTCACTCCCAATCCCGACATCCTGCGTTCCGTCGCGAAACGGAAGAAGGGACAGATCGTGGTCGGCTTTGCGCTGGAGACTGAACATGGCGAAGAACACGCGCGCGCGAAGCTGAAGGACAAGCAGCTTGACCTGATCGTCCTGAACAATCCGCGCGAAGAAGGAGCAGCGTTCGGCGCGGACACAAACATCGTAACATTGATCAGTCCGGATGGCGAGCCCGAACGGCTCCCTCAGATGGCAAAGATCGACGTTGCTCATGCCATCCTGTCCCGGGCGGCGGTGCTCCTCAAGTAACCCACGAAACCCTTCATGACGGACCTCCTGTCCGACATCCGGGAGTTCTTTCTCCGGGAACGCGAATTGTTCGGCGACACGCTGCTGATCGTACCACATCCGCGCGAGGCACACCCCATGGCCAAACGCACAGTTGCTCCCCCCGCGGCCGACGAGCCCGGCCTGTTTGAGCTTCCCGCGCCGCCGCTGACACTCGAACCCTGGGGCGCGGCAACAACGATCGACGCGCTGGAGTCCGCGATCTGCACCTGCACAAAATGTGCGCTCGGTTTCACCCGCACGAAATTTGTCTTCGGAGTGGGGGAGCCGCATGCAACGCTGATGCTGATCGGCGAAGCGCCCGGGGCTGATGAAGATGCACAGGGGGAACCGTTCGTCGGCAGGGCAGGGCAGCTTCTGAACAAGATCCTGGGGGCGATCAAGTTTCGCCGGGAGGAAGTCTATATCTGCAACATCCTGAAGTGCCGGCCGCCGGAGAATCGGAAACCCGCGCCGGAGGAGGTGGAGAAGTGCCTCCCCTACCTCAGAAAACAGATCGAGCTTGTGAAGCCGAAGCTGATCGTCTGCCTGGGACTGACCGCAGCGGAGAACCTGCTGGGAACCCGCGAGAGTCTCACAAGCCTTCGGGGGAAAGTGCTGTATTTTGACAAAATCCCGGTGATGATAACTTACCATCCCGCGGCGCTGTTGCGGAATCCCAACTGGAAACGGCCGGCGTGGGAGGACGTCCAGGCGGTGCGGAAATTTCACGACGAGCTCGTAGCGCAGGGCTGAACGATCCAGGTGAACCATGGCTGACGGCATGATCAGGCGTGCGGACGTTGCGCCTCCAATTCCCGAAGGAAGAATCCCGCCGCAGGCTGTTGAGATCGAAGAGCAGGTCCTCGGCGCGATGCTGCTTGAGAAGGAGGCAATTTCCCGGGCCATCGAAGTGCTCGACGAGGAGGCGTTTCATGCCGACCGCAACAGGAAGGTCTTTCAGGCGATCGTTGCGCTCTTCGAGCGGAGCGAGCCGGCGGATGTGATCACCGTAGCGGAAGAGCTCCGCCGTCGGGGACAACTTGACGCCGCCGGGGGCGAGGCGGCACTTGTTGAGTTGACGACGAAGGTAACGTCCTCGGCCAACATCGAGTACCATGCCCGCATCGTTCTTGAAAAAGCGCTCATGCGGCGGCTGATTTCGGAAACAAGCGCCATCGCCGGACGGGCGTATAACCAGACCGAGGATGCGTTTGACCTGCTGGACCAGGCCGAACAGGCGATCTTTAAGATCTCGGAGTGGCGCCTCAAGCGGACGTTCGTGCCGATGACCCGGGCGGTCCACGATACGCTCGAAATGCTGGAGAGCATCCATGGAAAACATGAGGGGGTCACAGGGGTACCGACCGGTTTCCGCGACCTCGATACTCTGACCGGGGGGTGGCAGAAATCGGACCTCGTCATCATCGCCGGACGGCCGAGTTCCGGGAAAACCGCATTCGCGCTCTCGCTTGCGGCCAACGCGGCCATGCACCGGAGCAAGCCCACGACCGTCGGCATCTTTTCGCTCGAGATGGCTCTGCAACAGCTGATCATGCGACTCCTCTGCGCCGAGGCGCGGGTGGATGCGCACGCTGTCAGAACCGGACGGCTGCCGGAAGACGACTGGAAGCGGCTCAGCATCGCTGCCGGACGGCTGTCGCAGGCGCCTCTCTATATCGACGATACGGCGGCCCTCGGCATCCTCGAGCTCCGCGCCAAGGCCCGCCGGCTGCGGGCCGAGCATAATGTCGGTCTCATCATCATCGACTACCTGCAGCTCATGCAGGGTCCCAAAAGCGCCGAGAACCGTGAGAAGGAAATCTCCGCAATCTCGCGCTCACTGAAGGGACTTGCCAAGGAGCTCGAGATTCCGGTGATTGCCCTCTCACAACTGAGCCGTGCTGTTGAGGGGCGCACGGACAAGCGGCCGATCCTGTCCGACCTGCGGGAGTCGGGCGCCATCGAACAGGATGCGGACGTGGTCGCATTCGTCCACCGGCCCGAGATGTATACCGACCCGAAATCGGAGAAGATGGATGAGGTGCAAGGGAGAGCGGAGATCATCGTCGGCAAGCAGCGCAACGGGCCGATCGACGACGTCGCGCTTGCCTTCGTCAGCCGCTATGCCCGCTTTGAAAACCTGGCGCTGGCCAGCTTCGAGAGCCTGCCTGCCGGCCCGGAGGATCAACCTTTCTGACATGCCTATGAAACGCCCCTGGTCGCGTAGAGAATTTCTTGCAGCTGCCACGGGATTGGCAGGAACCGCCGCCATTCCGTCCTTTCTCGCCCGCGCCGCTGCGTCCCTGCAGGAGCGTAACGACGATACCATTTGTGAAGATATTCTGAAGCGGGGCGAAGAGGAGAAGCTCTACCTGCAGCCGATCGGCAAGATTGTCGAGAGTGTCGGCCTCTCGTTCATCGGCGCTCCCTACAAGGGGGGGACGATCGAGGAGCCGGGAGAAGAACACCTTGTGGTGAATCTGCGGGAGTTCGACTGCGTGACGTTTCTTGAGAGCAGCCTCGCGCTGGCACGGACGATCAAACTGCGGGGCAGAACAGCAGCGGATTTCCGTACTCAGCTTCGGCTCATCCGCTACCGCGACGGCATCATCCAGGGCTACCCGAGCCGCCTCCACTACTTCTCCGAATGGATCATCGACCACGACGCGCGGAAGATCGTGCTTGACCTTTCGCGCGAGCTGGGAGGGTCGGTGGTCACCGGTCCACTCCACTATATGACGGGTCACCGCGACGCGTATCCTCGCCTCTCAAGTAACACAACGTTCAAGGCGATCGCAGACCAGGAACAGCATCTATCGACCGTTCATCGGTACATGATTCCCCGAAGCCGGATCGCCGCGGTCCTTGGCCGACTTCAGAGCGGCGATTGCATCGGGATCACCACTGCCACCGACGGTCTGGACTGCTCGCATACCGGCCTCATTGCCGAGCAGGACGGCGTGAAGAAGTTTCTTCATGCGCCCCTGAGCGGAGGATCTGTGACCCTTTCCTCGGGCTCGCTGAAGGACTATGTCGAAGCATCTTCGGGTCGGACGGGGATCGTCGCTGCGCGGCCCCTGGAACCCGGGACCTGAACCGGAAACGCCCACTTCAACCATTCCACCAACAATCACAAAGGAATGCACATGACGACACGCCTGATGCGTCGCACGATCGCCGTGGGGGCCGCCTCCCTGCTTGCGGTCTCCCTGTTTGCGCAGGGCATGTACACGGAGAGTACAACGAGCGGGGGGCCGATGGGTGATCGCACCATCCAGAGCAAGAGCTATATGATGCCGAGAATGTTCCGGCACGAAAGCGGGGACGGGAAAGTCATGATCGTTCGCCTGGACAAGGAGCTGGTCTACTGGGTGGACCCTGCGGACAAGACATACTCGGAGTCGACGTTCAAGGAGATCGAAGAATCGATGAAAAAGGCGGGGGCGCAGATGGACAAGCGGATGGCTGAGATGGAGGAGAAGATGAAGGATATGCCGCCGGAGCAGCGCGCGATGATGGAGAAAATGATGGGGGGCATGATGGGTGGAAAAAGCAAGGACGCAAAGGTTGAAGTGACGGGTCCCGGCGAGAAGAAATCCATCGGCGGGTACAACTGCGCCAAATACACGGTGTCATCGGACGGAAAGGAGATGATGACGCTGTGGGTTTCGAAGGATGTCCGCGGGTTCGAGTCGCTGAAGAAGGACTGGGAGGAATACAGCCGCCGCATGGCGCAGCTCACCCCGGGTGTCGGCAAGGCAATGGCCGAGGCGTTCAAGAAGTTGGACGGCTACCCGATCCAGACCGAAATGATGGGAGTAACGACGGTCGTGACGAAAGTCGAGAAGCACACCACGCCTCCCTCGCAGTTCGAGGTGCCCGCAGGTTACACGAAGACCGATTCGCCGCTCAAGAAAATGGAGAAGAAAGACGAATAACGCCTTGTGCCGGGAGGGGTGTTGCGCAGCAGCACCCCTACCCCGGCACTCCAGTGCGATCCATCCGTTCAAGACCCACCACACACCGCGGTTCACTGGTCTTTTTCACCATCTCAAACCTGTCCCAGCAGGCATCCGAGACTTTTGTCAAAGGATGCCAGATGTGATACTGCACAGCAAGGTTGCGGAGCGACTTTCCGCCGATGCCGTGGAGAGAGAGACGGTAGTAGACATCCGAATCCTCTCCGCACCCGGGTCCGTCGTACAACTCATCGAAGCCGTTGATGGCCACGAGGTCGTTGCGGAAGGCGGAAAAATTGCTGCCGAGCATGCCGCGTGCTTTGCGAAGGAGGATCGTGCGGAGAAACCTGCTGGGGATGCGGATCCCGTCCTCCACGCGCAGCGACCGGCCCGCAAGACCGTCAAGGATTTCGCGCAGTCCCACTCGTTCGAACGCGCCCGACTCGACCCGTTCCAGGGAAAGGGCCTTCGACCACCGCTCGCTGGTCTCGACTCTCCTTCCCAGGAGGACTCTTCCCTCCTCCCGCTCATGCCAGTGATCCTGAAGGAATTGCCGTGAGCAAAGGCAATCACCGTCGATGAACACGAGATAATCGGACTGCGCCGCGCGGATAGCGTTGTTCATCATCGTGTTCTTCCTCCAGCCCTTGTCCTCGTGCCAGAGGTGCTGGATGGGGAACGCGTACCGTCGACGCGCCCAGGCCACGACGTCGGCAACCCCGGGCCCTGAGCCGTCATCGGCGATGATCAGTTCGAACGGGGTAAACAACTGGCGTGAAAGCGCCGCGATGACCAGCCGGAGGATCTCCGGTTTGTTGTACACCGCGGCGATGAGTGAGAGTGTGGGTGTCGGCGCCACGCTCCAATATAGCGAAAGCGCGGCGCCAAAATCCAGATCACTTCGGCTGTTTGAAGCGGAACGGGATCGTCAGCCAAGCGGTTACCTGCCCCTGGCCCATCTGTGCTGGTGCGAACTGCGACTTCATCACCGCTTCGATGACCGCCTCCTCAAACACCTTCCCCGAGCTCTTCAGAACCTGCGTGTCCGTCGGCTTCCCTTCTGCGTCGATCAGCACCCTCAATACCACCTGACCCTCGATCCCGGTCTTCCAGACGAAGTCGGGGAACTGCGGCTTCTCCAATTTGATGATCTGCGGTTCCTTCTCCACAGCAACAAACGTCGGGCTCTCGGGAGCAGGCTCAACTTCCGCCGGCCTGGGTTCGGCAACGGCCTCTGCGACGGGCGGCTGTTGCGTCGGAGGAGCTGACTGTTCCTTTGCAGCCGGCTGGTCCGCGGGCGCTTCCTTTTCGCTCTTGACGGCTTGCGGCTTCGCAGCGACGGATTTCTCAGCGGGCGGAGGTGTCGATGCCGCCTGCAACGGCTCCTTCTGTCCCGGGCTAACATGCAGCGCGGTCTGGATGGTGGCAGCGTCCGGGTTCCCCTGCGCGAGGAGGGCGGGGGAGGACTCAGCAGGCTGTTCATGTGCGATCGGGTCAGTCGTTGCTGCAGGCTGTTCCCCCGTCCCTGCGCTCATCATGGAAAGAAGCGTAAAGGCGCCACCGCCGATGAAAAGCGCGGCAACTACCCCAACCAGGATCTTCGATAGCAGCGAACGCGCCGGCCTCGAGTCTGCGTCATCGTCGCCCAACGGGCGCAGGGATGCCGCAAGACTGTTGCCGTAGGCAACTGTCTCGCGTCTGGGCGGCGGCGACGTGCGCAGATCAGGAATTGTTGCCGGTGTCGGCGGCGCTTCGAAGAGATCATCCCAGGCCGTCGATCGCTCGGCGGAGGGTTGAGGCTCTTCGACCGGATCGCCTGACCTGGCCGAGAGCGTTACCTCCGGAGTCTCTTCGGGCTCGCTCTCAACGGGCTCGGAGGCCAGTTTCCTGGCGTGCTCGATCAGTTCTTCGACGCGGGTCGCGTATTGTTTCGCGATGAGGTTTTCGGGATCGACGATGAAGACGCGCTGGACTTCGGCGAGCGCCTGTTCATATTCCCCCTTCATGACGAACTTGCTTGCGCGCTGGAAGTAGAGCAGCTTCAGGGCTTCCAGCTCTTTCTTTGCTGCGTCTTCCGTGTGTTGGCCTGCTTCCGGGGCGGGAGGGGGGGCCAGTTTTGCGGCCGGCTCGGCGGCTGGCACTGGTGCTTCCTCTACAACGGGCTCAGGGGTCGGCCGCGGAGGGGGCGCAGCTGTCCGTGCACGTCTGGCATCACGAAGTACACACTCTGCAATCCCGGCGAGCGGCTCGATCAGTTCACGTCGCTTCGGCTCCGACAACTCACCCTGCACGTTGAGTGAGAAGAGCGATTCGAGTTGTCGCTTCAACGCAGCGAAGTAAATATTATCGGGATCAGAGGAATGCGCGATTTCCAGCGTGGCGAGTGCCTCCGCGTACTCCCTGGCGTTTGCGTGGTCCACGATCTCACGGAGAAGCTCCGGGATCGACAAGGCATTTGTTGAGGTGTTCATGGCATCCCCGGCCAGTAGTCGTAATTCCGGTAATAGCCAGGTCTGCGAAACCCGTGATCCCCTCCGTCACGGATTGCGCAACCGTAAGTCTATTAACCAGTTACCGATGTGAGGAACAAAAGATGAGCCAGAGGCGGGGGAGTCAAAAAACGGTGAAAAACGCGAAAAGCGGGGAGGAATGAATGGGAAACAGTGATAATTAGTAGAATCTACAACGGAAGAATAGACATCAGTTCCAAACACCGGGGATGGCCGTAGTGCAGGTCGGACAGCGTCCACCGGTGATCCTGTTCGACTTCACCATGAACCCCACGCGTTCGATCAGCAATGCGTCGCACGAGGGGCACCAGGTGTTTTCCCATCGGCCGACACGGCCCGGGATGTTCCCGGCATAGACGAAATGGAGCCCTTCCTTCTTCCCAATCTCCGCTGCGCGGATAAGCGTCTGGATGGGCGTAGGATCGGGATCGGTCATCTTGTAGTCCTGGTGAAATGCGGTCACGTGCCAGGGAATCTCGGGGGACACGGACGCCAGGAACCGTGCGATGTCGGTCAGTTCTTCATTCGAATCGTTGAAGCCGGGCACGATCAGGGTAACGATCTCAACCCAGATTCCCATCGTGCGTAGTGTCTGGATCGTCTCAAGCACGGCCTCAAGCCGCCCACCGAGCTGCTGGTAATTCTTCTGGCGGAAGCTTTTCAAATCAATCTTGTACATATCGATGTGGGGACGGATGTATTCGAGCACTTCGCGGGTCCCGTTCCCGTTTGAAACGTAAGAGCACTTGATGCCGCGCTTGCGGGCGAGCTCAAACACCTGCACTGCCCACTCGCTGGTGATCAACGGCTCATTATAGGTGCTTGTCAGGACGGGAATGCCGCGCTGGAGGGCGATGTCCACGATCTGCTCCGCGCCGATCGGTTCGGCGGGCGACACCGCACCGGGATCGCGCAGCGCCTGTGAGGTGATCCAGTTCTGACAGTACCCGCAATGGTAGTCGCATCCCAGCATACCGAAGCTGAGCGCAGGGCTTCCTGGAAGGACATGAAAGAAGGGTTTCTTCTCAATGGGGTCAACGGCGAGCCCGGCGACGTATCCGAACGGAACATACAACACACCGCCGTCGTTGAAGCGGACCTTGCAGATGCCGTCGCGTCCCGGCGGAATCTTGCACTTGTGGCCGCAGGCATAGCACCGCACCCATCCCGCATCCATCTTCTCGTACAGCGTTCCCTCCCGCACCAGCCGGGAGAGCGTGGCCTTCAACGGCGAATCATTCATTCCGGCATGCACGCGACTACAAGACAAATGAACAACACACGACGCCGAAAAGCAAGTCGGACGGTCTGGCCCTATACCTGTCCGTAACGGAAGCAGTCTGTCGTATGGTCCTGGACCATGCCGGTGGCCTGCATATACGCATAACAGATCGTCGGTCCAGCGAACCGGAAGCCCCGCCGGGAGAGATCTTTGCTCATGGCCTCCGATTGGGGGGTGGATACCGGGATCTCTGAGAGTCGCCGCCATGAGTTCCTGATCGGCCTTCCGCCGACGAACTGCCAGATGTACGGGTCGAAGCCGCCGAATTCCTGCTGCACGTCAAGGAACACGCGGGCATTGTCGATTGCCGCGGCGATCTTCAACCGGTTCCGTATGATTTCTTCATCAGCCATCAGTTTTCTGACCTTCCGGGCATCGTACCGCGCGATCTTCCTCGCGTCGAAATTATCGAACGCCGCCCGGTAGCCCTCCCGCTTCTTCAAAATCGTCAGCCAGTTCAGTCCGGCCTGAGCCCCCTCCAGGATCAGCATCTCGAACAGGTGGCGGTCGTCATGGACCGGCACTCCCCATTCGTAGTCGTGGTAGACAATATAGAGGGGGTGAGATGCAGCCCAGGCGCAACGGACAGGGGGTTTGGGAGAGACCAGAAGGTGGCCTGGCGCGGTCATGCGGGAAGGAAGTAGAACACGATTCCGAGGATCATGTAGACCGAGAGGAGCTGCACCCCTTCCAGCCAGTTGGACTGACCATCACTGGCCACCTGCTCTATTATAAGGATAGAGAGCGCGATCGCCACCACCTCCAGCGGAGTGAACACCAGATCCATCGGCTGCGGCCCTATGAGATGACTTGCAAACACCAGCATCGGTGCAACAAACAATGCCACCTGGATGCTGCTTCCGATCGCAATCCCGTAGCTGAGATCCATCCGGTTTTTCATCGCGACGGTGATCGCGGTGCTGTGTTCTGCGGCGTTGCCGATGATGGCGACCACGATCACGCCGACGAACACGCTGGTCATCCCAAAGCTCTCGGCGGCGTGCTCGATGGAACCGACGAGGATCTCGCTGATCCAGGCGATGAGCACGGTTGCGACTGCAAGGATCGCAAGTGATCTGGCAAGCGGCCAGGGGGCGTGGTGACCCTCCTCGACGGCTCGCGCGGGCTCGGGCTCCCCCACGAATAGCTGTTTGTGTGTACGGAGCGTAAAGAGGAGTGTGAGCGCATACGTCGCAATGAGGACGAGCGAGATTTCCATGCTCAGGTCCGCTTCACGGGCCCGTGCAAAGCGCCCGCCGAAGTGATGGAACATCGCGGGCATGATGAGTGCAACGGATGCAAGCGTGAGCGTGGTTGCCTGCGTACGGGCTGCAACCGGATTAAAGGTCTGGTGCCTGTGCTTCAGACCGCCGGCCAGAAATGCCGCCCCCATGACGAGCAGGATGTTTCCGATGACGGAACCGGTGATCGACGCCTTTACGACGTCGTGCAATCCCGCACGAATGGCCGCCAGCGCGATGATGAGCTCTGCCGCGTTACCGAACGTTGCATTAAGCAGGGCACCGATCCCCTCGCCGGTCCGCTCCGCAAGATGTTCGGTGGCGGTGCCCAGCCAGCCAGCGAGAGGGATCACGGCGATGCAGGACACAATGAAGATCAGCGTCTGTTCAGCCGGTGCAGCGTAGTGGAGGACTGCTGCAAGGGGCACGCACGCAAGAAGCCATTGCACGGACGGCGTGAGCACGGAGCGCAGGGTCATAGGAGGTCTTTGAGTTTGTCGAATCCCTTCCGGCTGATCGGGAGCCTCGTGCCGTCCTTGAGGATCGCGATGCGGCTGTCCTTTGCATATGTTTCGAGACGGGAGAGCCGGTCGATGTTCAGAATATATGAACGGTGAATGCGGATAAAACGTGCGGGGTCAAGTGATGCCTCGAGGCCGGAAAGAGCCTCAGGTTTCAGGTAGGCCTTGCCGCCGCTGTGCACCGACACGTAGTCATCCTGTGCCTCGATGTAATCGATCGCGTCGGCGGATATGATGTGGACCTTCGTTCCGTCACGTATCAGAATGCGCTCGACTGCGGGCGCATGCCGGAGGTTCTCGCGCGCCACCGCGGAGAAGTCGGGGACCGTCCCGTCGACAATGCGCTCCCGTGCTCTTTGCAGCGCTTCCTCGAAGCGTTCCCGGCTGAATGGCTTCAGGAGATAGTCCACCGCATGCACGTCGAATGCCTTCACGGCATACATGTCATATGCCGTAACGAAGATAATCGCCGGGACGGGATCAAGGAGCTCGAGCACCTCAAGACCGTTCAGCTTCGGCATCTGAACATCAAGGAACAGAAGATCGGGCTTCGTCTCTGCGACCGCCTTGACCGCCTCAAAGCCGTTCCTGCATTCCGCCACGATGCTGATATCGGGGTGGTGCTCGCAGTGCTCGCGGAGCACTCCCCTGGCCAGGTCCTCATCATCGACGATGACAATACGCATTCGCGTGTGTCCTGCAGTCAGACCGATCGGGCAGGGAACGAAATGCTTGCGACAAACCGGTCCGGTTCATCGGAAACGTCGAGTCGACCCTCGGCGCCGTAGAGGCCCGAAAGGCGCTTCCGAACGTTGGAAAGACCCATTCCGTTGCCGGGATTACGCGGACGTCCGGGATCGGCGGGGTTTTCAACGGTTAAGACCAACTTCCCGTTCCGGCTGAGGCCTGCGATGCGGATCGTTCCGCCATCGACGAGGCCCGCAATGCCGTGGCCGATGGCGTTCTCGACGATCGGTTGCAGGATGAGCGGTGCAACGCGACACCGGCAAACCTCGTCGTCGAGATCGAGCTCAATGCCCAGCCGATTGCCGAAACGAACCTTTTCGATGTCGAGAAAACTCCTGGCGAGGGACAATTCTTCGTCGAGTGACACAGTATCCCGCGCGCCATAGCTCATGCTGAGTCGAAGGAAGTCGGCAAGTTTGAGCGTCATGGCACGGGCGGTCGGTGGATCCGTCGCGGTGAGCGCGCTGATGGAGTTAAGACTATTAAAGAGAAAGTGGGGATCGATCTGCGCACGAAGCGCCTTGAGCTCCGCGTCGCGCGCCAGGACCTGCAATTGAAGAGCATTGCGCTCCGCCGTGCGTGCCAAGTCGAAGGCTGCAAGGAGGTAGTGGACTGCCGATGCCAGGAGAAATAGGACGACGCCGGCCGCTGCGAGCAGTGGCAAGGACTCCATCTCCCAGCCGGGAGTGCCTGTCCCCGGCAGAAGCCATTGGATAACTTCCTCCCAGCCGAGGGCAGCCGCGAGAAGCAGCACGCTCGAGAGTGCAGAGGCAAGAATATTGGCGGAGAGCACGCGCGCGATGTTCGTTGTGGCGAGCGGAAACGCGCGACAGATGTACCAGGCGGAAAGGGAAACGAAGGCGTAGAGGAGCATCAACGGCGCCGTAAATGCAAGCGCTGCAGCCGTGGAGATTCTGCCGGGGATTGCCATCAACGCCGCCAGCATCAAGGCGAACGCCAACCAGACGAGAAGATAGAGCAGCAGCGCCCGGCGGTCCTTGAGGAGAGGGTGCATGAAGGAAGATAGGAAAGAGCAGGTTAAGGTGCTAAGGTGAAGCAGGATGAGGTTAAGGGTAAGGTTAAGGGTGACAGGCTCTCCCTTGACCTGCTCTTCCCCTTAACCTTAACCTGCTTTTCCCTAATTCGTCACCTCCACGCCTCCCATGATCGCCGTCCCTTTGATGACCAGTCGTTTTGCAGTGGGGTCGCTCGGCTGAGAGGTTTTGTCGTCGTACCCCCCGAGGAACGGGAAACCCTGGAGGCTCACGCTCCAGGAGGTGGGCACCTTGATTTTGATCCCCCCCCAGAACGCGAACGTGTTGATGACCGCCTCGGGCTCCTTGATCGAGGCCTGACGCAGGTCGACTTCACACCCCCCCATGATGGCGCTCAGTTCCCCGCCGCGAAAGTCCTGGGAGTTGAGCGACCGCTGAAACCCGCCCAGCACGGCGAATCCACTGACGAGGGAGTGGGGATCGGCAGGTGGCGTGGTTCCCCAGATGACACGTGAGCGGTATGAGCTGCCCCAGAGCAGGCTCGCACCGATCAGGACAAGGATGAGGGGCCAGAGTTCCCGGAACCCGATGTCCGAGAGCCCCAGGGTCCTGAGCAGCAGCACGCCGCCGATGATTACGAAGATCAGTCCCCACACCCGGCTCCCTGCTCCACCTCTCGGCTGGAACACACGGAGAAGGCCAAAGGCAATGAGGAACACCGGCCAATACGGGACATACTGTCGCGCGTCGAGGATGTCCATGTTGTCCAGCAAGAACACGACACCAAACACCAACGCCGCGATGCCGAGGATGGTTTGTCCGGAGACACGAAAACCGCGATCAGAGCTCATGGGGTTTCTCCTCTGTGAGATCGTGCGACGACATTGGTGGCAGGCTTTTCCAGAGCATGGAAACGCCGAACGCGATAAACAGAGCCGGCCACGTGTCACCGAAGCCCAGGTCCCAGAGATGGAGAATGGAGACGAGGAACCAGAGCCCGATGATGGTTATCCAGAGCCCCGACCCCTGTTCTTCCCTGCTCCGAGCGCGTGCGAGCTTCGCCACGCCGAAGGCGACGATGATCAGCGGCCAGTAGCGCCAGATCGATCCAACCTCGATCAGTCCCTGGTTCTCCAGCAGCAGCGCCACGCCGGCCAGGATCAAGAGTGTGCCGATCACCACCTGCGATCCGAATCTTCTTCGTTCATGCATGAAAGGATCTCCCGGAATAATGAATGCCGGTAAAAGATACGAAGTGCCGGGCTGGATGTGACGAGGAAATCGGTGAAAGGCGGAAAAGTGCCGGTGAGTGGGGGGGGTAGAAGCAGATTCAGATTGAGATTAAGATTGAGGTCAAGGATAAGGGTAAGCGTGCAACTTCGGTGTCAGCACCCCGTACAAATCACGCAGAGGTGAGTCATGACCAAGTTCGTGCTGTGGTTGCTTCTGTTGTTTGTCTGCTGGCCGCTGGCGGTTATTGCGCTGGTGGCGTATCCCATCGTCTGGGTTCTGGTGATTCCTTTCCGGCTCATCGGCATCACGGTTGATGCTGTGCTGGAACTGTTTCGCGTGCTTATCACGCTTCCCGCCCGGATTCTCCGCGGACCACAGGGAACGCACGGATAGGCGGACGAGCACGGAAGCTCGTCCTCCTTCGCTACTGGCCCGCTTTTTTCACTTCCCTCTCCTCTCTTCTCTCTTCTCTATTCCTGATCTTTTCTACGCTTCTCATCGCGCTCTCCGCCGCCGCATCTTTCTTGTCATTGGCAATAGTCAGCAGTGTCGGAACAAGTGTGGTGTCCGCGTTGTCTCCCAGCCAGCGGATCGCCTGGCTCCTGACGTAGGTCTGCCGTTCACGAAGTATCGAAACATAGAGGTCCCGCACGTCACTTCTCTGCCGGCCGTATTTCCCAAGGATGGCAAGCGCGGTGGCCCGCACATTGAACGGCTTCCCGTACCGCGCACGGGAGAATGCCTCCGTGAACGCCGCCGCCGTATCAACGACGCTCAGTGCACCGAGCGCGGCAACCTCGACGGTGTTGCGATGGGATTGCATGTCGAGGTACTGCCGGATCGTTGCGACGGCATTGACAGAGTCAACACGGGCAAGCGTGCGGAGCGCATTCCCGACAACGTGGTAGCTTGAATCATTTAGCGCGGCGCGGACGGCCGCGACAACTTCCGGCCCGCTATGCTGCCTCAGCTGAAGCACAGCCGCCTGCCGTACAGCCGACCTGGGATCGTGCGTGGCCTGGATCAGCACATGCGCGATCTGCTGCTTCTGCTCCGGACTTGTGGAATCAATGCGATCAAACGCCGCAATGGCTTCCCGCCGCACGGCCCACATCCGGTCGTGTAACGCGATGCGCGAAAAGAGCGGAATGAATGCCGCGCTCTTCTCTCTCCTGCTCAGCTCTTGAATGGCACGCAACCGATCCACCGGATTGGTCGCCGACTCGGCCTGGTATTCCCACTCGGCCACCGGCTTGTTCCACCGCAGTTCCTTGAGCAGCCAGTTTCCCTTGTCGAAAATCACCAGTGTGGGTTTCGACGGTGAACGGAGCATGAATGTGGTATCCCGCGAGAAAATCTCCACCGGGTGCGTCGATTTCCCCTCCGGCATGGTCAGCTCGATGTCGACAGGAGTGCGAAAAACGCCGGTCAGACTGTCGGTCTTCTGGGTCTGTTTCACGCTGAGCAGTACCGACTTTGCGGAATCGTTCCATGCCCAGGAAAGGTCGAACACCGGATAGCCGGCTTTGTAGACCCATTGATCAAAGAACCAGTGAAGGTTCTGGCCGGTCGCTTCTTCAACGGCAACCTTAAGGTCATTGGTCTCGACCACCGTGTGCTGGTACTTGGTGATGTAGTGGTTGATCGCCTTCCAGAACAGCCGGTCCCCCAGGACGAACCTCAATATGTGCAGCACCGATGCCCCGCGGGGGTATAAATTTGCGCCGTACGAGCCGACGCTCACAATGGGCTTCCTTCCAGCCGTCCTGTCGGAGTTGATGCCCGACTGCTGTGCTTCATAGATCCGGAAGTCGAACTCGTCGCGTCCGAGTGCAGCTTCGTGCCAGAGCAAATCGAAATAGCTCGCGAAACTCTCGTTCAGCCAGAGATGCCGCCAGTCCTTGCAGGTCACCACGTCACCCCACCACTGGTGCGCGAGCTCGTGGGCAATCAGACTCGTGGGAGATTCGTCCACCCGTGCGCGAGCATCATAGACGGTGGCGTAATCTGCAAGCGAGGTCGCACTCGTGTTCTCCATCCCGCCGACGGTGAAATCCCTGATCAGCACCTGCGCGTACTTTGCCCACGGATAGGGATACCCGATCTTCTCGTTGAACCATTCGATCATGTTAGGTGTCTGCTCGAAACAAACTTTCGCGTCATCGACATGGTTCGGATAGACCCAATATTCAAGCGGAAGCTTGCCTGCGCTGTCCGTCAGGACTGTGTAATCGCCGGCGGCGAGCATGATCAAATAGGATACGTGGGGGATGTCCTGCTTCCAGTGAAAGGTTTTAGTTTTCTGCTTCCTGTTCCCTGTGACGCTGACGAGCTGGCCGTTCGAGAGGGCGACGTATGAGTCCCTGACAGTGACGATCATTTCGCTTGTGGCCATGTCGTTGGGGAAATCGTAGCAGGGGAACCAGAAATGGTTGTCCATGTCCTCCCCCTGCGTCCAGATCTGGTGCGGCTTGTCGGGATATGCGGAATCGGGATGGACGAAGAAGAGGCCGCGCGAGGGGGTGCAGGAGTACGTGATCGCAACGGCGAGCGTATCCCGGTAGCTGTACGGGCGGTCCAGCGGCACGGCGAGTTTCAGAGGCAGGATTTCATACTTCAGCGATTTCCCCCGGAAGAGAACCTTCGTAACATCAAGATCTTCTGCATCGAATTCGAGTCGCGTGAGCTCATCGGGGAACGGAACGACGGTGATGGTCGTCGTGCCGAAGACCTTCTTCTTCTCCTCATCGAACGACAGCTCAATCCTGTAATGCTGGACGTCATACGTCCTGCTCCGCCCTTCACCCGCATCCCTGACGGCAAACAACGGATTCTGCGCGGCTGCCGCAATGGGCAAACCAAGGAACAGCAACAGGGTGGGGACTCGCTTCATTGCTTCTCCTTCAGGATAATGATACGGGCGCCGGTTCGAACCGCAGTCTCTCTCCGGTGCGGCGAATGAGCCGAAAATCTACAAATCATGGGTTTCGGATTCAATACCCCGGCGGGTGATTCTACGCCGGCCCGACCAGGGAGCGAAGCAATGCCATATTTTCGACATCTTCATGCATGTCTTCGCTCTTCTCGGTTTCGAGGATTTTGGGGACGAGGGTCAGGCGTGGATCCCTGACAAGCATCCGGAAGGCGGTCAGCCCGATGCGCCCCTTGCCGATGTGATCGTGGCGGTCGATCCGTGATCCGAGCTCGCGCTTCGAGTCGTTGACATGGATCGCCGCCAGACGGCTCAGCCCAACCACCCGATCGAACTCCCGCATCGTTGTTTCCCATCCCTCTTCAGTCGTGATATCGTATCCCGCGGCGAATACGTGGCAGGTATCGAGGCAGACGGCCATGCGCGACGGGGCCTCGACCGCGTCGATGATGGCCCGGAGCTGCTCAAATCGCCATCCCAGGGTGGTCCCCTGACCTGCAGTGGATTCGAGTATACTTAACGGGGCGGCCCCCGCCGTTGCGTCATGGATAATGTCAAGAGATTCAGCAATCCGTCTGACGCCGTCCGCTTCGCCGCTGCCGAGGTGCGCCCCGGGATGCACAATCAGGCCGAGAATGCCGAGCGCTGCGCACCGCTGAAGTTCATCAATGAATGCCGCGCGCGACCGTTTCAGAGTGGCGGGATTCGTGGCTGCGAGATTGATAAGGTAGGAAGCATGGGCGACGACAGGACTGATGGTTGACTTCGCGGCGGCAACTTTGTACTTTTCAACGTCTTCCGCGCTGTACGCCCTGCCCGACCATTGATTGCTGTTCTTTGTGAACACCTGCATCGTCGCGCAGCCAATCCTGTCCCCCCGTTCGAATGCCGTGTGCATCCCTCCGCTGATGGACATGTGCGAGCCGATGAGCAGTCTGTTCTCCATGTTTTCAAGATAGTCATGATTCCGCACATTCACCACCGGGATGCGCGCGCGTCCCGCTGATTGTCACGGAGCTGCCATGAAAACGTCCCGTCTTGTCGCCGGCCTCATGTCGGGCACCTCGCTCGACGGCATCGATGCCGTCCTCCTTCGCGTCCGCGGCTCCGGCCCGGCCACCCGCTTCCGCCAGCTTGCATTTGTGACGCGCCCGTTTCCCCCCGGAGTACGGAAGATGATCCTGCGGAATTCCGACCCCGCCACCGCCAACCTCGACGAGATCGTCCGTCTCAATATCCTGCTCGCGGAGCTGTACGCCGGCGCCGTCCGCGCCGTGGTGCGGGCAGGGGGGAAGACGATGCGGGACCTCGACCTGATCGGTTCTCACGGTCAGACGATCCGGCATCTGCCGAAAGCGGTTGCGATGTTCGGGAAACGGATCCGCGCGACACTGCAGATCGGTGATCCTTCCGCGCTCGCGGCACTCACCGGCGTCACCACGGTGGGGGATTTCCGGGTGGCGGACATGGCGCTCGGCGGACAGGGGGCACCGCTCGTTCCCTACTTCGACTGGCTTGTGTTCCGCTCACCCAAAAGGAACCGTCTGCTCCTGAACATCGGCGGCATTGCCAACGTCACGGTCCTCCCCAGAGCAGGAAGACCGGATCAAGTCTATGCATTCGATACCGGGCCTGGCAACATGGTGGTCGATTCGCTGATGCATGAGTTCTACGGTAAGCCGTACGACGAAGAGGGGCGGACGGCGTTGCGAGGCGACGTCTCGCTGGAGCTTTTCAGCGTGTTGATGCGCCATCCCTATCTGAAAACCCGGCCGCCCAAGTCCACAGGCAGGGAGGAATTCGGCGAGGCATTTGTGAATGGCCTGCTCCGCCGCGCGAAGGGATACGACCGGGAAGACATCATCGCGACGGCGTCGCAGTTCACGGCCTTTGCGATCTATGAAGGGTACAAGCGGTTTGTCTTTCCCGTCATGGCCGTGGACGAAGTGATCGTCAGCGGCGGCGGTGCGAAGAACAGGTATTTCATGGACGAGCTGGGACGGTACTTCGACGGCTCCGCTGTGCGGCCAGTGGAGCACTTCGGCATCACTGCGGAGGCGAAGGAAGCGGTCTGCTTCGCAATCCTGGCGAATGAAACGATGGCGGGGAGGGCAACGAGCTTGCCGGGGGTGACGGGGGCATCGCGGAGCACGGTTCTGGGGAAAATCTGTCACGGCTCCTGAAACGAGCAAGGGCGCCGGAATGTCCGACGCCCTTGCCGCTTCTCAACGACTCCTCAATGAATGACGAGCTCTTTCAGAATACTCTCGGCGCCTGAAAACTTGTCGAGGACAAACAGCACGTAGCGGCTATCCACGCTGATCGTCCTGTTGAACTGCTCCTGGAAGTAGTAATCGCCGACCACCGCCTCCCAGTTACCGTCAAAGGCGCACCCGATCAGCTCCCCTTTCCCGTTGATCACAGGACTCCCCGAGTTCCCGCCGGTGATGTCGAGGTCGCTGAGGAAAGCCACGTGCACTTCTCCGGTCTTCGCGTCTGCGTATCGTCCGAAGTCTTTACGCTTCCAGAGCTCTTTCAGCTTCGCGGGGACGATGAACGGATCCTCTGGTTGCTCCTTTTCGATCACCCCGGTCAGCGTCGTGTAGTAGCAGTACTCAACGGCATCCCGCGGGGAGTAGGGCTTCACGGTGCCGTACGTAAATCGGATGGACCGGTTTGCATCGGGATACACCATGCCGTCCTTTTTCCAGTCAAGCCACGCTTCGATGAACTTTCCTCGCAGCGCGGCAAGCTTTGCGTTGATTTTTGTATTGTGCTGCGTGACGGGAGACTGTTCCGCGTCGATTGTCGTGGCGAACCGGACAAACTCGTCATCAGTGACGGCATCAGGCCCCCTGGCGAGGAGCTTCTCGCATCCGGCCGGGGTAACGAGCGTCGTTTCATCGTACAGGTCGGCCACGTAGTCCCGCACGTGCTTCTCGCGGTCCGCTCCCGTTCGGGAACCCACGATGTCTTTGACGATTGCAAGCTGCTGCTCCACCGGCATATCGGCGTTCTTCAGTAGAAGTGCGGTCAGTGTTTCCCTGTCGACGTTGAGATCGAATGTCCTGAAGACGGTGCCCACAAAGTCACGCACCGCGTCGCGCTCTTTCTGGCTTGGCGCGATCGTGGTCCCTACTGAGTCGCGAAAGAGGCCGGCGTAGGTACGCATTCGTGCGGCGAGACGGAACATGTCGACGCCTGCCGACAGGTTGGAGAAGAGGACGAATTTGCGGTTGTAGGTGCGCTGTTCGTTCGCGAGGCGCTCCATGTCCGCAAGCAGCGTACCGTACTTCCCGGAAAGCTCGGCGGAGCTGTTAACGTACGCTGCGAACTTCAGCTCTTCGTTCCTCTTGAGAGTGAGGAGTTCGGCGCGCTTCATCCCCTCGAGCGTGCCGAGGTAATTCTTGTACGTGTTTGCCAGGCCCCGCAGACGGCCGGCGAACTTGATCTCCAGCGCTCGACTCGTCTGTCCCGCCGCCTCGAGGATATCCATACGTGTCTTGTATAGGTCGATCGTGGTCGGGAGCGTCTCGTCGCGGGCAAGCTGGACCGCCGATGCTTCCCGATACCGGAAGGTGCGGCCGGGATACCCCATGATCATTGCAAACGACCCCTCGGAGTAGCCCTTCGTGGAAACCGGAAGGAATGCCTTCGGTGTGTACGGGATGTTTTCCTTTGCATGCTTTGCCGGCTTGCCGTCCGGGGCGGTGTAGACGCGCATAAGAGAGAAATCGCCGGTGTGCCGCGGCCACATCCAGTTGTCCACTTCCCCGCCGAAGTTCCCAATGGCGCTTGGCGGAGCATAGACGAGGCGGACGTCGGGATACGCCTGATATATGAAGAGATAATACTTCACACCACCGAATATGTCGGAGATCCTGCAGGTGCGGTCAGTGACTCCCTTTTCGGCCTTCTCCAGCTCGGCGGTGCGGACCTGGATTGCGCGGGCGCGCGCGTCAGCGGACATGGTGTCGCTGACGGCACTCAAAACATCCGCGGTGACATCTCTCATGCCCACCAGGACCTGCGCTGAATACGTCGTGGAGAGTTCCTCGGCATGGCTCTTCGCCCAGAACCCGTTCTTCAGATAATCGTCCTGCACGGAGCTGAGTGCCTGGATCCCGCGGAAGGCGACGTGGTGGTTGGTGATCAACAAACCCTCTTTGGAAACAAACGAGGCGGTGCCTCCGCCGAGCAACACGATGGCGTCCTTCAGGCTCGGCCCGTTGGTGCTGTAGATCTGCTCGGGGGTCAGTTCGAGGCCGTGCTTCTTCATCTCCTCGACCGGCAGTTTGCCGATTGAATCGAGAAGCCACATGCCTTCTTCCATCCACCGGTTGCCGGCGAAGATGCCGAAGGCAAGAACGCAACATACGATTACACCAAGGAGCTTCTTCATAGGAATCCCTGCGTGAATACTCTGGAATGTACAGCGAGAGCGGCTGGAAATGAGGCTGGCAGACGCGGTTATATAAAGATACGGCATTCGCACGAGAGATACAACCCGGTTATGAACAACTTGATTCTCCGCACGCTCAACGGTATATTGTTGCGGGCAAGGCAGCGTTCTTCCATAGTATGGCGAGTGACGGTGGAATGAAGGGATGGCGCGGGATTTCGGCCGTGGCTCTGCTCGCGGCGTATGTGTTCACAGGGCTCCTGGCGGAAACACTGCACCGGGAAGCAATTACCGTACGGCTCACCGACGACCCAGCCGTCTCAACCCACCGTTGCGGCGAGCGGGAGATGCACCTCCCTCTCGACGGCATGCACCGCTGCGCGATCTGCGCCCAATCATCCACGCGGTTCTGCACGCCTCCCCAGGCCCAGGGAACGGTATCTGCGCCCCTGGTCGTCGTTGCCACCCTCCCTGCCGAACCGAGTGTCCTCCGGTCGGCCGCACACCCGTACGTCGATTCCCGCGGACCCCCCCTCTCCTGATGCCTCAGGGTTCAACGTCTCCCTGCGCGCCGGGGAAGACGGGCATCGTTGTTTCATGCATTCAGGAGAGATTATGGGTATCGTTCGTTCCCCGTTGTGCGCCCTGCTCCCGCTCATCGTGATGTGCGCCGGCCGCACCGCCGTCGGACAGACAACCATCAATCCCGATATCAGCATCATCCCCCGCTTCATTATCCATGCGGATGATGCGGGGAAGCTTTCGGAGGGGAGACGGGTCTTTAGCCGTCCCGAATTCGAGTTCGAAGAACTGGAAGTCGCAATCCAATCATACCTCAATCCCTTCTCCAAGGCGGACGTCATCCTCACACTTCCCGGACCCGACCTGGAGGCCGGCAAGCTCGGGATTGAGGAGGTCTATGCCACGGTCTTCCGTGGGCTTCCGCTCGACCTCAATCTGCGGTTCGGAAAATACCGGGCAGAATTCGGCAAGCTCAACCTGGTCCATCCGCACGCATGGCCGTTCGCCACGGCGCCTCTCGTCCAGGAACGGTTCCTGGGAGACGAGGGACTGAACGACCTCGGGATCAGCGCAAGCGTCCTTCTCCCCACCGGTGAGGTCTACACAAAGTTGACAGTGGACCTCCTGCGGGGCTCCTCGGTTGCCGGCGCTGCGGGAATTTCAGACACATCAGGGCGGAGTCCGTTCTATGCAAACTCCGCGCGGCTCATGGCATTCTTCCCGCTCGGAGATTTCAGCGATCTGGAGACCGGCCTGAGCGGATACACGGGGATCCATGATCCTTACTACCGTGACAGATTCTGGTACGGGAACCTCGACTTCAAATACAAGTACCGCCCCAGCTCGTACACCTCCCTGACTCTGCAGGGGGAGTATCTCGTGAGCACCAGGCGAGCGCGTCAGAACCCCGACTTCATCCCTTTCACGGATGCGTCGGGGAATCCTGCTGCGCGGACGATCTCGGCGTCGGGGTGGTATTTCTATGCAGACTATCAGTTCCTGAAGACGTACAGCGCAGGGGTCAGAATCGACCGGGCGGCCTCGCCGTACGATGGGGGTGACGTCGCACGGGGCGCTGCACTGTTCCTGGGGTACTACCCGGTCGAGGAAACCATCGGGATACGCCTGCAGTATGCTCACACCTCTGCGGCGCAGAGCGTGAACAGTATCGCGCTGCAGGTGTTCTTTTCTCTCGGTCCACACAAAGCGCATCCTTTCTGACGGAGTTCTTATGAAATCAGTTGGTGTTCTTCTTCTTTCTCTGTTCACGACGGCCGCGAGTGCTGCCGTCAGGGTCGTGACCACACTTCCTGATCTTGCGGACCTCACCCGGCAGGTGGGGGGGGACCGGGTCTCCGTGGACTTCATCGTCCGCGGCGACCAGAACCCCCATTTTGTGGAACTGAAGCCGAGCTACATGATGAAGCTCAAATCGGCGGACATCTTTCTCATGATCGGCATGGAGTTGGAACTCTGGGCGCCCCAGCTCGTCGACGGTTCGCGCAACGCCTCGCTCGATGTGGTCGACCTCTCGAAGGGAGTACGGAAGCTTGAAATCCCTTCGCGTGTGGACGCCAGCCAGGGGGATGTACACCGGTTCGGGAATCCCCACTACTGGCTTGACCCCCGCAACGTGCGGCCGATGGTCGAGGAGATTATCGCCGCCCTGTCGAAAGTCTCTCCATCCGATGAGCCGGCATTCCGTGCGAATGCCGACGTGTATCTAAAAAAGCTGGACGCAAAGATCGCTTCGTGGGAAGCAACGATGAAACCCTTCGCAGGGAGAAGGATTGTTACCTTCCACCGGAGCTGGTCGTACTTCGCTTCATGGCTCGGGTTTGAGGTTGCGGGGGAGGTCGAGCCGAAACCCGGCATTGCCCCGAGCCCGGGGCACACGGCTGAGCTCATCCAGCTTGTCCGCTCCACGGGGATCAAGGCGATCATTGTGGAACCCTTCTACGATCTTTCCGCTCCAGAGCAGATCGGACGAAACACCGGCGCGAAGGTGTTAGTACTTCCGACATCGATCGGGGGAGTGGATGAAGCGACCGATTACATTGCACTGATGGATTACAATATCGCCGCGCTCGCCGCGGCGCTCCGGTAGGGGAGGCCGCATGGAGCCAGTCATCAGGTTTTCGGGCGTCACTCTTGGCTACGGGACAAAGACGGTGTTGCGGGATGTCTCGTTCGAGGTGCATGCGGGGGAATATTTCGGTCTGGTCGGTCCGAACGGGGCCGGCAAGACAACCATCGTGCGCGCGATTCTGGGAACGCTGGTGCCGGTGAGGGGGAGCGTACGTGTGACGGCGCCAGGCGGAGGACCTGTGCGGTTCGGGTATGTGCCGCAGCGTGACACTTTGGATTACATCCTTCCGTACTCTGTCGAGGAAATCGTCATGATGGGGCGGTACCGGCAGATTGGTCTGGTGAAGCGGCCCGGGGCGGAGGACCGGGAGGCGGTGCGGGAGAGTCTCTCCCACGTGGCCATCGGAGATCTTGCAGGCCGGTCCTTCCAGGAGCTTTCCGGTGGCCAGAAACAGCGGGCGTTGATCGCGCGCGCCCTGGCATCGCATCCCGATATCCTGGTGCTCGATGAGCCGACGAACGGCATGGACCTTTCATCGCGCATCTCCATCCTGCAGCTCATCGACCGGCTGCACGAGGAAGACCGCCTGACAGTCATCATGGTCAGCCATCTGCTGGACGACGTGGCGAACCACGTGACGCGTCTGGCGATCGTTGAGCGGGAGTTCTTCCAGGTGGGAGGCGTTGATGAGGTCCTCTCGGGCGCCAATCTCTCGACGCTCTATGGGATGCAGGTCGTCGTGCGGACGGTGGAGGGGCGGACGGTCATACTCCCGGGAGGGGCACGATGAGCAGTGGCGAGATCATCAGAACGATTCTGCAAGAGTTCCCGCTGGCCCTCTACGGCAGCATGGTGGTGGGGGTGATCTGCGCGTTTCTTGGGGTCTATATCGTGGCGCGACGCGTGGTCTTCCTCGGCGCGGTGACGACACAAGTGTCTGTGATGGGACTTGCGCTGACGTTCCTGCCGTTCATCCACGTTCCACACACGATCGGATCGCTGACGATCACGCTCGTTGCCGTGCTGATCCTCTCAAGGATGCTGACCGGCAAGCGGGTGCCGCGAGACGCGGTACTGGGCGTGGTGTTCGTCGCTTCGATCGCGGCACGGATTCTGATCATGCAGAAGGCCGCAAGGGTGGAGGTTGCAGAAATCGAGAACCTGCTGCGGGGAGATATCCTGTTTGTGACGCCGGAGCTCTTCTACCTGATGCTGGGTACGGCGGCAGTCGCCGGGGCCGTCCACCTCGTTTTCTTCAAGGAATTCACGTATGTCTCGTTCGACGCGGAAACGGCCCGGACACAGGGGTTCAACACGGGGGCATGGGATACGGCGTTCTACCTGATCGCCGGCGTGGTGATCTCTTTCGCGACTCACATGGTCGGTGATATCTATGTGTTCGGGTTCCTGGTGATTCCTCCCGTGACGGCAATGCTGCTGGCCCGCCGAGTGAAGCAGATCTTCATGATCTCGGCGCTGATCGGCCTCCTCTCGCCGCCCGTGGGCTTGTTTCTGGCTTTTGTGTTCGACCTCCCTTCCTCTCCCAGCATCGTTGCGGTGGCGGCCGTCGCGCTCGTGGTTGCCTGGATGATCAGGCGCCCATCACCGCATTGATCGCAGCGACGTTGACGATGTCGCTGACACTGCACCCGCGTGAAAGATCGAAGGCAGGCCTCCGGAGCCCCTGCACCACGGGCCCGATCGCTTCGGCGCCCGCCAGCCGCTGTGCAAGCTTGTAGCCGATGTTCCCTGCATTGAGGTCGGGGAAGATCAGGACATTGGCCCTGCCGCCCAGCGGACTCCCCGGCGCTTTGGCCTGCGCAACCTTTGGCACGATTGCCGTGTCGAGTTGTACTTCGCCGTCCACCGTCAGGTCAGGGCGTTTCTTCCTGAGTAGCTCCGTCGCTTGTTGCACTTTTTCCACCAGCGGGTGCGATGCGCTTCCCTTCGTGGAGAACGAAAGCATCGCAACGCGCGGCGGCTCGCCCGTCAGCCGCTTATGGTTGTCCGCCGTGGAGATGCCGATGTCGGCCAGTTGTTCCGGCGTCGGGTCGGGCACGACGGCACAGTCAGCAAACGAGTAGACCTGCTGCGGAAACACCATGAGGAAGAAACTTGAGACGATAGTGATCCCGTCGGCAAGGCCGATCGCCTGGATTCCCGCACGCAGTACATCGCCGGTCGTCGAGAGCGACCCCGCAACACTTCCGTCCGCCATTCCCTCCCGCACCATCATTGCCCCGAAAAAGAGGGGATGCATCATCGTCTTCTGCGCTTCCGGGAACGGAAGTCCCTTGGTCTTCCGGAGGTTGAAGAAGATGTGGGAAAAGTCGCTCAGTTGATCGGAGGTTTCCGGATCGACGATCCTGATCCCTCTCAGAGAAACACCCGACTTCTTTGCATGCTCCTGCACACGTGCGATTGGGCCGACCAGCACGGGGTGCACGATGCCTTCGTCGACAAGGATGCGGGCGGCCTTGATCGCCCGCTCATCTGTAGAGTCAGGAAACACAATCGTCTTTCGAAGTGTCTTGGCTTTCGCAATAATGCCGTTCATCAGTTCAGAGGGTAACATCGGAGTGCTCGTCGGTGTAGGTGGTTGATGCCAAGATACTGATTTGCCTACATTGTTGAAAGAGAGGCTCAACAGCCATTATCTGCCGATTTGGCATTTAGACAGCTTTTTGGGCAAAAATAGGCAGAATTAAAAAGAATTAACGAAGAATCCTCTCGAACACGATTGATTTTTTGTCATGTAGTCGATAACTTTGTGACACTCCGCATCCCCGATTATGTCACCTTTTCCACCCCCCAGACGGGTTTACATAGAGACTTACGGCTGTCAGATGAATGTTGCCGACTCTGAAATCGTCGGCAGCATCCTGAAGGGACACGGGTACGACTTTACTGACCGGCTTGACGAGGCGGATGTTGTACTTGTCAACACCTGTGCGGTGCGTGACAATGCGGAGCAGCGGATCTATGGCCGGCTCGGTCTCTTCAGATCGTTCCGCCGTCGACACCGCAGTGTCGTCGTAGGGATCCTGGGATGCATGGCCGAGCGTCTACGGTCCGACCTGCTGGCCGAGGATCTTGTTGACCTGGTTGTCGGGCCTGACGAGTACCGAAGGCTTCCGCTGCTGATCGACCGGGCGTTCATGGGTGAACAGGGGATCGCCGTCCGGCTGTCGAGAGTCGAGAATTACGATGACATCATGCCGTTGCGGACTACGGGAGTGAGCGCATGGCTGGCGATCATGCGCGGGTGCGACAAGTTCTGTACGTTCTGCGTTGTTCCCTTCACGCGTGGGAGGGAGCGGAGCCGCCCCCTCGCGGGTATTGTGGACGAGGTCCGTGCTCTTGCGGCACGCGGCTTCAGGGAAGTCTCGCTGCTCGGACAGAACGTCAACTCCTACCGGGACGGAGGCCACGCCTTTCCCGATGTCCTGCGCGCAGTCGCGACAGTGGACCGCATGATGCGCGTACGGTTCACCACGTCGCATCCACAGGATATGTCCGATGACCTGATCGATGCGATAGCCCACGAGGAGAATGTCTGTAAGCACATCCACCTGCCGGTCCAATCGGGGTCCGACAGGATCCTGAGACTCATGAACCGGACCTACACGACCGACCATTACCGGCGGCTGGTGGAGAAAATCCGCGCTCGCATCCCGGGGGTGAGTCTGAGCACCGATGTCATCTCGGGGTTCCCAGGTGAAACGCAAGCTGAGCACCAGATGACGGTGGATCTGCTCCGGGAGATCAGGTTCGACGGCGCGTTCACCTTCAAGTATTCTCCCCGTGAGCACACAAAGGCCTGGACAATGAGCGACGATGTTACCGAAGAGGAAAAAGGGCGCCGCGTCAATGAGATCACGGAGCTGCAACACAAGTTTTCACAGGCGCTGAACGCGGTGCTCATCGGCACGACCCAGCGAATCCTCGTCGATGGACCAAGCAGGAAGTCGGCGCTGGATTTCACAGGCCGCACGGATACCAACAAGTCCGTGGTGTTTCCGCATGGCGATGAACAGGCGGGGCAGTACGTCGACGTGCGGGTCGACCGCGTGAACTCTGCCACATTGTTCGGTGTGAGGACCGGCGGAACGCAACGCTCCATGGAGGAAACCGCAGCATGAGTCGAATGTTCGCTCTTGTCATGTTCCTGTGTGCGCCGGTGGCGGTGCAAAGCCAGAACGCAGATGCCGACGTGTCCAAGTATCTAGCGCTTATCCGAAACGGTCAGGCAGAAACGGTAAAGGGAGAAATCCCGGCGTTGCTCACGAAGTATCCCAACAACCCCGGAATTCTTTATCTTCAAGGACTCACCACGACGGAAGGTGCCGAGGCGGTGCGGATTTACCAGAGCATCGTGGACAATTTCCCCACGAGCGAGTGGGCTGACGATGCGCTCTACAAGGTGTACCAGTTTTACTACAGTCTCGGTTTGTATCGGACCGCTGAGATTAAGCTGACTCAGCTCCGGAAGAGCTATCCCGGCTCATCGTATCTGACCGGGACCGGAGCAGCTGAAATGAAGCAGCTGCCGGAGGATTCTGCAGCAACAACCGCACCTGTGCCGTCGCGCCCATCCGCGGAGCATTTCACACTCCAGGTCGGCGCCTATACCACTGCGGCAAACGCTGAGCGCCAGAAATCGTTCTTTGAATCCCAGGGCTACGCTGTTGAGGTGATTAACAAGGTCAAGGAAGGGCGCTCGCTCTTCCTGGTGCTGGTCGGGACGTATGCAAGCGCGGATGAGGCGAGGGCGGATGGCGCGGAGATCAAGAAGAAGCATAATGTGGATTGCATCGTTACGACAAAGTAAATGCACGGCACAGCGCTGAAAACGGAACCCCCCGTTGAGACTGCAGCCCACGGGATCCTGGGAGATTCCGTGGTCATGCGACGGATCATCGAGACCGTGGAGCAGGTTGCGCCGACGGATATCACGGTCCTGATCGCGGGTGAGAGCGGCGTCGGGAAGGAGATCATGGCGAAAGCGATCCATGCGCTGAGCAAGCGCAGCGCAAAGCCGATGATCACCGTCAACAGTGGCGCAATCCCCGAGGGAATCATCGAGAGCGAGCTGTTCGGACATGAGAAGGGCTCGTTCACCGGTGCCTCGGACCAGCGGAAGGGCTACTTCGAGCTTGCCGACGGCGGGACCCTTTTTCTCGACGAGATCGGCGAGCTCCCCCTTGCCTCGCAGGTGAAGTTCCTGCGCGTGCTGGAGAACGGCGAGTTCCTGCGTGTCGGCTCCTCTGTGCCCCGCCACGTGAACGTCCGGGTGATCGCAGCGACGAATAAGGATCTGGAGACAGAGGTAAGGCACGGACGCTTCCGTGCCGATTTGTTCTTCCGGCTCCGCTCGGTGAACATTGTGGTTCCTCCGCTGCGCAGTCGCGCGGAAGACATCCCTGCGCTCCTGCGGTTCTTCGTGGCGGAAGTGGCCCGGAAGAACGGCATCCGCTTCCAGGGGATCACCGACGCGGCGATGGACATGCTCAGGTCGTATCACTGGCCCGGCAACGTGCGCGAGCTCCGGAACGTGGTCGAGAGCATGATCGTACTGGAGAAAGGTGCACGGCTCGACACGGACCAGGTGCGGAAGTACCTGAAGGAATATCCGGCGGAACCGCGTCCCGAGGAGCGATGGCTCCCTGTGCACGTGCCGAAAAGCGTGGAACAGGCGGAACGGGAGCTCATTCTCCGTGCGCTGCTGGACATCAAGGGGAACCTCATGGAGCTCAGGTCGATGCTCGATGAGCAGCGGCAGGGGATGGATGCCTCGCGGGGGACAGGCAAGCGGCCGGTGGTCATGGGAGAAGCGTCGGACGAACCCATAATGTCGCTGGAGGAAATGGAGCACAGACTGATTGCCGAAGCCCTGGAGCGGTCGAAGGGAAACCGCCGGAGCGCCGCCCGCGCGCTGAACATCAGCGAGCGGACGCTCTACCGGAAGATCAAGGAATATGGTCTCGGATGAACGGGCCGGGCGTGACAGCCTGGGGGAGGGCGTTCGCGGTCGCTGTGGGGGCCGCCCTGCTGGGCGGATGCGTGTACTCCTTTACTGGCGCCTCGGTTCCCGCGCACCTGAAAACCGTGGCGATTCCCCTCGTGGACGACCAGTCCGGCCTTGGAGAACCGGGCCTCCGCGAGACGTTCACGACGGAGCTGATCCAGCTCTTTACCACCGACAACAGCCTGGAAGTAGCGGACCGGCGCACTGCGGACGCAATCCTGGAAGGGTCGATCCTGTCCGTGGCGGACGCGCCTGCCGTGGTGGCGCAGGGGGAACAGGTGACGCGGCGGCGCATCACGGTGACCGCGCGCTTTGCGTTCCAGGATATGAAGCTGCGGAAGAAAGTGTGGGATAGGAATTTTTCCAACTGGGGGGAGTATGATTCAGGAGGCGGCCTGTCGCAGCGGCAGGAAGGCCTCCAGGACGCGCTGAAAAAGATCGCCGAAGACGTGCTGCTGGAGACGGTGTCGGGGTGGTGAACGCGGCGAGCAGCCAGGCATACCGACCCATCACAACCTGAGGTAAGGACAACACACCATCATGGAAGAAACCATCCTCTTCACGTACATCTTTTCGCTGACCGTGCTCTTCATCTTCGGCTCGCACGGCTTCATCATGATCTACTACTACCTTAAGTACCGGAACGTCCGGCCTGCGCCCGCCGAAGACATCAGCACCTACCCCGTCGTGACGGTGCAGCTGCCGCTCTTCAATGAGCAATACGTGGCGGAGCGGCTGATTGACGCCGCGTGCGCGATGGTGTATCCGAAGGAGAAGCTGGAGATCCAGGTGCTGGACGATTCCACGGACCGGACCGTCGACATCGTGGCAGCATGCGTCGAGAGCTACCGGCGACAGGGATTCGACATCAAACACGTGCGGCGGACGTCGCGCACCGGCTTTAAAGCCGGTGCCCTGCGGGAAGGCCTGCGGACGGCGCGGGGGGAGTTTGTTGCGATCTTCGACGCGGACTTCGTGCCGCGGCAGGACTTCCTCCTCAAGACGATCCCCCACTTCGTCGCCGATCCGGCTGTCGGGATGGTACAGACCCGCTGGGAACATCTGAACTCGGAGTATTCCCTGCTGACGCGCACGCAGGCGATGGCGCTCGACGGGCACTTCGTGATCGAGCAGGCCGTCCGGAACAAGGTGGGCTTCTTCATCAACTTCAACGGTACGGCCGGTGTGTGGCGCACGTCGTGCATCGAGGACGCGGGGAACTGGCAAGCGGATACACTGACTGAGGACCTGGATCTCAGCTACCGTGCCCAGCTGCGCGGATGGAAGTTTAAATACCTCAACGACGTCACGTCCCCCGCGGAACTCCCGTCGGAGATCAATGCGCTCAAATCGCAGCAGTTCCGGTGGACGAAGGGGGCGATCGAGACCGCGCGCAAGATCCTCCCGATTGTCTGGAAATCCAAGCTCCCGCTCAAGATCAAGATCCATGCGACCTTCCACCTGACGAACAACCTCGTCTTCCCGTTCATTGTGCTGGCGGGGGTGTTGAACGTTCCGCTGGTCTTCCTCAAACACTCGGGGGAGTATGATTCGTACTTTACGTTCATGTCGGTCTTCGTGTTCGCCTTCATCGGGTCGTTCCTGTTCTACCTCTTTTCGCAAAAGGACGTCTACCGGGACTGGCAGCGGCGGCTGTTCCTCTTCCCGATCTTCATGGCGGGAAGCATGGGGTTCGCCGTGAACAATAGCCGAGCGGTGATCGAGGGGCTGTTCAGGAAGAAGAGCGAGTTCGTCCGGACGCCGAAGTACAGCATCAGAGACAAGAAAGATTCCTGGTCCGACAAGAAATACGTTCCTGCGACGATCAGTCCGACAGTGATCCTCGAGATTGTACTGGCAGTCTATTGTCTGTTCGGAGTGGCATCATCGATCTATTTTCTGGAGATCGCCGCCGTGCCGTTCCAGCTTCTGTTTTTCCTTGGGTTCACGTTCGTTTCGACCATGTCCCTGAAACACGCCCGGATCGCACGTCAGGTGCACGTTGAGGAGGAACAGGGTGTCTACAGCTGATGGAGACAACGCAGAGAATACCCCGCTCGGCGCCGGAACTCCCTGGTTTGCCCGCGTCGCGTCCGGTCTTCTGGAGGCGGGTGACGCTGCGGCTGCGCTGCGCGTATGCCGCGTGGGGACGAAGGCATTCCCGCGTTATGCCACGGGTCACCTGATGCTGGGAAAGTGCTACGATGCGCTGGGAAGACACGTTGAGGCGATGCTGGAGTACCGGCAGGTGATCGACGTCTTTCCGGACAACCCGGTGGTGGGAGCGCTCTTGAGGAACGCCGAGGAACGCCAGCAGCAGGCGTTTGCTGCGTTTGCGGAGGCGAGGCAGCACACGTTGCAGGGGACGAGGAACAGGACGACCTTCGAGGAGTATATCGCCGAGGGAGAGAAAGCGCGCGAAACGTCGATGGAGCAGATCATCCGCAAACTGGAAGACGCCCCCCGACAGATCGCGCCTCCGGTCAACGAAGACGTCGGCGCGGCGCCTCCCCCCGAACACCCTTCCTCAGCCCGGAGGCTTGTCACCGCGACGCTCGCGGAGATCTATGCAAGCCAGGGGGAGTACGATGAGGCGATCGAGGCATATCAGAAGCTCGCAGCCCAGCGTCCGGGGAGCGCGGAACGCTATCAGCAACGCCTGCGGGAATTGGAAGAACTCAAACGGTCGAGCACCAACGGCACCGGACGGTGAGTCTCCGGGATCTCTAAAAAACACTAAAGCCTCTTCGCATGAAGAGGCTTTAACGTTTCAATACTCCCGGCGGATTACGCCAGACGGTTCACCAGCGTCGTCAGCTTCGATTTGAGATTGGCCGCCTTGTTGCGGTGGATGATCCCCTTCGCGGCGAGCTGGTCGAGGAGTTTCACCGTTTTCTTCAACTCTCCGGCCGCCTTCGCCTTGTCCGTGGTTGAACGGATGCGCTTGATTTCAGTGCGCATGCGGGTCTTCCATTGCGCGTTCCGTGCAGCCCGCCGACGAGAGGCGCGCGCCCGTTTCTCTGCTGACGTGTGCTGTGCCATGAACCCTTTCTGCGGTGTCCGCTCCGATGGAACCATACGTTCAGGATAACAAAGATACGCACTCACGCACAGAAAGTCAACGCAACCTTGCCTTTTTTTCGCACTGGTGGTATATTCCATTCCTTCCGCCGCGACACTGACGATGGCGGAAACTCCATTTGCCGATCAGAGGAACCCCGATGAAGATCGTTGTGTGCATCAACCACGTTCCTGACACTGAAACGCGGATCAAGGTCGCCCCGGACAGCCTTAGCATCGACAGGACCGGCGTGAATTGCATGATGAGTCCGTACGATGAGATTGCCGTGGAGGAGGGACTCCGACTGCGTGAGAGATTCAAGGGGGAAGTCACGGCGATCAGCCTCGGGACCGACGCACACAAGGAGACGCTGCGGAAGGCGCTTGCCATGGGTGTGGACAAAGCGGTTCTCCTCAAGGATGATGGACTGAGAGACTCGTTCGGGGTCGCGCACGGGCTGGTGGAGGAGATCCGTGGGCTGTCGCCCGACATCGTCCTCTTCGGCAAGCAGTCGATCGATTATGACGATGCCCAGGTGGGGACCCTTGTTGCCGAGATGTTGAATCTTCCCTCCGTGGCAGTTGTGGTCAAGCTCGAAGTGCAGGAAGGGGGGGGCGTGGTGTGCGAACGGGAGATTGAGGGAGGGCACGAGGTGGTCGAGACGAAACTGCCTGCGGTCTTCCTTGCCCAGAAGGGGTTGAATGAACCCCGCTACCCCTCGCTGAAAGGAATCATGGCGGCCAAAAACAAGCCGATTGAGGAAAAACCTGCGGCGGCTGCAGCGCTGCGGGTTCAGGTGACGGCGCTGCGCAAGCCCCCTGCCAAGAACCCCGGGCGGATCATCGGCAGCGATTCCTCTGCCGTTCCAGAGCTCATCCGGCTTCTGCATGAAGAAGCCAAAGTGATTTAACCCCAACACGAGACGACGCCCTATCATGAACATTATCGCATTTGCCGAGGAGCGAGGGGGGGCATTCAAGAAATCGTCGCTGGAGGCGGTAAGCGCCGCACGCGGCATCGCAGATGTGCTGGGCGCGGAATTCGCCGCTGTAACCGTGGGTCACGGCGTGGCCGCATTGGCTTCCGAGCTTGGATGCTACGGCGCGTTACGTGTCGTGGCAATCGATGATCCGGTCTTCGCACGTCATTCCGGTCCTGCGTATGCGAAGGCCATCGCTGAAGCCGCCCTTCAGGAAAAGGCAGAGATGGTGTTTCTGTCCGCAAGCCAAATGGGGAAGGACATAGCCCCGCGGGTGGCCCAAAAACTGGGGGCTGGCCTCGCGGCTGACTGCATCGCCCTCAAGGCGGAAGGGGGGGACGTTCTTGCAACCCGGCCGGTGTATGCCGGAAAGGCGCTTGCGGACGTCCGGATAGTGACGCCGGTCAAGGTATTTACGCTCCGCCCAAACGTTTTTACAGCAGCGGCATCGGACGGCACGGCGAAGGTGGAGACGAAGGGTTCCACCGTCACTGCGGCGGACTGTACCGCGACGGTGCGTGACGTGAAGGTTGCAGCGGGGAGGCCAGACGTGACCGAGGCAGACATCATCGTGTCGGGAGGCCGCGGAATGAAAGGGCCTGAGTACTTTGCACTGATCGAATCACTCGCCGACGTGCTCGGGGGGGGAATCGGTGCGTCACGCGCGGTCGTGGACGCCGGCTGGCGGCCGCATGACGAACAGGTGGGACAAACGGGAAAGACGGTTTCGCCGACACTCTACATCGCGTGCGGCATCTCGGGCGCCGTGCAACATCTCGCCGGCATGTCGTCGTCCAAGTATATCGTGGCGATCAACAAGGACAAGGACGCGCCGATCTTTCAGATTGCGGACTACGGTATCGCCGGAGACGTGTTCGAGGTGCTTCCGGTGCTGACCGCGGAGTTGAAGAAAACGATTGGGAAATGATATTGCATTTCTCCCCCGTTTTGCCGTATCATGATAGTGCGCAAAGTGTCTAATCAGCAGGTGGAGATCACGTGGAGAAGGTGCTGGTGGATATCCTGGGGCTCTCGACGAACCCCGCAAGCGGCGGAGCGTACGCGCTGATCCTCCGTGAAGTGAACGGCAACCGGCGGCTCCCCATCATCATCGGAGCGTCGGAGGCCCAGTCGATCGCGCTTGAGATGGAGGGGATCAAGCCTCCGCGGCCGCTTACGCACGATCTGATGAAGAACATCATCGCGGCGTTCGGGGCGGAGTTGAGCGACATTGTAATCGACGATCTGCGCGACGGAACCTTTTACGCGAAGCTCAACATTGATAATCAGATGATCGACTCGCGCCCGAGCGATGCGATCGCCCTTGCTGTCCGGTACGGTGTGCAGATCTACGTTGCGGCGAGCGTGATGGACGAGGCGGCGTTCGTGCCCGATGAGGAAGAGCCGGAGGAACAGCAGCCCTCCGCAGCGCCTCAGCAAAAGCCGAAACAGCAGAAGCAGGTTGTGAAGATGACGCGCCTTGAAGTGCTCAACCAACAGCTCAAGGAAGCGATCGACAACGAGAATTACGAAAAGGCCGCCTCCATCCGGGACGAAATCCGGAAGATAGAACTGCGCGGATAACAATCCACGATTGTCAATCCACAATCCACACCTGACAACCGCAACTCATAACGCTTAACTCATCACTCTCAACTCTCTCTTCTCTCTTCTCTCTCCTCTCATCTCTTCACCCCACCAGCCGCTTCATCTCTTTTACCGCCCGTTCCAGTCCCACAAACACCGCGCGCGAAATCACCGCATGTCCGATGCTGACCTCTTCAATGTCCGTGATGCTACGGAAGGGGATGATATTGAGGTAGTTCAACCCGTGTCCGGCATTGATGCCGAGGCCGAGAGCGCGGGCTGAGCGCGCCATCGCACGCACAACGTCCAGCAGCTTCCGTTGTTCCTCTTCCGTGTGCGCGTTCGCGTACTCTCCGGTGTGAATCTCGATCTTGTCCGCTCCGACATCCTTTGCGGCATCAATTTGTTCCTGCAGGGGGTCAACGAAAAGGCTCACCTCGATGTCATGTTGCTGGAGGCGGCGGACCACGTCGCGCAGTTGATGCCGGCGGCCGCGGACATCGAGGCCCGATTCCGTCGTGCGCTCTTGCCGGCGCTCGGGGACGAGGGTCACCATTTCAGGAAGCGTCTCGAGAGCGATCCTGATGATCTCCTCCGTCGCGGCCATTTCCAGATCGAGCTTGGTTTTGACTGTCTCGCGCAATATCCGCAGATCGCGGTCGTTGATGTGACGGCGATCCTCACGTAGGTGACAGACGATCCCATCGGCCCCTGCAAGCTCGCAGATCTGGGCTGCCGTGACGGGGTCGGGTTCGAGTCCGCCGCGCGCCTCACGCAGGGTAGCCACATGGTCGATGTTGATGCAGAGTCTCATAGCGGCTTTCTCACGATATACTGAACGCGTTCCGGGCGCTTGCCGACGATCTGCACTCCCGCGGGCGCGGCAATGTCTGTGTCGACGGCCCCCATAGAATCCGCGGTGATCCTCGCGTAGTCCGTGGTTACCCGGAAATCGACGGCGGAGAGCGCTGACAGCTGCTTGATCCCGGCGCGGACGACCAGCTCGATGCGCGGCGGGATGAGAATCACCTCACGGTTCGAGGGGACGTCGGTGACGTCGACGGGGACGCCGGCGAACACCTTCTCGGCGAACGGTTCGACGGTGATGCTGATCCGAACGTCAGGAACCGAAAACGCGAGGAGATACGGACCGGGCGATGCCAGCGGGATGCGTTCGTCGAGGGGCGCTCTGAGGTTCTCAAACACACGTTGTGCGGTCGTCCATGAGCCGATGCCTTTCAGCAGCGATTCCGCGCCAACGATCGTAATGCTGTCTGGATCGACAATGGTTGGTCCGACCTGCCCATATCCCTCCCGGAAACTCGCGACACAATCGAGTGTTACAGGAACCCGTTTCCGGCCCGCCCGATCCAGATCGATGCGGACCGATTCGGGTTTAACGTCGATGAGCTGAATCCCCGGTGTGAGCCTCATGCGCTCCGCCACGTCGTTGTATGCCAGCGGCCTGCGCGAGGTTTGTGCGGCGGCAGAGAACGCCAGTTTCGGTTCACCCCCCATCAGGAGTCCCGCCAGACGCCAACCGTCACCGCGGAATCTCAGCTGCAATTCACGCGGGAGAGGTGATTTGACTGCGTACCCGTCGGGGATGTCCTCCAGCAGGAGGGGGACGCTCACGGTCACCACGTACTGCTCCCGCAGGCTGACGGAGACCCAGGTCAGGATTCCAAACAGTCCGGCGATGATCAGGATATGGATGTTACGCTTGCGCATCGGGATGGGGGGAGGGACAAAAAGACTCCATCAGGGTTGCCAATGGAGTCAGGACGCGGCCTCAGGAGCCGGTCCGTTGTTTCATCAGCTCGTGGATCAGAAGCTCCTTGTTCGCTTTGGAGATCTCTCTCCCCTGGATGCTGAGTCCCCCGGTGTTCCGGGCAAGCGTGCGGAGCTGATGGACGGTCATCCCCTCGAGCTGGGCCTGGTATTCGGCGTCGTCGGCGCTTGCCACGAAGTCGAACTCTTCATCGACGAACTCTTCCTCCTCTTCTTCCCCCGGCGCGATGGCTTGCGGGGGGCGCTTGAGCAGGGGTTCGACCTCATCGGCAGGTCGCGGGATCACGTGGGTGGAGATGAGCTGGCCCACCCTTCCGGCGGCAGCTCCGCCGGCTTCCACGGCCGCCTTGACGGCAGCGACTTCACCGACGATCTGGACGGTGACCAGGCCATTGCGGACATACTCGGTGCCAAGCAGGCGGACATTGGCGGTCTTGACCATGACGTCAGCGGCCTCGAGGGAACCCACGAGGCCGCGCGTTTCGACAAGTCCAAGTGCGTAATCGAGCATGCCTTACTTTCCCGCCGGGCGTTTCGGCAGGATCATTTCTACGTCGGTGTGGGGACGCGGGATGACGTGGACCGACACAAGCTCCCCGACGCGCTGTGCCGCTGCTGCGCCGGCATCTGTGGCGGCCTTCACTGCTCCCACGTCGCCGCGTACCATGACGGTGACATAACCGCCCCCGATCACTTCCTTACCGATCAACTGCACCCGCGCCGCCTTTACCATAGCGTCTGCGGCTTCGATGGATCCCACCAGGCCCTTCGTTTCAACCATTCCGAGTGCGTCCAATGAGATATCCGCCATGGGTGTCGTTCTCCTTGTTTGGTCGGGCGTTACGCGTTACGGGGGCAGGGGAATATACCCAAGCCCCGAATCATTGTCAACCGCGCGGTTCGCCTCCTTCAGCCGGCGGGTGGCGAAGGCGACGGCGTACGGTGGGGAGCCGCGCAACACCGATCAGCAGAGAAAGTGCTGCCGCACCCCAGGCCACATTCGATAGTGTCCATCCGAGATGATACAACGGAGGGTCAAAGGAAAACACCACTTCATGCTTCCCCGTCGGCACAATGACAGATCGGAGGACGTAGTTCGTGCGGAAGATTTCGGTCTCCGTCCCGTCGATGAATGCCTTCCACCCCGCAGGATAGTAGATTTCACTAAGGACCAGCAACGACGCGGTCTCGGGCTCCGCCGCGATGCGGATCTCGCGGGAGCGGTATGATGTAATGACAGGAACGCGCCCCCGTCCCGGTGAATGCACGGTTACAGGAAGAGAACGGTCAACGACAGCCATGCGGGCAGGATTGAATGACGTATCATTAAGCGTCCGGAATGTGGCGAAGTCGGTTGATGCCGTCACGACGGTGTCCACGAAGAACGCGCGCGGAAGCGCATTGGGGTTTCTGTAGGTCATCATGCGGCGGGATTGCTCCGCGTTGACCAGTTCACACCGGCCGGGAGGGAGCGCGCCCGGAGCGACCAGGTACTCCACGTTGAGCATGTTGACGATGTTCATGTTCAGCGGGAACGACGGGTCGGGCCCTTCGTACATGCAGGAGTCGAGCATGGTCTGATAGATCTTCAACTTTGCCGGGCTGTAACCGCCGATGCTCTGGAGACCGTGGTAGGCATAGGTGTTGTCCATGAAGAGTTGGGGGCCGAGTGGAAAGATGCGAAAGAGCCCCTTCTGTTGCAGGAGAAACGCCACGGTCGGATCGGGCCGGAAGGATTGCTCCAGAGCCGCCGCGGGCTTCGGTTCGATATACTTGGAAGAGACGGAAAACAGATCAACCACCGCAATTCCCACGATTGCGGTGGCGAAGCCCCAGGCACGCATCTTTTCACGGAGCCAGGCCGCAACAACGCCACAGAGGATTGCCGCGATCAGAAGGAACTTCACGTAGTCTTTCCAGAACACATCGAAGCGCATCTTCTTGATCTGAACGATTGCCTGCTGCGCCTGCCCCCCGTAGCGCTGCCGAAATTCCTCCGGCTCTCCGTTCTTGAGAAACAGAGAGCCGGACATCGTGTCGGCGATCCCACCTTTCATTGCGAGCGAGAGAATTAAGATTCCTCCCAGCACCGCAGCGGCGACCAGGAGACGCCTGGCGAGCTTGTTGCGATCGATGCCTGAATCCCTGGACAGTGCCCCCGCGATCGCTGTGTACCCCGCGGCTGCCATTACCGCGGTGGTGAAGGGCAGAAGCTGAAGGACCATGGAGGGAGCGCGGAACTTGTTGAAGAAGGGAAGCGTCGTGAACAGGAATTCATACAGAATGGAGAAATTCCTGCCGAACGCGACAAGCACAAGAACGACGGTCGTGGCGGCAAAGAACAGGACGAGCGGGGTGCGTTTGTACGCCAGTGCGAAGCCCGTGAACAGCAACGGGACAAGACCCACGTACACACTGGCATTCGTCCATGGGATCATCGGTCCCCAGTAGAGGTCGGCCTTCAGCCCGTAGAATCCGGGGATCAGGAGGGTCACAAGTTCTCCCGGGTGCCACGACCAGTTGGTTGCGTAGTCAAACGCAAGTCCGCCGGACGAACCGGCGGTCCCTCCTCCGCGCATGGAGAACTGCGCGTACTCATACACAGAGAAATAGATGTAAGAGGAAATCGCCATGCCGACGGCAAGCCCCGTGCCGAACAGGAGCAGTTTCGCGAGAACGCGAAGCGGTTTGCCTCTCACATCACCTGCTGCTTCATACACGAGGTAGAGCGCCATCAACCCGAACACATAGTAGACAATCTGCATGTGGTTCGTCAGCATCAGGGTTCCGACTCCCGCCGAGAAGAGTCCGAAGCTGAGCAGGTCACGCCGATCGAGCAGGTTATGTGTCAGCAGCATCAGGAGCGGGAGGTAGCAGAGCGCCATGAGCTTTGACCCGTGTCCCTCGCCCGGGAGATAGACGGTATAGGGGGCGAGCATGAAGAGACATGCGGCCAGGAGCGAGGCGGCACGAGGGAAGCCCCACATCCGCATCAGAAAGAACATGCCAACACCGCCGACCAGGAAATAGACAATGAGCCAGGTCCATCGCCCGTTCAGATACAGGAAATTGAGGACGATCTGGGCGTACGTCTGTACGTAATCCACGTTACGGGGGACAAATGCAACGTTGCCGAACGTCGGCATCCCGCTGAAGAAGTAGGGCATCCACAGCACGTCACCTCCCTCGGCCTGCGCGAGCCGGCTTCCGGCGTGCGCATAGCTGAGGGCCGTGGCGGTATCACCGCCAGACGCAAAGGCGGCGTCATCAAACACGATCCCGCGAAAGGTGATAAGCGTGATGACGTAGAGCAGGCCGATGCAGAGAAGGTCCAGAGTCAGAGGGGATGCCGAGGAGAGCAGTGAACGGGTCTCAGCGCGTCGAGGAGTTTTTGTGTGCGCCATCAGAGTCGTTTCCTATGCTGTTCATCAGGGCGAGGGTGCGGTGGAGGAACCGAGCGCGGGAGAAGTCGTTGTACCGTTCGCGCGCGGCGAGCCGTATCGTGGGCACGCCTGATGGGTGGTCGATAATTGAGCGTGTGAATGCAATCAGCTGATCCTCTGTGCTCCAAAGATATCCTGAAATGCCGTGAGATACAATTTCCTTCTGGCCTCCGGCATTGATGACAACCGGGATGCACCCTGCTGACATGGCTTCAACGGTTGACATCCCGAAGTGCTCCATGCGCTCGGGATGTCGGCGTTCATCGATGCCGTGCCCGGTCGCGTGCCAGAACACGGATGCCCGGCGATACTCACTGCGGAGGGCTTCATACGAGCTGTTCACGCAGAACGTGATCGGGTATCCAGCCGCCGCCTGCTGCAATGAGGCAAGATAGAATCGGGACGCTTTGTCGTTACCAGCGCTGCCGACGATACGATATTCCCAGGATTTGTCAGCGAGGCTGTCGTAGAGCCGCTTGAACGATGCGATGAGGGTCGGATAACGTTTGTCGTTGTAAGGTCCGGTGAAAATCCGACCGACGCTGAGAATCACTCTGCGTTTTGGCTCCTGAGGCCCGAAATCGTCTATGGGAGGATGCAGAATGTGCGCATGGATTCCATGATTACGTGCAAGGACTTCTCTGACGAAATCCGAATAGACGATAGCCAGATCGGCGTGCCTGGCCGCGGCGAGCAGCCGGCGGCGCATCAGATCCTTCAAGGCGTCACGAGCGTGTCCGCGAACGAGCTTATGCGCAACAGAGAGTGGTGTGATCCGAGTGTAGGGGATTTGAAGCACGTACACAGTCCGATGGGCACGCAGTCCAAATGAACGGAAGTTCGAGATCACGACGCCAATATCGGCTGCCGCCAGCCGAGTCCGGACCTCCTGGCGCCGGGCCGGAGCGACATCGACGGTACTCAGGTCGATGTGGAAGTACTGCTCCAATTGCTCGCGCCCTAGGCCGGGGCTGTCCATGAGAAGCGAAACGGCGGTCTGTGAACGCGTACTGAGTGCCTGAGCGAGGGCGCACGCGTATTTCTCCCCACCTCCGAGGGTTGACCAGCTTGTGTTATAGACAACGATGCGTTCCATGGGCGGCTACTGCTTGCCGTGCGGTTTCAGGAACAGCGAGATCCGTCCGGGCCCGCGCCTCCCGGCGGCACTGCTGAGGCCGTCCGCCAGGCCTGCCCATGCCGCACGGATACAGCTGCGAGAACGGGCCTTGACCGTGAGACGAAGGAGTTGTCGAACGTATGCGTACGCAAGCGACGGCAGAAAGGGGAGGGATCGCAAAAGCGATGAATGTTTCCGCACGAGAAAGAGGCGGTTGCGCATCGTCAGGTAATGGTACACCGGGCTGTCCCACTGTGCGGTGGACGAGACTTTGTGCCAGAGTCTCGCTGTGGGGTGGTACATGACATCGTACCCTGCGTTCCTGACCCGGAGTGCGTAGTCGCAATCTTCATAGTACGCAAAGAAGTCCTCGTCAAGCATGCCGGCGCCTTCAAGCGCCTCCCTGCGGATGAGCGCACAGCATCCCGTGATGAAGTCGCAGGGCCCCGGCGCATCGTACTGGCCGCGATCGAGCTCGTGCATTCCGCGGTGCGAAACGGCACCGGAACGGATGTTGCACCGCCCGCCGGCAAACCACAGGGTCTCGGGACGGTCATGGAAATAGATTTTCGGTCCAACGATGCCGACATTTTGTCTGCCGCGTGCAGCTGATACAAGCTCGCCGAGAGTCTCACGGTCAACGATGGTGTCATTGTTCAGCAGGAGGAAGAATCGATATCCCTGCCGCAGTCCCATCCGAAGGCCTACATTATTCCCACCGGCGAAACCAAGGTTCGTTCTTTGCGCCAGAATGTGCAGGCCTGCGGACCGTTGTGCGATAAAATCCGCTGAACCGTCACCGGAAGCATTGTCGACGACCAGGATCTCAAAGTCTGTGTAAGCACTTCTCTGGAGCGATGCAACGCATTCGACGGTGTCGCCGGGGCGGCGAAAATTCACGAGAATGACCAGGAGCTCAGGCACCGATCACCCCCCTGAATCTATCGATACCATAGCGGAGAAAAGGACGCGTCCCATAGCGTCTGAAGACATGGGTCATCGACCGAACGATCTTGAGCGGCTGCATTTGCCGGAGGACTGCTCTCATGAACACATCGAAGTAATAATCAAGCCTGACGGGTATTTCCTCATGGAATCTCTCCCGGGCTTCCTCGAAGGGCCCTCCAACGGCAGCCAGGATGCAGGCGGCGACACGATCCACGGTGCAATCGGTAAGTTCAATGATGTGGCTGGTCGGCAGGCCGAAATACGCTGCGTCATGCGCCATGGATGCGAACACCGACGTCGCGCGCCGCAACAGCTGGATCGTCGGAAGCGGTTTTGCCCAGTCTGATGTGCTCAGCCATGAAACGCCGCTCGAGCACCCCACGAGCAGGGTACAATATCGCGTCAGCTCTGCATTCTGTCGGAAGGTGATGGTGCTGCCGTCGATGATAATCCCCGGCGTCTCCTCGACGGGAGTGGTCGATGAGAGGATTACAGCGATGTCGTCGCGCTCGTGTGTGACCAGCCGGGCGACAACTGAGGCATATTCGGGGGTCACGAATGACTGGCGGCTCGCGGCCGCACATTCAAACAGGATCACATGCGTTCGATCCCTGAGCCGGTGGTGCTCTGCGAATGCCTTCGTCGCTTCGGTTTCAGCTTCGCTCAGCCGGATTACGGGAGTGATAGGGACGGTGATGGACCGTGGATACCCTCGAAAGACCGAAGCACGGATCGTTCCGTCAAAATTCTGATAGTTGTCAGGGCCGATCTGTGTATAATAGGCCTCGTCGAACTCCCCCCGCTTGACGCGCACGCGCGCCTCCGCGGCAAATCGGCGCCACGCTGCGTCAGCGTCGTCGCGCCTGGCCAGCGGGATCTCCCAGATTTCGTCCACGTAAGGGTTCCCTTCGATCGCAGGTCTATATAACGATCCAATCGCCCAGGTCAGGTGACACTCCGGGATGTCGTGTTTGATCTGCCTGGCGACGGCGGTTGCAAACAGAGCATCGCCATACGATGCCAGGTGTCCGAGCAGCACCTTCCGGGGCCGCATCATGCCCCCCGCATCATCATGTCGGCGAGCTCTGCAAAATCTACTGCCGGGCGCCATCCCAGGGCGAACATCGTTTCCGGACTCGACACCAACCGCTTGTATTCCGGAACAAAATCTTCACGGACCCGCACGTGGTCCTGCCAACGCAACCCCGCACGATGGAAACAGGCCTCAAGCCATTGCGCGATGGAATATGCCCTCCCGCTGCCGACAACCGCCTCAAAGGTTTCCTCCTGCTGCACAAGGAGCAGCATAGCGGCGACGACATCGCCGGCGAACGTCCACTCCTTCTCCACGGTTACGTCACCAATGGTAAGGATCTCGTTGCTCCCGTCGGCGATGCGCCGGGCGGCGCGTGCGACCATCATGCTGACATGTGTTGATGCGCGTCGGGGACTCTCGTGGTGGAAGAGATACCCCACGTAGGAACGAATGCCCAATGCGCGGTAATACCGTGCTGCGTACACGGAGTGAATACGAGCGATCGCATATGGGCTCGTCGCAGCAAATGGGCTCTGTTCGGATATAGGGGTCCCGTCGTTGGCGAATTGCACGCCGCTGCCAGCGATGAACACGCGGGCGGTTGGGCAATGGAGCCTGACCGCCTCAAGTATGTTCAGCGTCCCCCCGGCGATAGTGGCGTGATGCTCGAAGAGGGCGTCGTGGCGTGTTGTGGAGTGTGCTGCCAGGTGGAAGACAAAGGCGGGTCGGCAGGATTCAATCAGGGATGCAACGGCGGACCCGTTGCTCACGTCGCACGTGATCTCGCCGGAAGTGCGGGATGCAGCGATAGGCCGAAGTCCCCGTCTTCTGCACTCCGCAACGAGGTAATGACCGTCCTGGCCGCTGGCGCCAAAAATCAGCGCATTCATGTCCTGTGCTTCCGGACGACAAGGGTTGCGAACGTGTATCGGCACCCCCCGTACTCGAAATCAGGGGCGGCACACTCCCAGTCCGGCGTGTCGATCGGCGAGCAACCCCGAAGCAGAGGAAGCAAGCGGTTGCGGATGTCCGTCTGCGTATACAAGCGGAAATCTTCGGGAGGGATGTTCTGGCCTGGACGGTACGCGTCATTGAAATCGCAGGTCATCACGGCAATGCCTCCAGGGGCAAGCATGTCGCCGATCTGAGCAACGAATGACTCGTCCTCTCGCACGTGCTCAAGTACCGAAGTGGCGATCACAAAGCGGTAGGTTCCGGGCCGGGTAGAGGGTTTTCGGGCAAACGTTGCAAGATCGTAGTTCAGGATCGGATCGATCATGTCAACGTGGAAACCCATCAGGCGAAGCGCATGAGCAGCCGTGTCCTCGTAGCTTCCGACGGCGAGGATTCGCTCGTTCCGGCGTCGGGAAGCAAGCGTGAGCACGGTATCCATCACGAAGGCCTGTTGGATATGCGCACGGGGAATCTTCCTCGACATCATGTCCGGCATTGCGGCGAGCATCGCGTCAATGGCTCCGGCATACTGGCTGCGGGCCCGGTTGTCCAGGATTCTGTTGTATTTCCTGGCACCGGCGATGCGATACGCTTTCATGCTCGCGAGCCCCTGCGCCACGGCGGGAGGTGCCGGTCGTCGCGACGCAGGCGCCCGCATCAGCATATCGCCGGCAAGGCTCATCCGCGTCAGGCGTTTGCGCACCGCGCGACGAACCCGCTTAAGGAAGGGGTGATACGGTTGACGGACCAGAGGCCGGGAGAGGACCGAATCGATGATCCGTTCATAGTCCCAGATCAGGTTTTCCGCTGTCCAGTCTGCGGCCGCCTCTGTGAGCGGCGCGGTCCCATTCTTGATGATCTGCCGGAGGCTCGTATCTTCAATGCAAATGGAAGGGCGGACGTCGAACAGATGTCGGAACATGACACTCCTGGAAATCGCGAGGGGACGGCGGACGGCCAGAGCGTAATCCGTCACGCTCGATATCCCCCGCCCTTCATAGGTCGAATAGAAGAACGCGTTCAACGTGTTGCCGGCGAGAAAGTCAAGAAGCTGAGCGTTAGAGAGGAAGTTGTGCGTGAGCACCAGGCGGATGCCGGGTTTTGCAATGAGCGCTTTACAGCGTGCAGCAGTCTCAGCGGCCTGGGTGCCGTCACGGTCGACGATGTCATTGATCGGGATATGCAGACGAATAACGGCCCGGTCGAACTCCTCCTGCACCTTGCGGATGACCGTGTCAAATCCTTTGCCCTGAATACCGAAGCCGAAGCTGCCGATCGTGGGAATCCGTGGGACGGGTGTTCGGTTCCTGTACGAAGGAATAACGCGACCGGTCTTATAGACGATTGAGTTGTTCAGGAGAAGAGTTGGGTCCGGTGCGATGTGATAGTGAAAGAGATCGGTGTCAAGCTCGTCGGCGGTCCGCTGGGTCCCCTCGTGCAGTATGCCCACGTGGGGCAACGGGATGCGCTGTACGACCTCGCGGTTGAGCCACGTGAGCGTTACCGGGGTGTAGTTGTAGATGATTGCACGCGGCTCCACTTCTTCGACGGCCGCGGACAACTCGGCGGGCGATGAGCATTCGCGGTAGATGAACGCATAGCGTCGGGAGCCCTGCAGGACTGCGGAGGTGGAAAGCCCGAACTGGTGAACACCGCAGCGACGCGCGGCATGGGAAACAAACAGGATAGAGGACAGCTTCCTTCCTGTGGGTGCACGCCGACGTGTCGTCACGAGCGTATGATCTCGATGGTGGGCAGCGGGAAGATCAGGCCGATGCCGCTGCGGAGCGTCTCGGCCTCGCGGACCAGGAACTCCTCCTTGAAGTGCCAGGGGAGCACCAGGTAATAGTCGGGCTTCATCGCCCTCGACTCTTTCTCGCTGACGATCGGGATGTCGGTTCCCAGTGTGCGTGCTCCGAATTTGTCCGGATTACGTTCCGCAGCGACATCGATGATGCGATGGTCGATCCCGCACCATTGCAGGATTGTATTCCCCTTTGTGGATGCGCCGTAGATATGGATGTGTTTGCCGTCTTTCTTCAGTCGCTTGAGCAGATCGTTCAGTTCCTCCCGGTGCACGTTGATCCTGTCCTGAAAGTGCTTATACGGTCGGTCCGTGTCCAGCTCCAGGTCGAACTCCTCTTGTCGCAATGCCTTGATCTGGGTTGAGTACTCCTCTTTCTTGTAGGCAAAGGTGCCGAGATGTGTCGCAAAGCAGCGGATGCTCCCCCCGTTGATCGAGTTCAGACCCACGTTGACAATTTTCATCCCCGCCTGACCCAGAATGTATTCGATAACGGCAAGGCTGTAGTACTCAAGATGTTCATGACAGATCGTGTCGTACGAATTCATCTTGAGCATGCTGGGCATGTACGACATCTCGAAAACCCAGAGTCCCTCCGGAGCAAGAACCTCCCGAACCCCCCTGGTGAACGCAATGGGGTCCTCGAGATCGTAAAACATGGCTATCGAGGTAACGACGTCGCAGTTCCTGCCGTTGAGCCGGCTGACGAGCTCCGGCGACGGGAAAATGTCCTGGACTACGGTAACGTCCTCGCCGATCTCCTGTGCCACGTCGGACGGATCGATCCCGAACTTCGCCACGCTGTTCGAGTAAAACTGCAGAAGGGTGCCGTCGTTGCAGCCGATATCAAGAGCGCAGGTGACTTCGCCGAAGTGCATAGCGAGGACCTCAGATACGATCCCTCGGAGGTGATTGCGCATCGTATCGTTGGTCCCCGAACGGTACCAATAGGCGGAATACAGGATTTCCGGCGGGACGGTGTGCTCCATCTGGAGAAGTCCGCAGGCCCGTTCGTCTTTCATCGGGTCACAGCGGACGAGCGACGTGGGGATCTTGCGCAGGGGTGGCAGTTGTTTCCCTGGTTTTACAAAAGACCCCTGAAGGTACTGCTCTCCCAGGTTGATAACGTGCGTCAGGGCGGACGACCCGCACACCCGGCATGTTTTCCTCTGAATCAGATGCATGGTGCAACCCTCAGGTCGGGGTTTGAGATTTCCCCTGCGTGACTGCGTTGCGCAGGAGGCTGTCGATCTTCTCGATACAGGCGTTTCGTTCGAGATTCAACTGTGCGAGCTTCTTTACCACCTCATCCTTCTGATCGGGTGGGACCCTTTCGAACTCGTAGACTTTCTCCTGCTCATGCCAGAGCGAGCAATTAACGGTTGCAAGCCGGGAAATGGATTCGCCGAGGGCTCCTGGTATCGTTTCCGGATCGCCGGTGCGTGAAGCATACACCTTGTTCGCGGCAAACACAAGGCGGTCCGGTGGAATGCGGCCTGCGATCGCGTGAGCAATAAATTCGTTGATTTCGCTGCTCAGCTGGGACTCCTGAAGCGCCAGGCTTTTCCGCCGCTCGGGGTCAGCCGTGTGCCATTGCTTCAGCTTGACCACGGTGAGTTTGTCGCACAGCGAGCCAAGGGTCTCGGCCATAAGCAGTCAGTGGCAGTGAATGGGAACGATGATTCAGGTACCGGCGGCCTTCCGCATCTCGGCGTAGAGAAATCGGGGGTTTACAGAACGAACCATGAGCAAGACATGGCTTCGCAAGTCCGGGACGACGGCAAATGAGAAGGTAGCGAGCGAATACGCAATGAGCGCTGCAACGGCCGCACCGAGAATCCCCCATAGGGGAATCAACAGCATGTTCAGAATGATGTTGACCACTGAGCCGGTAACGGTTCTCCACAAAGCAACACGCGTCCGGTTTTCTGCAATCAGATATTGGTTGCTGGCAATGCCGAGAAAGACGGGTAGACTCGCCCAGACATAAACAGCGAGCGCCGGGCCGGCGTCGGCGTACTGTGGGCCGAAGAGCAGGACCACGACGGTCCGTGCAAGAAACGAGGTGGGGATGGCGACGGCAATGGAGATCACACTGAGTCCCCCGTAGAGCACCTGCATGCGCCTTGCATACTGGACGCGGTCGGTCCTCCGTGCGCTCAGAACGGAGGGGAACACCGAAGCAGTGATTGCGACGGGAAGAAAATACCACGCCTCCGCAAGTCGGACTGCCACGGAGTATTCACCCACCTCACGGTCGCTCAGGATGTTGCCGAGCATCACCTGACCGATGCGCATATAGAGAATTGTGCCCAGTGTAGCGAACGCAAGCGGCCAGCTGTCGCGAAGGAATTGTGATGCGCGTGCGAGGCGCACCCTCCATGCGCGGAGGTGCTGTCCTTTCCGGCGGTACACGATGAGCAGGGCAGTGGCGCCGATCAGAGCCTCTGCAAGTACCGCCCATGCAAATGCCACCAACGGAGCGCCGACGACCAGAAGAATGACTCGAACCCCCGACATGATAAGGAATGCCCCGTTTTTCGCGTAGACTGCGAATTTTGCCTTCACTTGCGACTGGAACCACAGGTCGATAACGTCGAACGCCAGCGCAAACATGCCAACGCCGGCTAAGACCACCAGCGTTGCGGCAAGCGAGTCTCCAGGCCGAACAACGGTCACGAGGAGGAAAGCGCACACTGCACCAACCGCTGCTCCCGCGGTGCGCATGGCAAAGGCTGTTCCGAGAGAGGTCCTTCTGGCTTCCTCATCCTCGCCGAGGATGTCGCGAATGACGATCGAGTCAAGCCCGAGCGTCGCCAGCGGAGTGAAGAGCGCGACGAACGCTGCGGCATAGTTCAACAATCCAAACTGCACCGGCCCGAGGTAGCGGGTCACCCAAATGCCGATCACCGCGGTAAGAATCAGCCGGAGAACCTTGTCCAGCGAGAGCCAGACAATATTGCTGAGGATCCTCTGAAGTTGTGCACGCCCGTGCAGGCGCTCACGAATGGCGGGGGGGAGATGCCGGATCCAGCCTTCGTTGGTGACGGTCATGAGCAGCGGTCGCCTCCGGGGGAGAGAATCATCATGGGACGCGGGTCAGAAACCTCTGCGCGCCACCCTTTCATCATCTGCCCGTGCCATCATTCGCACCAGCGCCTCAAAATTCGTTATAGGCCGCCATCCCAGCCGGGTTCTCGCTTTCGTCGCGTCCCCCACCAGTATGTCCACCTCCGTGGGACGGTAAAATTCGGGATTCACTTCGACGATGACCTTTCCGGACTTCCTGCTGATCCCCTTCTCGTCCGCCCCCTCTCCCTCCCAGCGCACGGGCATCCCGACCTCTTCAAAGGCGAGTTCCACGAACTCCTTCACGGTATGCGTTTCGCCCGTCGCCACAACGTAATCGTCGGGCGTGTCCTGCTGCAACATGAGCCACATGGCCTCGCAATACTCCGGCGCGTATCCCCAGTCGCGCTTCGCGTTGAGATTGCCGAGGCTGAGCACCGACTGCATCCCGTGCTTGATACGTGCTGCGGCAATGGTGATCTTGCGCGTCACAAAATTCTCGCCACGCCGGGGGGATTCGTGGTTGAACAGGATGCCGTTGCACGCGAACAGGTTGTACGCCTCCCGGTAGTTGACAACGATCCAGTACCCGAAGAGCTTCGCCACCCCGTATGGACTGCGAGGGTAGAACGGCGTAGACTCGTTCTGCGGTATGGCGCGCGCCTTTCCGTAGAGTTCGCTGGTCGACGCCTGGTAGAATCTCGTCTGTGTGCCCGTCTCCCGTATGGCATCGAGAAACCGAAGCGTCCCCACGGCATCGACCTCGGCCGTATATTCGGGGACGTCAAAAGAAACCTTGACGTGACTCTGAGCAGCAAGGTTGTAGATCTCGCCCGGCCGGACCTTCTCGAGCAGCCGGTTCAGGTTGCTCGTGTCCGTGACGTCTCCGTAGTGCAGGAAGAGCCGCTTGTTCATGATTGCGGGATCTTTGATGTAGATATGGTCGATCCGCGCACGGTTGAATGAACTGCTCCTCCGGAGGATCCCGTGCACCTCGTAGCCTTTCGATAACAGGAGTTCGGCAAGATAGGAACCGTCCTGTCCGGTGATGCCGGTGATCAGAGCTTTCTTCATGAGGCGGTCCGGTGCAAATTTTATCGAAACGCAATATAGGGAAAAATCCGCAAAGATGAAGCTCGATGGCGATCAGAAGCGAGTGCTACAATCTGTCCGCAAGGAACATCCTGATGTCGTGCGTCCGACGCATCACCTCCTTGATGCTGATGCGGACATAGCGGTTGAGGGTCCGGCCCGTCAGCACGGCGGTAATCACTGCGCCAAGCAAGTACCCGGCCCCCGCCCCGGGGACGCCCCCCACAGGGATGCAAATCAGCAATGCAGCAAGCGTGACGATGAGGGATTTCGCACCGAGGATAAACGACGCCCGCGCGTGCCCCAGTCCCATGATCACATTTGTGCCGACCGCCGTGAGCGGGACGACAAATGTCAGGAGCGAAAAGATTCTGATCACCGGCACCGCGTCCGCATAGCGGCCACTGTACAACACGGCAATGAGAAGCTCGGGAAGGACAATGAACATGAGGGTCACAGGAAGCAGACCCACTATCAAAAAGAGGACGGCCTTTTCCGTCAGCGTCTTCAGCGAGACGGCGTCTCCCTGCGACGAGAGACGCGAGGCCGCCGGAAGCAGGAACATCTGCGCCACCTGTGTTGCCATTTCGTAGAGACGGACGAACACCTTTGCAGAATTGTACACTGCCACCTGCACCGGCCCGGAAAATGCGGAGAGGATGAAGGAGTCCGCGCGCGTGCCGACAAGGGAGCTGACAATGCCGCCAAGCGTGTATTTCCCGTAATCCCATACCTGCCGGACAGCCGATGTAGACGGGCGAAGCGTTAGTCGCGCCATACCACGGGCAAACCAGAGACCCGCCAGCGACGAACTCCCCAGAGAGACGAGATTGATCAGGACAAGATCGAGAGCGGTGTCGAACTGGTGAAGACGCGACACGACCCAGACCAGAAACGGAGCCCCAAGGAAGTGCACCGCGTCCATCCAGAACACCTCCCGGATGCGGAACCTCGCCTGCAGTAAGGTCATGGTGAAATTACGGGCGAACGACGCCGCCAGCATTGCCGGGACGTAGAGCAACAGAGGAGCGAGGGAGGGAGAGTTCAGCAGTGCGGCGGCAGGTTCGCTCAGAAGTGCGACGACCAGCGAGGCAGCAGCGACAAAGCCGGCGTTCAGCCAGAGCGACGCCGAGACGATACCCGTGAGGTCGGCTTCCGCTTCCGCCGCGAATTTCAGCATGGGCTGGAGGGCAAATGCGGTGGCAAGGCCAGAGATGATCAGAAAGATCTCCTGAACGAGAACGAAATTTCCGAACTCCTCTTCGGGGAGGACACGGATCACCAGCCATACGTAACCCAGTCCATAGACCACCGGCAGCATTTTGTCCGCCAGTCCCCAGATGCCCATCCGCAGATGTCTGCCGAATTCCATCCGCTCAATGCCGGGAAATCATATACCGCACGGCAGCAACACCATTGACTACAACGTTGAGCCACGGGAACGTGAACCAGTGGTACCAGGCGGCGTGCCGCGCAAAGAAGCGCATGTTGCTCAGAAACTTGTGCCGGAGCTTGAAGGCGGAGAGGTGCCCACCGGCACTGACGGACACCTTGTGCCATATCCGCGCCCGGGGCTCGTAGACAATGCGGAAGCCCGCCCGACGCACTCTCATGCACCAGTCCGCATCCTCCGTGTATATAAAGAATGTCTCATCGAGCATCCCTGCCGCTTCCACCGCTTCACGCCTGGCCAGCAGGCAGCAGCCGGATGCATAGGCGGTGTCACGCACAGTCGTGTCCGTTGCATCCTCGCGTTGACGGATTCCGACGTGGCGCATGGTTCCCGTCCAGAACGAGATCTCTCCGCCGCCGTACCAGATGAGGTCGGGCCGGTCGTAATACAGGATTGTTGGCGCCACGACGCCGATCGCTGTGGACGAACGGAGGCAGCGCGTCATCAGGTCCAGGAAATCGGGCGCAACGGTGGTGTCGTTGTTGAGCAGCATCACCTGCTCCGCACCACGAGCCAGCGCGCGGCGAAGGCCGAGATTGTTGCCCCCGGCAAATCGCAGGTTCCTCCCGGTCTCAAGGATTTCAACGCCGGGGTGTGCGCTGCGGATGGCCTCGGGAGAGCCATCCTGCGATCCGTTATCCACCACAAGGATTCTCGCATTCGGGTGGGTGGCTGCACGGAGCGACGCGAGACACTCCAGCGTATCCTGCTTTCCGTTCCAATTGACGATGATGATGTAGGTGAGAGGATCGCCGGCCACAGATTCACTCCCGGGTGAGAAGGTACACAACGCCCGAGCACAGCAATTCCCGGATCAGCGGGAGGCGGGCCACCCGTCCCGCAGGAAGCGGTTTCAGGCCGAAGCGAATGTGGTTTGGACTGATCAGGTATGCCTGCTTCCGCTCAATCCGCAATCCGCTCCGGGCCGCGAGGAGCTCGAATGTTCTCATCCCCATCTTCAGCCGACCGAGCTTCCGGATCTCCTCCACGACGTATGGGGGCTCATTCTTCAGCCGGGGCAGCACGCCCTTCAGGAATCCGGGGAGGAGATGCACAAATGGCAGCCGCGCCAGACGCGTCCTGAGGTGCTGTTGGTGCGCACCATACGCCGAGTAGTACGGAGGAAATGTGATGAGCAGATGAGCCCCGGGAACCATCAGCGTCTTGAGGCGGTCGAGCATCTCCACCTTCCGGTCGAGGTGCTCAAATACGTCGTGCAGGACGACAAGGCCGTACCGCCGGCTCCCGGTGGGCAGCGTTGGCGCGTACATATCGCCGTGATGGAATTCGATAGCGCGGTCCCCGCGAAGTGCGAGGGCAGCTTCCACCCGCCGTGCGTCGACGTCGAAACCCGTGCACCTGGCGCCGAGGTCGTGAAGCGCGCACAGCCCGCCTCCCTCGCCGCAACCCACGTCGAGCGTCTCGGCGCCACGGATTGCCACGCCCCACCCCTGCAGGAGCGGGGCCATGTAGTGGAACGACACGTCGTATTGATACTGCCAGTACGTGAGGGTATGAGCGGCTGGCTCAGTCATGATGACGAAAGGCCGTCACTTCCATTCGATCTCCAAGAATTCCCAACACGCTGGTCAACAGTGCGTTGGGGTACTGCAGCAGTCGCTTCCCGGCGCGTTCGGGAAATGTCCCCCGCACATTGATCATTGAAGGAGGGATGGCTGCCTGGACAATGCTGATCCGCTCGTAGCCGCAGCGCGCGAGGAGCGCCTCCATGCATGCCGGGCGGAACTCGAACAGATGATACGGCGGAAGATGCACGGTCGCCCGACGCCCGAGCATCCCGTAGAGGAGGAAGCCAAGCCGGGAGAACAGGGTATTTGTTTGCGACGGGCAGGCCAAAACGAGCGCCCCGCCGGGTGCAAGAATCCGCCTGATCTCTCGTAACGTTGCCCGTGGATCAGGGAGATGTTCCACCACGTCTCCCAGGAAGACCAGGTCGAACGCCTCCGAAGGAAATCTTGCACCTGTAACGTCGCCTGTGAAGACTCTGAGGCCAAACCTGTCGCGCGCGAGCTGAGCGGCGTCGGCAGAGTACTCGACGCCGCTAACGTCGAACCCCGCCTCCTTCGCGGCGTGGAGAAATGTTCCTGCGGCACACCCCACCTCGAGGAGCCGGCCTCCCGGTTTCAGAGCCTTCAGACGGTCCAGCAGTCCCTTATCGACAAGCACGTCATGAAGGGGCGACGTTATGCAGCTGCCGGCGTGGCCGCAGCGGAAGTCTCCCTCGAAATACTCCTTCGTGTACAACGAAGCGATTTCTTCAGCACTGGGCTGCGGGTCAAGATAAATGATCCCGCACACGGCACATTCGATCGCCTGGAGCCATCGGCCCCGGAAACTGTAGCCGAACGGGACGGTCCGCAGGCGGTCCGCGTCGCAGCATCGGCATCGTCCCGTGAGGACGCTCATGGTTTCCCTGCCAGCCGTTCGATGGCGGCGGCAAGGTGTTCCCATAAATACTTCCGCTTCTCTGCGTTGACGGCAGCCCGCACACGCTCGCGATCCATGTCGCGAAAGAATCGCAACATGCCGTCGGCGAGCGCATTTGGATCCGCCGGTGGGACCACGACGCCGGTCTCGCCGTCGCGCACGATCTCGGCAAGCCCGCCCACATCGGTCGCGATGACGGGCGTGTCGAAATGATACGCGATCTGAGCAATGCCGCTCTGCGTCGCCGACAGGTAGGGAAGGACGACGGCATCGGCCGCGCAGAAGTACCAGCGGACCTCATCGTTTGGCACGTAACCGGACTTGACGGTCACCTGGTGCTCAAGGCCCAGCGAAGTGATCATGGCCCGGTAGGGGGCTTCGTCGTCGTAGAATTCTCCCACCACGAAGAGGTGAATGTCCAGTTGCCCGCGCACCAGCGCCATTGCCTCCAGCAGGAGGTTGAGGCCCTTGTATTTCCGTACATATCCAAAGAACAGGAGCACGTGCGCTGCATTGACACCGAGACGTTGCCGCGCCTCCTTGCGCGGCGCCGGCGCACCGAAGCCATGGTATACGGGATGGGGGATGCGTTCATACTGCGCACCGGGAAAGAGCGCCAGGAGGTCGCGCTCGACTGCCGCAGACTGGACGACAAACCCGTCTGCGGCTGAGAGCGCGTACCGCGTGAACGCCCGGTCACCAGGCCGGCGTTCATGCGGGACGACGTTGTCACAGATGTAGACCACGCGCGTCGTTGTTCCGCGTGTTGCAACGCGGGCGATGGTGCCGAAGCAGGGACCGAAGAAGGGGAGCCAGTACTTGAAGAGGAGCAGATCCGGCCTCCGGGCGCGGATCGCCCGCCCGACCGCAACCCAGTTCAGCGGACTGACCGAATCCACGAGCGACTCGCTCGGCACGCGGTACTCCTCCGTGGGAACCCCCTCCACCTGCGAGGTGCCGGGGAAGAGAATCCCGGGGTACTGACGCTTGAACGTCACGATCTCCACGGTGTGGCGTCGACTCAGCTCCCGGTAGAGCAACGCATTGTAATGGGCGATGCCGCCGCGCAGCGGGTACGCCGTGCCGAGAAGGACAATCTTCATCTACGTCGCCGGATGCTCATCGTCCCCGAATCCCGTGCGTTCCTGCACCACGTACAGCGGGCGGCGCTTCACCTCATCGTAAATACGCCCGAGATACTCACCGATGATTCCGAGGGTTACTAAGATCAGTCCACCGATGAACAGAATGGAGACGACGGGCGACGCCCAGCCGGGTGTCGCCCGGTCGGTGAAGAGCCGGATGTAGAGAACGACGAGGCCGATGCAGAACGACAGAAAGGCGGTGGACATGCCGACATACATTGCGAGACGGAGGGGAACGTTCGAGAAGGAGAAGAGCGCGTCGAAGGCGAGGCGGAAGAGCCGCCGGATGGTCATCCGCGGCGTCCCCGCAAACCGGGCATCCCTGTCGAATTCGATGCCGGTCTGTGTGAACCCCGCCCAGGCACGCATGCCGGCGATGTATCGGTTCCGTTCCGGCATCTCCCGAAGCACCTGGATCACCTTTTTGTCCATGAGTGAGAAGTTTCCGGCCTCCAGCGGCAACGGGATCGTGGACATCTTTCGCATCAGTTCATAGAAGGAATGGAAGAGCATCCGTTTCAGGAAATGCTCCCTGCGCGTGCGCTTCACCATGTACACCACGTCGGATCCTCCCTTCCAACGCGTAACCATGCCGGGCAAGAGCTCCGGCGGATCCTGAAGGTCGCCGTCCATGAGAATCACCGCGTCTCCCCGCGCAGCGTCGATCCCCGCGGAAATGGCGATCTGGTGGCCGAAGTTGCGCGCGAGGTGAAGCGCGCGCACGTGCGCATCGCGCCCGACCAGCGCGCGAAGCTCCTCGCGGGTACCGTCGCTGCTCCCGTCGTTCACAAAAACGATTTCGTATGTCTCTCCCGCCGGAGTCATGGCATCAGTGATGCGGCGATGCAGCTCCGGAAGAGTTTCCCGTTCGTTATAGACCGGTATGACGATGGATACCATGGTCTCAGCTGTCGGTCATGTGCGTATGTGGGGGGCGGGTTCGCCTTCGGCGGAGCAGGGAAAAAGCCGCCCCCGCCAGGCACAACAGTGCCGTTCCTCCGGAGACCACCGTACCCAGAGCAAATGAGCGCGGTTCATACCGGAACTCCACCGAATGATTACCCTGCTCCACAACCACCCCTCTCAGGCTCCAGTCGGTCCTGAAGACGGCGGCGGGGGCACCATCAATGTACGCGTTCCATCCCGGAAAATACATCTCACTCAGAACCAGGATACCCCGTCCCGCCGACGACACGTTGACACTGATTGCGTTATTGCGGTAGGCGGTGATCTCGGCCCGCCACAGGGAGGTTGCTGCAGCGGAATCGAGCATGCCCTCGAGCGGCTCCTCCAGGGTTGCTACATGTCGGGGATCGAACTCCGGCGCCAACATGAATGTGCTCTCGGCCTCTGCGGAGGAACAGAGGCGGGCGCTGAACACCATGAACGCACGCGGGAGGTAGAGGGAATCGCGGTCAAGCCGGAATCGCAGGCGCCCGCGCCCTGCCTGGATCAGCGTATCGGTCCGGAGCCGGTATTTGACATTCAGCAGCCGATACATTGCGTCGGCCGAGGGAGCGGGAGGGAACCGTCGCTTCAGGGCGAGTTGCGTGTATCCCTCCGTGAGGAAGAGCTGGTCGATCATCCCCTGGTTCCTGTCGAAGAGCAATCCCTGGGGATTCCGGGCATTGACGCGGAAAAATTCGCTCCGTCCTTCGCGCAGGAGGTGGTCAATCAACGTCCGCTGCTGATCAAAGTAGCTCGTGGGATTGGTCTTCCCGTTGTTCTGGTCGAAGCCAAACACGTAGAGGTCTGCGCACTGAATGACGAAGAGTGCACCGACCAGCGCTGCAGACTTGCCGGGTGACCGGGAGATCAGGAACAGCACAAATCCCGCGGCTCCCGCAAAAAGAAGGCCAGCAAGTGATTGCTGTGACGCAATGTTGCGCACGCTCGCCAGTGCCTGTTCGACCGGGATGCCGCGCCATGAGCCGGAGCGCAGGACCGACGCGATAAACGTGTCCAACGCTCCCGTGGAGATTCCTGTGGCCAAAAGGAGCGGTACCGCGACGATGGAGGCCAGGATCAGCCGGATACGGCGACGCTCAGCGGGCATGGAGAGAAGCCCACGGATCCCGTAGCCGGCCAGCAATGCGCCGCAGAAGGCGGTGAAAAATCCCCACCGGCCGGGTGCCCGGAATTTGTCGAACCCCGGCACAATAGTATAGAAGAACGAGTGGAAAACGAAATTGTCACCGAGGGCAGTCAGGAGGGCAAGCAGAAGAAACCCTGCAAGGAACAACACCTGGCGGTCGGAACGATAAACGCGCACCGCGATCAGTGCGAGCGCAAGCGCCGGGATGCCGATGTAAAGGCATGTTTCCCAGTAATTCCAGTAGCTTTGGGGCCCCCAGTACATCATCGGGTTCTCCCCGCCGAGATGGTTGGAGGTGCCGAAGAATTTCGGCACGACCAGCGTGATGAGCTGGGCCCACGAGAGCTCGCCTTCCGTCGATCGGGCGTACGACATCTCCTCGCGGAGGGAATTGGCGGAGAGCTCCGCCGTCGGCAGAATCTGCGCTGCTGAGAGCCCCAGGGCCACAAGTGCCATCAGTGCAGCCAGTCCGGCGCGGGGCACCAGTCCACGCAAAGCGCCGCGTCGGTCCGTCCCGGACGCGGTGACGGCAGCATAGAGAGCATAGCAGAAGAGGAAGAAGAAATAGTACAGGGCAATCTGCGTGTGCCCGCCGCAGATGATCAGGAACATGCACACGCCGGCGAGAACGGCGGCGCCGGGGGAAAGGTTGTGCATTGCCTTCCTGAATTGCATGACCGCAACTGGAAACCATGCGGCCTGGCATATCATCACCAGATGAATGGCGTGAACGGTCAGGAATCCCGACAGCATGTAGGTCAGGGCAGCAAATGCCGACGGGATCTTTTCAAGCCCAAACGACTTTGCGCAGTAGTACATCGCTACCCCGGCCCCGTACGTGTGGAGGACTTGATAGAGCTCGACATACCAGAAATTGAGCTTTCCGGCGGAGACCAGCGGGACGAGCAGAAGGTGGGGCAGATAGATCACCGTACCGGTGATGTCGGCCAGGAACGGCATCCCCATGAACACATAAGGAATCCAGAGAGGGATCTCGCCGCGGGCCAGAGAGACCGTGGCGAAATTGCGATACGGGTAGAACTGGTAGAGGAAGTCTTCCCAGAAAAACGCCTGCTGGAACAAAATCTCCCGGAAGAATGCAAGGACGATGAGCCCAAGGCCTGCAAGGATATGCCAGTCGCGGATCCCCGGTGCGATGGAATCGAGTGGCGGCGTGCCCGCTGATGTCCTGGAGGGCTGGCGAGTCATGGTCGGAGGGCTACTGGATCACGGCTTGAGCAGCGCGGTCACCGCACTCACGACGCGCGTCACAGGGATATCCGGCATGCAGCCGTGGGGCCCGCGCCGGGGATCGGTGCAGACCGCCGCGTAGTAGCACGTGCATGGCGGATCAGGTTCCACAATGGTTCCGAGCCCATACAGTTCGAACTCGTGCCGGTTGAAAATGTTGTTGAAGAGGACGACGCGCTTCCGCAGGCCGACGGCGATGTGCAGAGCCATGGTCACGGCGGTGACGACCAGCGTGCACTGGTCGACGAGGTTAATGAACTGCGGGAGCGGGAAGGTGCCGAAGTATAGCGCCCCGCTCCGCCGGGCGATGCGTTTGTTCCGGGCGTCTTCCTGTTCTCCGCCCAGAAGCAGGGGGACCATCCCTGCCTGCTTCAGGCGACGTGCGAGCGCCGCCCAATGCCTTTCGGGCCAGAGGCGACTGGTCCACCTGCCGCCGCACCCTGTGTTGAGTCCGATGATGGCCTTTCCCTTCGGCAGCTTCCACCGGTATCCCTCTCCGGCATGCGAGTCCAGGATGTACGGTTCGCCGGCGAAGGTGAGGCCGCTGATCTCAAACACCTCCTGCACATAACTCTTTGTGTTCGCCCTGCTGAGATCATCGAAGAGGCCGGTCATGTATTTGTGAACCGCATCCGCGTCGACGGGCACCGGGATACCGTCCTTCAAAGTGAATCCTCTGCGCTCCTTTGCGTTGAGCGTTGCCGCGAGGGCGCACGCCTCACGGTCCTTGTCGAGGTTCACAAGAAGGTCGAAGCGCACCGCCCCCAGCGTGGCGAGACTTTGGGGGGTGAAGGGGAGGGGAACGTCGACCTGTGACGGCAGGATTTCCGGCGTCAGCGTCAGCCACCAGATGTGAGCAGCAGGATGGGTGCGTTTGAATGCATGGAGGATGGGCGTGGTGCGGATGACGTCGCCCACGGCGCCAAGCTTGATGATGAGTATCCGCTCGGTGATCCGGTCGTACTGCGGACACACGGTGCCGTCCGGCTCCGTGCAATGGACGCCCGTCTCCTTGTGAGGTCTGCAGGGGATCCACCCCTTGAACCAGCGGCAGTCCGTCCGGAGTGATTCCGGACCCATGGGGGAGGAGGGCATCGAGGGCAGAGGGTCACTTGATGAAGTCGCGGATCACGTACTCCTGCTCGTCGGTCCTCGTTTTTGTGATCATTTCACCCAACAAGCCGATGGAAATGATCTGGATGCCGACGATGATGCAGAGGATCCCTCCCAGGAAGAGGGGGCGGTTGCTGAGAGAGGTGT